>NZ_JBQFXS010000010.1:0-149904 GCF_056541025.1 Ruegeria sp. AK4
CCTTGTCGTGGCCGTAAGGCAGCAGATCGTCGCTGGAGATGCCCAGCTTGGCACCGATTTCCTGGATCGGTTTCTTGTTCGCCTCGCGGGCGATTTCGATGTCGGATTTGTAGCTCATTGGGCAGGGTCCCTGATTGAATGCCGTGCGAAACCGACGCAGAGCGTCAGCGCTGTGCAATCCATACCGTTGTGTACAAACGCAATGGATATGGATTCCGACATATTCATGCCGCGAAACGGCGTGGCGTCAATTACAGGTTGGCATCGCGTGGCAATGATCGTTTCCCATCGGAAAACCTGTATCTTAAGGTGCCCAGGCGCGCTGATCGGGAACGAACAGCTTCATTTGATCGCCCAGCTTCAATTCTCCGGGCCGCTCGAACCATGCGGTCACACCGCGCCGCCCCTTTGCCGCCGGTTTGAAGGCGGCACCGTGGCCGGGCAGGTCAGCCTCGACCTCGCGGCCGGGGATCACGCAGGGGCGGTTTTCCATATCCACCGTGATTGTCACCCCATCCGGCCCCTGCAGGCGCGAGGAGGGCGGGATATGGGTGAAATCGGGGATGCCGCGCAACAGGATGCTGACCCCCAGATAGGACGGGTCGAGGCTTTCCAGACCCATCTCAGCCGCTGTCGCCTGCATCTCTTCCTCGGACAGCACCGACAATTGCCGCACATTGCGGATTTCGGTGCCCTGCGGGTAGATGTTCTGCATCCGCACGCAGGACGCCCGATTGACGCCTTCATGCCGCTCGCCCTGGTTACCCGAGAAATCCAGCGACAAGCCATCGACCGCCTCGGCCCGGATGGACTTGCCCGCAGGGACATGGCCCAGCCACACGACTTCGCCCGTAAATTCCGTTTCGCGCAAGACCGGCATGATTGTCCCTTTTCTCTGACCGTTTCAGGCGGCCACTAGAATTCAGACAGGACGAAAAGAAAAGACCCGGGACAGTGCCCGGGTCTGGTTCGCTTAAGCCGTCGGTTCCGGCTCCATCCCGCCTTCGGGCGGGGATTTCTTGACCTTGGTCTTGGGAATGGCGGTGACGCTGGGCGCGCTGCCCTCATCGGGGCTGTCGCCTTCGTCATCACCCTCGGTCGGCGATTCGCCATTCATGACGCGCTTGATCTCGTCACCGGTCAGGGTTTCGTATTCCAGCAGCCCCTGCGCCAGACGTTCCCATTCCTCGTTTTTCTCGGTCAGGATCTGGTGCGCACGTTCATATCCCTGCTGGATCAGGCGCTTGACCTCTTCCTCGATCAGTTCCTTGGTATGGGCCGAGACCGAGAAGCCGGCGGTGTTACCGGAATAGCCTTCATGCGCCTCGGCATAGTCGATATTGCCGACCTTGTCCGACATGCCCCACCGCATCACCATCGCGCGCGACAACTGGCTGGCCTGCATGATGTCACCGGCGGGGCCGTTCGAGACATGATCCTCACCGTATTTGATAACCTCGGCGGCTTTACCGGCCATGGTCATCGCCAGTTTCTGTTCACACTCGTCGCGGTGATAGTTCAACTGATCCATCTCGGGCAGGCTGACCACCATGCCCAACGCACCGCCGCGCGGGATGATCGTGGCCTTGTAGACCGGATCGCACAGCGGCAGCGTCATGCCGACAACGGCATGGCCAGCCTCGTGATAGGCGGTCTTTTCCTTCTGGTCCTGGGTCAGCACCATCGAGCGGCGCTCGGCCCCCATCATCACCTTGTCTTTCGCGTTCTCAAAGTCTTCCATGGTGACAAAGCGACGGCCCACGCGGGCGGCCATCAGCGCAGCCTCGTTCACGAGGTTCGCCAGATCGGCACCCGAGAAACCCGGCGTCCCGCGCGCGATGATGCGCAAATCGACGTCGGGGCCCAAGGGCGTCTTGCGCGCGTGCACGCCAAGGATTTTCTCGCGCCCTTTGATGTCTGGGTTGCCAACGGTCACGTTCCGGTCGAAACGGCCCGGACGCAGCAGCGCGGGGTCCAGCACGTCCTTACGGTTGGTGGCGGCCAGAATGATCACGCCTTCATTGGCCTCGAACCCGTCCATCTCGACCAGCAACTGGTTGAGGGTCTGTTCGCGCTCATCGTTCCCGCCGCCGTAACCGGCACCACGATGACGGCCCACAGCGTCAATCTCGTCAATGAACACGATACAGGGCGCGTTCTTCTTGGCCTGTTCGAACATGTCGCGCACACGGGATGCACCGACACCCACGAACATCTCAACGAAATCCGAGCCCGAAATGGTGAAGAACGGCACACCCGCCTCACCCGCAATCGCGCGCGCCAGCAACGTCTTACCGGTACCCGGAGGGCCAACCAGCAGCGCGCCCTTCGGAATCTTGCCGCCGAGCCGCGAAAATTTCTGCGGGTTGCGCAAGAATTCCACGATCTCTTCCAGCTCTTCCTTGGCCTCGTCGATGCCCGCAACGTCGTCAAAGGTCACGCGGCCATGTTTTTCGGTCAGCATCTTGGCCTTGGACTTGCCAAAGCCCATCGCCCCGCCTTTGCCGCCGCCCTGCATCCGGTTCATGAAATAGACCCAGACACCGATCAGCAGCAGGAAGGGCAAGAGCGTGATCAGGAACGACTGAAAACCCGACTGCTGCTGTTTCTCAGCCCGTACGGGGATGTTTTCGTCGATCAGCAGTTTCGTGACCTCGGCATCGCCCGGCTTGATGGTGACATAGGTGCCGCCGCCTTGGGTGGTGTAGCGAATCTGCTCACCATCGAGGGTCACATTCTTGACCTCACCGCCCTGCACGGCGCTGACAAAGTCGGAATAGGTTCTTTCATTGCTCTGAAGCGTTCCGCCCGGTCCGCTGAACAGATTGAACAGTGCAAGGATCAGCAGAAACAGAACGACCCAGAAGGCGATGTTACGAGCGTTGCCCAAGGAAAATCTCCCAAAAGATTTCGGCAGATGGGGACCTGCCGGGTTGCTACTTAAAATAGAGATGATTGTGGCAGGTTCAATGCGATAAAAACGAAGCGTGGAACTCGGGCCACTCAGGCGCCGGATCGGCACGCCATCCGTTTGCAAACCCGGCCAATGGTGCCGACAGCAGCGTGTCCCCCTGCCAAAGCGCCGGGGTGGATTGCAGCGCAAGGCGCGGCCACCCTGTTGCGCGCCAATCCGGCAGCATCGGCAGCCCCTTTTCGCCAAGCGCGCGGACCTCGGCCCCCACGGTTTCCGGGCCGGTCAGCACCCACCGTCCGTCCCACCGCTGACCGATGGCGGCCCTAACCCCGTCGACGGCCTTGAACTCCCTGCAAATCCGCGTTTTTTCCGCCTGCGGAACCAAAAGGCAGCCCCCAATGGCCCCCGCCTGCCCGCTCTCCAGCGCGTGTATCGCCTGATCGACGGCAGTCTGCCGGGGCGGGTATCCCGGACCTGCGATCCACCCAATGCAGCCCAGCATAAACCGGCGGCGAATCTCGGCAGGCAGGGCCGCAAACCCGGCGCGGTCCAACAACACGTCCCCGGCATCGACCAAGGCCACATTGCGGGCGGATTCCTGCGTAAAGATGGCCAAAGCCTCACGGGCTTGTGCTAAATTTTCAGCAACCCGAGACAGGGTTTCCGCTGAAATTCCCAGCGGTTTCAATCCGTCCAACGCCTGCCGCGCCTTGATACGGTCAAACCGGCTGTCGTGATTCGAGGGGTCCTCGACCCAACTGACCCCGATTTCGGCTAGGTAATCCCGCAATTGCCGGCGTGTGATGCCCAGCATCGGGCGCAGCATCGCGATCCCGCCCCGGTGATGCGAGGGCGGCATGGCCGACAGCCCTGTCACGCCCGCAGCGCGGCCCAGCCGCATCAGAACCGTTTCGGCCTGATCATCGGCGGTATGGCCCAGTGCAATCGCGCTGATCCCGTTGTCGCGCGCCCAGTCCGTCAGCAACGCATACCGCGCCTGCCGCGCCTGATCCTGCAGGTTTCCGGCCCCGTCCCACCCCTGCCAGCGTAGGGTTTCATGCGGAATGCCCAGACGCGCGGCCTGTGCGGCGACGGTTTCGGCTTCCTGCACGGAGGCGGCGCGCAGACCGTGATCGACGGAGGCTGCGAAAATCTTTACCTCTTCGCTTTGCGCAATCTCGTGCAGCAGGTGCATCAATGCGACGGAATCGCCTCCGCCCGAGACCGCAACGCCCAGACGTTTCGGCAGCCGGTTGGGCAGCCGCGCGCGCAGTTCGGATCGTAAGCTGGCGGCCTGCTCGCTCAAGTACATCCCAGCGACGTCATTTCCTGACTGGCCTGAGATACGGTGGCCGAAGCGGGGAAGCGCACACCGACCTCGCCCAAGGTGATGCAGGCCTGATCCGTCTGCCCCAACCGGCCCAGCGCGGCCCCAAGCTCAAACAGGGCTTCGGGCGCAAAAGCGCCTTCGGAATCGCCGGTGAAACTGGCAAGGAATGCGCGCGCGGCCTCGCGAGTGTCGCCCAGCCCTTCCAGCGCCTGCCCGCGTTTCAGATGCGCCTCGGGCGCAAGCGGGCTGCCGGGATAGGACGTGTCGAACTGCGCGAACAAAGCCGCGGCGTTCTGGAAATCGCCATCCGCCAAAGCCTGAGAGGCGGTGTCGAAATCGGCGCGTTCGCCTACGGCCAACTCACCCTGATCCGCAGTTGCCGGTTCGGTTGGGTTCGGAAGAACGGCGGTCGCCGTCTGTCCGTCACCACCCAGAGTGGAGGTTTCGCCCAGCGACGACAAATCGCCGCCTTCCAGTTCAACCAGACGGAATTCCAGATCACCAATCCGATTGGTCCCATCGGTGACGATGTTCTGCACCCGCTGGTTCAACTGCTCGGTCTGGCTGGTCAGCCGTTGCAATTCGGCTTCAATCGCATCAACCCGCTCCAGTATCGAACTGCCGGACAGGTCAGGCGCGGGAGAGCCGGTGGTCGAAAACTCGCGCTTCAGGCGCTGGATTTCCACATGCAGCACCGTCAGTTCCTGCCGGATATCCGCCAGAGTCTGCTGATCCTGCGCCTTTGCCACGCCAGCGGTCGCGACCACCGCTGCCAGAACCCATCCAACAAGTTTCATCGTCTTACCCCAAGGTTGAACCGGTCAGCACCGTCACCGCACGGCGGTTCTTGGAATAACATTCCTCGGTGCTGCAAATCTCGATCGGGCGTTCCTTGCCATAGCTGACGGTGGTCAGACGGTTGCCCGCAACCCCGCGCGAGATCAGGAATTCCTTGGCCGCATTGGCCCGCTTTGCACCAAGCCCAAGGTTGTATTCCCGCGTCCCCTGCTCATCTGCGTGACCTTCAATGGTCGCCACATAATCCGGGTTCGCCAGCAGCCAGTCCGCCTGACCCTGCAGAACCGTCTGTGCCTGCGGCGTCAGGGTCGACTGATCCACCGCGAACAACACCCTGTCCCCAACGGTTTGCTGGAAATACGCAGGCGAGCGCGGATCACTGGGCGAGCCCGGCAGGATCGAGCCACTGCCGCCTGCGCCCCCGCCGCCCAATGCCGAAGGATCGTTGCTGGTACAGGCAGCCATCGCGCCCAGCGCGCCCACTGCAAGAATTTTGCCCAATACGTTCATCTCAAGTGCCTCGTGTTTTGTTTTATTGCCGCCTGTCTACCACAGAGGCGGTTTCTTGTGAACTTTGCCGCGCCTAGGCGGCGATCAATTCTGCAGCGGCCCCCAGGACGGATCGCTGCCGCCATCTGGCGTGCGCACAGGCCGCAGGTTCCGGCCCGAGATATCCACCGAATAGAGCGTCGCCCGACCGCTTGCGCCCTGCGTTTCGCGGGTGAACATGATGACACGCCCGTTCGGTGACCATGTCGGGCCTTCGTCCAGGAAGGACGAGGTCAACAGGCGTTCTTCGCTGCCATCGGTGCGCATTACGCCGATATGGAACCGGCCCTTGTTCTGCTTGGTGAACGCAACCAGATCGCCCCGCGGCGACCAGACCGGCGTGCCATAGCGGCCCTGCCCAAAGCTGATCCGGGTCGCCTCACCCCCGGTTGAGGGCATGATATACAGTTGCGGCGTACCGGACCGGTCGCTTTCGAACACGATCTGGCTGCCATCGGGCGAATAGCTGGGTGCGGTTTCAATCGCGGGCGTGTTTGTCAGCCGCGTGCTTTGCCCCGAGGCCAGATCCATCTTCCAAAGGTCGGTGTTGCCGCCCTGGATCAGCGAATAGACAATCGACCGGCCATCCGGCGAGAAGCGGGGCGAGAAGCTCATCGTACCGCCAGGGGTGTTCAGCACCTGCGGTTTTACGCGGTCAATGTCCAGCACATAGATGCGCGGGCTGCCGGATTCGTAGCTGGTATACAGCAGCCGGTCGCCGGCGGGCGAAAAGCGCGGCGCAAGCACGATGGCGGCGCTGTCAGTCAGGTACTGCACATTCGCGCCGTCATAATCCATGATCGCCAGCCGCTTGAGCCGCTGATCCTTCGGCCCGCTTTCCGAGACAAAGGCAACGCGGCTGTCGAAATAGCCACCCTCACCCGTCACCCTGCTGTAGACCTGATCCGCCACCTTATGCGCCATGCGCCGCCAGCCCTCGGTCGTGCCTGCAAATTGCAGACCATTGCCCAGTTCCTGACCCGAGAACACATCCCACACCCGGAACCGCACCGTAAGCCGGTTGCCCGAGACGTTGACGGCCCCCGTCACCAAAGCCTCGGCATTGATGGCCTTCCAGTCGGCAAACTGCACCGGCGCGTCGAAACTGCTGACCCGGCTGATGAACGCATCCGAGGAGATTTCGCGGAACAGCCCCGTCCCGGTCAGGTCTGACGCCACCACACGCGAAATATCCGTGGCATATTGCGTTGCCGCCGGACCGTCGGGCACGAAATCTGGCACCGCGAATGGCAAGGGTTCGATGATCCCCTGGTCCAGTTCCAATCGCAGCGGCCCGCTTTGCGCGTATACCGGAGCCGCCATCAGGGTCAGGCCAACAAAGAGGCCGGTCAGAAGTTTCATCATTTGATCCGCATCCTCTCGGGATTGAATGTAATCTCAATATCCTGCCACTGCGCATATTTGTCAGCAGGCAGATCGTATCCTTTCGCGCCACAGCGCAGGATTGCGCGGCGGGCGGCCTCATAGGCTTGTTTTGCGGCACCGGCAGAACCACCAGAGCTGTCGATCATACGCAGGCTGCCCCCAACGACCTTACCGTCGGGTGTTAGGGAAAACCCGACAACCACCACAACGTTCAGCGCATCCGTGGACAGCGACCCTACGTTCCAGCACTGCGAAACCGCCAGACGCATCGCGTCCTTTTCCCCGCTGGTCAGCGGCGGGCCCGAGGGCGCGCTGCTGTCGCCCAACGCCTCGGCCAGCGCATCGTTGATGGCGGCCTCGTCGGCTTGCGGTGTGGCCTCTGGCTCGGGCGCTTCAGCCACCACGGGTTCGGGCGGCGGGGTCGGCCGGTTTGGCCGAACGCGGGGACGGGGCGAGGTCAGCGGCGATTGCTCCTCGGTTTCCTCAGCCTCGGTCACAATCTCTGGCTGAGCCTCTTCCCGCGCGGTTTGATCCTGCTGTTCCTGCTGGGTCTCCGCCCCTTCGTCCAGTGAAACCGGCGGCGTTTCCACCTCATCCGGCTTGGCCTCGGGCGGCGGGGGCGCAACCGGCTCGGGTGCGACCCGGTCCGAGGGGCTTGGCTGCGCCTCGGGTCCGGGCGGGACCGGCAGCGCGGCAATCTCGGGCTTTGGTTCGGTCAGAACCGGAGGTTCCTCAGGCAACTCCGGTTCAGGCGGGGCCTCAACCGTTTCCGGCACGGTTTCAGGCTCTGGCTCGGGCGGGGTCACGGGCTCGGGCTGCGGCTCGACCTCCTGCGATTGCTCAGGCGCACCGGCTTCGGCTTCCGGTTCCGGCGGCTGTTGCAAAGCCGATGGCGTCACCGGCACCTCGGGCGCATCGCGCTGCGCGGTCATCGCGGCGAATTGCTCAGCCGAGATCACGGACACATCCTGCACGGCCATCGGCAGCGGTTCGGACCGGAACGCGCCGCCAAACAGCGCCCAGCCAATCAGGCCGACATGCGCAATCGCCGAAATCCTGGTGCCGGTATCCACCGCGCCACCTCACCTTTACCCATCATCCAGCGTTGGCCCGCCGGTATCCGTCACAAGACCCACATTGGAAAACCCGCCCGCATTCAGCGCACCCATGACCTGCATGACCTGCGCGTAGGGGATGGCCCCATCCGCACGCAGGAACACACGATCACTGCTGCGCTCGGCCGCGATGGCGCGCAGCTTGCCAATCAATTCTTCGCGCAGAACATCGGTGGTCTGGATTTGCACCCGGCCATCGGCTGTCAGAGTCACTGTCAGCGGTTCTTCGCTATCCCCCGGCAGCGCACTGGCTGCCGTCTTCGGCAGGTCCACCGGCACGCCTACCGTCAGCAACGGCGCGGCCACCATGAAGATGATCAGCAGCACCAGCATCACGTCCACAAACGGCGTCACGTTGATCTCGGACATCGGCTGCGCGCGGCCACGCCGCCGCCCGCGCCTGCGCCCTTTCCCGGCCGAGGGTTGCTGAACCGCCGCGCCCATCGTCAGCTGTCCAACTGGCGCGACAGGATGGTGGCGAACTCATCGGCAAACGCCTCATACCCGCCAACGATACGGTCGCTATCCGCGCTGAGCTTGTTGTAGAAGATCACCGCCGGGATCGCCGCCAGCAGACCCAGACCGGTGGCCAGCAGCGCCTCGGCAATACCCGGAGCGACAACGGCGAGGTTGGTGTTTTGCTGCTCGGCAATCTCGATAAAGGCGTTCATGATGCCCCAGACGGTGCCGAACAGCCCAATGAACGGGGCGGTCGAGCCAACGGTTGCCAAAACCGGCAGCCCCTTTTGCAAAGTCTCGGATTCCTTCGCGATGGCCACATCCATCGACCGGTCGATCCGCGCAGTCGCCCCCGCGATCAGCCCCCCATCATTGCGATGGGACCTGCGCCATTCGATCATCCCGGCGGCAAAAATCTTCTCGGAACTGCCATCGGGCCGGGTTCCGATCTGCTCGAACAACTCGTCCAAAGGGTTGCCTGACCAGAAGCTTTCATCAAACACCTGCGCCTCGCGCCGCGCGGCCCGGTAGTTGATGAGTTTCTGAATGATAATCGCCCAGGACCAAAAGGATGCAGCGACCAGCATCAGCATTACCAGTTTGACGATAAATGTCGCACGGGCGTACAGCCCCCACAGAGAGAAATCGATCTCCTGCGCCAGAACCAGCGTTTCAGCTTCCATGAACCTGCTCTTTGTTTTGCCTGACAGCCATTCGTTTGGCCTTGTTTTGCCAAACGCTAACGCAGTTGGGGGCGAAAAGCCAACAGAACCACCCCGGCCCCGCAAATTGTTACATCAATGCGCGAATCTCTGCCGGAAGCCGGATTGGCTTGCCTGCGCTGTTGATGCAGACGGCGGTGACGGTGGCGCGGAAAATCTCGGTCTCGCCGCGCCGGACAAGCTGCGCCATCGTCAGGCGCACGCCCGAGACATCGACCACTTTGGTGTCGACTATCAACTCGTCGTCAAACTTCGCAGGCGACAGGTAATCGGCCTCGAGCCGCCGCACGACCCAAACGATGCCCTCGTCCCGCATCGCATTCTGATCATTGCCCAGTTTCCGCACCCAGTCCGACCGCGCCCGTTCGATATAGCGCAGATAATTCGCGTGATAGACGACACCGCCCATGTCGGTATCCTCGTAATACACACGGACCGGAAAGCTATGCTTCATTGCGGCAACTCCAGCCGGGCAAACATGCGCAACGCATGGGACGGGTCACGCGCCGCGTCAGGCAACACCGGATCATAGGCGGCCCGGATCAACGCCGCAATCTCGGGGCGCAGGATCGTCGCCTCACCCGCAATCGCCAGCGGAGATTTGCTGCGAAAGGCAGCATCAGACCACAGCAGGATGGTCTGCACCACCTGACTGAGCGCAAGGGTTTCCGCCGGAACCTTGGACAACTCCCCGTCCATGCAAAGGAATACAAAGGCTGCGCGGATCGCGCCGTCTTCTTCGAACCGGAAGATGCGATACTGATTGGCATCCGCCGCCACAAGCCGTTCGACCAGCGGGGCCAGATCGGGGATCAGCCGATCCAGATCGGGCACCTCAAGCAGTTCCTGCCAGTCGCGAAAGAAGAAGACCATGCAGTTGGCGCCCAGTTCCGGGTCGGTCTCGGCCATCTTGTGACCGGCCAGCGTCACCACCGCCTCAAACGCGCCTTTGACCGTGGCCAGCGTCTCGTCTTCGACGCCAAACACAATCGGCGCGATGGGCCGCCCCCAGCGCGCAAACAGAAACTCACCGCTTTCGCGGGTAAACAGCGCCTCGATCTGGTCCGGAGTCACGCCCGCCCCTTCATCTTTTCAAAAATACTCTCGCCGAAGGCTTAAAATCTAAAGCGCGCGGTATCAACCAAACAGATCGCTCTGCCCTTTGGGCGCGGCCATCCCCAGATGCACCCACGCCTTCTGCGCCAGCATCCGCCCCCGTGGCGTGCGCTGGATCAGACCCTGCTGCAACAGATAGGGCTCAATCACTTCTTCCAGCGAATCCCGGCTTTCCGACAAGGCTGCCGAAAGCGTCTCGATCCCCACAGGTCCACCAGCATAATTCTCGGCGATCAGCTTCAGATACCGCCGGTCCGCCCCGTCCAGCCCCAGATTGTCCACGCCCAGCCGGGTCAAAGCCCCGTCCGCCAGATCGCGGGTGATCCGCCCGTCGCCTTCGACAATGGCAAAATCCACCACCCGCCGCAGCAAACGCCCTGCGATCCGGGGTGTGCCGCGCGACCGCCGTGCGATCTCGCGCGCGCCCTCGGTGTCAGCGGGCGCGCCAAGTTTCCGCGCATTGCGGGTGACGATCTCGTGCAGTTCATCGACCATGTAGAACTGCAACCGGGTCGGAATGCCAAACCGATCGCGCAAAGGCGTGGTCAGCAACCCCATCCGGGTCGTCGCCCCGACCAGCGTAAAGGGCTGCAACTCGATCCGCACCGTGCGCGCCGCCGGGCCTTCGCCGATCACCAGATCCAGTTCGAAATCCTCCATCGCCGGATACAGCACCTCTTCGACCGCAGGGTTCAGGCGATGGATTTCGTCAATGAACAGCACATCGCGCGATTCCAGATTGGTCAGGATCGCCGCCAGATCACCCGCTTTGGCCAGCACCGGCCCCGAGGTCATGCGGAAGTTCACCCCCAACTCGCGCGCCATGATCTGCGCCAGCGTCGTCTTCCCCAACCCCGGAGGGCCGTGGAACAGCGTATGGTCCATCGCCTCTCCCCGCTGGCGGGCAGACTGGATGAAGATGCGCAGATTGGCCCGCGCCTCGGCCTGACCGATGAATTCGTCCAACCCCTGCGGGCGCAGGGCGCGGTCATTGTCTTCGGGCATGGGCTCGGGGCGCAGGGTGGGGTCAGCGTCTACCATTTATCTACCCTTTCGGCGCCAGCAGCTTGAGCGCCGCCCGGATCAACTCCGCCTCGCCCGCATCCGGCAGGCTCGCTGCCGCCTCGGCCACGGCCGAGGCTGCCTCGGACGGGCCATATCCCAGATTGCCCAGCGCCGACAAAGCACCAGCCGAAGCCGCCGCAGTGCCCGAGGCCGGTTGGGCCATGCGCCTCGGCGCAGGTGCGGGCGCGGCCTCGACAACCTCCAGCGCCGGTCCGTCCGTCGCTTCGGTCACGGTGCCGCCCATCGCCATCACGCCGGGGGCCTTGTCTTTCAGGTCCAGCACGATCCGCTGCGCCGTCTTGGGGCCGACGCCCTTGGCCGCTTTGACCGCCGCCCAATCCCCCAGCGCAATCGCACGGCTGACCCCATCCGGACCCAGCGCGGACAGGATCGCCAGCGATACCTTGGCCCCCACCCCCTGAACCGAGCAGAGCAGACGGTGCCACTCCTTCTCGACCAGCGACAGAAAGCCGTAAAGCTGCATCAGGTCCTCGCGCACCACCATGTCGGTGTAGATCGAGACACCCTCACCCACCCCCGGCAGGGCCGCCATGGTCCGGTCCGAGCAATAGACGATGTAGCCGACCCCGCGCACATCGATCAGCACGTGATCCGCGGCGCGATAGTCCAGCCGTCCGGTGAGTTTGCCGATCATGCGCGCACCTCTTTCATCCGCGCCTGCGGGGCGGTCCCGTAGTAGGAATGACAGATCGCAATCGCCAGCGCATCCGCCGCGTCCGCGCCCTTGGGCCGGCATCCCGGCAGTTGCAGCTTGACCATGTGCAGAACCTGCTCTTTCTCGGCATGGCCCACGCCCACGACCGTTTTCTTGACCCGGTTGGGCGCATACTCACCCACCGGCAGCCCGGCTTGCGCCAGCGTCAACAAGGCGACGCCCCGCGCCTGACCCAGTTTCAGCGTTCCCGCCCCGTCCTTGTTCACAAAGGTCTGCTCGATCGCCGCCTGATCCGGCTGATGGTCGGCAATCACTTCGACGATCTGATTGTGCAGCGACAACAGCCGTTCGCCCAGATCATCGCCATCCGACTTGCACAGACCATTGGCGATATGGCTCAGGCGGCTGCCATTCGATTCGATGACGCCCCATCCCAGGGTTCTCAGCCCCGGATCAATGCCCAGAATTCGCATGTTTTGCCTCGGCCTGCTCGGGTTATGTGCTCTTTTTCCAACGCCTAGCACGAAGCGTGAACATTTTCCAAGCGAATTGACCGAAAGGCGGAAAACGACAGGCCTGTTCCGGCCGCGACAGAAAGGCCGGATTGCGACCTGGAATGGTCTGAATTCGACCTGTTCATGAGCGCGAATTCACCAATTATTTAAGGGGATTACAGGTTCGTGAAGCGTTGCAAAAAATGCATAGGACACATGCAAAAACTGATCTTGCGCAGGAAAAATGACAGCACTAGATGCCGGAAAGATCGCAAGATTGAACGTGAACACAAACCAGAAGGAAACAGGATATGGCTGCACTGGACACCAACCGCTTTGCTACCACTGGCTCGTTCGGCCTCGTTGGCCGTATCGGCGCATATTTCGCATCGGCCGTGGCCGCCATTGTGGAATGGAACGACGCCCGCGTCACCCGCAACGCGCTGGGCGGTCTGAGCGACCGCGAACTGGGCGATATCGGCCTGTGCCGTGGCGACATCGACACCCTCGCCGAAGGCCGTCGGTAAGACGTATTACCTAACTTTGCCCCTTCCTCCCTGAGGGGCGAAACAGAAAACACCGCGCGCCCGGATGGCACGCGGTGTTTTTCGTTTGGATCAGCAAGAACTCAGTACAGGACTTTGTTCAACTGGACCGAGAGAAACTGTGACAGCGGGTCGATCTGCATGACCCATGCCCCCGCCTGTTCGACCGAGGTGCCTTCTTTCAGGGCGTCGACCCTGTATTCATATCCTGTTGGACCAAGGCTGGACAGCAGGAAGGTCTTGAAGGCGAAAAATCCCAAAAGGCTGAAAAGCAGCACCCTGCCCGGAACGCCCGAGCGCACACGCTGTGGCTTCATCACCACCAGCCCATCCTTGCGCATGGTCGCGCGATAGCCGTGGCTTAGTTTCTGATGCTTTTTGTTCAGGCGATGAACGCGCTGATTAAACTCCAGTTGCTTTCCAGTCATGGCAGCCTCCAACAAACCGCCCCCCTCGACTTAGTCAAAAGAGGCTAGATAGAGATTGCGACAAAAGCGTGGCGAAAATCCATAAAACTCCAGCAAATGGCCTAATTTAAGCCCTGTTTCGTTAAGATTAGCGTCGTCCATTCACCAATCTCATCTCTGCTGGCCAGATTGAAGCCGTTTTGGGAATAAACCTGCACCACATCATTGGCCTGTTCATTGAGGATTCCGGACAGAATCGCATGCCCTCCGTCCCGCAGATTCGCTGCGATTTCCGGTGACAGGGCGACCAGCGGGCCCTTGAGAATATTGGCAAAAATCAGATCGTAAGGGGCTGCGGATTGCAGGTCCGGGTGATCGAATCCAGCCGCCTCGACGCAGCGGACGGCGCCGGACATGCCGTTTGCTGTCAGGTTGGCCTCGGCCACGTCAACGGCGACCTGATCGATGTCGCTGGCCAGAATCTCGCCATCCCAGACACGCGCGGCGGCCATCGCCAGAACAGCGGTGCCGCAGCCGATATCGGCGATTTTTTTTGCCGTGAACCCTTCGTCCAGCAGCCGGTCCAGCGCCTTGAGGCAGCCCAAAGTGGTCCCGTGGTGCCCGGTGCCAAAGGCCATCGCGGCCTCGATCAGCAGGGGGATTCGCCCCTCGGGCAGCTTGTCGGCGTCGTGGCTGCCGTAGACGAAAAAGCGCCCTGCTTCGACCGGGGCGAGTTCGCGGCGCACATGGGCGACCCAGTCGGTTTCGGGCAGTTCCGACACGACAAAGGGCTTGGCCTCGAACGCGGCGGCCAGAACGGCTAGCGCGGTTTCATCAGGGGCTTCGGTGAAATAGCCGCCCACTTCCCACAGGCCCGATCCATCCTCGACCTCGAACACGCCAACGCCGGTTGGTTCCGGGTCCAGACGCTCCATCGCTTCGCCCAGACCTTCGGCGGCGGTCTTGCCGGTCAGGGTGGTCAGCGCGGTGAATGTGGGCATGGGGGCCTCCTGTCAAAGCTGCCCCAGCGCCTAGGGCGGCGGGGCGGCAAGGTCAAGCGTTTGCGCTTATTCCGCAGGGGCCGGAGCGTATTTGGTCAGGATGGTCTCATTACCGGGCTCGGGGTGGCGCGGGATCAGCAGCGACAACGCCAGCGAGATCAGAGCCATCGCAGCCGCCATGCCAAACACGGCCCCCGGCGATACCACCCAAAGCAGGCCAAGAAGCGCGGGCAGGAACACGGCGGCAATGTGATTGATGGTAAAGGCCACGGCGGCGGTGGGCGCAATATCCGCCGGGTCGGCGATTTTCTGGAAATAGGTTTTCAACGCCAGCGCCAGCGCGAACAGCACATGGTCGATCACATAGAGGGTCGCCGCCAGCACCACCCCCCAGCCGAACCAGTAGATGCCGCCATAGGCCGCAAAGACGATGGCCAGCCCGGTGTATTCAAAGATCAGGGTGCGGCGCTCGCCAAACTTCGCCACCGCCTTGCCCAGCAACGGGGCCGCAAGCATGTTGATCACCAGATTGATCAGGTAAAGGCTGGTCAGTTCATGCACTTCAAAGCCGAATTTCTCGACCATCATGAAGCCCGCAAACACGATGAATATCTGCCGCCGCGCGCCTGCCATGAACTGCAGTGCATAATACAGCCAATAGCGTTTGCGCAGGACCAGTTTCTTGGTCTGCGGCGTGGGCGCATCGAATTGCGGATAGGCCAGCAGGCAGAACAGCGCCAGCAGGGCCGTGACACCTCCGGTCGCCATGAAAACCGTGTTGTAGGACAGATCGAACCGGTCCCATGTCAACACGATCAGGCCATAAACCACCGCCGTCGCGGCCGAGCCCATGGCCACCAGCCAACCCAGCACCTGCGGCGCGCGGTCTTTCGGCAGCCATTGCAGTTGCAGCGACTGGTTCACGGTCTCGTAATAGTGAAACCCGATCGAGCTGAAGAGCGTGACGAACAGCAACCCGCCCAGGCTGGGGAACCAGGCGGTCACAGCCGTGGCCACACCCAGCATCATCAGCGAGATCATCGCCAGCACCTGCTCGCGGATGAAAATGATCACCGCGATCACACCAACCGCCAGAAACCCCGGAATCTCGCGCACCGTATGCAACAGGCCGATATCCGCGCCGTCAAAGTTCGCCACCTCGATGACGAAGTTGTTCAGCAGCGCGCTCCACCCGTTGAACGCAATCGGCATGGTCAGCGCCATCACGAACAAGAGCGTGACGGGGCGGCGCCAGAACGGAAGGCTCTGCGCCTCGGACAGGGGCATAGGTTTCAGCATGAGAGTCCTCTACGCCTATTTTTGCGGTTTGGCGAGAGGGAAGCGCGGGGCGCACAGCGGGTCTGCGTTGGTGCAGAGATCAGTAAAAGCTCTGCGGGTCGATATCGACGGTCAGCCGAATGTCGCCTTTCAGCCGCAACGGCGCGATCCAGCGGGCAATGGCATCCTGTATCGGCGCGCCTTTGGGGGCCTTGACCAACAGCCGCACGCGGTGCCTGCCCCGGATGCGGGCGATGGGTGCGGGCGCGGGGCCAAAGACCTGCGCATCGATCTGCCGCAGCGGCGCATCGTTCCGCGCCATGGCGTTGCCGATGTCGAAAACCGGGCCGACCTCTGGCCCCGACAGGACAATCCCGGCCATCCGGCCATAGGGCGGCACCCCGGCGGCCTGACGCCCGGCGGCTTCGGCTTTCCAGAACCCTTCTTCGTCACCGGACAGAATCGCCCGGATCACCGGATGTTCCGGTTGAAAGGTCTGCAGCAACGCCTGCCCCGGTTTGTCCGCCCGACCGGCACGCCCCGCAACCTGCCGCATCAGTTGGAACGTCCGCTCCGCCGCACGCAGGTCTGCGCCATGCAGGCTGAGATCGGCGTCGATCACGCCCACCAAGGTCAGCTTGGGAAAGTTATGCCCCTTGGCGACAAGCTGCGTACCGATGACAATATCGGCGTCCCCTTCGGCAATCTCCTCGATCTTGGCCTTCAGCGCCCTTGCCGAGCCAAACAGATCGGAGCTGAGCATCGCGATTTTCGCCTCAGGGAAGGTCGCCTCGGCCTCTTCCGCCAGCCGTTCGATCCCAGGCCCGACCGGGGCCAGCTTGCCCTCGACCCCGCAGGACGGACAGGCCTCGGGCATCGGCTTGGTCTCGCCGCATTGGTGGCACATCAGGCGTTTGAGAAACCGGTGCTCCACCATCCGCGCGTCGCAATGGTCACAAGCGATCTGTTCCCCACAGGCCCGGCACAGCGTCACCGGCGCATAGCCGCGGCGGTTGATGAACAGCAACGATTGCTCGCCCCTATCGATCCGCTGCCGTACCGCCTGCCGCAGCGAGGGCGAAATCCACGTCCCCGGCTGCATCTGCTCGGCCCGCATGTCGATGGGCTTCATCTCGGGCAGCACCGCCGCGCCGAACCGCGCGGTCAGGTCCAGCCGTTCATACTTCCCCGCCTCGGCATTCGCCCAGCTTTCCAGCGAGGGTGTCGCGCTGGCCAGAATCACCCGTGCCCCACAGATCGAGGACCGCAACACCGCCATGTCCCGCGCACTGTAATGCACCCCGTCTTCCTGCTTGTAGGAGGTGTCGTGTTCTTCATCGACCACCACCAGCCCCAGATCGCGGAACGGCAGGAACAGGGCCGACCGGGCACCCACCACCAGCTGCGCATCCCCCTGCCCGACCATCCGCCAGACCCGGCGGCGTTCGGTTATGGTGGCGCCCGAGTGCCATTCGGCAGGCCGCGCGCCAAACCGCGCCTCCACCCGTGTCAGAAACTCAGCCGTAAGCGCAATCTCAGGCAACAGCACCAGCGCCTGCCGCCCCATGCGCAGGGTTTCGGCAACAGCTTCCAGATAGACCTCGGTCTTGCCCGAACCCGTCACGCCCTGCAGCAGCGTTGTTCCATAGTCGCCGGTCCGCTGCCCCGCCTGCAATCGCGCCACCGCCTCCGCCTGATCCTCGGTCAGGTCCTTTCCCGGCAGGTCGGGGTCCAGATGCGGATAGGGCAGATCGCGTGGGCTGTCTTCCTCGCGCACCGCGCCTTGTTTGACCAAGCCTTTGACAACGGACGATGTCACCCCCGCCTGCTCGGCCAGTTCTTTCAGCGTAAAGGCCAGCCCGCCATAGTCGCGCAACACTTCCAGCACACGGGTCCGCGCATCGGTCATCCGATCCGGCTGAGCATCGCCCAACCGATACACCTTGCGCATCGAGGGTGGATCGCCCAATCCCGGCGCGCGCGTCGCCAGACGCAGCATCGCGGGCATTGGCGTCAGCGTGTAATCCGCCACCTTGCCCAGAAACAAACGCATCTCTTCCCGCATCGGCGCGACCTCAAGCACCCGGATCACCGACCGCGCCTTGCTCAGGTCAAAACCGCCCTGCCCCGGCCCCCAGACCACACCCAGAACCTTGCGCGGGCCAAGCGGCACCTCGACAAACGCGCCCAGAAAACACCCGCCGTCGGGCGCATTGTAATCCAGCGTCCGGTCCAGTGGCTGCGTGGTCAGCACTGCAACCAGCTCTCCTTGGTCGAAAAATCTGTTAGCGCTCACTGCATATCCTTGGCAGGGGGTTTCAGCATCGGTCTTATTGGGGTAAAGCCATCC
The DNA here is from genome assembly GCF_056541025.1 of Ruegeria sp. AK4. NCBI lineage: Bacteria > Pseudomonadati > Pseudomonadota > Alphaproteobacteria > Rhodobacterales > Roseobacteraceae > Ruegeria > Ruegeria sp. AK4. The sequence goes on from NZ_JBQFXS010000010.1 coordinate 18,206, forward strand.
GCAAACAAGGCCAACCCATCAAAGGACTGCCCTCATGAAATTCTTCGTAGACACCGCCGAGATCGACGCCATCGCCGAACTGAACGATCTGGGCATGGTGGACGGCGTCACCACCAACCCTTCGCTGATCCTGAAATCAGGCCGCGACATTCTGGAAGTCACCAAAGAGATCTGTGATCTGGTCGATGGCCCCGTCTCGGCCGAAGTTGTCGCCACCGAGGCCGACGCCATGATCGCCGAGGGCCGCAAGCTGGCCAAGATCGCGCCGAACATCGCGGTCAAAGTGCCGCTGACATGGGCCGGTCTGAAAACCTGCAAAACGCTGACCGACGAAGGCCAGATGGTCAACGTCACGCTCTGCTTCTCAACCAATCAGGCGATTCTGGCGGCCAAGGCGGGGGCAACCTTCATCTCGCCCTTCATTGGCCGTCTGGACGATATCAACCTCGACGGCATGGACCTGATCGCCGATATCCGTCAGGTCTACGACAATTACGGGTTCGAGACCGAAATTCTGGCGGCGTCGATCCGCACCGTGAACCACGTGACCGAAAGCGCACGTATTGGGGCTGATGTGATCACCGCACCTCCGGGTGTGATCAAGAAGCTGGCCGATCACCCGCTGACCGACAAGGGCCTTGAAACCTTCCTGGCCGACTGGGCCAAAACCGGTCAGAAAATCCTCTGATCCATTGCGCTGCCGCGCGGTGCCGTCAGGCACCGCGCCTGGCCCAACGGCCAAAGCTGATCTTCGATCAGCATGTGGCCAGCGGGAGCCCCCGACACATCCCGCCTTAAATCGCGCAAAACGTGCATTTTTCCCGAGTCAAACCCGGCAGGCTATGTTATAAGCCCCTCAATCAAAAAAGACCGGGCAGGACATGAGCAGCAACCCAAAACTCGAGGATAACCTCCGCGCGGCGATTCTGGCCGAGCCGGACGCCTTGCTGGACGACAAGGACCTGATGCAGGCGCTGGTCTCGGCAAATGAACAGGCCCGCGGCGACAACGTGATCGACCTGCGCGGCATCGCCATGCAGCGGCTTGAAGAACGGCTGGACCGGCTTGAGGATACGCATCGCTCGGTCATCGCCGCCGCCTACGAGAATCTGGCAGGCACCAATCAGGTGCACCGCGCCATCCTGCGCCTGCTGGAACCGGTCGAGTTCGAAGATTTCCTGCGCACGCTTGGCACCGAAGTCGCCGAAATCCTCCGGGTCGACAAGATCACCCTGGTTCTGGAAACCACCGCCATTCAGGACGACCCCGCCATCGACAAGCTGGGCGGGGTTCTGACCATTGTTGAGCCCGGTTTCATCGAAAACTACCTGACCTATGACCGCAGCGGCCCTGCGCGCGAGGTGACCTTGCGTGAAATCCTGCAGCCCAACCGGCGGATTTTTGGCGCGCAAGGCGACATTTTGCGGTCCGAGGCCTGCCTGAAGCTTGATCTGGGCACAGGCCGCCTGCCGGGCATGATTGTCATGGGGGCCAGGGACCCGCGGCATTTTACGCCGCAACTCGGAACCGATCTTCTGACCTTCTTTGCCGGCGTGTTCGAACGCTCGATGCGCCACTGGCTGTCGTGAGCCTGATCTCCCCAGCCTGCCGCGATGCGCTGCAGCATTGGCTGGACAGTCTGGGGGCGCTGGCCGGACGGTCCAAAAATACACAGACCGCCTATCGCGGCGATGTGGCCGAGTTTCTGTCCTTCATGACCCTGCACCACGCCGAGCGTCAGGGGTTGGCCGCGCTCGAACGTATTTCGATCGCGGATATGCGTGCCTGGATGGCGGATCAGCGGGGCTCGGGCGTCGGCGCGCGGTCGCTTGCGCGCAAGCTTTCCGCCGTCAAAAGCTTCTATCGCTGGCTGGCCGAGCGGGAAGGCTTTGAACCAACCGCCGTCCTGTCCATCCGCGCGCCCAAGTTTACCAAGAAGCTTCCCCGCCCGCTGGCCGAAGACGCCGCCCGCGCCATGATCGATACTGTCGAACTGCAATCCGGTTCGGACTGGGTCGCCGCCCGGGATGTGGCCGTTGTCACCCTGCTTTATGGCTGCGGGCTGCGGATTTCCGAGGCGCTGTCGCTGACCGGTTCCGACGCGCCTTTGCCGGCGACCTTGCGCATTGTCGGGAAAGGCAACAAGGAACGTGTGGTTCCCGTCCTTCCCGCAGCGCGCGAGGCGGTGGATCGCTACACCCGCCTCTGCCCGCACCCGCAGGCACCGGAGGCCGCCCTGTTTCGCGGCGTTCGGGGTGGTCCGCTGAACCCCAGCGCCATTCAGGGCGTCATGGCCAAGGCGCGCATGCAACTGGGGCTGCCCGCAACCGCAACACCCCACGCCATGCGCCACAGCTTCGCCACCCACCTGCTGTCTGCCGGCGGCGACCTTCGGGCGATTCAGGAACTGCTGGGCCATGCCTCGCTGTCGACAACTCAGGCCTATACCGCCGTCGATACCGCACGGCTGATGGAAGTTTACAACCGCGCCCATCCCAAAGCGTGACGCTTCCCCGCAGATCAGCCGCAATTGACGGGCTTTTGGTTTGCATCTCAGCCTTGCTTCGTACATGACACGTCCATGACACTTAGATTCAAAGCCTTAGCCGTTCATCTTTTCACCGCCACCGGAGCCGTTTTCGCCATGCTGGCCATGCTGGCCGCCGTCGAGGCAAAGTGGAGCCTGATGTATCTGTGGCTGGTGGTGTCCTTCATCGTCGATGGGATCGATGGACCGCTGGCTCGGCACTATCACGTCAAACACAACGCGCCCGAGTTTGACGGCGTGCTGCTGGATCTGATCATCGACTACCTGACCTATGTGTTCATTCCCGCCTTTGCCCTGTTCAAATCCGGGCTGATGGACGGCTGGACCGGGTGGTTTGCGATCATCGTCATCACATTTGCCAGTGCGATGTATTTTGCCGACACCAGGATGAAGACCAAGGACAATTCCTTTTCCGGCTTCCCCGGCTGCTGGAACATGTTTGTCATCGTGATCTTCGCGCTGGAGCCGAATTTCTGGCTGATCCTGCTGATGGTCTCGCTGCTGTCGCTGGCGATGTTCCTGCCGCTGAAATTCGTCCATCCCGTCCGCACCGAACGCTGGCGCGGCCTGACGCTGCCGATGGCCTTTGCCTGGACCTTCTTCGCCGGCTGGGCCGCCTGGGTCGATTTCCACCCCGAAAGCTGGGCCCATTGGGGGCTGGTCATCACCAGCCTGTATCTGGTTTTTGCCGGGATCGCGCAGCAGATTATCCCGCAGCGCGGCTAACGCAGCCCTGCGGGGGGCAGGTTACAGGACTTCCTGCACCTCGAACTCGGTCCCGTTATGGGTGAACAGATCGCCCTCTTGCAGGCCGACCATGGCCAGATAGATCGGGCTTTGGGTTGAGATGCCCATATAGGTCTTGCCGTCCACATCGAACCGCGTGGTGGACACGCAAACCACAAAACGCCGGTTGTTGAACTTGATCACTGCGCCCGGCTGCACCGTGTCGGTCAGGCCGAAATCGGTGTTTTCGATCACATCGATCTTGGCATGATGGGCATGGACCGGAGCATCAAAGGCCGCAGCCAGATCCGCATTCTCGCGCGAGGCGGCGATATCATCCTTGTCATGCCCTTCACGGTCGTCCAGTTGGGCGTCTTTCAAAAACGCATCGTAATGCGCCTGAGCAGTCGCCAGTTCCTGCTCTTCCAGCGACATCAGATGGTCGATGATGGCCTTCTTCCGGGCGGTGCGGTCTGCTTCGGTAGTCATTCAATCCGGTCCTTCAAATTCACCATGAGACATACGTTGTGCCCGAGTTCCAAGGATTGCAACAGATTTCCGACACTCAGATCAACAGCCCCGCCGCCTGTTCGTGACGCAGCAGGGCCACCTTGGTCTCGACCCCGCCATCGCCGGAAAACCCGCCAAGACCATTGGCCGCCAGGACCCGATGGCAGGGAATGATCACCGGGATGGGATTGGCACCGCAGGCCTGCCCCACCGGCTGCGCTGGCTGGCCCAGTTCTTTCGCTATGTCGCCATAGGTGCGGGTTTCTCCCAGCGGGATGGCGAACATCAAGTCGCAGACCTGTTTCTGAAAATCCGAGCCGTTCACGTGATACGGCAGATCGAACCGCTCCAATTGCCCGGCATCATAGGCGCGCATCTGGGCTGCGGCCTCGTGCAGCAAAGGGGTAGCTTCGCCCTGATCCCTGCCGTTCCAGACAAGCCGCGTGATCGCTCCACCGGTTTCCTCGATGCCCAACCGCCCGAACTGCGTATCCACTGCAATCATAGCCATAAGCCCGAGGGTTTCAGATCACCCTGCCAAGCGCAAGCTTGGAAAGCTACTGTTAGGTGCTTGATGGCCTGTATGCTAATCTCCTCACATTGATTAAAAAATTCGGAGGCTGGAATGGGGCGACACTTGATCCTCACCGTTCACGGGATTGGTGAGCAAAAGCCCGGTGAGACCGTCGATCAGGTGGCGGGCGCGGCCACGACCTGGCTGGACGGGCACCCTCAGCCGCCGGTCGAGATCGACCGCCAGATGATCGAACTGGCCGAGACCCCCTTTGACGGCCGCAGCCGGAATGCAAACCTGTACAAGGTGCATCTGCGCAAAGTGACAAAGCCGCAGGACAGCACCGATCAGGCCCTGTTTGCCGAGGTTTTCTGGGCAGACCGGTCCCCCAAACCCAAGGGTGCCATCAAAACGCTGGTCGACCTGATCTGGGTGGTGCTGGCACTGGGGTATCTGGCGATGGACAATGTCGAACAGACCCATGCGCGCAAAGGGGTCGATCCGTCGGATGCGAACGGCAGGAATACATTCGCCGCCCAGATCGTACATCTTTTTACCTGGATTTTCTTTGGCGCGGTTGCACCGATGAACGCCTTTTTGCTGATTGGTGCCGCAGCAGTGATGATCGAACTGTTGCCCGTTGCTTTTGCCCAAACGCCAGCCGCATTGTTCGGTCTTTTGCTGCTGATCTATCTGGGCGCGGGGTGGGTCGGGCTGAAGCGCCAGAAAACTGCACCGACCTATCTCAGGCGCGTGTTCTGGCGCGGCGCGGTCCCGATGGGCGCGGTTCTGGCGCTGGCGCTTGTGACCGGGCCGCTTGGCGCAGGGATCTGGGGCCAAATGTGCGACCCCACAAATCTGGAAATCACATGCGCCACCGGGCTGGAGCAGTTCGTCGTGTTTCAGATTCTGGTGCTTGCTGCGTTCTGGACCGCGCTGATTTTCATCACGATTGCACTGTATCTGGTCTCGCTCACCACGCTGCAGGTCGAACCGGCGTTGCCGGGGCACAGGCGGCTGTATCCCAGCATCTGCGCGGGCATGCTGGTCTTCTGGATGTTCTTCATCGCCGGTCTCTGGCTGACATTCGAGCAACTGGTCAAAAGCGTACCCAGCCTGTCCAGCCAAACGCTGATCAAGCTGTTCGACAACAACCTGCGCGGCTCTCTCGACACGCTGGGGGTGGCCTTTGGGGCGGTTGTTCTGCTGGTTGTCGTCGGCATCGGCCTGTTCGTGGGGCGCAAACTGGGCAAAGAGAAGCTGTACGAAAAACACAGCTTCCTGAGCCGCGCGATTGTCAACAGGCTGGCGCAGGGCGTGTTTCTGGTCGCGGCGGTGGTGCTGGGTTTGGTCGCCCTGCGCGAACTGACCCTGCAGGTTCTGGGCCTTGATCTTCACTGCGACATCGCCTCGGGTTCAGAGTCGTCCAGGCCGGACTGCAGCTTGACCGGCAAGGCGCTGAACCGGCTGGCGGACGCGCAGGGCATCATCGGCATCGCCGTGTTGGGGGCGACGGCGATGCTGTATCGGTTTTCGGACTTCGTGGCGGCGGGGCTGGGCGTTGCGCGCGATATCGTCACCTACGCGATCCGCGACAAATGTGCGCTGCGCTGGGATCTGGCCGCTAGACGCCGGAACTATCCGGCGCGCAGGCTGATTGATGAGCGGTTCTACAGAACGCTCTATTACGCGCTGGACATCTTTCCGGCGGATCAGATCACGGTGATCTCGCATTCGCAAGGAACGGTGATTGCCACCCAGATGCTGGCCGACAAGCGGGTCCAGCGCCGCATCAAAGGCCGCCCGGTGACGCTGATCACCATGGGCGCACCGGTGACGCACATCTATCAGCGCTATTTCCCCGAGATGTTCACAGTCGACCCCGCAAACCTGAAAGCCGCCTGGTTCAACATCTTCCGCGAGGATGATTTTGTCGGCACCAGGATCGAGGGCGACCTGATCCGCAAAAAGCGCAACATCCCCGTCCCGCCCGGCGGGCATACGGGGTATTTCACCGATCACGAGGTTTGGCGCGTGCTGACGGGGGATGAGATCGGGTTCGACCTGTTTGATCCCAAAACGCATCAAGTACCGAAATAGCCCCCTCGGGTGTCCGAGGGGGCCTTGGATTTAACGCAGCGCCTCGTCGCAGCGGCCACAGACACCCGCATGGGCGTGCAGGCCCACGTCTGGCAGGATTTTCCAGCAACGCTGGCATTTGTCGCCTTCGGCTTTCTCGAACAGAACCGCAATGCCTTCGATTTCGGGCACACGGAATGCTTCGGCCGGGGCCGGGTCGCCGGTCACGGTCAGACCCGAGGTGATGCACAGATCGTCCACGTCGAATGTGGCCAGCAGGTCGCGGGTGGCGACGTCTTCGACATGCACAATCGGCGCGGCCTCGAGGCTGGAACCGATCACCTTGTCCTGACGCTGCACCTCAAGCGCGGCGGTCACGGCGCGGCGCACGCGGCGGATTTTGGCCATGCTCGCCTCAAGCTCGGCATCGCGCCAATCGGCGGGCGTGTCGGGGAAGTCCACCAGATGGACCGAGCTGTCGTCGCCTTCGAAGCGTTCCAGCCAGACCTCTTCCATGGTGAAGACCAGAACCGGGGCAAGCCATGTGGTCAGGCGGTGGAACAGGATATCCAGCACGGTCCGCGCCGCCCGGCGGCGCAGGCTGTCGCCATCGCAGTACAGAGCGTCCTTGCGCACGTCGAAATAGAAGGACGACAGATCGACGGTGGCAAAGGTGAAGACAGCGCTGAACACGCCCTGGAAATCGAACGAGGCATAGCCTTTGCGCACCTGTTCATCCAGTTCGGCCAGACGGCTCAGCACCCAACGCTCCAGCCGTGGCATATCCTCGGGTGCAACCCGATCCGCCTCAGAGAAATCGGCCAGCGAGCCCAGCATGAACCGCATGGTGTTGCGCAACCGGCGATAGCTGTCGGCGGTTCCCTTCAGGATCTCCGGCCCGATCCGCTGGTCGGCGGTATAGTCGGTCTGCGCCACCCACAGGCGCAGGATATCGGCGCCGTATTGCTTGACGACCTCCTCCGGCACGATGGTGTTGCCCAGCGATTTGGACATCTTGTTGCCCTTGGCATCCAGCGTAAAGCCGTGGGTCACCACATTGCGATAGGGCGCACGGCCCTTGGTGCCACAGGCCTGCAGCATCGACGAATGGAACCACCCGCGGTGCTGGTCGGTGCCTTCCATGTAGACATCGGCGATGCCGTCCTCGGTCCCGTCCTCACGATCCCGCAGAACAAAGGCGTGGGTGGATCCCGAGTCAAACCACACGTCCAGCACGTCAAACACCTGATCGTACTCGTCGGGGTTGGCGATACCGTCGAGGATCTTCTCTTTGAACCCGTCGGTGTACCAGACGTCTGCGCCGTCCTTTTCAAACGCTGCCTTGATGCGGGCGTTGAGTTCCGCGTTGCGCAGCAGGTAATCCGCGTCGGTAGGCAGCGCACCTTTCTTGGTGAAGCAGGTCAGCGGCACGCCCCACGCGCGCTGGCGCGACAGCACCCAGTCCGGGCGGGCCTCGATCATCGAATACAAACGGTTGCGACCGGTCTGCGGGGTCCACTTCACCAGCTCATCGATGGACCGCAGGGCGCGTTCGCGGATGGTGTCCCCCATCTCGCCCATGCCGTCCTCCAGCTTGCGGTCAACGGATGCAAACCACTGCGGTGTGTTGCGATAGATGATCGGAGCCTTCGAGCGCCACGAATGCGGATAGCTGTGCTTTATCTTGCCCCGCGCCAGCAGCCCGCCGACCTCGGCCAGTTTGTCGATGATCGCCTTGTTGGCATCCCCCTCGCCGCCTTTGCGGGACAGGATGTATTTGCCGCCAAAGAACGGCAGATCCGCGCGGAAGCTGCCATCGTCCATCACGTTATAGGTGATGACCTGCTCCAACATACCCAGATCGCGGTAAAGCTCAAATTCCTCCATCCCGTGCGACGGCGCACAATGAACGAAACCTGTACCTTCGGTATCGGTCACAAACTCGGCGGCGCGGAAGTCACGGATATCGTCCCATTCGCCATTGCCACCCTCGGCCCCGGCCAGCGGGTGGGTCAGTTGGATCTTGGCCAGATCCTCCTGTGTCACGTCACACAGACGTCGATACATCGAGTCGTCCAGACGCGCGCGCGCAAACACATCCGCCGCGCGGTCGTCGGCCAGCAGATAACGCTCGCCAATCCGCGCCCAGCATTCCTCGGGGCGGCCCGTCACTTCGTAGAGGCCATAGGAAATGTCTTCGCCATACACCACTGCCTTGTTCGACGGCATGGTCCACGGAGTCGTCGTCCAGATCACCACATAGGCGTTGTCCAGCGTCACGTCGCCCGTGTTCACGACCTTGAACTTCACCCAGATGGTGAAGCTTTCCTTGTCGTGATACTCGACCTCAGCCTCGGCCAGAGCGGTCTTTTCGATGGGCGACCACATCACGGGTTTCGAGCCCTGATACAAAGTGCCGTTCATCAGGAACTTCATGAACTCGTCCGCGATCACGGCCTCGGCGTGATAGTCCATGGTTATGTAGGGATCGGGCCAGTTGCCGGTGATGCCGAGACGCTTGAACTCTTCGCGCTGGATGTCGATCCAGCCCTCAGCGAACTTGCGGCATTCCTGACGGAAATCGACGATATTCACCTCGTCCTTGTTCTTGCCCTTCTTGCGGTACTGTTCCTCGATCTTCCACTCGATCGGCAGGCCGTGGCAGTCCCAGCCCGGGACATACCGCGCGTCATGACCCATCATCTGATGCGACCGCACGATCATGTCTTTGATGGTCTTGTTCAGTGCGTGGCCGATATGCAGGTGACCGTTCGCATAGGGGGGGCCATCGTGCAGCGTAAAGGGCGCGCGGCCTTGCTTCTCGCGCAGGCGGTCATAGACGCCGATCTTCTCCCACCGCTCGAGCCATGCGGGTTCGCGTTTCGGCAATCCGGCGCGCATGGGGAAATCGGTTTTGGGCAGGTTCAGCGTGTCTTTGTAGTCAGGTGTCTGGATCGTGTCGGCGCACATTTGGGGCGTCCTTTGGATGATCTGGTCGTACTTGGATCGAAGCGGTCGGTGCGAAGTCTCAAACACCTTTGCCCGGCGTCTCGAGGATCAGAGCGCCGGGGATATAATTCGAATAATGATGGCCATCCGGTCATGCATGGCCGCGCTTATAAGACGCCCGCCCTCAATGGTCCAGAGGTTCCGGGCCTTGCAGCGAATGGCGCAGCTTGGCCCAGCGGTTGAGCCACGCCAGACCGGCCAAGGCCAGCCCCAGCGCCAGCAGCGAAAACACCCGGATCAGCCCGCCAAGGCCCGAAATATCGATCAGAAATACCTTGGCAACCGCCAGCCCGATCACCACCAGTCCTGCCTTGCGCATCAGGTCCGACCGGCGCGCGAGGGACTGGTAGAACAACACCGCGCCGATCAGCAGCAGGATCATCGTATAGGTGTAAAGCTCGGGCTGGGTGACGCCATTGCCCTGATACATGCCCCCGGCCCCCTGCCAGACATGGCGGATGGTCAGGCCCAGCCAGAAAGCCGCCAGGGCGCTGGCAGCGGCGAAGCTGGCCTGTCGCAGCAGAACGGGCATCGCCTTGATCCGCCATGCCGAGAACCCGATGGCAAACGCGGGCAGCAGATAGGCCACGGCCAGCGTGTTCAGGATCGGCGGCCCCAGCACCGGGTCGGCATATGGCGTGATCAGCGGGTTGCGCTCGGCCAGCGCCTGAAACAGCCGGAACAGGCCATGGGCAGCGAAGAAAACGGCCAGCGCGTATCGCGCATAATTCAGTTTGCCGCCCAGTTCGAACCTTTGAACCTGCGCATAAGCCAGCAACAGCCAGATAACCGAGAGCAGCCCCAGACCCCAATGGCTGTCCCCTGCACCGCCCTCGCCAAACCCTTCAAGCCAGCGCAGCAGCAGGAGGGACAGCAGAATGCCTCCGGTCGCCCAGGCGGCGCTTTCCAGCAGCAGTTTGGCAACCGGGCGCTGCAAGGGGATCAAAAGCCGCCAGCCCGCCAGAAACCCGAGTGTCGCCGAGGCATAAACCAGCGTCATTTCCCACACCGGCGCGGTATCGGCCCAATCCAGCCCCGGGTTCAGGACCAGCCGCACCGTGACGGTGAACACGCCCGCCCAGATGAACCAGCTCATCGGTGGCAGCGTGAACTTCCGATCCAGCGCGGCGGCGACCACGACTGTCGCGACCAGAGCAATCGTCAGCGCGGCAGAGCTGAGCACGATGACGCAGGCAAAGGCCAGACAGGACAGGGCAGACAAGGTCGCCAGCGCGGCGCGCATCCGGTCCTCGCCGTCCACACGCGCGAACCGTTCGGCGAGGACAACCATCAAGGCCCCTATGGCGATGGCATGCAGGGCCCATGGGTAAGCGCCGATAACCTCCGCCGGGTGCCAGCCGACCTCAAGCGCGATGGCCATGAGCGGCGCAAACAACGCCGCCGCCCCGGCCCAGACAACCGCGTATCGCCCGGCGGCAAAGGACCGCCACGCCGCCAGCAGGGTGATCAGCGCCCCCAGCGCGACCAATACTGTCACGACCCATGGATAGTCTGCCTCGGCCGTTTCAAGGTAGGTCTCGGCAAAGCTGCGCTGAACGACCCCGTGGTCCAGACCGTGCACCAGCACGACCCAGATCAGCCCGATGGCTGGCAGCACCGTCACATCCTGCAGCGCCTCCGCGTTCTTGGCCCACAGGATCAGGGCCGCAAGCAGGCCGGATGTCAGGCAAACCGCCAGCCAGAACTCATCCGATGTATCGGCCCAATGCAGCGAGAGGATGGCGGAGGTGACGGCCACCGCGCCGAAGGCAAGCCTTGTGGGAAACTCGGGCCAGGGCCTCCAGTTCGATCGCACCAGCATTTCCGTGACCAATGGCCCAGAATGGTTGGGCCGGAAACGGCGCGCAGGAATGGCGATGGCGATCAGCGCCATTGCGGTGGCGAAGATCAGGTAGCCTGGTTCGGTCATCGGCGCGCCGAGGATCACTATCAGGCTGGCCCAGTACGCTCCGAACAGGGTCAGAACCGAAATCCACGCCCAGCGCCGCACCGTGTCGATGCCCAGACCCAGCACCGCGATAACAAAGAAATAGCCATAAAGCCATGTGGGATCGTCCGAGGACCCGCCGACCAGAAAGGGGGCCGCGAACGCTCCGATCAGCCCGACAGCCGCCAGCAGCGGGCCGTGGAACCAGCCCAGAACCAGCCCCGCAAGGGCCACCAGAACCATGCCTGCCAGGGCAACCTCGGCCCCGATCAGATCGTAAAGCTGTCGGGCGGAGAGAATGCCGCCAAACAGGGTCACAAGGCCCGCGCCGGAAAAGACCGAGGGCAGATAGGCGGTGGCCGAGGCCTCATCATCACCGAACCGTCGGCGCAGGTATTCCCCGGCCCCGATCAGGACAACGCCAAAGGCCAGCGCGGCCGCAACACGTGCGGTTGGGGGCAGCAGGCCGTTTTCGACGCCGTATTGGACAAGGAAGATACCGGCCAAAGCCAGCGACAGGGCGGAAACCGCATAGAACCAGTTCTCGCGCAGCCACGCGCCCAGCGCAGTCAAGCGATCCTCGCGGAAGACAACCGGTCTCTGCGGTTCGGGCGTTGTCTGCGTTTGCGGTTCTACCTGCTGCGTTTTGGCCGGGGCCCAAGGGGCTTTCTTTGGTTTTTCTGCGGGCTTCTCGACCGGTCTTTTCGGCTCAACGGGTTCTGATGCAGCGCGATCAGCGTGCATCGCGCGCAATTGCCGCTCGAGCTGCTCGACACGGCGGCGCAGACGCGCCTGCCCCACAAGTAGCGCAATAATCGTGACCGGAATGGCCAGAATGACCAGGCCGACAAGGACAAGCAGCGATTCCAAAGGCAACCTCCGGGCGAAACCTGTTGCAAAGGCTAACGTGGTCTGGCCGGGGGTAACAGGCCGAAAATCCGCAATGATTCAAACCGTTGCGTCACGCCGGTCAGAAGCCGCCCAGCGCAGGTCGCGAGATCATGAGCCACAGAATGGCCAGCACTGCCAGAAACGCCGGAATACCGCAGAGAACCCAAAGCCTGAACAGACGGTGATAGGCCTCGGGCAATGGGCCGCCCTGCTCCACGGCGGCCTGGGCATAGGCGCGCAGGCGCAACTGGATCCAGACCACAGGCAGCCAGAACAGTCCCGTCAGCGCGTAGAGAACCAGCGACAGCGCGATCCAGCCCTCGGTCAGGGACCATCCCAACCGCCACGCCAGAAAGGCACCGGTGATCGGTTGCAGGATGACGGCGGTTGTGGTGAACCGCAGGTCGGCCCGCGCCACAATGCCCGCCGTATGGGCGATGACCCGCGCGTCGTGGCCGCGATGGGCCATCAGCATGAAAAACGCGATGCCCGCGCCGGTGCCCAACAGAACGCAGGCCCCGATCACATGCAGCCAGCGCAGGAACAGGTCGGGGTCCATCAGCGGCTCTCCAGCATTGGAATGGCAACAAGCGACAGCATCATCGCCGGTATGATCTTTACCAGCGGCCCCAGAGGGTCGAGCCACAGTTCGGGCACCGTCAGCGAAGCGGCCAGCAGATAGAACAGGGCAACACCGAACTGCGCAAGGCAAGCCCGCGCGGCGCAGGGCCGCCACAGGACGGCCAGCCCCAGCGCGATATCGACCAGCGACCAGAACAGAACGCTGAATGTCGCCAAACCAGACGGCCACCCCGCGCCGGTCAGAACGCCAGCAGACTGGCCCAGACCCAGCAGGCCGAAGAGCCCGGACAACACCCAGAACAGGCTGAGCATCGCGATGACCAGAGGCATCAGCAACGCCATCCGCGCCGCCAACCGGTGTTCGCGGGCGCAAGGTATCGTTGCGTAGATGTCATTCAGCGACGCCAGCGACCGGCCGGTGGCTGCCGCGTATGGGCCGGGGTCTCCGGTCACGCCGTCCTGCATCACGGTCATTGCGGTGCTACGCAAGGGTGACTTCCAGCCCAGTCTGGCCAATTGATCTGCAACACCCGCAATCACCCCGGTCATCCAGTGCGGCACAGAGATACGGGCCACGGCGGGCCGGAAACCCAACCACGCGCGGGTGGCGGTCAAGACATCGGGCAGCGGATTGGGCGCATCCTCGATCAGATCATAGGTTCCCTGTGGCAACTGGCCCGCGACGGCAGAGGCAACAGCGCGACACAGGTCCACCATCCCGACGCATTGAACCGGTGTTTCGGGATAGGCCACCGGCTGAACCAAAGGCACCGCCGCCAACATGCGCAGCAAGGCGGTGCCGCCATAATCCGATTGCCCGATGACCAGACCGGGTTTCAAAACCCAAAGCGCGGCCCCTGAGGTGCGCAGGGCCGCGTCGCCTGCGGCCTTGGTGCGCATGAACTCGGTGCCCGCTTCAGGCTCGGCCCCGATGGCCGAGACCTGCACGATCGCGATACCCGCCCCGGCGCACGCCTGACCCAGAGCAGCGATGGCGGTGTGGTGAACCGCCCTAAGATCGTCACTGCCGCCATCCTGCAACGCTCCGGCGCAGTTCACCACGACGTCGACATCCGAGAGGATGTCGCGCCAATCCTCTGCACGTTGAAACGCACGCAGATCGCCTTGTTTCAGTGGCATGCCGGGCAGGACTTTGGCACCCGTCGAAAGTGAGCGGACCATGCCGGTCACGCAGGCACCGCTGGCCCGCAAATCTCGGGTAACCGGCGCGCCGATGAACCCGTAAGCGCCCAGAACCAGAACGTTTTTTCCCTGCAAGTGCAACGGCATGATGGCACCTTGTCCCTTTGGCCTCACCCTAGCCGATTGGCCGCCGCAAACCAGCCGAGACAGGCCATCTGCGACAACACTGCCGGTTAGGGATGGAACAGGGACCCGACCAGATAAGCAATCGACGCGGCCAGCCCGCCGATCAGCAACGTCTCAAGCCCCGACCGCCACCACGGGGCCAGCGACCAGCGGCTTTTGAGTGCGCCGATGGCGAAAAATACCCCCATCGTCATCCATGCGGACATGGGAAAGGCGCGCTCGACCGACAAAAGAAACGGCAGCAAAGGGATCATCCCGGCCACGAGGAAGGCAAAGAACGTCGCCAGTGCAGCTTTCATCGGATGGGGATCGACGCTGCCCAGCCCATATTCGCCCTCGATCATCAGGTTGATCCAGTTGTCGTGGTTTGCCGTGATCGCCAGCGTCGCCTCGTCCAGAACGGGCCCCGACAGCCCCTTCTGCGCCAGAATTTCGCGCACCTCACCCCGCTCACCCTCGGGGTAGAGCGCGATGTGGCGTTCCTCGATCGCGCGGATGCGGCGGATATTGTCCAACTCGGCCTTGGTGCCCGAGTAATTTCCCGCCGCCATCGAGAACCCGTCGGCCAGCACATTGGCCAGCCCCAGCGCGACGATCACGAAAGACGACAGGCCCGCCCCGGCGACACCGGCCACAATGGCGAAGGTCGTCACCGATCCGTCGATCCCGCCATAAACCACGTCCCGCAACACGCCCCGGCCCGGCGGCGCGTTGATCCGGGCGGTGATTTCCTGCTGGCTGTGACCGTGATCCGTCATGGCTTGCCCTCCGTCACCTCAACTGTGCCGGAGCGGGCGCGGCCTGACCTTGCGTTGGATCAACCCTTCGAGAACAGCCCCTGCAACGCGCGCTTGATGATGCCGCGCGTGGACGGTTTGTGGCGGTCCGAGAATGGCAGGGGGCGGCAGACCTCCATCGCGGCGACGCCAACGCGGGCGCTGAGCGCGCCGTTCACCAGCCCTTCACCGAAACGCCGCGACAGTTTGCTGAGAACCGAGCCGCCCAGAACCGGTTCCAGCAGGTCATCGCCCACGGCCACAGCACCGGTGGCAACCAGATGCACGAATACGGCGCGGGTCAGCCGCCAACTGCCCAGAAACCCGGCCCGTCCGCCATAAATCTCGGCCACCCGCCGGATCATCCGCAGCGACGCTGCCAAAGCCGTCACCACATCCGCCAGCGCCAGAGGCACCAGCGCGGTCACCGTCGCGACCTGACGGGCGGCGGCCTCAACCTCGCGGCTGGCGGCGGCATCGAGCGGGGCCAGTAGCTCATCCTCGGCCAGTTGCAGCAGGCCCGAGGCATCGAACTGGTCCGCCATCCGCTCAGCCAGACGATCCCGGCCCCATCGGGTTTCCTCGCGCGCCTTGTAGAAGGCGATCAACCGGGTCGTCACCGCGCGCGCCTGCGCCAAATCCGCCTCGGCCAGTGCCGCATCTGCCGCGCGGCGCATGCCGTCCACACGCGACAGACGGCCAATCGCCGCCAGTTCGCGGATCGCGATGATCAGGGCGACCAGCACCAGAGCTGCCAGCAGCCCGGTGACGATCCACCCCAGAATGGGCGCGCGTTGGACCAGCGAGGTCGCAAAATCCCAGGCCGCGACCGAGATCGCCGCTCCGACAACCGCCAGCGCCAGCCCCCAGAACCACCGCGACAGCGCCGAGGGTTTGCGCGACGCAAATCGCGCGACGCTCTGCATCGCCTGCCCTTGCGGCTGGGCGATATCGGGCACCGGAGGGGCCTGCGCGACGTCGGCGGCAGGTTCATCCGCTTCGAGATCGATCAGAACCGGGCCCTTAGCCATCGTTCAACCCCTTGCTGCGCCAGACATATCTGATGTCCGGCAGGTTTTCGTCATTGTCTGCGCCATCGCTGCGGGCGACCTCGGCAAAGCCGTTGCGTTCGTAGAAGCGGCAGGCCGGAGCGTTGTGCTGAAAGGCAAAGAGGCTCAGGCGAGAATGCCCCGATTTGGCATGATCCAGAAGTTGCCGTCCGATCCCCTGCCCGCGCGCCGGTTCTGCCAGATAAAGCGAGTGGATTTCCGCGCCATTCAGCGCCAGAAAGCCAACAACGCCCTCATCCGTTTCGGCCACTGTCACCCAGTCCTGATCGATCATACGGCCGCAAAAGGCGATGGTCTCGGCGCAGCTGTGCAGTTCCGGCATCCAGTCATTTTCCCGCGCAAAACTGTGCAGGATTGTACCTGTCACACCGGCATCGGTGCTGCGCGCGGGGCGAAGGGTTACTGTCACAGCCGGTCTCCGATCAGGAATTGCGCCGCGCGGTCCAGCCTTATGTGCGGCGGGCCATCGCCGGGGCGCAGGGTCAGGTGCGCGGGGGCGAAGGCCATGAAACCGTAATCCTCACCCAGCCATGTGTCCGCCCCGTTTCGTGCGGGGCCGAGCAGATGCGCGGGGTCATCCGGCAGGTCCCCGGGGTAGAAGGCCGCCTGTTTGCCGCTGTCCAGCAAGGTGCCGCGCACGCAGGGCAGTTCGGCGCCGTTATGAGTACGCATCTCCTCGGTCGTGGCGCGCAGCGAGGCCAGCGACAGCGCCGCCGTTTCGGCACCCGCGAATTTGGCGCGGTCCCGAGCCTCACGCGTCAGTGCCTCCATGATCGCGGTCAGGCGGGGGTGCTGCAGGTGATGCAGGTGATCGGCCTTGGTGGCGGCAAAGAGGATACGTTCAACCCGTTTGCCCAGCAGCAACTGGCTGAGCCACGCGTTCCGGCCCGGACGGAAGGCGGACAGGATATCGCCCATCGCGCGGCGCATATCCTCGACCGCCTGCGGCCCCCGGTGGATCGCGCCCAGCGCGTCGACCAACACGACCTGCCGGTCAATCCGGGCGAAATGGTCGCGAAAGAACGGTTTGACGACCCGGGATTTATAAGCCTCGTACCGCCGCTCCATCTCGCGCTGCAGGGTGTGGCGGCGCGACGGGCCGGACATGCGCAGGGGCGCGAAGGTCAGAACCGGAGACCCGGCCAGATCACCGGGCAGCAGGAACCGCCCCGGGGTGCAGTCATAGAACCCCGCGTCTCTCGCACTGTTGAGATAGGCGGTGAAGGCCGCAGTCAAAGCCTGCGCCGTCGGTTCATCATGTGCGCTGGTTGGGTCGGCAGAATCCAGGGCCGACAGGAACGATCCCGCCTCGGCGCGCTGTTCAATGCGGGACAGCGTTTCCTGCGACCAGTCCTGATAAGACTTGTCCATCAGCGCCAGATCCAGCAGCCATTCGCCCGGATAATCCACGATATCCAGATGGACCGTGCGCGGCCCCTGCAGCCCGGCCAGCAATCCGGCGGGGCGGGCTTTGAACGACAGGCGCAGCTCGGACACCGCGCGGGTGCTGTCGGGCCAATGCGGGTTGGGACCGGTCAGGTCGGACAGGTGGGATTCATAGTCGAACCGGGGCACTGTATCGTCCGGCTGCGGCTGCAGATAAGCGGCGTTGATCCGCCCTTCCTGTTGCGCGGCAAGGCCGGTCATCCGGCCCCGATCCAGCAGGTTCGCCACCAGTGAGGTGATGAAGACCGTCTTGCCCGACCGCGCCAACCCGGTAACGCCAAGCCGGATGACCGGCTCAAAAAACGTCTCGGACACGCTGTCGCCGATGGATTCGACGCCGCGCATAAGACTGTCTGCCAGTGATGAGATGACCAAGCCGTCGCCCCGCAATTATTGTTTTGCCCAAGATAGGTAGCGGGTGCGCCACATACCAGCGCTTTCGCCCCCTTGCCCGTTCTCGCGCCGCGCTGTACCAGCGCCCCATGCCCAGATACGCGTTGAAAGTCGAATACCAGGGGGAGCCGTTTGCCGGGTGGCAGCGGCAAAAGGAACTGCCGTCAGTGCAGGGTGCCATCGAACAGGCCCTGTCCCACATCCAGCCCGGAGAGCACACGATCGCCGCCGCCGGACGCACCGATGCGGGCGTGCACGCGCTGGGGCAGGTCGCGCATTGTGACTTGGCCAAAGAGTGGGACCCGTTCCGCCTGTCCGAGGCGCTGAACTATCACCTCAAACCCCAGCCCGTCGCGATTGTTCAGGCCGCGCGGGTGGATGACGACTGGCATGCGCGGTTCTCGGCCATCGAGCGTCAATATCTGTTCCGCATCCTGATACGCCGCGCGCCTGCGACGCATGATCGGGGTCAGGTCTGGCGGATCAATCACCGGCTGGATATCGACGCGATGCAAACAGGGGCAGATATGCTGATCGGGCGGCATGACTTCACCACCTTCCGGTCCTCGATCTGTCAGGCCGCCAGCCCTGTGAAGACGCTGGACGAATTGCGCGTCGAGCAAGTTGAGGGATTCTCGGGCCCCGAGGTGCACTTCCACGTCCGCGCCCGGTCGTTCCTGCATAATCAAGTCCGCAGCTTCGTGGGCACGCTGGAGCGGGTCGGTGCATGTGCCTGGTCGCCCGAGGATGTGCGCGATGCTCTGGAAGCTGCCGATCGTGCGGCCTGCGGGCCGGTTTGTCCGCCGCAGGGTCTGTATCTGGCGCGGGTTGGCTATCCCGAGCCGGTGTTCGACTGACTCAAATCGCCCGCAGCAGCAAACCGCCGGCAATCACCACAATCAGCAAACCGGCCACCAGTTCGATGGTCGGGGCCAGAACGGAAGCAAACCGCGTGGCCGAGGCCGACGCCAGCAGCCCCCCGCGCAATCCGAATGAGGTCCAGCCCACCAGCGTCGTGACTGTCGCCGTGCCCAGTGCCATTGCAAAGGCCCCGGCGATGCCGACCATCGCGATGCCCATCTGCCATGTCAGGATCAGCACGAACAAAGCGCCGGTGCAGGGGCGGGCTGCGATGCCTGCGATCAGCACAAGCGCCTCGCGCAGGGTTCCGGCCTGGGCGACCTCTTCCGCGCTAGGGCCATGGCGGTGGCCGCACTCTGAGCAGGCCTCACCCTCATGATGGTGGTGATGATGTGCGTGGGCGGTCTGGCTGCGGTGCCGCCGGGCGAAGCTGCGAACGGATCGGAACACCAGCCACAGGCCAATCACCGCGATCGCGGCGTAGCTGATCGGGGCCATGACCCGTTCGGTCGTACCCACAAGACTTTCGCGCGACATCTGGAAGATCAGCACCCCGGCATAGACCAAAACAACAGCCGTCACCGCCTGCCCCAGACTGGACAGCACACTGATCGCGGACAAGCGCCAAAAGGCGACGCGTCGGCCCAGCCCGTAGCCGCCAATCAGAACCTTGCCGTGACCCGGACCGATTGCATGAAAGAACCCGTAGGCGAAACAGACCGTCAGCAGGGTTGCGACGGCCTCGGGCTGCTGGGCACGGGCGGCGCGCAGAGACCGGGCGATCTGGTTCTGGAACTCACGCTGCTCACCTGCGGCCCAGGCGGCCAGGCTGTCAAAGCCGCCGCTGCCCCAGAACCACAGCAGCAAGGCTATGGCGATCGCGACCGGGAAAATCAGGTATTTGGACATGAAAGGCGGATCTCGGTGGCAAATTTCTCACCCACCAGCGGGATATCGTTTTCTTCCAGATCGACATTCACATCCAGCGTTCGCAGAAACGCCTGCATCTGCGCCAGTTCCGCGTCGATATCGGGATCGACCCGTTCAAGCTGGCATGTGGCGGGTCCGGAAACGGTGACGGGGCGGTTCAATTCATAGGCGGTGTAAAACGTTTCATCAAAGGCCTTGGCGGACAGGGCATTGGCCGCAACCGCACCGCCTTCGACCGCGCGAATGTGTGATGAGACGATGCGCCCGTCTTCGGTGGTCGCAACCGCTTCGAGTGGGCCAGAAAGGGCAACGGGCGCGTCGTTTGCGGTGACCACCAGATCGCCATTGTACCCTTCGATCCACTGCGCGTCGAAGCCGTTCAGAAACTGTTCCTCGGCCTCGGTCAGAACGCCATCAGCGTCCTGATCCAGCTTCATATCCTCAAGCAGCAGCAGCGAGTAGAATTCGTCATAGGCCCAGGTCACGCGTACATGGGTCAACTGGCCCGCATCGTCGACAATGAACTCCAGCCCCGTGTCGATGAAGACATGCGGGTGCGCCAAAGCCGGGATCGGAAGGCAGCAGGTCAGAAGAGCGGTCAGCCAACGCATGCCCGAAAGATAGGGTGCGAGGGGTCCGGCGGCAACGCGTATCGCGCTCATACTGCAGAATTCAGCCGACGGGATCATGCGGGCGGGAACAGGACAAGCGTCTGCAGCGCGGTCCCCACGGGACCTTCCGTGTCATAGAGAACCGATTGTGACATCCCGATCCCGGTATCCTGCCAATGCGACACCGAATCCGAGGCCAGCCAGTCCGACACAGGCTCTCGGTGGATTTGCACGGTCAGATCGGTGTTCATGAACCCCATCTCGGACGTGGGCGCATTCCACGAGATACCGTTGCCGCAATCGGCCAAGGGGCAGAGCGCCTGAATCGGCGAGGGCCTCTCACCTTCCAGCAAGGCGGGCGTGCGCATCCAGATGGCCTTGGGGCCGGGTCCCTGATTGCCGCCTTCGGGGTAAAGCACATCGACGCAATGGGCGAAGCCTGTCAGACCATGGCGCAGTTCACCAATCGGAAAAGGCCCGTTTACCGTGGCTGCCAGCGACAAGGGGGCGGTTTGGACATTGGGCACATCCGCCATCGACTTGCGGATCAGGTGCATCGTCGTTGCGGTTGCGCACAGCGTGTCGTCAAGGTCATGCACCGTGACCTTTGTGGTCGCCAGCGTCTTGGTGTGGCGTGTGGTTTCAGCCGCCACGCGCAACCCGGCAAGGGGCAAGGGGCGCAGCAAATCCACCGTCAGGCGGGTCAGCATCTTGTCAGGGCCAACCTCGGTTTCAGCCGCACGTACGATCAGCCCGGTCACAGGTCCCGCGTGGCAATGATCGGCGGACCAGGGGCCGCGCGCCGGGTCAAGGCCGATAAACGCACCATCTTCGGCAAGGTGGAAAAAGGGCTGCGCGTCGCGATCCGCTGTCATCGGGGCTGTCATCCTGTCTCTGCGCCCCGGGGTGCAAATCACCCGGGGTTTTCTTTTGCACACCAAACGGCATAGTCACAACAAACGCCACCCAAAACCGCCCCCGTCTGGGGTGACGCGATGTCCCGGAAGGAGCAGCCCTTGGCCCTGTTGATCGATACCGGCCTGACCGACTGGATGAGCAACGCCGAAATCGCCGAATCGATTCTGCGGCTATCGCCCGACGCCGATGTGCGTACGCCCGAGACACTCGGAAACCCGCACGAGATTTCGATGATCGCGGTCGTCGGTTTGACAGACGGCCACCTGAGCCAGTTCCCCAACTTGAAACTCGTGCAGAAACTGGGGGCCGGGGTGGAAACCATCGTGGGCAACGCGAACCTGCCGCCAAATGTCCGCGTTACGCGGCTGAAACCGGATGCACCGGCGCGCGAAATTGCCGAGTGGTTTCTGGCCTATATCCTGCGCACCCAGCGCCATATGGCGTTTCACGAAGCGGCGCAGAAGCGAGCCGAGTGGCTTTCGAAAGAACCCATCCTCACGCCCGACACCGTGGTGGGCGTTCTGGGGCTGGGTCACATCGGCAATCGCGCCGCCCGCATGCTGCGCGCCGTCGGGTTTCAGGTCATCGGCTGGAGCCGTTCAGCCAAGCAGATCGACGGGGTGGAATGCCTGCATGGTCAAGACGCCCTGCCCGACATGCTGGGCCGGTGCGATCACGTGTGCGCCATTCTGCCCTCGACCCCGCAAACCACGGGTTTGTTCGACGCGGGCTTGCTGGCCGCGATGAAACCCGGCAGCCAGTTGCTGAACGCAGGGCGCGGCAACCTGATCGACGAAGAGGCGCTGATCGCCGCGCTGGACAGTGGCACACCCGGCCATGCAGTTCTGGACGTGACCCGCAAGGAACCACTGCCGCAGGACAGCCCGCTCTGGCGGCACCCGGGCGTTAAGATCACGCCGCACGTGTCGGGCTGGCATCTGGGCGATGCGCTGTCAGATGTGGCCGAGAACTTCCAGCGGCTGACAGCCGGAGCGCCGCTGCTGCACGAAGTGGACAGGGACCGGGGCTATTGAAGCCAATCCCTTAGGGGGCCAGTACCCAGTTGCCTTCGGCATCCTTGCACCGACGGGTCCGCACCTCGCGCGTCTGATCGCCCCCTTCGGGCTGAATGAAGTGCTGCAGGCGGACGCAGTTGCCATCCACGCCGTTCACCCGGATCGTGCCCTTTGATCCGGTATCTTCATTCACCCACGACCGCTCGGTCCCGTTGCCGGGGACACCACCCGCAAAAAGCGAATCCGACGCCGCGTTCAGCACTTCGAAGTCGGCGGGGCTTAAACCCATCTCGGCAATGATTCGGGACAGTGGCTTGGCGTGCGCGGCCATCGCAAAGCCCGCGATGCTTAGGGCAATGGCTGCAAAAGAAATCCGGGCTTTCATGACGGCCTCGCTTGGCTAAAATCGGTTCACCTTCAAGGATATACCCTGGCGCGGACGGGGCCAACCCCTGCGCGGGCCACCTTCAAAATATCCCGAACAAACCTATCGAAAGGCCGCAGCTAGAGGCGCGCCGTCATTCCCCGCATAGTGCCGGGCAAACGATACAAGGGCATGCGATGACACAACCAACCTATTTTGCGCCCAGCGGCGGGCATCCCGGTCAGGAGCAGCTTTTGACCGACCGCGCCATGTTCACCGAGGCCTACGCGGTGATCCCCAAGGGCACGATGCGCGACATCACCGCCAGCTACCTGCCCTTTTGGGAGGGCACCCGCCTGTGGGTCCTGTCCCGCCCCCTGAGCGGTTTCGCCGAGACGTTTTCACAATACATCATGGAGGTTCAGCCCGGCGGCGGCAGCGACCACCCCGAGACCGACAGCCGCGCGCAGGCCGTTCTGTTTGTCGTTGAAGGAACGGTTACGCTGACGCTGGGGGGTGCGATTCACCGTTTGGAAACAGGGGGATACGCCTATATCCCGCCGGGGTCGGAATGGACGCTGCACAATACCGGCGACCAGGCCGCGCGCTTTCACTGGGTCCGCAAGGCCTATCAGGCGGTTCCCGGCCTGCCGGTCCCCGACCCGATCATCACCAACGAACGTGATGTTGCCCCCAACCCGATGCCGGGCACCGAGGGGCGCTGGGCCACCACCCGCTTTGTCGACCCGCAGGATCTGCGCCATGACATGCATGTGACGATCGTGACGTTCGAACCGGGGGCCGTGATCCCCTTTGCCGAAACCCATGTGATGGAGCACGGCCTGTACGTGCTTGAAGGCAAAGCCGTTTACCGGCTCAACCAGGACTGGGTCGAGGTCGAGGCCGGCGACTACATGTGGCTGCGCGCCTTCTGCCCGCAGGCCTGTTATGCGGGGGGGCCGGGGCGGTTCCGGTATCTGCTTTACAAGGACGTCAACCGCCACATGCCGCTGACTGTCCCGACCGGCTAGAGGGTAAATTACCGACAGTTTGCCTGAATCTCTCGGGCCGGGGGTTCACACAAGCCCTGGAATTTGCTGAAATCCAAGCAAATTCCTTTTTCGAGTACCGGAGATTGATCGATGAAACTGCATATTCCCCTGTTGGCCGCAGCAGCCTTTGCCGCACTGGCGATTGCCCAACCCGGCCCGGTTGCCGCCAAGGAAGAAACCAAATCCGTCTTCGTAATGAGCCGCACCTGGGCGGTGACTCAGGTCTCGGACGCGCCGGTGATCTACCGCGCCACGCGCGACAACAATAACCTCAACCCGTTCGGCCCGCCGCCGCGCCTGCGCACCATTCAGGCCATTGCCGCGATTCAGGCCGCGACGGGGTGCAAGCCGATCGTGCCCAGCATGTATCAGAACATCTCGGGCCAGTTCTTCTCGCAGGTCAGTTGCCCTTGAAATTGGTACAATACTCTCGTTGAGATCGCCTGATCCGCCTGCCATAGGTTGCGCATGAAACTCGCGATCAACGGATTCGGCCGCATCGGCCGCACGATTCTGCGGCAGGTGCTGGCCTTGCCGCACGGGTCGGATATCGAGCTTGTGCTGATCAATGACATCGCACCGCTGGAAACCTGCGCCTATCTGTTCAAATACGACAGCACCTTTGGCCCCTATCCCGGTCACGTGACCGAAGGCGACGGCGCGCTGATTGTGGATGGTCACGCGATTGCGATGACGCACAGCGTCGATCTGGCGCAGGTCGATCTGTCGGGCGTGGACGTGGTGCTGGATTGCACCGGGGTCGCCCGCAGCTCGGACGTTGCGCGCCGGGGGCTGTCTGCCGGGGCAAGCAAAGTGCTGATCTCGGGGCCCTCACCCGCTGCCGAAGTGACGATCGTGATGGGGGCGAACGAGGATCAGCTGGGCGGTGCCCGCATCGTCTCGAACGCCTCCTGCACCACCAACGGGCTGGCACCGCTGGTCAAACTGCTGGATGAGATCGGAGGCATTGCCTCGGGGCATATGACCACCATTCACTGCTACACGAACAGCCAGCCGATGGTCGATGCCCCGCGCGGCGACCTTGCGCGGTCTCGTGCGGGGGCGCTGTCGATGGTGCCCACGACCTCCAGCGCGACCCATCTGATCGACGTGGTCCTGCCGCATCTGGCAGGACGTATCTCGGGTGCCGCCGTGCGTGTTCCGACGGCCAGTGTTTCTGCGGTTGATCTTGTGGTGACGCTGGAGCGCGGTCAAAGCGCCGACGCCTTCGACCTCGCCCTGCGTCAGGAGGTCGATGCCTCGCCCGTTCTGGGCTGGACGGACCTTCCGCTTGTGTCTTCAGACCTGCGGTCCCGGCCGGAATCGCTGGTTATCGCAGGCCCGGAAACCCGGATGATCGGCGAAAACCAGATCCGCGTCTTCGGTTGGTACGACAATGAATGGGGTTTCTCGGCCCGCATGCTCGACGTCGCCCGCCTGATGGCCGAGGGTTGATCTGGCGGGAGCGCTCTGGTTCAGCTTTCGACCACCTCGAACGGCTCTTCGAACCAGAACTCCTCCAGATTCGCTCCGTCACCTATCCGGTCGACCACGGCAAACAGGCCGGGCCCGTGCAGCGGGGTCAAAACCCCATGCCATGTGCCGCGATGATAGTTCACTACCTGCCCCGGCGTTGTGACAAAGGCGCGGGGCTGGCCGGGTTGGCCGCCGTTGTCCGGGGCGACGACCACAAGGAACGGCTGGTGGGTCATCGGGATAAAGGCCTGACTGCCCTCGGGGTGCCGCTCGACCATGTCCAGCCGATACGGCAGGCCGCGCGGATTGGCGTCGAACAGGCTGATCCCGGCGCGCCCGTCGGCAAAGTCCACCAGTGCCCGGTCATGGTACCGCCCGCATTGACCCTGATTGATGATCTTGTCCGGCGCGCCGGAAACCTCAATCACATCACCAAAAGGCGCGAAGGCGGCGGCTGTCAGCGGTTCGATCACGATCCGACGGCTCATGACGGCAACAAGTCCCTCAGGCGGAATTCGGCGATCCGTTCGACCTGTCGGCACGCTTCGGCAAACTCGGTGTCGCGGTCCTGTTCGATCCGGCGCTGGAACGCCTGCAGGATCGAGGCCTTGTCGTGATCGCGCACGGCGATGATGAAGGGAAAGCCGAACTTATCCGTATAGCGCCGGTTCAGATCGGAGAACGAACCACGCTCCGCATCCGTCAGCGCATCCAGCCCGGCCGAGGCCTGCTCGGACGTGCTTTCCTGCGTCAGCCGCTTGGCCTGCGCCAGCTTGCCGGCAAGATCGGGGTGGGCGGTCAGGACGCCTAGACGTTCCTGGTCCGAGGCCGACCGGAACATGCGCGTCAGCGCATTGTGCAATCCGCCTGCTGTGTCATGGGCGGGGCCAAGTTCCAGATCAAAGGCCCGCTCGGCGATCCAGGCGGAATGTTCGAATATGCCGCCATAGGCCGCAACGAATTCCTCCCGCGCCATGCGCGACGGTTTCGGGGCCGACACGGGCGGATGGGTCTGCGCCCAATGTTCGGCGATTTGCAGCCGTGTCGCGAACCACACATCCGAGAAGCCCCGCGCGTAGTCCAGAAACCGCTTCAAAGCCATCACCCGCCCCGGACGCCCGATCAGGCGGCAGTGCAGACCGATCGAGAGCATCTTGGGCACCCCCGCCTCACCCTCGGCGTAGAGCGCATCAAAACTGTCCTTAAGGTACGAAAAGAACTGATCGCCCGAGTTGAACCCCTGCGGCGTGGCAAAGCGCATGTCGTTGCAGTCCAGTGTGTACGGCACGATCAACTGATCCCGCCCGCCGGTCTGCATCCAGTAGGGCAGATCGTCGGCATAGGTGTCGGCCACATAGGCAAAGCCGCCTTCTTCCGCCACCAGCCTCACGGTGTTTTCCGAACAGCGCCCGGTGTACCAACCGCGCGGACGGTCGCCGACGACCTCAGTGTGCAGACGGATGGCCTCGGCGATCTGGGCGCGTTCTTCGTCCTCGGGCATGTCCTTGTGTTCGATCCACTTCAGCCCGTGGCTGGCGATCTCCCACCCGGCGGCTTGCATGGCGGCGACCTGATCGGGGGACCGGGCCAGCGCCGTCGCAACACCATAGACGGTAATCGGCAGGTCCTGCATCAAACGGTGCAACCGCCAGAACCCGGCCCGCGCGCCGTATTCATAGATCGATTCCATGTTCCAGTGGCGCTGCCCCGGCCACGATGCGACCCCGACAATCTCGGACAGAAACGCCTCGGACGCGTCATCGCCGTGCAAAACGCAATTCTCGCCGCCCTCTTCGTAGTTCAGCACGATCTGCACGGCCAGCTTCGCCCCGCCTGGCCACTGGGCCTCTGGCGGGTTGGCACCATATCCGATCATGTCGCGGGGGTAACGAGGGGGCTGCATGGCGTCTTCCATATTTGGGCGTTTCGACAGGCTTAGCCCAGAAATCGGTCCGGGATTATCAAATCAATCCGAACGCTGTTTCCGGTTCTTTCGGCATTTCCACCGTTTTGAAGTTTGTTCCACACTGTGACAAACCGAAAGGCAAATCAAAGGAGATCGCCGTGGCTGGTTATCTGACGACCCATGTTCTGGACACGGCACGCGGTTGCCCGGCCGAGGGGCTACGCATTGTTCTATACAGGCTGAATGGTGAAGGGCGTGAGAAACTCGCCGAAATGCAGACCAATTCCGACGGGCGCACCGATGGCCCGATCCTGCCGCAGGACGCGTTCGAAACCGGAGCTTACGAGTTGATCTTCCATGCCGGTGACTACCTGCGCGCGACCGGTCAGGCAGGCGACGACCCTCTGTTTCTGGACGAGGTTCCGATCCGGTTCGGCCTGTCGGATGCCTCGGCGCACTACCATGTGCCGCTGTTGCTGTCGCCTTACGGCTATTCGACCTATCGCGGTAGCTGACCGTCACAGTTCTGAACTGCGCACCACCCCGCTGATCCGTTCGATCATGAAATCCATGAACAGGCGTGCCTTGGGGTCCTGATGGCGGCGGTGGGTGTACAGGCAGGCCATCTGTACCGACACCGGCGGCGTGTCCGGGGCAACCGGAACCAGACGCCCCGCTTTCAGGTGATCCGCGACCTCAAACACCGGCTTCATCGCGATGCCCTGCCCTGACAGCGCCCAATCCGTCAGCACATCGCCATCATCGCATTCAAACCGCCCCGAGACCGCGAACCTCTTGGGGCCCTCCGGCGTTTCCAGCATCCATTGAAACTCGGTCGCGCCGGGATAGCGCAGGTTCAGACATTCATGCTTGTCCGAGATCAGTTCGGCCCCGGTCTGCGGCATGCCCCGCCGTTTCACATAATCCGGGGCGGCGCACAGCACGCGCTGGCAATCAGCGATCTTGCGGATGCGCAGGGTGCTGTCCTCGGGCTGACCGATGAAAAACGCCAGATCCAACCCCTCGGTCGTCAGGTCCACAGACCGGTCCGTCAGGCGCAGGCGCACGTCGATCTCGGGGTATTCCGCCAGAAAATCAGGCACATGCGGCGCAAGCAGCCGCCGCCCCACCCCCAGCGGGGCGGCCACGAACAGCGAGCCCCGCGGCGCTTCGGTCAGGTGGGTCACCTGCGCCTCGGCGTCGTCCACCGCATCCAGAACCGCCACCGCGCCGGGATAGAACGCCTTGCCTTGTTCCGTCGGGGACAGGTTGCGGGTGGTGCGCTGGAACAGGCGCACGCCCAGATGATCCTCAAGCTGCGAAATCCGTGCCGAGGTCACGGCGGGCGATATGCGCAGGTCCCGGCCCGCAGCGGACATGCTGCCCAGATCGTAGACGCGGACGAAGGTGCGGATGTTGTCGAGATAGGACATCTTATCGTTTTTTTTGATACAGTTTGACAATATACGGGAATACCGAAGAAAAGCCCGTTTGCCTAGTGTGGCGGCAACGCAATCGGAGACCTCTGAAATGTACGACTTCGCCGTGTTCTGGGACTGGATGGCTTTTGCCGTGCGCTGGCTGCACGTGATCACCGCCATCGCCTGGATCGGATCCTCATTCTACTTCATCGCGCTGGACCTTGGCCTGAACCGCGACATCCCCGGCCCGGCAGATGGCGAGGAATGGCAGGTGCATGGCGGCGGCTTTTATCACATCCAGAAATACCTCGTCGCGCCCGAGCGGATGCCCGAACACCTGACCTGGTTCAAATGGGAAAGTTACGCCACCTGGCTGAGCGGCGCGGCGCTTTTGATGATCGTCTATTGGGTTGGCGGAGAGCTTTATCTGATCGACGCGCAAAAGGCCGATCTGGCGCTGTGGCAGGGGATTTTGATTTCAGCCGCCTCGCTGACCGTCGGCTGGCTGGTCTATGATTTCCTGTGCAAGTCCGGGTTGGGCGAGCGTCCCACACTGCTGATGGTGCTGCTGTTTGCGTTGCTGGTGGTGATGGGCTGGGGGTACAACCAGATTTTCACCGGCCGCGCGATGATGCTGCATTTGGGCGCGTTTACCGCCACGATCATGACGGCGAATGTGTTCTTCATCATCATGCCGAACCAGCGCATCGTGGTCGATGATCTGAAGAACGGCCGCACACCCGATCCGAAATACGGCAAGATCGCCAAGCTGCGATCGACCCACAACAACTACCTGACGCTGCCGGTCGTGTTCCTGATGCTGTCAAACCACTATCCGCTGGCGTTTGCCACGCAGTATAACTGGATCATCGCCGCGCTGGTGTTCCTGATGGGCGTCACCATCCGGCACTATTTCAACACCCGCCACGCTCGCGCGGGCAATCCCACCTGGACATGGCTGGCCACCGCCCTGCTGTTCATCGCCATCATGTGGCTGTCCACCGCACCCATGTACAAACCGCTGGAAGAGGCCGAGGCGCAGCCGCTGACGTCTTACGAGGAACGTTTCGCCTCGGCCGCCGGGTTTGAAGAGGCGCATGATATCGTGCTGGGCCGCTGTTCAATGTGCCACGCGCGCGAACCGGTTTGGGAGGGCATCCTTTGGGCCCCCAAAGGCGTGTTGCTGGAAACCGAGGCCGATATCGCCCGCAATGCGGAACAGATCTATCTGCAGTCAGGTGTCACCCATGCGATGCCGCCCGCCAATGTGACCTATATGGAACCCGAAGACCGCGACGCGATCATCCGTTGGGTGCGCAACGCCGGGCTTTAACACGACTATTCCCCGCAATTTGGCGGGCCGCGTGTTAATTTTCTTTCCCCGAAAGGATTCAGATGCTCTAACTGGAAATCAAACAGCCGCACAACAATGCGGCAAAAGTGATTTCGACTAGGGGCAGTTGGAGCCATCTGATGCAGGGGAACAAGCCGCAGGGCAGTCTTGGGCGCTGGCTTATGGGCGCACTGGCGGCTTTGATACCGACGTCTGTCGCGGCGCTGGAAACCACCCTGTCCATCCCCGGCGCCTCCAAGGAACTGGTTGAACGGATCGAGGAAACATCCTCGGTCACAACCGCCGAATCCCGTGGGCTGGACACGCCGCTGGAAATTCTGTCCGGGGCGCTGTCGGATTACCGCACCATCGTTCAGATCCTGTATGACGAAGGGTATTTCAGCCCCGTCGTTAGCATCAAACTGGACGGGCGCGAGGCCGCTGACCTGAGTTCACTCAGCGTACCCGCGCAAATCAATCGCGCCGTCATCACGGTTGAAACCGGCCCGACGTTCAGGTTCGGCGAGGCCGTCGTGCAGCCCCTGGCCCCCGATACCGTCCTGCCCGAGGAGTTTGCGACAGGCAAGCTGGCAACCACCGGGGCCATTCAACAGGCGGCGTCCGCTGGCGTGCAGGGCTGGCGGGATGCCGGTCACGCCAAGGCCGAAGTGGCCGGTCAGACCGTCATTGCCCGACACGCGCAAAGGCGTCTGGACGCCGAGGTCGATCTGGCCCCGGGCAGGCGGCTGACCTTTGGCAAGATGTTCATCAAGGGCGACACCGATGTGCGCCACCGCTCGATTGAAAAGATCGCCGGCTTCCCCAGCGGCGAGGTGTATTCGCCCGCCGAGATTCAAAAGGTCGGCACGCGTTTGCGGCGGACCGGCACGTTCAACGTGGTCTCGATTCAGGAACGCGAAACGCCCAATCCCGACGGCACGCTGGATTTCGATGCCACATTCGAAGACCTGCCCAAACGCCGCCTGACCTTCGGGGTGGAACTGGCATCGCGCGCTGGTGTCGATGTGACCGCCACATGGACCCATCGCAACATGTTCCGGCGCGCCGAGAGGCTGCGGTTTGAGGCGGCGCTGCGCAATATCGGCGGGTCCGAACCGCTGGACGGGCGACTGGGCCTGCGTTTGGATCAGCCCGATCGTCTGGGCCCGGACGACAACACGTTCTGGAGCGCCCTGCTGGAACAGCGCAACACTGACAACTACAATGTCACGGTGGCGTCGCTGTCCTACGGTGCGCGGCGCACATTCTCGGACCGGCTCTATGCCGAGGCGTCAGCAGGTTTCCAACTGTCGGATGCGGATGATGCTTTTGGCGACGGGCGGAAGTTCCGGTATTTCATCCTGCCCTTCCGTTCGGAATGGGACCTGCGCGATAGCAGGGTCAGCGCCACGCGGGGGTACTATCTGGATTCGCAGGTCATGCCGTTTGTCGGGCTATCCGGCACCGACACCGGCATTCGCCTGTTCTTTGACGGGCGTGCCTATACCAGCCTCAGAACCAATGGGCGCATCGTGCTCGCGGGGCGGGTGCAGCTGGGCTCGGTCCTCGGCCCTTCGCTGGACGGGGTCACGCCGGACTTTCTGTTTTTCTCGGGCGGTGCGGGCACGGTCAGGGGCCAGCCGTTTGAAAGCCTCGGCATCCCGGTCGGCACCGGTGTTGCGGGCGGCAAATCGTTTCTGGGCCTGTCGGGCGAGGTGCGCGGCAAGGTTACTGAAACCCTGTCTTTGGTCGGGTTTTACGACTACGGTGTGGTCGATACGTCTTCGTTCATCGGCAGCGGCGCGCGCGATCACGCGGGTGCCGGGCTTGGGGTCAGATATGACCTTGGCGGGTTCGGACCGCTGCGCTTTGATCTGGCCTGGCCGGTTTCGGGCACGACCGGCAACGGTTTGCAATTCTATATCGGGATCGGGCAGGCATTTTGATACGGCGTCTTTCATATCCTCTGCTGATCGGCACCCTGACCTGCGCCCCACTTGCGGTTCAGGCGCAAGAGGATGGCGGCGGCAGCATGATCGAACGCTTCCTGCAGGACACGCTGTCGGGTGACGACCAGAACGTGACGGTCCGGGGCCTGCAAGGGGCGCTCAGTTCCCGCGCCACGATTCAGGAGATTACGGTTTCCGATGACGAAGGCGTCTGGCTGACCATCAAGGATGCCGAGCTGGACTGGAACCGTCTGGCCCTGATCCGGGGCCGGTTTTCCGTCAACGCGCTGACCGCGCAGGAAATCGATGTCGCCCGCGCTCCGGGAACAACCACCAAGGACACGCCACCACCTTCGGCGGAAACCACGCCGTTTCAGTTGCCGGAACTGCCGGTATCCATCGAAATCGGCGAGATCCGGATCGATGAGCTGTCACTGGGCGAGCCGCTGATCGGCGTCGCGGCTGATCTTGCCGTCAACGGCAACCTGTCGCTGGCAGATGGAACGCTGGACACCAATCTTGACATCACCCGGCTGGACCGCGCCGGGGATGAGATCAAACTGGCCGCAGGCTTCCAGAATTCCAACAGCCAGATCGATCTGGATTTGCAGGTGATCGAGGCATCGGGCGGGCTGATCTCGACCGCGCTGAAGATACCGGACAGCCCGCCGATCGGGCTGACGGCCAAAGGGTCCGGCCCCGTCACCGATTTCACCGCCGACATTGGCCTGAGCAGCGACAACCAGGTGCGCGTCAACGGTCAGGTGCGGTTGCGCGCGGCCCCGACCGCGGCGGCAAGCGCCGAGGACGGGATTGCCTTTACCGCCGATCTGGGCGGCGACCTGACGCCCTTTGTCGCCGAGAACATGGACACGTTCTTTGGCACCCAGACCCGCCTGTTCGTGGACGGGCTGACCAAGCCGGACGGTGCGCTGGACATCAGCGATCTGGAACTGACAACCGAGGCGCTGAACCTGAAGGGTGAACTGCAGCTGGCCACTGGCGGCACCCTGCAACTTGCTGCCCTGCAAGGGCGCATTACTCCGCCCGAAGGGACCTCGGTCGTGTTGCCGGTCTCGGGCGGCGAGACGTCGATTGAGGCGGCACAGCTATCGGCGCTGTTCGACCGGAAGAACGGCAATCTTTGGGACCTGAGCCTGACGGCAAACGCGTTCAAATCGCCCCAGATCAGTCTGGACCGGGCGCAGATCACGGCGCAAGGCACGCTGGAACAGGGGGATATCCTGAAAGTCGATGGTGATCTGCAAGCCGCGCTTGACGGGATCGACATGACCGACGCGGCGCTGAACACGGCGCTTGGCGACCGGATCACGCTGGACGGCCTGTTCGATTATGGCAGCGACGAATCCCTGAACCTGTCGGGGTTCGAACTGGTCGGCTCGGATTACGCGCTTGGTGTCGACGCGCTGATCAGCGGCCTGACCAGCGGGTTGCAGGTGGACGGTTCCGCCCTGCTCGAGGCCTCGGACCTGTCGCGCTTCTCGGATCTGGCACAGCTCGATCTGGGCGGGAACGCCACGGTCCGGGTCGAGGGCAACGGCTCGCCGCTTGAGGGCAGTTTCGACGGCAAACTAGTTGTCGAGGGCAATGATCTGTCCACAGGGCGCGACGATATCGACCCGGTGATCAAGGGCGAAACAACGGTCACGGTCGATGCCAAACGCGGCGAAGACGGCCTGACGCTGCGGGATTTCTCGGTGATCAACAACGCGTTGCGCGCGCAGGCGAGCGGCACGGTGACAACGCCCGACGGGAATGTCTCGATCGACGGTCAGGCCAGCGTGGATGCGCGCGATCTGTCGGTCTTTTCCGGTCTGGCCAAGCGCGATCTGGGCGGGTCGGTGCAGGCGAAGCTGGACGGCAAGGGTACCATTCAGACGCTGGAGTTTGACGGCACGGCGAGCGTTTCCGGGCGCAGCATCAGGACCGGTATATCCGACATTGACCCGCTGCTGACCGGCCAGACTTCGGTCGAGTTTGACGGGGCTATCAGTCAGGATCAGATCGTCATTCGCGAGGCCAAGGTGAACGGGAACGCGCTGACGGCGCAGGTCGCCGCCACCATCGACGACCCGACCGGCGAACTGGCAGTGGACGGTCAGGCACAGGTGAACGCGCCGGACCTGTCGCTGTTCTCGGGGCTGGCCGGGCGTGATCTTGCGGGATCGGTTCAGGCCGATCTGCAGGGCCAGGGGGCCATGGGCAGCAAGTATTTCGACCTGCAGGGCAACGTGGCGGCGGATGACATTCAGACCGGCATCGAGCTGGCTGATAAGCTGATTCAGGGGCGCACGACCCTGAACGTGGATGCGGTGAATGACGATCAGGGTCTGAATATCCGCACCTTCTCGCTGAAAGGCTCGGCCCTGTCGGCAAACGCGTCGGGGCAGTTGGACAGGGAGTCCGGCGGGCTTAATTTCTCGGCCGCACTTGACGATCTGGGGCGGTTGTCAAACACCCTGTCCGGCCCGCTGTCGCTGGACGGCAATGTGGCCCCCACCGGATCGGGGCTTGAGGGCAACGCGCGGCTGCAAGGGCCTGACAGTTCCTATGCCAGCCTTGTGGGAACGGTGGACAGGAACGGTTCGGCAGATGTGGATTTCGACGCCAAGTTCAACCGGATCGAACGGTTCGCGCCCGATTTTCCCGGCAATATTTCCGCCACCGGCAGCGCGCAACGGGATAACGGTGTCTGGACCATCGACGCCAAGGCCGAAGGACCGGCCGAGATCAACAGTAACGTGAAGGGCACGTTCGACGAAACCTCGGGCCAGGCGGACCTGACGGCGCAGGGCGGGATCAATATCGGCATCGCCAATATCTTCATCTCGCCCAACAAGATCGACGGCACCGCCCAGTTCAACCTTGCCCTGAAAGGCAATCCGGCGCTGGATTCCTTAAGCGGATCGATCACGACCTCGGGCACCTCGCTGGCCATTCCGACCGCGGGCCAGACCATCACCGGCATTGGCGGGTCGGTCGATCTTGCGCAAAGCCGCGCCACAATCTCGCTGAATGGCAGCATGCGCGCGGGCGGAGGCTTTACGGTCAGCGGGCCGGTGGACCTGACACCGCCTTTCAACGCGCAGATCACGACCGCGCTCAACAATCTGGTGCTGACCGACCAGTTGCTGTACGAAACCACGCTGAACGGCCAGATTTCCATGACCGGAGCTTTGGCCGGGAACAGCGCGCTTTCGGGTCAGATCAATTTTGGCGAGACCAACATCAACCTCGCCGCCGCCTCGGGCGCGGTGGGCGCGGCCCCGATCCCCGAGATTCAACATGTGAATGAAAGCCGCGCCAGCTATGTCACCCGAGAACGCGCGCAGCTTGTGGTGTCAGAGAGCGAAACGAAAGGCGATTCCCGGATTTCGCTGGATATCAGCCTGCTGGCCCCCAAGGCCGTGTTTGTAAACGGGCGCGGTGTGAACGCGGAACTGGGGGGGCGTCTGTTCATCGGCGGCACCACGGCATCGGTTGTCCCCTCGGGCCAGATCGAACTGATCCGGGGCAACTTCGACATTCTGGGCCGCCGTCTGGCGCTGACAAAGGGCATTGTCACCCTGCAGGGCGACCTGACGCCCTATATCGAGTTCGAATCCTCGGCCAGCACCTCGGACGGGACGGCGACTATCGAAATTGCCGGGCCGCTGGATTCGCCCGAAGTTAACGTGTTCTCGGACCCCGAACGCCCTGCGGAAGAGGCCCTTGCCATGCTTCTGTTCGGAAACCGGTTTTCCGAACTTTCGCCGTTTGTGATCGCGCAGATGGCGGCATCATTGGCGCAGCTCAGCGGTGCGGGCGGGGATGCCACCAGGGGGCTGCGCAAGTCCACCGGGCTCGACACCGTCGATATCGGCGCGACCGAGGGCGGGGCCGGTCGTCTGGGCGCAGGCGCGTATCTGAGCGACAATCTGTACACGGATTTCACCGTCAACACCGAGGGCGATACCGAGGTGAATCTGAACCTGGATGTCACCGACAATTTCACCGTGCGCGGTACCGTCGATGGGCGCGGAGAAACCGGGATCGGCGTGTTCTTCGAACGGGACTATTAACCGGCGAAAAACTGATCTCTGCCAGCACCTGCCGGCTGGCCTTGCCGGGCCGCTGGCCCCAGTGACTTGGGCTGTTTGGCCATCCCAAACAGTTATCCAAATGGGCCTGCGCGCGCGCCAAACGAAGCGCCCCCCAAACCGCTTCACGGATCGTCGAATATGGCAACCGCCCGGACAAACCCGGCCGAGGCCCCTTTGATCTTGAACGGAAAGCACGAGATTTCGAAACCCGTGGGCGGCAGGTCTTCGAGGTTGGTCAGTTTCTCGATATGGCAATAGCCGATGTCCATCGAGGCGCGGTGCCCCTCCCAGATAATCGACGGGTCCTGTGTCGCGGCATAGGCCTGCGCTGTCAGTGGGAAGGGGGCGTCCCAACTCCAGGCATCGGTGCCGGTGACG
This sequence comes from Ruegeria sp. AK4, assembly GCF_056541025.1. NCBI lineage: Bacteria > Pseudomonadati > Pseudomonadota > Alphaproteobacteria > Rhodobacterales > Roseobacteraceae > Ruegeria > Ruegeria sp. AK4. The sequence continues at coordinate 54,345 of NZ_JBQFXS010000010.1, forward strand.
CGTACCCCGCGTCCGGTCAGATAAAGCGTCGCCTCGCGCCCGATTCCGCAGCCTTTCATCAGGTAATCGGGCTTGCCGTAATGGGTTTCGGCCGCGGTGTTGACGACGACGATATCCAGCGGTTGCAGGTCGTGCCCGATGCGCTTCAGTTCGGCTTCGACATCAGCGGCGGTGGCGACATAGCCATCTTCGAAATGCCGGAAGTCCAGCTTCACGCCGGGGTTCATGCACCACTCAAGCGGCACCTCATCAATGGTGATCGCCCGCTCGCCGCTGTTCATGGTCGAGTGATGATGGTAGGGCGCATCCAGATGGGTGCCGTTATGCGTGGCGATCTGCAGGCGTTCGATGGCCCAGCCTTCACCGCCCGGCAGGTCCTCTTTCTGCAACCCCGGAAAGAAGGCCATGACCTGTTCCGCCGTCTGATCATGGGTCATGTATTCGATCTCGGGCAGCATGATCGGCGGGTCGGATACGATGCCGGTTTCCAGCGGAACGGACAGATCGACAAAACGGCGGGGCATGTTTTCCTCCCGGGAGCTGCCGCTACAGGGTTGGCCGCGCGCAATACGCTGTCAAGATACGAAACAGGCGACCCGGTCGGGGTCGCCTGTATTGGCTTGGTGCGTGGTGGCGGATTATTCCGCCGCGATGGCGTCTTCGATCTTTTCCACGCGAATGGCCGAGAACTTGAACTCGGGGATTTTGCCATAGGGGTCGATGGCCGGGTTGGTCAGGATATTCGCCGCCGCTTCGACATAGGCGAAGGGGATGAACACCATATCCTCGGCAATTGCCCGGTCGGCGCGCACCATGATCTCGATCGAACCGCGACGGGTGGTCAGGCGGATTGTCTCGCCCGGTTCGATGCCCATCAGTTTCAAAGTCCGGGGGTTCATCGAGCAATTCGCTTCCGGCTCCACCGCATCCAGAACGCTGGCCCGGCGGGTCATCGATCCGGTGTGCCAATGTTCCAATTGGCGTCCGGTGGTGGCGATCATCGGATATTCGTCGTCCGGGGCCTCATCCGGCGGAATGACGCTGGCCGGGGTGAACCGGGCGCGGCCATCGGCGCGCGGGAAGCCATCGCCGAACACAATCGCCTGCCCCGGATCGGTCTCGGACAGAGATGGATACGTGATGGTCTCGGTCTCCAACCGTTCCCACGTGATGTTATCCAGCGACGCCATAGTCAGCTTCATCTCGGCAAAGACCTGCGACACATCCGTGTAGTCCCAATTCAGCCCGATGCGCTGCGCCAGTTCGACGGTGATTGCCCAATCCTCGCGCGCTTCACCCGGAGGGGTCACCGCGGGCCGCACCCGCTGCACCTGCCGGTTGGTGTTCGACACGGTGCCGTTCTTCTCATACAGCGCCGAGGCGGGCAGGATGATGTCAGCATAATTCGCCGTCTCGGTCAGGAAGATATCCTGCACGATCACCAGTTCCAGCTTGGCCAGCGCCTCGCGCGCGTGGCCGACATCCGGGTCGGACATGGCCGGGTTTTCACCCTGAATGTACATGCCCTTGATATTGCCCGCATAGGCCTGATCGATGATCTCGGTCACGGTCAGGCCCTTCTCGTTCGAGAAGTCGTCCGAGTTCCAGACCTCGTTGAACTTGGCGCGTATGCCATCATCGGTGACTGACTGGTAGTCCGGCAGGAACATCGGGATCAGACCCGCATCCGAGGCCCCCTGCACGTTATTCTGCCCCCGCAGCGGGTGCAGACCCGCGCCGGGCTTGCCGACATTGCCGGTCATCAGGGCGAGGCTGATCAGGCAGCGCGAGTTATCGGTGCCGTGGATATGCTGGCTGACGCCCATGCCCCAGAAGATCAGACCGGCCTTGGCCTGCGCAAAGGTGCGTGCCACACGGCGCAGCTGATCGGGTTCGATGCCGCAGATCGGGGCCATCGCCTCGGGCGTGAACTGGCGCAGATGCTCTTTCTCGGCCTCCCAGTTCTCGGTCCAGCGGTGGATGTACTGGCTGTCATAGAGTTCTTCTTCGACGATCACGTTCATGATCGCGTTGAGCATCGAGACATCTGCACCGGGGCGGAATTGCAGCATTTCATCCGCAAATTTGCGCATCCCAACACCGCGCGGGTCCATCACGATCAGCTTGCCGCCGCGTTTGGTGAACTGCTTGAAATAGGTCGCAGCCACCGGGTGGTTCTCGATCGGGTTGGCCCCGATGATGATCGCCACATCCGCGTTTTCGATCTCGTTGAAGGTCGCGGTCACAGCACCCGAGCCGACGTTTTCGATCAGCGCAGCAACCGACGACGCATGGCACAAGCGCGTGCAGTGGTCGACATTGTTGTGCTTAAAGCCCTGACGAATGAATTTCTGGAACAGGTAGGCTTCTTCGTTGGTGCACTTGGCCGAGCCGAAGCCCGCAACGCTGCGCGGGTCTTCGTCACGCAGGGCTTGCAGCTTGCTGGCGGCCAGATCCATCGCCTCGTCCCATGTCGCTTCGCGGAAATGGGTCGACAGGTTGCCCGGATCGACGTTCAGGCCCTTGGCAGGCGCATCCTCGCGCCGGATCAGCGGCTTGGTCAGGCGATGCGGGTGGTGAATGTAATCGAACCCGAACCGGCCTTTGACACAGAGGCGGCCTTCGTTGGCGGGGCCGTTGATGCCCTCGACATATTTCACCTTGCCGTCCTTGACCTTCAGAGAGACCTTGCAGCCCACGCCGCAGAACGGGCAGACGCTTTCGGTCTCGGAATCGTAATCCTTGCTGTCGCCAAGTTGCTGATCATCCAGCACAGTGGCGGGCATCAGGGCACCGGTCGGGCAGGCCTGAACGCATTCGCCACAGGCCACGCAGGTCGAGGCACCCATCGGGTCGTTCTGGTCGAATACCACCTGAGCCGTGTGGCCGCGACCGGCCATGCCGATCACGTCGTTGACCTGCACGTCGCGGCAGGCGCGAACGCAGAGGTTGCAGTTGATGCAGGCGTCCAGATTGACGCGCATTGCAACGTGGCTGTCATCCAGCAGAGGGATTTTCTCGGGCTCTTTCGCCGGGAAACGGCTGTCGCTGACATTGTTCAGCTTGGCCATGTCCCAGAAATGGCTCGAGGCATCATGCGGCTGTTCCGGCTGATCGGCGACCAGAAGTTCCATCACCATGGCGCGCGACTTCTCGGCCCGCTCGCTGTCGGTTTTCACCACCATACCGTCGGAGGCCGGACGGATGCACGAGGCGACCAGAGTGCGTTCGCCCTCTACCTCGACCATACAGGCGCGGCAGTTGCCGTCGGGTTTGTAGCCCGGCTGCGGCTTGTGGCACAGGTGCGGGATGGTGAACCCCTGCCCTTTGGCGGCTTCCCAGATGGTCCAGCCTTCGGGCACGGTGACGTCTTCGCCGTTCAGGTTGAAGGTGACGGTCTTGTTTGGGCTTGCGTCAAGCATGGCTCTGTCTCCCCTCAGATTTCGTCAGCGAAATGTTTCATGACCAGACGGATCGGGTTCGGGGCCGCCTGCCCCAGACCGCAGATCGAGGCATCGCCCATGACCTGACACAGATCTTCCAGCAGGTCCTGATCCCACTTGTCGGCCTGCATCAGCTTGACCGCCTTTTCGCAGCCCGCCCGGCAGGGGGTGCACTGGCCGCAGCTTTCATCCTCGAAGAACCGCAGCATGTTCAGCGCCGCATCGCGGGCAGTGTCCTGATCGGACAGAACCACCACGGCGGCAGAGCCGATGAAGGTGCCATGCGGTTGCAGCGTGTCGAAATCCAGCGGGATGTCGTCCATCGACGCTGGCAACAGGCCCGAGGACGGACCGCCCGGCTGGTACGCCTTGAAGGTCTGACCTTCAGCCATGCCTCCGGCGGCCTCGATCACGTCCAGAATGGTCGATCCGGCAGGCAGCAGGTGGACACCCGGCTTTGCCACCCGGCCCGAGACCGAATAGCTGCGCAGGCCTTTACGGCCATTCTTTACGGTGCTGTTCAGGCATTCCGGCCCCTCACGGCACACTTTCGTGACCCAATAGAGCGTCTCGACATTGTGCACGAGCGTCGGATGGTTAAAGACCCCAACCTGCGCCACGAACGGAGGACGATGACGCGGCAGGCCTTTCTTGCCTTCGATCGACTCGATCATCGCGGATTCTTCGCCGCAGATGTAAGCACCGGCCCCCCGGCGCAGGTCGATATAGCCGGATTCAACGATCCCGGCCTGTTCCAGCGCCGCTATCTCACGCCGCAGAATTTCCAGCACCGCCGGGTATTCATCGCGCATATAGATAAAGCAGGTTTCCGCCTCGACCGCCCATGCGGCGATCAACATGCCCTCAAGGAAAACGTGCGGCGTGCGTTCCAGATAGTAGCGGTCCTTGAACGTACCGGGTTCGCCCTCATCGCCGTTGACGGCCAGATAGCGGGGTCCTTCGTTCATCCGCACAAAGCCCCATTTCTTGCCCGATGGGAAGCCAGCACCACCCAGGCCGCGCAGGCCCGAGGACAGGACGTCTTCCTGCACTTTCTCCCAGTCACTGCCCTCGCGCAGCTCTTTCAGCTTGGCGTAGCCGCCATTCGCCTCATAGGCGGTAAAGGCTTCGTAATCGGGCAGATGCGCGTAGGTGTCACCGGCGGCAATCGCGACCTGCACCTTTTCGGGGGTCGCATGGTCGATATGGTTGTGGCCGATCTCCAAAACCGGCGCCGTATCGCAGCGACCCATACAGGGCGCGCGCAGCACCCGGACCCGCGAGGCGTCCAGACCATCCTCCAGCGCCTTCTGCAACTGCTGGGCACCTGCCATCTCGCAGGACAGGGAATCGCAGACGCGGATCGTCAGCGCGGGCGGCGGCGCCTCATCCTCTTTCACGACGTCGAAATGGGCGTAGAAGGTGGCGGTCTCGTAAATCTCGGCCTGACCGATCCGCATCTCGACCGCCAGGGCGGCGATGTGGTCGGCGCTGATATGGCCGTGTGCGTCCTGAATCAAATGAAGGAATTCGATCAGCAGATCGCGGCGGCGCGGGCGGTCGCCCAGCAGGCGTGCGATTTCGGCCTGCGCCTCATCCGTGAACTGCCGGCCCTTGGGCGTGTGCCGCCCCTTGCCTTTACCTGACTTCCAGACGCCCTTGGGTGCGCCCGATGGCTTGGTATCTAATGGTGCCATGATGCCCTCCGATTGAGGTTCGGTCTCTCATCAGACCAGCATATCGTCAAATCGCTTGTCGCAATCGCACGATAACGACAGCTTATCACCGCAAAGACGTCACCACCGCACGCAAAGCTTCGACCGTGGGCAGTTCGGGGTCACGTGCAAGCGTCGCCAGACAAATCGGTTTGCTGACAATCGGATCAACCAACGGCAGCACCTTTGTGCCCTTAAGATCGCCCAGCGCCCGGACCAGAACGCGGGGGACAACAGTCGCCGCCAACCCCTCGCGCGCCATGACCATCGAGGCGGTAAAGCCGCTGGTTTCCGCAACCACATGCGGATGCAGGCCCTGTTCGGCGAAAATCCGTTCAAGGATGCGCCGGTTCTGCATCTGCGGCTCAAGCAGGCTGATCGGAAAATCGGCAACCCGCGCCCAGGGGATCGGGCCGGCTTCCTTGGTCATGTGGGACGGGATCAGCAGCACATAGGTTTCCTCGTACAATGGCTGGACCTGCCGCAGATCAGTGCCGATGCTGTCACCATATGTGATACCCGCGTCCAGACTGCCCTCATCCAGCCGATGCTGAATGGCGGTCGCAGACATGGTTTCAATGCGCGTCACGATGCGCGGATGCGCCTGTTGCAACCGTTTGATCAGCCGACCGGTGAAAGCAATCGCCGTCGGGATCACGCCGAGGATCAGGGTCCCCGTAATCTCACCCTTCGAGGCAAGCACCTGCTGCTCCAGCGCCTTGGTGTCGTCAAGGATACGCCGCGCGCGCTGAACGATCATCTCACCCTCTTCGGTCAGGCCCTGAAACCGGTTGGCCCGGCGGACGATGGATACACCCAACCGGTCTTCGAGGTTGCGGATGCGCATCGAGAAGGCAGGCTGCGAAATCCCGCATTCCTCGGCCGCCTTGGCAAAATGACGATGCCGCGCGAGGGCGCTGAGCAGTTGGAGGTCGCGGATTTCGATCATGCCTCGGTTTCTTTTTTCAGTCAGAAGCGCAGAGTAGCGCGTTTACAGCCCTGTGAAAGCTCTTGTTGCACCTGCGCGCGCCGAAAAATCGCAATTTCCCCAGTCGAAGCGAACACGTTATCCTACCCGAAGTGGTCATGATGCAAGGAGGAGGTCAATGGCTAGAAAGTACATCAGCTTGGTACCGCGCTTTTGGGCAGTGGCGATTTTCCTGACCTTTGCCTCAGGAGGAGATGCGATGGCACAACAGACCGACAATTCCGCAGCAAAAAACCTGTCCCGGCAGGCCGTTGAAATGTGGGCAGCAGAGTCCTCAATTGACGAGTCAATATTCGCCGAAGGGTATCAAAACCACCAAGCGCCCTTGGCGACCGGAGGCACCGGGAGAATCGATTTAGCCACTTGGGCCAGCATAGTCGCGGAAAATCACAAAGCCTTTCCCGACCTGAAAGTCGAAATTTTTGCACAGATCGCCGAAGGCGACCGCGTATCCACCCATTGGCGTTTCTATGGGACACAGAAGGGGACTTACCTGGGCCAGCCTGCCACTGGCGATACAGTCAACTGGACCGGCGTTCAGATCGATCGCATCGCCGCTGGAAAGATTGCGGAAAGCTGGGTTGTCTGGGACTACTTCACACTACGGCACGAGTTGGGTCTTGGGGGCTAGCGCCAAAGCTTTGTTAACCCGGGCGCACGTAATGCTCAGGTATTAAACAAAAAGTGCATCACATCGCCATCCTTGACGATGTAGCCCTTGCCCTCGGCCCGCATCTTGCCGGCTTCTTTCGCGCCCTGCTCGCCATTGGCGGTGATGTAGTCGTCATAGGCGATGGTTTCGGCGCGGATGAAGCCTTTTTCGAAATCCCCGTGGATCACACCGGCGGCCTGCGGCGCGGCGGTGCCGGTGCGGATCGTCCAGGCACGGGCCTCTTTCGGGCCGACGGTGAAATAGGTTTCAAGCTTCAGCAGGTCGTAACCGGCGCGGATGAGGCGGTCGAGGCCGGGTTCTTCCAGCCCCATCTCCTCAAGGAACATCTGGGCTTCGTCGTCTTCCAGCAGGCTGATCTCTTCTTCGATCTTGGCGCTGATGATGACGTGGGCATTGCCCTGCGCGGCGGCCATCTCGGCGACTTTGGCCGAGTATTCGTTGCCGTCGGCGGCCTCTTCCTCGGATACGTTGCAGACATAGAGCACCGGCTTGGTGGTCAGCAGCTGCAGCATCTTCCACGCTTTCGCATCCTCGTCGGACACTTCGACCAGACGCGCGGGTTTGCCGTTTTCCAGCATCACCTGCGCCTCGGCCAGCAGACGGTCCTGTTGCGCGGCCTCCTTGTCGTTGCCCTTCAGCTTGCGCACCAGATTGGCGCGGCGCTTTTCGATGCTTTCCAGATCGGCCAGCATCAGCTCGGTTTCGATGGTGTCGGCATCGGCCACCGGGTCGACGCGGCCATCCACATGGGTCACATCGCCATCTTCGAAGCAGCGCAGCACATGGGCAATCGCGTCGGTCTCGCGGATATTGGCCAGAAACTGGTTGCCCAGACCTTCGCCCTTGGAGGCACCTTTCACCAGACCGGCAATATCCACAAAGGTCATGCGTGTCGGGATAGTCTGTTTGGACGCAGCAATCGCCGCCAGCTTGTCCAGCCGGTCGTCAGGAACAGCCACATCGCCCACATTCGGTTCGATGGTGCAGAACGGGAAATTTGCCGCCTGCGCGGCTGCGGTCTTGGTCAGCGCATTGAACAGGGTCGACTTGCCCACATTCGGCAGACCCACGATTCCCATTTTAAAGCCCATTGCGGCCTCCTGAAGCGATACGACGGCGTCTTCTATGCACGTCGGGGAAAATGCGCAACCCGGCCTGCCAAAATGCCCGAGTCGCTTTTGCAACATCACAGCACCGTTATGACATTTGCACTTGCGTGAGTTGTGATTGCTGCTCAAAGCTTACCAAGTAACAAGTGCCGCTTATGCAACGACAAAGAAGTCCTATGAAATCACTGTTTGTTTCCGTCGCCCTTTTCCTTGCAGCAACATCCGTACAGGCTCAGTCCGTCATATTTGGCGCAGGCTATGCGGATTTTTCCAACGGCAATGGCGACGACGAGGCGATATTTTCGCTGGAATACCAACACCGCCCCTTCTACGAGGCAACTCGTTTCAACGCGACATGGGGCGCAGCGCTGACCGTGGATGCCGCTGGAGACACTCATATCGGCGCGGGCTTGATCGGCATCTATTCCTTTTCGGATCGCTGGTTCGCCGAGCTCAGTTTTATGCCGGGCTACTACAATGCCGCAAATGACGACAACGATCTGGGCGGCAATTTCCAGATCCGCAGCCTTCTGGGCGTCGGCTACACGCTGGACAGCGGTAACAGCATCTCGCTGGCCCTTACCCATAAATCCAACGCCAGCACCGAAAGCTTCAACCCGGGTGTGAACTCGCTGTTCCTGCGGTATCACTACGGGTTCTGAGGCAATCTGACCCTGCGGGATTGATTTCCGGTCAAAGTTTCTGCACATCAGGTTCAAACCTGACTGCAAGGACATCCGATGACCCGTATCGACGCCAAATTCGCAGCCCTGAAAGCCGAAGGCAAAAAGGCCTTTGTCGCCTATGTGATGGCCGGTGATCCCGACTATGAAACCTCGCTCGAGGTTGTCAAAGGCCTGCCGGGCGCGGGCGTGGATGTGATCGAACTGGGCCTGCCCTTCACCGATCCGATGGCGGACGGCCCGACAATCCAGCTGGCCGGGCAGCGGGCCCTGGATGGGGGCATGACCCTGCAGCGCGCACTCGATCTGGCCCGCGCCTTTCGCGAGACCGACGACACCACGCCGATTGTTCTGATGGGCTATTTCAACCCGATTTACAGCCGCGGGGTCGATCAGTTTCTTGACGACGCCAAGGCCGCTGGCATCGACGGGCTGATCGTGGTCGACCTGCCGCCCGAAGAAGACGCGGAACTCTGCCTGCCTGCTCAGGCCGCCGGTCTGAACTTCATCCGACTGGCCACACCGACCACGGATGACAACCGCCTGCCGCGCGTGCTGCAAAATACCTCGGGCTTCGTGTACTACGTCTCGATCACCGGGATCACCGGAGCCGCCGAGGCGCAGGCCACAAATGTCGGCCCCGAGGTTGCCCGGATCAAAGCCAAGACCGACCTGCCGGTCATCGTGGGCTTCGGCATCAACACGCCCGAGAAATCGCGGGCCATCGCCAGCGTCGCGGACGGGTCGGTCGTGGGATCGGCCATCGTCAGCCAGATCGGCGCGGGCAAACCGGTGGCCGAGGTTCTGGATTTCGTCAAAACGCTCGCCGACGGGGCGCATTCGGCCTGAACCGGAAAGGCTGAGGATGCCCGTCATCACCACCATCGAAGACCTCCGGCAGATATATGAACGCCGCGTGCCGCGGATGTTCTATGACTACGCGGAAAGCGGCAGCTGGACCGAGCAGACGTTCCGCGAAAACAGTTCGGACTTCGAGAAAATCCGCCTGCGCCAGCGGGTTGCCGTGGACATGTCGGGGCGGTCGACCGCGTCGCAGATGATCGGCGAAGATGTCTCAATGCCCGTGGCGCTTGCCCCTGTCGGCCTGACCGGCATGCAGCACGCGGATGGTGAGATGAAGGCCGCGAAGGCGGCCGAGGATTTTGGCGTGCCTTTCACGCTGTCCACCATGTCGATCAACTCGATCGAGGATGTGGCGGACCACACCGAAAGACCCTTCTGGTTTCAGCTCTACACCATGAAGGACGCAGATTATGTCAGCCGCCTGATCCAACGTGCCAAGGATGCGAACTGCTCGGCCCTAGTGATCACGCTGGACCTGCAAATCCTGGGTCAACGCCACAAGGACCTGAAAAACGGCCTGTCCGCCCCGCCCAAACTGACGCCCAGGACCATCGCGAACCTGATGACCAAATGGGCCTGGGGCATCGAGATGCTGCGGGCGCAGCGGCGCGAATTCGGAAACATCGTCGGCCATGTCGATGGCATTTCGGATGCCTCATCTCTGGGGGCCTGGACTGCCGAACAGTTCGATCCCAGACTCGACTGGAACAAGGTCGGAAAGCTGATGGAGGAATGGGGCGGCAAGGTGATCCTGAAAGGTATTCTTGACGCCGAAGACGCCAAAATGGCCGTCAAACTGGGCGCGGACGCCATCGTTGTGTCAAACCACGGCGGGCGGCAGCTGGACGGGGCGCTCAGTTCGATCCGCATGCTGCCCGAGATCATGGATGCGGTTGGCGGCGATATTGAAGTGCACCTCGACAGCGGAATTCGCTCGGGACAGGACGTTCTCAAAGCCTTGGCGCTGGGGGCCAAAGGCACCTATATCGGGCGCGCCTTTGTCTATGGACTGGGCGCGATGGGGCAGAAGGGCGTGACCACCGCGCTGGATGTTATTCAAAAAGAACTGGATACCACGATGGCCCTGTGCGGTGAACGCTCGGTTGGCGATCTGGGTCGCCACAACCTGCTGGTGCCCAAAGATTTCGGCGGTCGCTGGCAAGACTGACAATCTGGATTGGGGGCGCTGCCCCCGCCGCCCTGCGGGCGACTCCCCCGGGATATTTTTGGCCAGATGAAGCAGGGGATCCTTTATTCATCTGGCTCTAAACATCCCGGAGCACGAGGCAGAGCCTCGCAAAAAACCTAAGCGGTCAAAAACCCCTTTCCAAACCGAATGAATCAAGCTAAGGACGCGGCTTCACGCGGGCATACAGCCTTGGAGGATGCCCGCCCTAACATTGGAGAATTATCATGGCTGGAGAGATTCCTGATCTCGTAGCTCTGGAACGGACGGGGACAGGCAAGGGCGCCGCTCGTCAGGCACGCCGCGACGGCATGGTTCCGGGCATTGTGTTTGGTGGCGACAAAGACCCGCTGCCGATCCAGATCCCGTTCAACGTTCTGTTCAAGCGTCTGAAAGCGGGTCGGTTCAAGTCGACCCTTTGGAACCTGAAGGTCGAAGGCCACGAAGACGTCCGCGTCATCTGCCGTGACGTTCAGCGTGACGTCGTCAAAGACCTGCCGACCCACCTGGACCTGATGCGCCTGCGCCGGACCACCAAGATCGCACTGTTCATTCCCGTTGAGTTCATCAACGAAGAAGCAGCCCCCGGCATCAAGAAGGGCGGCGTTCTGACCGTTGTCCGCCCCGAGGTCGAACTGATGTGCACCGCCGGCGATATCCCCGAGAAGATCACCGTTGATCTGACCGGTATGGAAATCAACGACGTTGTCACCATCTCGTCCGTTGACCTGCCCGGCGGCACCAAGCCGACCATTGATCGTGACTTCGTGATCGCCAACGTCTCGGCCCCCACCGGCCTGTCGTCCAGTGACGATGAAGAAGGTGAAGAGGGTGAAGTCGCTGCCGATGAAGTTGAAGTCATCGGTCAGGACGAAGCTGAAGAATAAGTTCGGACTGCATCCGGATTGGGAAACGGGGTTCCAACGGAGCCCCGTTTTTCTTTTCCCGCCTTCGGGCTGGAATTTTCGGACAAAACCGTGCAATCACGGCGCAACGCGACGCAAAGGCTGGACGATGAAACTGTTTGTCGGATTGGGAAATCCCGGATCGAAATACGCCCGCAACCGGCACAATATCGGCTTCATGGCTGTGGACCGGATTGCCCAAGATCACGGGTTCGGCCCCTGGAAATCCAAGTTTCAGGCAGAGATTGCCGAGGGCCGTCTGGGCAGCGACAAGGTCCTGCTGATCAAACCGCAGACCTTCATGAACCGATCCGGCCAGTCCGTGGGTGAGGCGATGCGATTTTACAAGCTGGACTCCACCGACGTCACGGTGTTTCACGACGAACTGGACCTCGCCCCCGGCAAGGTGCGGGTCAAGGCGGGTGGCGGTCATGCGGGGCATAACGGGTTGCGGTCGATCCATGACCATATCAGCCCGGCCTATGATCGCGTCCGGCTGGGGATCGGGCATCCGGGTCGGAAAGAAATGGTTTCGCCCTATGTATTAAGCGACTTTGCCAAAGCCGATGCAGACTGGCTGGACGATGTGCTGCGCGGCGTGTCTGACGGGGCCGCCTATCTGGCCGACGGCGATGGCGGCAAGTTCATGAATGCGGTCGCCCTGCGCACCGCCCCGCCGAGATCGTCCAAAACACCGGCGAAACCGGACCCTCAGGCTCAACCAGCCCAGGAACAGGCAGACTCGGCCCCGGACAGCCGGTCAGCCATGCAAAAGCTGCTGGACAAGTTCAAATAGGTCAAAACCTGCGCTTCCGTAACGTTGCAATTGCGGTTTCCGGACCCGCGCGCCAATCTTCCTGCGAGGGAGGCATTGCATGAGAACAATGTTCAAGTGGCTGCTGCGCATCGTTCTTGCGCTGGTGCTGGCTGCCGTTGTGGTCGGCGTCTGGAAACGCGAAGAGATTCAGCGGTTGATGGCCGTGAACTCGCTGTTTGCGCCTGACAAGATCGTCAACAATTTCTCGCATATGGACGATGCCTTCCTGACGGTCACCCTGCCGCGCGGGGATGGACCCACGTAGGAATTGCCCTATGGCCCCGGCTTTGACTTGCCGGATGGTGCCGATTCATGGATTGACGAGCGTGCCGTGACCTCTCTGCTGGTGCTTCAGGATGGCGAGATCCGGTTCGAAGAATATTACCTCGGCACCGGCCCCGATGACCGGCGGATTTCCTGGTCTGTCGCCAAGAGCTATCTGTCGGCCCTGTTCGGCATCCTGATGGAGGACGGCGCGATTGCGTCCCTGGACGACCCGGTCGTGCAATATGCCCCGGAACTGAAGGGCACCGCCTATGACACAGCCACACTCCGCAACGTGCTGAACATGGCCAGCGGCGTGACCTTTGACGAGGATTATCTGGACTATAACTCGGACATCAATCGCATGGGTCGCGTTGTCGCGCTGGGTGGCGAACTGGATGATTTCGCCGCATCGCTGCGAGAAACTTTCGCGCCACCGGGAGAGGTCTGGCAATACGTGTCCATCGATACTCATGTGCTCAGCATGGTGATCCGGGATGCGACCGGGCGTAGCATGGCCGATCTGCTGACCGAAAAGATCATAGAACCGCTGGGGCTGGAGCAGGACGGGTACTATATCACCGACGGCGCGGGCGTTGCCTTTGTGCTGGGCGGCCTGAACTTCACCACCCGCGACTTCGCGCGGTTCGGGCAGATGATCCTGCAGAACGGCACGCGGGATGGGCAGCAGATCGTACCGGCAGACTGGATTACCGAATCCACCTGGCCCAGCGCCCCGACCGAACCCGGAGAAATCGGATATGGCTATCAATGGTATGTGCCGGTCGGCGCGCATGAGGGCGAGTTTCTGGCCCGCGGAATCTACGGCCAGCATATCTATTTCGATCAGGCGCGCGGCGTTCTGGTCGTGACCACGGGCGCTGACCGGCAGTTTCGTGACCCCGGAATCCGCGAGCTGAACATCGAAATGTTCCGCAAAATCGCGCAAAGCCTGTAAAGTGCCCTTATGCAAAAGCAAGACAGCATCAATGTTCTGGGCGGCGTTCTGGCCCCCTGCTCGCGCGATCCGCTGACCGGGTTCTTCCGGGACGGGGCCTGCAATACCTGCCCCGAAGATCAGGGCAGCCACACCGTCTGCGCGGTCATGACGGCCGAGTTTCTGGCGTATTCGAAATATGTTGGAAACGACCTGAGCACCCCACGCCCCGAGTTCGACTTTCCCGGCCTGAAACCCGGCGACAGCTGGTGCCTGTGTGCGGCCCGGTTTCTGCAGGCCCATGACGAAGGCTGCGCCCCAAAGGTGCATCTGGAGGCCACGCATCAACGCGCGCTAGAAATCGTTCCGCTAAAGCTGTTGCGCCAGCACGCGGCGGAAGGCTGAGTCTGCGCGGATCAAAAGGCCATCTGCCAGGTCAGGCTGACCGAATAGCTTTCAAAGCCGCTTTCGCCGATGCCGTCATAGAACAGATCAGCCGCCAGAGAACTGGTGTTTTCCAACCGATAGTCAAAGCCCAGATCGACGCGCCCACGGGCGGTGTCGCCGATAGGGGCGACGCCCGGTGCGGTTCCTGTGCCCGATGTACTGCTCCAGATCCCCGACAGACCGCCGGTCAGCTGCATCTGCCCGCGTTTCACGGCAATCGGATGGCTGAAATCCATGCCGAGACGGGCGGTGGTCAGGCTGAAATCCTGCTGCGGGATCAGATTCCCGAGGCTGTCCGTGTAAGCCTCCTGATCATCGCTGGCGTAGCTGACATCGAGCAGCGGCATCAGCGTCAGATCGCCCTGCTGCAACTCGCCGGTCACGCGGGACTGAATCAGCCAGCGGTCACTGTCGAAACTGTCCTCATACGTGCCAAAGGGCGAAATGTCGTTGTCGGCCTGCCCGTACAGCACGCGGCCTTCGAAAAACACCGGCTGGCTGGGAAGTTTGGCAACCACGTAAGGCCCGACCAGCCAGCCCGTTCCGTCCACGCTGGCTGCGCCGTTATCCGTTTCCGCATAATCGATCTGCAACATCGCGCCGATCAGCAGGTTCTGGTTTATGCGCCGGTGTGTGCCCAAAACCGCAAGCGCGTAGGAGGTATCGAAATCGTCCTGCGAGCTCCAGTTACCCGTCAGGTTGAACCACACAGGGAATGAAGGATCGCTGGCAAAATTCAGATACCCCGCCCCTTGCGTCACCGTGGATTCGAACGCGCCGGTGCCCGAGTTCTGCAGGAACCGTGTTAGTTCGGGCTGGTTCGTGACAAGGCTGTTGGCCCGGGCGTTCTGAAAGGCCTGGATCAGTTGCTGCGTGTTCACCACCGCCTGCACCGTGCTGACCGTATTGGACGCGAGGTTTGTATTGCCGGCGGCATCGGTGAAAACACCCGCCGGAACAAAAAGTTCGATGGTTCCGTTGTTCTGAGGCGTCAGCGTCGCCACATAATTCGACCCCGATCCGGACAGGATGGCCGTGGCATTGGTGACCGAAAGATCGCTTGCGGTGAAATCCGTGCTGGGTTCACTCAGGGTGATCGTCGCCTCAAACGTCCTGCTTCCGGTCGCTGTCAATGGCCCGATCGTCGCCGTGGGCTGCGTTGTGTCCACGATGACCCGGGTGTTGATGAACTGCGTGCTCGCGACCCCGGACAACGCGAATTCATACTGGAACAGCGGTCCGCCGACCGTTTCGCGCGCGGTGAAAACGATGCCGATGTAATCGTCCGCCGCATAGGTGGAATCCGCGCCGTTCTGGCTGATAATCGTCGGGTCCAGATAGCCAAGGCTGGTCAAAACCGCCGGAGTTACCGCAGCGCCCGGCGTGCTCGCATTGCTGAAATAGAACGACCCGCCCGGAAACGCACCGGGAGAGCCCAGTGAAATAAACGCGGTCGAGATGCCCGCGTTGTTGCTGACCGCCGCAGGTCCGCCGCTGGGCGTCGAAATAGGTGTGAAGGGGATAAAGCCATCAAGGGCCGAAGCCTCTTTGCTGCTGCCCATCAGACCGGCAGCAACCACACAGAAAAGGTACAAAACCCTGCGCATAACGGACCAAACCATTCATACCTCCTACTGCACCGATCAGATGCGACACGTCAGGGCGCTCCGACTGCGCGGCCCCCGAAACAGCAACACCTTGCGTTCCCCTAAAATGGAAACTCCCCTGATCCGGCTGGTGAGAACAGCCGGTTAACGGAACGTTAATAAAATTCCAAAGCGCTGTATAGAAGGGCGTGTGATTCAACCGGTGGGTGCAGTTTGATCGCCGCAGTACCGGCGTTGGTCAGACAGGTGCAAGCTGGCGCGATACTGCCAAGTTTTTAAGGCTCGAACCGCCTGAAACAGCGCACTACCGACCGCGCCAAAGGGGTGTCTGTGCAACCCGGAACACCAAGTTTCGACCGCGATTAAGCGCTTTATCGCAACAGTCCGCCTAAAAAGCCGTCACTGAGCACTCAAAGGAAACCCAAGCTCAGATTGCGAAAAAGGCGGCAGCCGATTCCTCGGGCTGCCGCCTGCACCTTACCTGGTACCGATGCCCTCGGGTCAGTCGATCACGCGACCCTCGGTATCGGACATGTCAAAGTTCAGATACTTCGCAACCGTCTGCACGTCCTTGTCGCCCCGCCCGCACATGTTCATGCAGATCAGGTGATCCTTCGGCAGGTCGGGCGCGATTTTCATGACATGCGCCAGCGCATGGCAGGGTTCCAGCGCCGGGATGATGCCTTCGGTGGCACAGCACAGCTGGAACGCCTCGAGTGCCTCTTTGTCTGTGATCGAGACATACTGGGCGCGGCCAACGTCGTTCAGCCAGGAATGCTCCGGCCCGATGCCGGGATAGTCCAGCCCGGCGGAAATCGAATAGCCTTCGAGGATCTGCCCGTCGTCATCCTGCAGCAGGTAGGTGCGGTTGCCATGCAGCACGCCGGGACGGCCACCGGTCAGTGAGGCGCAATGTTCCATCTTCTCGTTCACGCCCTTGCCGCCAGCCTCAACGCCGATGATGTTGACCGATTTGTCGTCGAGGAACGGGTAGAACAGGCCCATGGCGTTCGAGCCGCCGCCGATAGCCGCGATTATCGTGTCGGGCAGACGTCCTTCGGCCTTGTGCATCTGCTCCTTGGCTTCCTTGCCGATGATCGACTGGAAGTCGCGCACCATCGCCGGATACGGGTGCGGACCAGCCACGGTACCGATGCAGTAGAACGTGTCGCGTACGTTGGTCACCCAGTCACGCAGCGCGTCGTTCATGGCGTCTTTCAACGTGCCACGGCCGCTCGTTACCGGGATCACCTCGGCCCCCAGCAGGCGCATACGGAACACGTTGGGCGCCTGACGCTGCACGTCATGCGCGCCCATATAGACCACGCATTTCAGGCCGAACTTGGCACAGACGGTGGCTGTGGCCACGCCGTGCTGACCTGCTCCGGTCTCGGCAATGATGCGGGTCTTGCCCATGCGCCGCGCCAGAATGATCTGTCCCAGCACGTTGTTGATCTTATGCGCGCCGGTGTGGTTCAGTTCATCGCGTTTCAGATAGATTTTCGCGCCGCCCAGGTGCTCGGTCAGGCGTTCGGCGTAATACAGCGGCGAGGGGCGGCCCACGTAATTCGCCCACAGATCGTCCATCTCGGCCCAGAAGGTGGGATCGTCCTTGGCCTTCTCATATTCCTCTTCCAGCGACAGGATCAGCGGCATCAGCGTTTCGCTGACAAAGCGCCCGCCGAAGATGCCGAAACGGCCCTGTTCGTCAGGGCCGGACATGAAGGAATTGAAAAGATCGTTGGCCATGGGTGTCTCCCTCGTCGTACCCGTTGTTCATAGGAGGTGGCGCGCGGATTTGCCATGGCAAAACGCATCACTCGGCGGCCTGAGTTTGCAGCCGCCACATATTCAACGCCTGCTGCGTAGTCGGGATGCCAACGCAGGAAAAGTGACAGAACCGGTTGATATACGCCAAACGCGACGAGGCCTGGACCACACGCCGATGCGGGCCGGACTGGGCAAAGGTCAGCATCGCCTCGGCGTCCTGCCAGACGGAGAGGGAAAAATACAGGCCGTCATGCGGGAAGACGCTGGCGTGATGGCACAGCGGGTCGCCGCGGGCCTGTCGCAAGGCCTGCCCGGCGCGCCAGAAAAATTCCGGCGCATAATACCAGTGTTTCAGAGAAACGCCGCCAATTGCCGCCAGCATGGTCCATCCCCTTTATCGGGGATACGCTGTGCGGACCGGATCAGATCACCGAAGCGCGTCTGCAAAACCGTGGATGAGCGCGGCATCCTTGACGCCCGGCGCACATTCCACGCCCGAAGAAACATCGACCTGCCGCGCGCCGGTCATCCGCACAGCCTCGGCAACGTTTTCAGGGGTAAGCCCACCGGCCAGCATCCACGGACGCCGCCAGTATTTCCGCCCGGCCAGCAGCCGCCAGTCAAAGGCCAGCCCGTTGCCGCCCGGCAATTCGGAATTGCGGGGCGGTTTGGCGTCGATCAGCAACTGATCGGCGGTTTCAGAATAAAGATCGATGGCGGCCAGATCCTCGGCCTCGGCGACGCCGATGGCCTTCATCACCGGCAGGCCGAACCTGTCGCGAACCTCCGCCACACGATCGGGGCTTTCTTGGCCATGAAGCTGCAACATGTCCAGCGGGACGGCGGACAGGATGCGATCCAATTCTTCGTCCGTTGCATTCACGGTCAGCGCCACCTTGGCGATGCCGGCGGGCACAAGGTGGGCGAGTTCCGATGCGGCCGCAACCTCAAGATGCCGGGGCGATTTCGGGAAAAAGACAAAACCGACATAGCCTGCCCCCGCCTCGGCGGCAGCGCGCACATGTTCTGCGGCGGTCAGGCCGCAAATCTTGAACCTTGTATCGGACATTGGGGTGCCTTAGCTGGCTTCGTCCAGAATGGCCAGAACTTCGTCTTTGCCTTGGTTCTGCTTTTTCTTGAGCTTCTTGACCTCGCGCTCAAGCTTGCGGACCTCGCCCTTGTTGACGTTGGCATCGCGGCGGTGCTTGTGTTCGCGCAGCCATTCCCACAGGAAGCCGATAACGAGCCCGGCAACAACGCCCCCCAGAACCACCAGAAACAGCGGCAGCGTCGTGTTCAGGTTAAAGCCCAGCAGTTCGGACAGGGCGTCGGGCATCAGTTTCAGCTCGACCGCTTCAAGATTGGCCAGCGAAATCGAAACCAGAACGATCCCGAGGACCGCCAGAAAAGCATATCGAATGTAACGCATCATGACGTCAGGCTTTACCGTTCAATCGGTCCCGAAGCAACTTGCCGGTCTTGAAAAACGGAACACATTTTTCCTCGACCTGCACGGTCTCGCCGGTGCGCGGATTGCGCCCGACACGGGCATCGCGCTTTTTCACCGAAAACGCCCCGAACCCGCGCAGTTCCACCCGGTCACCGCGGGCCATGGCATCCGTGACTTCTTCAAAAACGGTGTTCACGATTCGCTCGACATCGCGCTGATAGAGATGCGGATTTTCGTCGGCGATTTTCTGAATCAGTTCTGAACGAATCATGCGTGATACCCTCCCAGGCGACCGGTGTGACTTGTCTACTGTTCTGACAGTATAGGAAAAAAGCCGGATTGGGGGAACGGAGGTTCTGGGCCGCGAGGGTTCATTTTACGGCAATCTCACGCGAATTTTGCCCGTAACCCGCGTTTCCACACTTAATGCGCGAACGACAGCGCGATTAAGCCGGGTATTTGGAACATATTGATTCGCAACAAAAACGGCCCCGCACTGTTGTGCGAGGCCGAAAAGCTTGGCTGAGTGCGCCCCGGGTTTAGTCGCCCGATTTCAGCGCTGCACCCAGGATATCGCCCAGCGATGCGCCCGAGTCGGAGGAGCCGTACTGTTCCACGGCCTCTTTCTCTTCGGCGATCTCGCGTGCCTTGATCGACAGGCCCAGACGGCGGGTCTTGCTGTCGACATTGGTGACGCGGACGTCGACCTTGTCACCGGTCGAGAAACGCTCGGGGCGCTGTTCGGCACGGTCACGGCTCAGGTCCGAACGACGGATGAACGACTTCATGCCTTCGTACTCGACCTCGATGCCGCCATCTTCGATTGCGGTCACTTCGACGGTGATGACCGAACCACGTTTCACGCCGCCCACGGCTTCGGCGAACTTGTCACCGCCCAGGGCTTTGATCGACAGCGAGATACGCTCTTTTTCCACGTCCACTTCCGAGACAACCGCCTGAACGACGTCGCCTTTGCGGTAGTTCTGGATCGCATCTTCGCCACGCTCGTCCCAGGACAGGTCGGACAGGTGAACCATGCCGTCGATGTCGCCGTCGAGGCCAATGAACAGACCGAATTCGGTGATGTTCTTGACTTCGCCCTCGACCTCGGTGCCCTCGGGGTGGGTTTCTGCAAACACTTCCCACGGGTTGCGCATGGTCTGCTTCAGGCCCAGAGACACGCGACGCTTGGCGCCGTCGATTTCCAGAACCATGACGTCGACTTCCTGGCTGGTCGAAACGATCTTGCCGGGGTGGACGTTTTTCTTGGTCCAGGACATCTCGGACACGTGCACCAGACCTTCGACACCGGCTTCCAGCTCGACGAACGCGCCGTAGTCGGTGATGTTGGTGACGCGACCCTGATGGACCGAGCCCAGCGGGTATTTCGCAGCAACCAGATCCCACGGATCTTCCTGCAGCTGCTTCATGCCCAGGCTGATGCGGTGGGTTTCCTTGTTGATCTTGATGACCTGAACCTTGATGGTTTCGCCGATCGTCAGGATCTCGGATGGGTGGTTCACACGGCGCCATGCCATGTCGGTGACGTGCAGCAGGCCGTCAACGCCGCCCAGGTCAACAAATGCACCGTATTCGGTGATGTTCTTGACGACACCCTCGACGGTCTGACCTTCGGACAGGTTGCCGATAACTTCGGCGCGCTGTTCGGCGCGCGATTCTTCCAGGATTGCGCGGCGCGACACAACGATGTTGCCACGGCGGCGGTCCATTTTCAGGATCTGGAACGGCTGCTTCAGGCCCATCAGCGGGCCAGCGTCGCGCACGGGGCGGACGTCAACCTGCGAGCCGGGCAGGAAAGCTACTGCGCCACCCAGATCGACGGTGAAGCCACCTTTGACGCGGCCAAAGATTGCACCTTCGACGCGCTGGTCGTCGGCATATGCTTTTTCCAGACGGTCCCATGCCTCTTCACGGCGGGCCATCTCACGCGAGATGACGGCTTCGCCACGGGCGTTTTCTGCTGCGCGCAGGTAAACTTCGACCTCGTCACCGACAGTGATTTCAGGGGCTTCGCCGGGATTTGCGAATTCTTTCAGATCAACGCGGCCTTCCATTTTGTAGCCGACGTCGATGATGGCCTGTCCGGCTTCAATCGCCAGAACCTTGCCTTTGACAACAGAACCCTCTTCGGGTGTGTCCATTTCGAAGCTTTCATTCAGGAGGGCTTCGAATTCCTCCATGGATGCGTTAGCCATGTGGCGTTGTTTTCCTTTACATACGTTTTTGCTGGCCGAGCGGTTGTCTCCGCCGGTCTTGTTTCATGGTGCCTGACTGCGTGATCCGGAACGCGCCCGAGCTAACAAACACAAAGGGCCGAGGTGACCCGGCCCTGCTCAGATACGTCATCCGGACGTTGACCGCCCTTGTTCAGACAGCGCGCGTATAGGCGGATTCCCTGGCCGGTGCAAGCAGAAAGCCGGTTTTTAAAGGGGATTGGCATCACCCGACATGTTTCAGCGCGCTTTCGCGGCCCAAACCTGCGCATCCTTCTGCAGCATCGCGCGTTCAATTTCATCGAGCCGCGAAATCGCGGCATCGGGATTGCTGGGGCCACCTGCCCTGCTCCAGACTTTCAGGGCGGATTCCGGGCTCCACGGCAAACAGGCCGAGGCCAGCCAAACCCGCAGGTCGCGGGGCAGCGCATCAAAGGCCCGCATCCTCGACCCGCCGCGACGGCGAGTTTTCATCGACGTTCTGAGGTTCCGCCCGGATGTTCTGCTACGCATGGCGACCCCGGGCCGACATGGGCATGGCCGTTGCTGGCAGCCAAGTGAGTGCGCGGGTTTCGATTTGAATTGCGGGTTTCATTGTATGTTATCTCATAACAAATCAAAACCCGGACACAAGACCCCTTTTTGGCCACCCGTTGGGAAACGCCGGACCACCGCGTTTTGCCGTCGAAATCCGTCAACCCGGGCGCGCTTCGGAAAAATAGTGTAGGCTGGGCCGCATTTGGGGGAAATGACATGACAATTTACCAAAGCCCATTGCCACCTGTTGCATTGACATCAAAGACAATCACCCAACGTGTGTTTGATGGAATCGCGCTGGACAGACCGGTCCTGATCGATGGTCCCACGGGGCGGGAAATGACGGGTGCAGAGTTCGTCTCGGCGGTCAAGCGATTTGCGGGCGGCTTGGCCGCACAGGGGTTCGGGCCCGGCTGCCGCATCGCCCTGATGGCTCCGAACATGCCGGAATATGCCGTTGTTTTTCACGGGATCTGCTGGGCCGGTGGCACCATCACTACGATCAATCCCACCTACACCGCGCCCGAAGTGACCCAGCAACTGACAGATGCCGATGCGGAACTGCTGGTCACGATCGCACCGTTTTACGATCTGGCCACGGCAGCGGTACAGGGCACCAAAGTCCGGCAGATCGTCGTGATCGGCGACGCGCCCGAAGGGGCGGCGGCACTGGCCGATTTCATGGGTCCGCCGCAAGAGGATCAGGTGCCGGTCGATATCGAAAACCACATCGCCGTCCTGCCCTATTCCTCGGGCACAACCGGCCTGCCCAAGGGCGTCATGCTGACCCATCGCAATCTGGTGGCGAATACGGATCAGGTGATGGGGTACGCAGCGCTGGAACCGCATGAAACCACCGTTGCGTTCCTGCCGTTCTTTCACATCTTCGGGCTGCAGGTCGTGATGAACCTGTATCTGGCCGCCGGGGGCTGTGTTGTGACCATCCCGCGCTTTGATCTGGAGATGTATCTGGACCTGTGCAGCCGCTACAAAACCCCCAAGCTGTGGGTCGTGCCGCCGGTTGCGCTGGCGCTGGCCAAACATCCGCTGGTGGATAAGTTCGATCTGAGCGCGACAAAGCAATTGCTGAGCGGCGCGGCGCCCATGGGCGGCGACATCTCGGATGCCGTGGCCGAACGGCTGAACCTGCGCGCGGTGCAAGGCTACGGGATGACCGAGCTTGCCCCGGTCAGCCATCTGACCCCGCCCCATGCGGACAAAAGCGGATCGTCCGGTGTCACCGCGCCAAGCACGGAATGCCGGATCGTCAACCCTGAAACCTTGGAAGACGTAGCCGTCGGGGAAGAAGGTGAACTATGGGTGCGCGGCCCGCAGACCATGAAGGGTTATCTGAACAATCCCGAAGCCACGGCGGAAACCCTGCTTCCCGATGGCTGGCTGCGCACCGGTGATATCGCCCGGATCGATGCCGACGGGTTCATGTTCATCACCGACCGGCTGAAAGAACTGATCAAATACAAGGCCTTTCAGGTCGCCCCTGCCGAGTTGGAGGCGCAGCTTGTGACTCACCCGGCCATCTCGGACGCCGCAGTGGTCGGCAAACCCGACCCCGAGGCCGGAGAGTTGCCGATGGCCTTTGTCGTCCCCACCCCGGATCAGGAACTGCCGCCTCTTGAGGATTTGCAGGGCTTTCTGGCCGAGCGTCTGGCCCATTACAAACAGGTCCACGTTGTCGAGGTTGTTGACGAAATCCCCAAATCCCCGTCGGGCAAAATCCTCAGACGGTTCCTGCGGGACAGGCTGGCGTCCGGATAGGCACCAGGCTTGGGTGTACGTCAACGTCCCCGGTCAAAGCGTGCTGCGGTTCGGTGCTGTTTCCTGCGCCGAACCGCTGTGTCTGAGCCCGTTCAAAACACGCCCCGCACAAAGCGCAGGGAACTCTAGAACAGCT
The DNA here is from genome assembly GCF_056541025.1 of Ruegeria sp. AK4. Classification (NCBI taxonomy): domain Bacteria; kingdom Pseudomonadati; phylum Pseudomonadota; class Alphaproteobacteria; order Rhodobacterales; family Roseobacteraceae; genus Ruegeria; species Ruegeria sp. AK4. Next base: position 77,886 of record NZ_JBQFXS010000010.1, read on the forward strand.
GCAAATCCTTCTTGCCGCTTTCGATTTCGGCAAAGTTGGGCATGTTCTGGATCTCCACCGGCTCCGGTTTCACGCCCGGCATGGCGACTGTCGGTTTCGCCGCCGTCGCCATGACGAAAGCCGGTTGTTTCAACTCGCCCCGGATATCGCGCAGCAGCGTTTTGTGATCCGGCATCGCTTGGACGATCTGCGCAAGATCCGCTTTCGCGTGCTTCATCCCCTGCGCCCAGATTGCTTTCTTGAGCGGCCGCAGGCGATCGCGAATACCGGTCCCGTACCCTGTGTCATAGGACTGCTTGCCCAACAGAACCGTCTGATATACGCGGTGGTCGAACAGGGTTGCGAACTCGACATCATGCTGCATCGGCAGGCGGTGCTGCCACAGTTCCAGGTTCTCGGCCAACCGGTCCGGTATCTTCATCTGGGTGCGCGCGTCGATCCAATACGGGTCATCCGTGCGGTTGCCCAGCCGGTAGTGCAAACAGATGAATTCGAGCACCTCGTTATAGAGCTTGTCCATCTGCCGGTTATATCTGTCCCGCAGCGACGGCTCGATGTCTTTGGTGGGCAGGTGCTCGGCAAACCAGCGCACCGCGTGATCCACCATGTGGATCGCCGTACTTTCCAGCGGTTCAATGAACCCGCCGGACAGACCGATCGCCACGCAGTTCTTGACCCAGGCATTGCGCACACGCCCGACGCGCATCGGAATTACGCGCGGCGTTGCACCCTTGCCGCTTTCGCCCAGCCACTCAAGATATTCATCCGCCGCCTGATCATTCGTGCGATGGGCCGAGGAATACACATAGCCGGTCCCCACACGATTGTAGAGCGGCACCCGCCATGTCCAACCTGCGCCAAGCGCGGTGGACCGTGTCAGGCTTTCGATCTTTCGCGGATTGGGATGCTCGATCTGCAACGCCATGGCGCGGTCGTTGGGCAGGTAATCCGAGTAGTCCAAAAACGGCTCACCCAGCGCCTGATTGATGATCAACCCACGGAAGCCGGTGCAATCCACCACCATTTCGATGTCATGGCGGCCGGCACGCTCCAACATCAGATGGCTGACATTGCCCTGTTCGTCCAGTTCGACCGCCTGCACCTCATCCCGGATATGCTCGACACCGCGCCCGGTGCAGACCTTGGTGAGCATGCCCGCAAACTTCACCGCGTCCAGATGATACGCATAGCCAAATCGCTGTTCGAATTCGGGCTGACCCAACTGCCGCGCGCCCTTGCACATACGGCCCAGATGATCGTGTGGTGAGATGGATTGGGTGAAATCCCGATCCCCGTTGCCGAAGCGCAGGAAAAACTCGGCGGCCTCCAGCCCCTCGACCATCTGGCCGTGGGCAAAGGGGTTCACATAATCGATGCGATTGCCCTTGGCGTCCTTGTTCCAGTTGCAGAACTTCACCCCAAGTTTGAACGAGGCGTTGGTCTCGCGGAAAAAGTCCCGCTCGGAAATGCCTGCCTGACGGATCGTGACCGGCATACGCGGCACGGTGGCCTCGCCCACACCCACGGTGGCGATATTGGGGCTTTCGATCAGGCAGATTTGCGGGCGGTCATTGGGCCCTGACGTTCGGGAAAACACCATGTCCAGGATCAGCGCGGTCATCCATCCAGCCGTGCCGCCACCAACGATGGTGATTTTGCTCAAACGATTACTCATGTGGTTCTGTCCCTGTTGGCTTGTGGGATTTTGCAGCTGCCTCCGCCTTTTCAGGGCTTGTGTCGCAGCTATCCCTTTTTTGCTTGCGGGGGACTATAACAGCTTTCCCGCGTCCAGCCAGAGCTTATGACGCCGCGGCATGCATCCGCATTTGTTGCGGGCTTGGCGCTTGCAAAAGACAAGCCAAGCGCCGTTTGCGGGCGAGGGTCAGATTTCTTCGCCCTTCTTCAGAAGTTCCTCGATCAGTTCGCGCTGCAGGTCCGTGCTGTCGCCCCCACCGAACTCTGCCGCGCCGCCGGAATAAAGCGTGCCGTAGGTCTTGGTGATGTTCACTGTCTGCGCCAGCCCCGAGATCAGTTGCTCCTTGTCCAGCCGGGACAGCGGGTGGATGAACGCAGCCCACACGGTGCCATTTGCGATCGCGTAACGCGCGTCCAGGGTGCTGTCGAAATTCGCCTGCATCATCCGGCGCATTTCGTCGGCGGTCAGGTCCTCGGAACTGCGGATCGGCACCATGGCCCGCATACGGTCCGCATTTGCGTCGGCAATGACCAGAACGGGAATGTCCGCGACCGTCATTTCAAACCCCGGCCCGCGGGGCTGGGCCTCGGGGTCGAGGGCGAAGATGATCTTGCCCAGACGCTCATACGTCATCGGAGGTTCAGCCTCCGGGGCCTCCTGCGCGGCCAGACCACCGGCCAGAAAAATCAGGAAAAAGGCTAGTCGGATCATGGCGTCGCTCCTGCAGGTTGCCCGTTTACCATAGGCGTCACGCTGCCCACTGGCTAAACAAAGCTTGGTGAGGCGTATTTCCAGAAAAGACGGAATTTCGAACGATCTGCAACATTTGCCGATGTTCCTGCGATAGCCCGTTCAGAACCGTCCCCCTAGCTTTGTTTCACCGGCTGGCAACCTGCCCGCCCGGAACCCGAACACGGAAGGAAACGCAATGAAATCTCTGGTCCTGACCACCCTGATCGCAACCTTGCCCCTGATCGCAGCCCCGGCTTTTGCGGCGGACGAAATCAACGTCTCAAACGGGATCTCTGCCGCCGGTGCGCCGCTGGCGGCCCATGGCGTCGATCTGGTGGCGCTGGTCACAAACGGCAACCCGGTCGAAGGCTTTGCCAACCACTCAGCCACCTATGACGGCGCTTCGTACTACTTCACCAGCGCCGAAAACCGCGAGGCGTTCGAGGCCAACCCCGCCGCCTATCTGCCCCAGCATGGCGGGTTCTGTTCCTTTGGCGTGTCGGTCGGCAAGAAGTTCGACGGCGACCCGGATCAATACCTGATCGCGGACGGCAAGCTGTATCTGTTCCTGAACGGCGAAACCCGCGCGGCCTTCCTGAAGGATGTCACCGGCACCGCGAAAACCGCCGACGACCAGTGGGCCAACATTAAGAGCATTGCCGTCGGCGAGTTGTAATCGCCTTACGAAACACCCGCGGCGTCACGGCGTCGCGGGTTTTGCTTTTTCGATGATCTCAATCGCCGTGGCCAGCGCCGCTTCGATGCTCAGGTCCGACGTATCCAGCAGCACGGCATCCTCTGCTGGTTTCATCGGCGCAGTGCTGCGTTGGGCATCGCGGGCATCGCGCTCGCGCACATCTGCCAGCACCTGATCGCGGCTCACATCTGCGCCCTTAGCGCTGAGTTCCAGAAACCGCCGTTCCGCCCGAACCTCGGCGCTGGCGGTGACAAACAGCTTCACCTCGGCCCCCGGGCAGATCACGGTGCCGATGTCGCGCCCATCCAGAACGGCCCCGCCTTCCCGCCTTGCAAAAGCGCGCTGAAAATCGACCAGCGCCGCGCGCACCTCGGGGATAACGGCAACCCGAGACGCTGCCTGAGCGATCTCGGCCGTGCGCAGGTCGCCTTGTTCCAGTTCTTCGGGCGTCAGGGACTGCGCCGCCTCAACCGCATCAACCCCGTTCAGCGTCCGCCGCCCGACCGCTCGATAGAGCAGCCCAGTGTCCAGATGGGCAAAGCCAAAATGCGCGGCAACACCTTTTGAAATCGTCCCTTTGCCCGCCGCAGCCGGACCGTCAATGGCGACCGTAAAGCTCACGTGCGTTCGACCTTTGCGCCCAGCGACGCCATCAGGGGCTCGAAGATCGGGAAAGAGGTCGCAATCGGACCGCCGTCATCGACCGAGACCGGGGTTTTCGCACCCATGCCCATCACCATGAACGACATGGCGATGCGGTGATCCAGAAAGCTTTCACAGGTTCCGCCGCCGGGAACCCCGCCGATGCCAAGGCCATTGACCGACCACCAGTCTTCGCCTTCATCCACGCTCACACCATTCGCGCGCAGCCCGCGCGCCATCGCGTCGATCCGGTCGCTTTCCTTGACGCGCAGCTCTTTCACGCCGCCCATCATCGTCGTGCCTGTGGCATTGGCTGCAACCACCGACAAAACCGGATATTCGTCGATCATCGAAGCGGCGCGGTCCGGCGGCACGGTGATGCCCTTCATATCGGGCGAATACTTGGCACGCAGGTCGGCCACCGGTTCACCGCCCTCTTCGCGTTCGTTTTCATAGGTCAGGTCGGCCCCCATCTCGCGCAGCGTGGCAAACAGCCCCGCGCGGGTCGGGTTCAGGCCGATGCCGGGCACCAGCACGTCCGAACCGGGCGTGATCAGCGCCGCACAGACCGGGAAGGCCGCGCTGGACGGGTCGCGCGGAACGGCAATCACCTGCGGTTTCAACTCGGGCTGACCGGTCAGAGTGATCACGCGGCCCTCATCGGTGTCCTCAACCGTGATTTCGGCGCCGAAACCGACCAGCATCCGCTCGGAATGATCGCGGGTCGCCTCTTTTTCAACAACAACGGTCTGGCCCGGCGCATTCAGACCGGCGAGCAGCACGGCAGATTTCACTTGCGCCGAGGGCACCGGAACCACGTAGCGCACCGGAACCGGGTCCGCCGCGCCGACGATGGTCATCGGCAGCCGCCCGCCCTCGCGGCCCACCGCTTGCGCCCCGAACAGCGCCAATGGATCGGTCACGCGCGCCATCGGGCGCTTGTTCAGACTGGCATCGCCGGTGAAGGTCGCTGTGATCGGGCTGGTCGCCATTGCGCCCATGATCAGCCGCACGCCAGTGCCCGAGTTGCCACAGTCGATGACCTGATCGGGCTCGGCAAAGCCGCCGACGCCGACGCCAAGCACCGTCCATTCCCCGCCACCGTGATCGGTGACTTCGGCCCCAAAGGCGCGCATGGCTTTGGCGGTGTCCAAGACATCCTCACCTTCCAACAGGCCCGAGATTTTCGTCTCACCCACCGCCATCGCGCCCAGAATCAGCGACCGGTGCGAGATCGACTTGTCCCCCGGCACCTCGGCCGCGCCGGTCAGCGGGCCGCAAGGATGCGAGGTCATCGGGATGGGCGTGCCGTGTCCGGACATGAGGGCTCCTGTTTTCGCTATCAGTTCAGGGCGGATTAGCGAATTGGGGCCGGTTGGTCCAGCCGCAATCAGCCGGTGCGGCGGAAGGTCAGGTAGTGTGGCCTGCGCCCTTCGCGCAGCGCCTTCTGTTCGTAGCGGGTGGAAATCCAATCCTCCCACGGCTCGCGCCAATCGGCGGGGCGCTCTGCCAGCCATTCAAAGCCCGTGCGTGGAACCTCTTCCAGCGTCTGGCGGACATAGTCGGGAATATCGGTGGCTATCCGGAAAATCGAACCCGGTTTCAGGACCCGTGCCAGAGGCTCCAGATGTTCCGGGGTCACAAACCGGCGGCGGTGGTGCCGCTTTTTGGGCCAGGGATCAGGGTAAAGCAGAAAGGCGCGCGAGATGCTGGCATCCGGCAGAACATCAAACAGATCCCGCGCGTCGCCGGGGTGCACGGCCAGATTCTCAACCCCTGCCCGGCGAATTTTGCCCAGAAGCATGGCAACGCCGTTGATATAAGGTTCCGCCCCGATGATGCCAATGTCAGGGTTGCTTTCGGCCTGATGTACCAGATGCTCGCCACCGCCAAAGCCGACCTCAAGCCAAACGGGCTTGCCGCCGAACAGACCGTTCAGATCAAGCGGCATACGTTCGGGGTTGGCGTCCCAATCGACATCACCGGGCGACAGCGCGGCGAGGTCTTCGTCCAGATAGGTCTTCTGGCTCTGTTTCAGGGTCTTTCCCTTGAAACGGCCATAGAAGTTTCTGCGGGGGCGTTGGGGCGTCTGGGTGCTCATGATCGTGCCCATACTGCGCAGTCCGTACAGAAGCAAGAGGACGGCAAAGCCGGTTCACCCGGCGAGCCGCCCCCACAATCTCCGGAATCGGGCGCGCCCGTCAGGGCGCACCTTTGGATCACTCGCGTCAGACCGCCGCTTTCAGCGCATCGATCAGATCGGTGCGTTCCCAGCTAAAGCCACCGTCCGCATCCGGTTCGCGGCCAAAATGGCCATAGGCTGCGGTGCGCTGGTAGATAGGTTTGTTCAGTTGCAGATGCTCGCGAATGCCGCGCGGGGTCAGGTCCATCACCTGACCGACGGCCTTTTCGATGGCTGCATCCGCGACCTGGCCGGTGCCGTGCGTTTCAGCATAGATCGACAATGGCTTGGACACACCAATCGCATAGCTCAGCTGGATGGTGCAGCGTTCCGCCATACCCGCAGCAACCACGTTCTTGGCCAGATAGCGCGCGGCATAGGCCGCCGAGCGGTCCACCTTGGTCGGGTCTTTGCCCGAGAATGCACCGCCGCCATGAGGCGCGGCACCGCCATAGGTGTCCACGATGATCTTGCGCCCGGTCAGGCCGGCATCGCCATCCGGGCCGCCGATCACGAATTTACCGGTCGGGTTCACATGCCATTCCGTCTCAGCCGACAGCCACCCATCGGGCAGAGTTTCCGTGATATAGGGCTCGACGATGGCGCGGATGTCATCCGATGTCAGCGCCTCATCCAGATGCTGGGTCGACAGCACGATCGAGCTGACACCCACCGGCTTGCCATCGCGGTAGATCACCGACAGCTGAGACTTCGCGTCCGGGCCCAAAGCGGGTTCTGTTCCGTTCTTGCGCACCTCGGCCAGACGGCGCAGGATCGCGTGGGAATACTGGATCGGCGCGGGCATCAGCGCAGGCGTCTCGGTGGTCGCGTATCCGAACATGATACCCTGATCACCGGCCCCTTCGTCCTTGTTGTCTGACGCATCCACACCCTGAGCGATATGGGCGGATTGTTCGTGCAGCAGGTTCGTCACCTCGACCGTCTGGTGGTGAAACTTGTCCTGCTCGTACCCGATATCCTTGATGCAGGCGCGCGTGATCTCGTCGATGCGCCCCATGTAATCGTGCAGTTTTTCCTGATCCGACAGGCCGACCTCACCCCCGATCACAACCCGGTCGGTCGTGGCAAAGGTTTCACACGCAACGCGGGCTTCGGGCTCTTCGCTTAGGAATGCGTCAAGTACGGCGTCGGAAATTCGGTCGCAGACCTTATCCGGGTGGCCCTCGGAAACGGATTCCGAAGTAAAAATGTAGTTCTGTCGGGACATAAAAGTGCTCCATTAAGATTTCTCTGCCACGCCAGGAAGCCGTTGTGACAGGCATAGGCCCGGATACGCGCACAGCGGGACAGGGTCAATCGGAAATTGCGCTATGCGCGGCGGGTGGTGCGCCAGAGCGCCGCAAACAGGACCAATAGAACCACGAACACAGGACTGTCCCCGATGCGGGAATAAAGTGTCGCGCGCTGTGGCAAAGGCAGGGAGGCATCCACATACCCCGCCTGCCCAAGCGGCAACTGGGCCGTGATCCGCCCCAAGGGATCGATCATTGCCGAAACCCCGGTATTGGCAGAGCGCATCATCGGCACGCCCTGTTCGATTGCCCGCATCTGCGCCTGCGCCAGATGCTGATAGGGCCCCGACCGGGTTCCGAACCAGGCGTCATTGGTGATCTGCACCAGAAAATCGGCGCGCCCGGATGCGCGATTTACGTCCTGCGTAAACACGGCCTCATAGCAGATCAGCGGCAAGGCCCGACCCAGAACGCCCGCGTCAATCAATTCAGGCCCCGGCCCGGCGCTGAACCCGTTGCCGGAGGTTGCGGCAAGGCCGAAAATCCCGAACCGGGCCATCAGGTCGCCCAGCGGCACGTATTCGCCAAACGGGGCCAGATGATGCTTGTCGTATAACGCCTGCTGCTGGCCCGTCTCATCCAGATAGACAAGCGAGTTGTAAATGCGCGGCCCCTCGCTCCGCTGGATACCCAGCATGACCGGCGTACCCTGCGCGGCCTCGGCAATGGCCCCAAGATACGGTTGGGCGCTGTCCAGCCACGCAGGCACCGAGGTTTCGGGCCAGACGATCAGATCGGGTCTGGGTTGGGCCGCAGTGAATTCGATCTGCCGCGCGAAAAACAGCGGCGCGAAATCCGGGTGCCATTTCTGGTGCTGCGGCGCATTCGGTTGCACCAGACGGACGATGTGATCGCCCTCGACAACCGGAGGACGGGATGCGGCGTAACCAAAGGCCAGAACCGCTGTGCCCAGAGAAAAGGCGATGGAACCGATCCTGGTCTTCGCGCCAGCGCTTTCTGAAAAAACCGCGCCTAACGGCAAGGTCGCGCCAAGCGTCAGCGTGCCCAACCCATAGGGTCCCACCAGCGATAGCAACTGGGCGACCGGCGAATTCACCCAGATCTGTGCCAGACCGGCCCAGGGGAAGCCGGTCAGGATATATCCCCGCGCAAACTCGGCCAAGGACAAGGCAACTGCCAACAAGACGCCCTGACGAAGAGCCGATGCGTTCGGCCACCGCGACAGCCAAAAGGCCAGCGCCCAGAACAACGCCAGCCCGCCTGCCATGAAAACCAGCGCAAAAGGGGCCATCCACGCGTGCCGCTCGGCGTCGACCTGAAACGGTTCGATGATCCAGCTCAGCGCGTGGGCAAAATACCCGGTGGCGAAAAACCACCCGATCCAGGCCGCCCGCCCGCGAGTTTCGCTGGCAAGGAACAGGGGCGCGATCAGGATCAGGGCGACCAGAGTCGCCGCCCAATAGCCAAACGGGGCCAGACCAAATGCGCCCAGCGCGCCCAGCAGCCCTGCCAAAACAAGCCTCAGGCCAAAGGGCCAGCCCCGGGCAGGGTTCATGCAGCGATATCCGGCAGCATGACGCGCAGCCGCTTGATCCGGCGCGGGTCGGCGTCGATCACTTCGAACTCGGCCCCTTCGGGATGGCAGACCACCTCACCGCGTGCGGGCACGCGGCCGGACAGCATGAAGACCAGACCGCCCAGCGTGTCGATCTCTTCCTCGTCCACATCTTCGTGGCTGGTCAGAGAGCGCCCGATCTCAGCCTCGAAATCCTCAAGCGGGACGCGGGCCTGAACAACGTAGCATCCCGGCTTTTCCTGCACCCAAAGCTGATCTTCGTCGGCGTCGTGTTCGTCGGCAATCTCGCCCACGACCTGTTCGATCAGGTCTTCGATCGTCAGCAGACCGTCCACACCGCCATATTCATCGATCACCAAAGCCATATGCCGACGCTCGGTCTGCATCTTGGTCAGCAGAACACCGATCGGCATCGAGGGCGGCACAAACAGCAAGGTGCGCAGCATCGGCACCAAATCGAACTCGGTCGATCCGCCATTGAACCCATGCGTCAGCGCGAAATCCTTGAGGTGTACAAAGCCCAACGGCGTGTCCAGCGTGCCCTCATACACCGGGATACGCGACAGGCCGCTTTCACGAAACAGCTGAGCCAGTTCATCCTTGGCGACTGTCGAGGGCACCGACACGATTTCCGCGGTCGGGATGGCAACATCTTCGACCCGCATGCGGCGCAGGTTGATCATGCCACGGGGTTGCGCGCTTAGGGCTTCATGGCCGTTGGCCAGCTCGGTCTTGTCCTCGTCCGAGCCCGAAAACGCATCAAAAATTCGGGAAAAGAAACCGCTGTTCTCTTCTATGTCGTCGTTGCCGTCCTGTGGTTGCGCGCTTTGCGCCGCCCTAGAACTGCCGTCTGTATCGCCCATTTTCCTGTTCCAACTAATCGGGTGAAATTACCCGTTTCATATCCTATATGGGTCATCAATACCCATTTTGCCAAGTATCTTGACCTCGACCGCCTCCATCAGCGTGGCGTCGGGGTCGCGAATGTGATCATAGCCCAACAAGTGCAACGTTCCGTGAACAAGCAAATGGAGCACGTGATCGTCCATGGATTTGCCCGCCTCCGCCGCCTCGCGCGCGCATGTGTCATAGGCAATCGCAATGTCGCCCAAAGGGATTTCGCCGGTGAAATCCGGCTGCGGGATCGGCGGTTCTTGTCCGGCCTCTTCGGAGGCCAGGTCTTCGGCGGGCCAGCTGAGAACGTTTGTCGGCGCGGGTTTGTCGCGAAACTCGGCATTCAGTTCGGCGATGCGGGCATCGTCACAGCCCAAAACGCTGACCTCACACAGATCCGGGTCCAGCCCGCAATGCTGCAACACAGCGCTGATCGCCTGCAGCGACAGCGGTTCCAGCCCCGTCCAGCGCGGGTCTTCGACAGTTAACTCCAGATTCATGACGCCATTCCAAAACCCCGGATGCGGGCTCTGAAATCAACCTGTTTCGCGGCCCGAGTCGGCCTCATACGCTTCGATGATGGCGGCGACAAGCGGGTGGCGCACCACATCTTTCGAAGTGAAGTAGTTGAAACTGATGTTGGGGATCGTTTTCAGCAATCGCTCGGCATCGGCCAGCCCCGACTGAACGCCGCGCGGCAGATCGACCTGAGACCTGTCGCCGGTGATCACCATGCGGCTGCCCTCGCCCAGACGGGTCAGGAACATCTTCATCTGCATGGTGGTGGCATTCTGCGCCTCGTCCAGCACCACAAAGGCATTGGCCAGAGTTCGCCCGCGCATAAAGGCCAGCGGCGCAATCTCGATGCGTTTTTCTTCGATCAGCTTGGCGAGTTGCTTGCCGGGCAGAAAATCATTCAGCGCATCGTAAAGCGGCTGCATGTAGGGATCGACCTTGTCCTTCATGTCGCCTGGCAGATAGCCCAGCTTTTCACCGGCCTCGACGGCGGGGCGGCTGAGGATGATCCGGTCCACATGCCCACCGATGAACATCGAGACGCCAACGGCCACCGCCAGATAGGTCTTACCGGTCCCCGCCGGGCCAATGCCAAAGGCCAGTTCGTTGTTGAACAGCGACTGAACATAAGCCTTTTGCGCATCCGTCCGGGGTTCGACGAGCTTCTTACGCGTCTTGATCTCGACCGTGCCGCCTTTGAACATCTCAAGCTGATCGCCGTCGCGGCTGCCGGTTCCCTTCTCGGAATCGCCCATCCGAAGCTCGCGGTCGACATCCGCAGCCTCGACCTCGCGCCCGCCTTCCAGACGGGTGTACAGCGCCTGCAGGACATCAATCGCCTGTTTCTGGGCGTGTTCTTCCCCCATCACCACCAGTTGATTGCCCCGGCGGATGATCTGAACGGAAAGCTTCTGTTCGATGTCAGCCAGATTGCGGTCGTATTCGCCACAAAGATCAATCAACAGTCGGTTGTCGGGAAACTCTACAAATGCCTCATGTTGCGGCATCTCGTCTTGCGGTGGGGTCAGGGCACCGATGGCCAATCCGTTCTCCTGTCTTGGCGTTTCAACCTGAGCGTAGACAACAAAACTTGGTGGGCGCAAGGCACAGTTTTAAAAAATATGGTGTAGACGACAAATCGGACAACAGGTGCCGGAAACCGGCATGATTCCCGGGATTGGTCAGAACGTGTAGTTCAGCCCGAAACGCAGCCCGCGGTAGTTGGGCGTGGATTTTGTCGAAAAGCCCGATTCGAACTGGACTACCTGGGATTCGAACTGCACGTATTCGTATTCGCCCGTTATCGACCAGTTTTCATTCAGCCGATGCTCGGCCCCGATGCTGGCCGAAAATCCATTGCGCGTGTCGGAATCGCGAAAGGCCTGAAACGTGGGCCCTGACCCAAAGCTGTTGGTTGTTTCGACATCCCCGCGCACATAGCCGATGGTCACATAATAAAGAATGCTCTTGCTGCGATTCGTCACGCCGCTTCGCAGCCGCAGGGACAGCACATCCGAAACCCGGGATCCGCCCCGCACGGGGGTGCCGCTGACTTGCGTTGCAACATCATCCTCGAGCGATCCGAAATCGTACCCAATCTCAACGCCGTAAACATAGTCGCGCCCGCCGAAAAACGGCAAAATCCCGCGCCAGCCGCCGCGAATACCGCCGTAATTCCCGGTCAGGTCCTGTTCGCCAATCGCGAAGGTTCCGGCGGGCGTGTTGAGCCCGAAACGGTCATCACTGCCAAAGCCATAAGCACCGCTTACTCCAAGATAAAAGGCGCTGACATCACTGCCGATACGGTTGGGGCTGACCACGTCGGGGTCTGTGACGGTTCCTGTCAGGTCTCCGGCAAAGGTGGCACTGGCAAAGAAAGTCACCACCGAAGCCACCGGTACCGCGCGCAGGACCTTCGACAAGCTGAGTCTTTCCATAATTGTCACTCGCACCCTCCATCGCTTTCACCCTGAAACGGATCAGCGCAGACCGAAACCTAACAAGCGCAAAACCACGCCCGGAACAAGACTGGCTACCCTCGGAACATAGTTCCAAAGGATAAATCAAGGGTAAATTTCAGAAACAAACACCAACGATGGTATCTGAAACGCGGTTAAAGGCGGGATTAAATCAGTGCGCCTGCAAGCGAATTTGCACCGGATTCAGTGATGCGCACGTGCCTCAGATCACCGGCCGCAATGTCCGGGCCGGTGACATGAACCGAATGCAGATATTCTGACTTTCCAACCATCTGACCCGGCAATCGGCCCGGCTTTTCAAACAGAACCTTGACATTCCGACCCACCATCGCGTCCTGAATTTCCCTTTGATGCCGGGTGATCAATGCCTGCAAACGCTGCAGGCGCTCGTCTGCCGCCGAGGGATCAACCTGCGCGCGCTCTGCCGCCGGGGTTCCCGGGCGTGTCGAGTATTTGAAGGAATAGGCATAGCCGTATTTGACCTGCTCGACCAAATCCAGCGTGGCTTGGAAATCCGCCTCGGTTTCCTCGGGGAAGCCGACGATGAAATCGCCAGACATGACAATATCCGGCCGCGCGGCGCGGATGCGTTCGATCAGGCGCAGATAGCTGTCTGCCGTGTGACTGCGGTTCATCCGCTTCAGAATCCTGTCCGAGCCTGACTGAACCGGCAAATGCAGATAAGGCATCAGCTTTTCACAAGTCCCATGCGCCTCGATCAGATCATCCGCCATGTCGTTGGGGTGCGAGGTGGTAAAGCGGATACGTTCCAGCCCGTCCACCTTGTTCAACTCCCAGATCAGACCGGCCAGAGTCATATCCCCGTTCGGTCCCGCCCCGTGATAGGCGTTGACATTCTGGCCCAGCAGAGTGATCTCGCGCACGCCGCGTTCAACCAGATCGCGCGCCTCGCGCAGAATGCGGTCGGCGGGGCGGCTGACCTCGGCACCCCGTGTATAAGGCACCACGCAGAAGGCGCAGAACTTGTCGCAGCCTTCCTGCACGGTCAGGAACGCGGTCGGGCCACGTTTGGCTTTGGGACGGTTCCTGAGCTTCTCGAACTTGTCCTCTTCGGGGAAATCCGTATCCAGCGCCTTTTTGCCCGTCCGGGTCTTGGCCTCCATCTCGGGCAGGCGGTGATAGCTTTGCGGGCCGACCACCAGATCGACCAGAGGCTGCCGGCGCATGATCTCTTCACCCTCGGCCTGCGCGACGCAACCGGCAACGCCGATCTTCAGGTCGGGCTTTTCGGCCTTAAGACCTTTGAAACGGCCCAGTTCGGAATAGACCTTTTCCGCCGCCTTTTCCCGGATATGGCAGGTGTTCAGCAGGATCATATCCGCATCGTCTGCGGATTTGGTTTCCACATAACCCTGACCGCCAAGCGCTTCGGCCATACGCTCGCTGTCATATACATTCATCTGACAGCCATAGGTCTTGATAAACAGCTTCTTCGGTTCGGACATTTGGCAGGCCTTTGCATTCGCTGGATCGGCGTCATCTATATGCAACGAACGCCGCTTGCAATGGTGGCGCAATTACCCGAATTTGGCGGCAGTTTCCAGCAAGGCGGCACCGAAAACAGGCGATGCAGTACGAATCCCCCGACCATTTTCTGAACACCGGCAAGGCGGCGCTGGCAAAGGGCCCCGTCGCCCTGATTTTCGCCGAGGATGATACCGAGGTCGAAGGCACCCTGCGCCATCACCTGAAGCTTGGCTTCAAATCGGTGATCGCGTTTATGCCCGAAGAGTTGGAATTGGACCTGGCGCTTGAGGGCCAGGTTCATCGCGTCACCCTGAAATGCGCGCCGCGTTCGGTGGTGTTCGAGACGATCAACCGGATCATCGCCTCGGCCCCCGGCATCTGGATGTATTACTGCTACAACGCCGAATACCTGTTCTTTCCCTTTTGCGAGACCCGCAGCATTGGCGAGTTGCTGGCATTTCACAGTGAAGAGCGCCGGAACGCGATGCTCAGCCATGTGGTCGATCTGTATGCGGACGATCTGGGCGCCTTCCCGAACGGCGTTGCCCCCGATCGCGCTATGATGGACAGCACCGGGTATTATGCACACACGCGCCACGACGCCTCAGGCCAACCGCTGGACCGGCAGCTTGATATGTCCGGCGGTCTGCGCTGGCGGTTCGAAAACCACATTCCTTACGAACGTCGCCGCATCGACAGGATCGCCGTGTTCAAGGCGCAAAAGGGCCTGACCCTGTTGCCGGATCACACGTTCAACGACCCAGAATACAACACCTATTCCTGCCCGTGGCATAACAACATGACAGCGGCGATATGTTCCTTCCGCGCGGCCAAGGCATTGAAACGAAACGCAGGCTCGACCTTCGACATCCCGACCTTCCGCTGGCGCAACTCGATCCCCTTCGACTGGAACTCGCGGCAATTGCTCAATTTGGGCCTGATCGAACCCGGTCAATGGTTCTGATCCGCACTTCATCTGGCCAAAAATATCCCGGGGGAGTCGCGGCCTGCCGCGACGGGGGCAGCGCCCCCAAGTCACCGCCGCAGCAAAACCGGAAACCAATCCTCGCGCAGACGCTGGCCCGGCACCATCTCATGCCCCGGAAACGGCGGTGAGGTGCGCCCCGGGCGTTCGGCATAGCGCGCGTCGTCCCCGACCAGACGCAGCGAAAACGCCCTGCGGCGTCTGTCAGACTGGTTGCCGCGCGCACCGTGCAGGGTGCGATAGTTAAACGCAACGGCATCGCCGGGTTCCATTTCGAACTCAACAACCCTCATCCCCTCGGCATCCGGGTCGGGAACGGGGATGTACTGGCCTTCATCCGGAAAGAACCCTTCCTCGGACACCCAGCGCGTCGGCAGCACCTCTTTCTCCCAGCGGTGCGATCCGGCAACGCAGCGCAGGGTCGCCTGTTTCACGGGGTCCAACGGAGACCAGAAGCTGATCGTTTGCTGGCCCTCGACAAAGTAATACGGCCCGTCCTGATGCCAAGGCGTGGCCATGGATGTGCCCGGCTCTTTGACCAGAACATGGTCGTGAAACATCTGCACGGTCTGCGACTGCATCAGGTCCGCCGCAACTTCGGCTGCGGGTGAGGTCTGGATCACATCGCGAAACTGGGGGATACGGGTCCAGTTGCAGTAATCATCAAAGAACCGGCCGGTTTCGCCCTGTTTCTTGTTTTCCGACGCATAAGGCCCGGGATCGGCCATATTCGCAGCCACCCCGTCACGCAACTGGTCCACGTGATCCGCAAACAAACCTTTGATCAGAACAACTCCGTCGGTCTGGAAGGTGTCGATCATGTCAGCGGAAACGAGCGGATGTGGCATTGGGCTCTCCTTGAGGTGTCCGCCTCAGTTTGCGTCGGAACATATCTTCTGTTCAAATCATATCTCGCAAAGCTATAATTAACTTCATGTTATATATTTCCTTGCGCCAGTATGAATATGTCTGCGCCATCGGGCGCTATGGCAGCTTGTCGGCGGCGGCCCAAAACCTGAACGTTTCACAGCCGGCCCTGTCGACCGCGCTGACCCGGGTCGAATCGCTTTTGGGCTATCCGTTGTTCATCCGTCGGCGCGGGGCTGCGATGGCATTGACCCCGCAAGGCCGCAGGTTCATCGAACGGGCCGAGGATGTTCTGAAATCCGCGGCGCGAATCGAGGCGTCGGACACAGCCGAACAAGGCGCGAAACATCTGCGGCTCGGCTGTTTCACGGATCTGGCCCCGTTTCATCTGGCCTCGGCCCTTCGGCACCTGCGGGCGTCGCTGCTCAATGTGGCGACCTCCTACAAAGTCGGACCGTTTGAAAACCTCTTGCAAGACCTGATCGACGGTCAGGTCGACATCGCAATAACCTACGATCTTGGCATGGATGCCGGATTTTCCCGAACGACCCTGTTCGAGAACCGCGCAGGCGCGATCCTGTCACCCGACCATGCACTGGCAAAGCGCGGGCAGGTCACATTGTCGGAACTGGAGCACCACCCGCTGATCCTGTCGAACGAAGGCCTGTCGGCGCAGCATATTCTGGCCCTGTTCCGCCGAAACGGGCTGAACCCGCGGGTTGCCCACAGAGCGGCGTCATTGGAGATTCAGCGCAGTCTGGCCGCCCATGGCGAAGGGGTGGGAATCAGCTACGCCAACCCGCCCGGCAACCTCAGCTATGACACCAAACCGCTGGTCAGGCTGCCCATCACCGACACGGACGCGACCGAAGCCGTTGTCCTTGCCCGTCACGGCACAGGGCCAACGGACAAGACACTTGCCATGGCCGAGCGTGTTTTGATGGAAAACCTGACGGCAGAGCGCGCTATTTCGTCCGGCGCAGCCGGATAACAACATCCACCGACGCGATCTCGACCCCTTCGGGCGCTTCCGGAAGGCGCTGAATGACCAGCTCTTCCGACGGCGCATCGCTGAGACGGCCCTCATCTTCCCAGAAGAAATGCGGATGATCGTGGGTGTTGGTGTCAAAATAGCTTTTCGAGCCATCCACCGTGATCTCTTGCAGGACACCTGCGTCGCAGAAAGCACGCAGCGTGTTGTAGACCGTCGCCAGCGAAACCGCGTCGCCGTTGGATTTGGCGGACTCGAACAGGCTTTCCGCCGTCACATGACGATGGCGGCCATCGCCCACCAAAAGCTCGGCCAGGGCCACGCGCTGCCGCGTGGGGCGTAATCCGGCGTTGACCAACCAGTCTGTCGCGATGTCCCGGCTCTGAGGTGTCATGGGTCCGATACCTGTTGCTGTTGTCCTTATATATAGGGGAGGCCAGTGACGAATTTCAAATGAAATTCATTCGCAAAGAATGTCGTACGCACAACATGATGTGGCGCGCTGCTCTTGCAGGCCCTTGCAAACGGGTGCTAGACGAGGCCAGATTACACGAACGGACCCCTGGCAGGAGAGGCGGCAGAATGGCCCAATTCCCGAGCAGCTTTGACAAGGACGATCTGCTGAAATGCGCGCGCGGCGAATTATTCGGCCCCGGCAACGCGCAGTTACCCGCCCCGCCGATGCTGATGATGGATCGGATTACCGAGGTGTCCGCCGATGGTGGTGCGCACGGCAAAGGCCATATTCTGGCCGAGTTCGACATCACCCCCGACCTGTGGTTCTTCGAATGCCATTTCCCCGGCAACCCGATCATGCCGGGCTGTCTGGGCCTTGACGGTCTGTGGCAACTGACCGGTTTCAACCTGGGCTGGCGCGGCTGGCAGGGGCGCGGCATGGCCGTGGGGGTTGGCGAGGTCAAGCTGACCGGCATGGTCCGCCCTGACCGCAAAATGCTGACTTACAAAATTGATTTCAAGAAGGCGATCCAGACCCGCCGCCTGACTATGGGTGTGGCGGATGGTATCGTCGAAGCGGACGGTGAATTGATTTACGACGTCAAAGACATGAAAGTCGTCCTGTCTGACGCCTGAGGCAGACCGGCCCGAAACAAGGAGCACGCATATGCGTCGAGTAGTTGTCACCGGTTTGGGGATCGTCTCCTCCATCGGGAACAATGCCCAAGAGGTTCTGGCCTCGCTCAAGGCCGGCAAGTCCGGCATTGAGGCAAATGAGCAAATGGTCGAACACGGCTTTCGCAGCCAGATCGCCGGATCGCTCAAGATCGATGTGGCCGAGCACGTGGACAAGCGCACCTTGCGCTTCATGGGCCCCGGTGCCGCCTATGCCCATATCGCCATGAGCCAGGCGATTGCCGATTCCGGGCTGAGCGAAGATCAGGTCGTGAACCCGCGCACCGGTCTGGTGGCCGGGTCCGGTGGCCCGTCGACCAGCGCCATGCTGACCGCGCATCAGACGGTGCTGAAAACCGGTGCAACCAAGCGGATCGGCCCCTTCGCGGTGCCGAAATGCATGTGTTCGACGATTTCGGCGAACCTTGCGACCGCGTTCAAGATCAAGGGTATCAACTATTCGATCACCTCGGCCTGCTCGACCTCGCTGCATTGCATCGGCAACGCGGCGGAACAGATCATGCTGGGCAAGCAGGATGTGATGTTCGCTGGCGGCGGCGAGGAACTGGACTGGACCCTGTCCTGCCTGTTCGACGCGATGGGTGCGATGTCGTCGAAATATAATGACACACCCGACAAGGCCTCGCGCGCATTCGACGAAAACCGCGACGGGTTCGTGATCTCGGGCGGCGGCGGCATTGTCGTGTTGGAGGATCTGGATCACGCCTTGGCACGCGGCGCGAAAATCTATGCTGAGGTCACCGGATATGCCGCGACCTCGGACGGCCATGACATGGTCGCCCCATCCGGCGAAGGCGGCGAGCGCGCGATGCGCCTGGCCCTGTCCACGGTCCCCGAGGGCCGCAAGGTCGGCTATATCAACGCCCACGGCACCTCGACCCCGGTCGGCGATGTGGGTGAGGTTGAGGCCGTGCGCCGCATCTTCGGCGAGGGCAACGTGCCGCCAATTTCATCGACCAAGTCGATGACCGGTCACGCGCAGGGCGCGGCGGGCGCGCTGGAAGCGATCTTCTGTCTGCTCATGCTGGACAATGATTTCATTACACCGTCGATCAATGTCGACACATTAGCCGAAGGCATCCTGCCCGGTGAAATTGCCACTCATGTGGTCGAAAATGCAGGCCTGGACAGCGTGATGACCAACAGCTTCGGCTTTGGCGGCACCAACGGCTCCATGGTTCTGTCCAAGTATAACGGGTGAATACGATGTCGGAAGTTATGAAAGGTAAGCGCGGCCTCATCATGGGCGTGGCCAACGACCGCTCGATTGCCTGGGGTATTGCAAAAGCCATGCACGAGGCGGGCGCGGAACTGGCCTTCACCTATCAGGGTGAGGCCTTTGGCAAGCGGCTGGAGCCGCTGGCCCAGAGCCTTGGCAGCGATTTCATGGTGGATGCGGATGTCACCGACGACGCCTCGCTGGATCGCGCCTTTGGAGAACTCGCTGAACGCTGGCCCACCATCGACTTTGTGGTGCACGCGATTGCGTATTCGGACAAATCCGAACTGACAGGCCGTTTTCTGAACACCACCCGCGCCAATTTCAAGCATTCGCTGGATGTGTCGGCCTATTCCTTCATAGAGGTTGCGCGCCGCGCATATCCGATGATGAAAGACAATGGCGGCTCGCTGCTGACGCTGACTTATGCAGGTTCGAACCGGGTGGTCCCGAACTACAACGTCATGGGCGTGGCCAAGGCAGCGCTGGAATCGGCGACCCGTTATCTGGCCAACGATCTTGGCCCGGATGGCATCCGCGTGAACGCTATCTCGCCCGGACCGATGAAAACGCTTGCCGGTGCCGCCATCGGCGGCGCGCGCAGGACCTACAAGTTCTGCGACCAGAACGCACCGATGCGTTCGAACGCGACATTGGAAGCCGTCGGCGGCACTGCCGTCTACCTCGCCTCGGATGCCGGAGCCTTTACGTCGGGCGAGATCATTCGCGTCGATGGCGGCTTCCATGTGCTGGGAATGCCACAGCCCGATTTCATGTGACCCCATCTTTCCCTGCCGCCGCCAAGATTTAACCATCTTTCGGCGGCAGGAATACGGGCATGAGCAAGCTAGACCAAATCATTGCCAACAGCCCCCGCGCGTCGCAAGTCCGGCGCAGGCAGGGTTTCCTCAGCCAGCGCGCGCGTGTCCTTCTGCTGACGCTTACATCGCTTTTGCTGGTGTTTATCTTCTACACCCAGCCGCAAGTGCGTGCCGCAATCGATACCTTACTGGGTTAAGACACGGGCCGCCTGAACGGCCCGGCCCCTGCTTCAGTTGATCGAAACCACTTCGATATCGAAAATCAGATCCTGCCCGGCCAGCGGGTGGTTTGCATCCAGCGTCACCGTTGCCTCGTTCACATCAACCACGGTCACCGGCAACGCCTGACCATCGGGTGTCTGCATCTGCAACTGGGTTCCGGGCTCAAGCGGGATGTCATCCGGGATGCCCTCGCGCGGGATATCCTGCCGCATCCCCGGATTGATCGGGCCATAGGCATCGACACAGGCGATTTCTACCCGCTTCTTGTCGCCAACGGCCAAACCGGGCATGGCGCTGTCCAGACCGGAAATGATCTGACCCGACCCCACCACAAACTCCAGTGGATCGCGCCCGTCCGAACTGTCAAAGACATTCCCGTCCAGCAGTGTCCCGGTGTAATGGATGCGAACAGTGTCGCCCTGTTTGATTTCGCTCATGCTGGCCTCCGGCCTTAAAAGAAATGAACGGCCAACCCTAAGGGCTGGCGTCATTATGTAAACCCTCGGCCTTTTCATGCGCCGCTTTCCTGTGCAAATCTGCGCGCAAATAAGGGGAGAGGGCAGATGGCCATCAAAACATGTGTATTCGACGCCTATGGAACGCTTTTCGACGTCGCCGCCGCGGCGCGTCAGGCAGCGACCGAACCGGGTTTCGAAGCCCTGCGGGACAAATGGCCCGAGGTCGCAGGCCACTGGCGTCTGAAACAGCTGCAATACACCTGGCTGCGCGCGGTGGCCGATGCCCATGCCGATTTCTGGGACGTCACGCAGGACGGGCTGGATTGGGCGCTCGAGGCCGCGGGCCTGCAAGGCGACGCAGCTTTGCGCCAGCGATTGCTGGACCTCTACTGGGAACTGCAGGCTTACCCCGAGGTCCCCGCCATGCTGAAAGCCCTGAAAGACGGCGGGCTGCAGACGGCCATCTTGTCGAACGGGTCCCCCCCGATGCTGGATGGCGCGGTGCAGTCGGCGGACATCGGCGATGTGTTGGACGATGTTCTGTCGGTCGAAAGCGTCGGGGTCTTCAAGCCACATGCGCGCGTCTACGATCTGGTGCAGGACCGGTTCGGCGGCACCCGGGACGAGGTTCTGTTCGTCAGCTCAAACGGATGGGACGCCGCCGGGGCCAGCGGCTATGGCTTTGTCACCGCATGGGTCAACCGGGCGGGTGAACCGATGGACCGGCTGCCCTGGACGCCAGCCCATGTCCTGTCCGACCTGACCACGATCCCCAAACTGGCAGGGCTGTAATGGCGGATTTCACGACCTCGGACGGCAAACGCCTTTACTTCGAGACCGCCGGAGACGGGCCGCCGGTCCTTTGCCTTGCCGGGCTGACGCGAAACAGCCGGGATTTCGATTTCGTCGCGCCGCATCTGCCCGGCGTGACCCTGATCCGCATGGATTACCGGGGGCGCGGGTTATCGGACTACGATCCCGACCACATGAACTACAACATTCTGCGGGAATCCCAAGACGCGATCGAGTTGCTGGACCACCTTGGCATTGACCGCGTGACCCTTCTGGGCACCTCGCGCGGGGGGCTCATCGCGATGGCGCTGGCCGCCAGCCACCCGGATCGGCTGGCCGGTGTCATTCTGAACGATGTGGGGCCGGTGATCGAACCTGAAGGCATCGCCAAGATCATGGAATATGTCGGCATCCAGCCGACTGCCAATTCCTATGACGAAGCCGCGCAAACACTGAAAAAAGTGATGGAGCCGCAGTTCCCCGGTGTGCCGCTGGAAGTATGGCGCAAATTCGCGGAAAACCAGAACAAATCCGAACAAGGCAGCCTGCGCCTGCGCTACGACACCGCCTTGCGCACCGCGCTGATCGAACAGGCCGCTGCCCAAGAAACGCCGGACCTATGGCCGCTATTCGACGCCCTGCGCGACATCCCCACCGGCGTGATCCGGGGGGCGAACTCGGATGTCCTAGGCAAGGAAACGCTGACCCAAATGCAAACCCGCCACCCCGCCCTTATATCAGCCGAGGTGCCGGATCGCGGACATGTTCCCTTTCTGGACGAACCCCAATCTTTGGACGTCATTCGCAAGGTTCTGAACGCGACATGAGCAGCATTGAATTGATCGAGGCCGCAGCCCACCGGCTGCAGGGCCATGTCAGGGAAACACCCCTGCTGTCCTCTCCGTTTCTGGACAAGATCGCGGGCCGCCGGGTTCTGGTCAAACCCGAATGCCTGCAGCACACGGGCAGTTTCAAGTTTCGCGGCGCATGGTCTGCCATTTCCGCCCTGAGCGATGCCGACCGTCAGCGCGGTGTGATCGCCTATTCCTCGGGCAACCACGCACAGGGCGTGGCGCTGGCGGCGTCGAAACACGGCATCCCGTCGGTCATCATCATGCCCTCGGACGCCCCCAAGCTAAAGATCGAGAACACCAAGGCCCTCGGCGGCGAGGTGGTTCTGTACGACCGGGCATCGGAAAGCCGCGAGGAGATTGGCGAGACGCTGGCGGCCGAACGCGGCCTGACCCTGATCCGCCCCTATGACGAACCGCAGGTGATCGCCGGACAGGGCACCACCGGTCTGGAGATTTCGCGTCAGGCATCGGAATTGAGCGTGACCAAGGCCGACGTACTGGTCTGTTGCGGCGGCGGCGGTCTGACCTCGGGCATCGCTCTGGCGCTGGAAAAACATGCCCCCGGCCTGCGCCCCCGCACCTGCGAGCCCGAGGGGTTTGACGATGTCAAACGCTCACTCGCCTCGGGCCATATCGAGAACAACACTGCGACCTCGGGCAATATCTGCGACGCGATCCTGACGCCGCAGCCGGGGGACATCACCTTTCCGATCCTGAAACGTCTCTGCGGTCCGGGGTTGGCGGTTTCGGAAGAAGAGGCCTTGCGGGCAATGGCACTGGCTTTCCTGCGCCTCAAGATCGTGCTGGAACCCGGCGGCGCGGTGGCGCTGGCCTCGGCCCTGTTCCGCAGGGATGACATTTCAGGGGACACGGTGATCGCGGTTGCCTCGGGCGGCAATACCGACCCTGACATCTTTGCCAAAGCGCTGGAATTCCTGACCTGACAGTCAGGCCGCAACTGTGCAAGTTTCCGGTGTGACAACAAGGACTTATGCTATGAAATGCGCTGATCTCGGCAATGTGCAGCTTCATTACCGTATCGACGGCACCCCGGACGGTGCCCCGGTGGTTTTCGCCAATTCTCTGGGCACCGATCTGCGGCTGTGGGATGCCGTCCTGCCCCACCTGCCCGCGGGTCTGCGCATCATCCGGTACGACAAACGCGGGCACGGCCTGTCATCGGCCCCGCCCGCGCCCTATTCGATGGGCGCGCTGGTCAAGGATGCCGAGGCGCTGCTGGATCACCTTGAAGTACGCGACTGCGTCTTTGTCGGGCTGTCCATCGGTGGCCTGATTGCGCAGGGCCTGGCCGTGAAACGCATGGACCAGAATCGCGCATTGGTGCTGTCGAACACAGCCGCCAAGATCGGCACCCCGCCCATCTGGCAACAGCGCATGGATGCGGTGCGCGCGGGCGGGATCGAAGCACTGGCCGATACCACGATGGAACGCTGGTTCTCGCGCGATTTCCGCGCCAAACCGGACCATCTTCCGTGGCGCAACATGATGGTGCGCCAGCCGATCGACGGCTATCTGGGCTGTTGCGCAGCGATCTCGGGAACCGATTTCTACACCCCGACCAGCGGCCTGCGTCTGCCGGTTTTGGGCATTGCGGGCAGCGAGGATGGCTCGACCCCGCCCGATCTGGTACGAGAGACCATCGACCTGATCCCCGGTTCCAGATTCGAACTGATGCGCCGGGCGGGCCACTTGCCTTGCGTCGAAAAACCAGCCGAATACGCGGCGCTGCTGCAGCGCTTTCTCAGCGATATCGGACATATCTGAAGGAGCATCACGATGGCGGATTTCCTTTTGATCCACGGTTCATGCCACGGCGCCTGGTGCTGGCGCGATCTGACCCCGGCGCTGCAGGCCCTGGGCCATACGGCGCGCTCGATTGACATGCCCAGCCACGGCTCGGACCCAACACCAATCCCCGAGGTCACGCTTGACAGTTGCCGCGACGCGATACTGGCCGCGTCAAAGCCCGAGACGGTGATTGTCGGCCATTCCTGGGGCGGCTACCCGGTCAGCGCCGCCGCCGAAGCGCAGCCCAATGCCATGCGCGCGCTGATCTACCTCAGCGCCTATGTCCCGCGTGACGGCCTGTCGATGGCCGATATGCGCAGGCGCGGACCCCGGCAAACCATTGTGGACGCGGTCGAGAAATCCTCGGATGGCCTGTCCTATACCGTCCGGCCCGATTGTGTGCAGGCGCTGTTCTATCACGATTGCGCGCCCGAAATCCTGCCCTTCGCCTTTGCCCGCCTGTGCCCGCAGGCGATCCGCCCGCAGGAAACGCCCTTGCCCCTGACAAAGCGGTTCGACCGCGTGCCAAAGGCCTATGTCCAGACCACGGATGACCGGACCGTTCCGCCCGAATACCAGCAAGAGATGAGCAAGGGTATTCCGGCGCATCTGCGCTACAGCATCGACAGCTCGCACTCGTCCTTCTTTTCGCATCCGCAACGGCTGGCAGAGATCCTGACCGAGATCGAAACTGCGCTGTGACCAGACGTCACTCGCTGCGTGCCTCAGGAATTCTTTGCCAAAGCCGCCGTGATCGCTAGGGTCGGCGCATCGGTTCAATCCAGCGGTTTCCATGCGTCTGCCTTTCGCCTTTGTTCTTTGTACGGTCATGATCGACGCGATGGGCATCGGCCTTGTGATGCCGATCATGCCGCAGCTTATTGTCGAGGTTCAGGGCGGCACACTCGCCAGTGCCGCGATATGGGGCGGCGTCCTCAGCACCGCCTTTGCCGCCATGCAATTCGTCTTTGGCCCTGTGTTGGGCAACCTTTCCGATGCCTATGGCCGCCGCGCCGTCCTGCTGGTGTCGCTCTTTGTCATGGCGCTGGATTACGTGGTCATGGCAATCGCCGGCAGCATCTGGCTTTTGCTGATCGGGCGCATTGTCGGAGGGATCACCGCAGCCACACATTCAACCGCCGCCGCCTTCATGGCGGATGTGTCGAAACCCCAGGACAAGGCCGCGAATTTCGGCCTGCTGGGGGCCGCGTTCGGTGTTGGGTTCGTCCTTGGCCCGGTCATTGGCGGCCTGCTCAGCGAATACGGAACCCGCGCCCCGTTCTGGGCCGCTGCCGCCCTGTCAGCGCTGACCTTCGCTGCCGGTCTGCTGGTCATGCCCGAAACCGTCACCGACAAAACCCGGCGCGCCTTCAGTTTGCGGCGTGCCAACCCGGTGAATTCCCTGCGCGCCGTGGCCGCCCTGCCCGGCATCCGACCGCTGCTGGGGGTCTATTTCCTGTATTCCGTGTCGATCTACGTCTACCCGGCGATCTGGTCCTATTTCACGACCGAGCGTTTCGGCTGGTCGCCGCAGATGATCGGGCTGTCGCTGGGAGTCTACGGCATCGGCATGGCCGCCGTGCAGGGCGGGCTGATCCGTCCTGCCACCCGCTATCTGGGCGAACGGGTCACGATCATTTACGGCTTGGTGTTCGAGGTCATCAGCTTTATCCTGCTGGCCTTCATAACCAACGGAACCATCGCCCTGCCGCTGATCCCCATCACCGCGCTCGGGGCGGTGATCACGCCCGCGCTGCAGGCGATGATGTCACGCGCGACGCCGGATTCTCAGCAAGGCGAGTTACAGGGCGTTCTGGCCGCGCTTCATGCATTGTCCATGGTCATCTCGCCGCTTGTGATGACCAGCGTCTTCGCGTGGTTCATCCGGCCTGACACCGCGCTCTACCTTCCGGGTGCGCCGTTCCTGCTGGCTTTGGTCCTGATGCTGGTGGGGTTTGCCCTATTTCTGCGATCCCGGCCTGTCGTAGCGTAACAACGACATATGAATGGCGTTTTCCACCTTGCGAGGCAGCATTTCCCGCGCCACCGTGGGCCAAACGGGAGCAAAGTCCAACATGCAAAGAATAAAAGCCGCAGTGTGCCGCGCCTTCGCCGAGCCGCTGGTCATCGAAGAGGTCCAACTGGCCGCCCCCGGCACCGGAGAGGTCGAAGTGACGCTGGACGCCGTGGCCATCTGCCATTCGGATATCTCTTACGCCGATGGCGCATGGGGCGGGTTTCTGCCCGCCGTCTACGGCCATGAAGCCGCCGGTGTCATCAGTGCCGTTGGCGACGCAGCCGGCGGCTTCAAGGTTGGCGACGCGGTTGTGGTGACCCTGATCCGCGCCTGTGGTTCGTGCCCGTCCTGCGCGGGCGGCCAGCCGACGATCTGCGAAACGCCCTATGACGCCATCAACGGGCCCCTGCGCACCGGTGGCGGGGAACCGCTGGAACAGGCGATGGCCTGCGGCGCTTTTGCGGAAAAGGTCGTGGTCAGCCATCGCCAGATCGTCAAAATCCCCGACACGATGCCCAAGGACGTCGCCAGCCTGCTGTCCTGCGGTGTGATCACCGGGGTCGGCGCGGCTGTGAATGCAGCGAACCTGCGGCCCGGTCAGGACGTGGTTGTCATCGGCGCAGGCGGTGTCGGGCTGAACGCCATTCAGGGCGCGCGCATCGCAGGCGCCCGCCGGATCGTCGCCGTGGACATGACCGAGGAAAAGCTGGACATCGCCCAGGAATTCGGCGCGACCCACGGCGTTCTCGCCAACCAGAAAGAGCCATGGAAGGTCGCCTACAAGGCGCTGGGCGGGCGCGGGGCGGATGCGGTTCTGATCACCGTCGGCGCTATTCCGGCCTATGAACAGGCCCCTCGCTATCTGGGGCGCGGCGGCAAGGCGGTGATGATCGGAATGCCCCACTCGGGGGATGAGGCCACTTATGAACCGGTGGTTCTGGCGGCTCTGGGCCAAGGCCTTGTCGGATCGAAAATGGGCGATGTGGTCATTCAGCGCGACATCCCGTGGATGATCGACCTGTACGAACAGGGGCGTCTGAAACTGGACGAGTTGATCTCGGGCCGCTGGTCGCTGGATCAGATCAACGAGGCGATTGCGGACACCAAGACCGGATCGGCCAAACGCAACGTCATCATTTTCGACAAGCGCTGAGCCGTCAGGCAGGAGGGTCAGGGATGAAACTGCAGGATCTCGACATCATCGTCACCGCCCCTCCGGCCCCCGGCTGGGGCGGGCGCTATTGGATATTGGTCAAGGTGACCACCGACACCGGCATCACCGGCTGGGGCGAATGTTACGCGTCCTCAGTGGGGCCCGACGCCATGCGCCACGTGATCCGCGATGTGTTCGAACGGCACATGCTGGGCGAAAACCCCGAAAACATCGAGCTGATGTTCCGACGCGCCTATTCCAGCGGCTTCACCCAACGCCCCGATCTGACGGTGATGGGGGCGTTTTCGGGGCTGGAAATCGCCTGTTGGGACATCCTCGGCAAAGACCGCGACCGCCCGGTCTATGCGCTGCTGGGCGGAAAAATGAATGATCGCATCCGCGCCTATTCGTACCTCTACCCCCTGCCCCAGCATAACCTGACCGACTTCTGGACCTCGCCGGATCAGGCGGGCGAAACCGCCGCCGTGCTTGTCCGGCGCGGATTTACGGCGGTCAAATTCGACCCTGCTGGTCCGTACACGATCCGGGGCGGGCATATGCCTGCGATGTCCGATATCTCGATGTCCGTGGCCTTCTGCAAAGCCATCCGCGAGGCTGTGGGCGACAAGGCCGACCTGCTGTTCGGAACGCATGGCCAGTTCAACACCGCCGGCGCGATCCGTTTGGGTCAGGCGCTGGAGCCCTACTCGCCGCTTTGGTTTGAAGAACCCACGCCGCCGGACATGATCGAAGACATGGCCCGCGTTGCGCGCAACGTTCGCATTCCCGTCGCCACCGGCGAGCGCATGACCACCAAGGCCGAGTTTGGAGCGGTTCTGCGCGCCGGTGCCGCCGAGATTCTGCAACCTGCTTTGGGCCGCGCGGGCGGGATATGGGAGATGAAAAAGGTCGCTGCAATGGCCGAGGTGTTCAACGCCCAGATGGCCCCGCACCTGTATGCCGGGCCGGTGGAATGGGCGGCGAATGTCCATCTGGCGGCGTCGATCCCGAACCTGTTGCTGCTTGAGACGATTGAAACGCCGTTCCACGATCAGCTTATCAAGGGCGCGATCCGGGTCGAGGATGGGTTCGTAACCCCGCCAACCGCGCCCGGGCTGGGGATCGACGTGGACGAGGCGCTGGCCCGCGCTCATCCCTATACCGGCGACGGGCTGCACCTGCAGATGCAGGAGGACCCATGCGATTATGTCAACGGCAATGCCTTTCAGGGCGGCGCCCCGGCTGTGGACGAATAAGCTGACCCGATCGAGCCGGTGGGGATAGGCCTGCCGTTACGGCATAAGTGCGAAGATATGGTCCGGGTTCTGCGCTCTGCTAGTTCGACACATACCCGGCGATCACCTGCAGCAGCTTGAAGGCTGTTGCGGCATCGTTTTCGACCACCGCAAGGAATTCTTCCTCACCGATCCGCAGACAGGACAGGTCGGTTTCGGCCACCATACTCAGCGCGCGCGGCTCTTTCCGGATCAGGCCCAATTCGCCCACCAAAGCACCGGGGCCGACCTTGATGATCAACTGGTCCGGCTCGTCCGCGTGCGGAAGGTACAAACCGGCCTCGCCTTCCAGAACCACATAGGCCCCATCCGTTGGCTGATCGTCCTTCAGGAACACGACCTGCCCGGCGCTGGCTTCGAACCAGCGCGCACCAAAGGCAAGCAGGCGCAACTGCCTGCGGTCCAGCCCGGAAAACAACGGCGTCTGTTCCAGCGCCCGCAGCTTGCGCGCGAGGTCGGCCGAGGCGGCGCTGTCCTCTTCCACGTCTTTTGGTCCTTCATCCGACACCACCCGACCCTGCCGGATTTCGACGAACATGTCGAATACCTCGGGGCTGTCGAAGTGGTCGTTCAGGTAGATCACGGTCGTCTCTGGCAGCAACTCGCGCAGGTTCTTGTACACGGCGACCTGGGTTTGCATGTCATAACTGGCCAGCGCGTTTTCCAGCAGCAGGATGTCCGGTTTCTTGACCGTCGCACGGGTAAACGCCAATGGCTCGGCAAAAACCGCGGGCAGGTTTTGCCCGCCCAAGGCCACCGGGATGTCGTAGATCAGCTGCACCACCAGCGGGCGCGCACCGTTTTCGGCCAGTACATCCACGATCAGCTTGCGCGCCTCATCCGACCGCGACGCGCCGATATCGCTGATTTTGCCGAACAGCGCGTTTTCCATCACCGTCAGACCGGGGGCAAACCGATCCGGGTCGAGCGGTTCGTAAATGTCACGCAAGCGCTCCAGCAGCTTTTCCGAATGGCTTTGACGCAACTGCAGAATCCGGTCTTTCAACTCGTCCGTGAAGGCCGGACCGATCTGTTCGGCCGAGATCGCCAAGGGCACCGCCAGCAGATTGGCAAGCTGATCGTCGTCCAGCCCGGCGGCGCCTTCTTTGCGGGTCCGCTCGACCAGTTCGACGGCGGTTTCGTAGACCCGCGCCTCCAGCCCCAGCTTACGGAACAGCGGATGATCGGTGCCATCCAACCCGAAGATCTGGCGCAGCATGTCAATCACATCGCGGGTCAGCGCGATCAGGGTTTCGTCCAGCCCCAACTCGCGCAATTGCCCCAGAAAGACGGTCTGCTGGGCCAGCACCTCTTGCGTGACCGGCACGCGCGGGGTGGCAAACAGCAGGTTTTCGGCCACGGGCAATGCCGGGTTATAGACGTCGCGGTCAAAGACCAACGCCTGCTGCTCCAGCCCCGCCTTTTGAACGGCCTGCTGCACCAAGGGCCGCAGCTCGACCAGTTTCTGCGCCAGATCCGGGTGTTCGCCCGGATCAAAAACCTGCTCGGCCCCGCGTTGGAACAGGGCCGCACCGGACCCCATGCCGTCGATCAGTTGCACCCACCAGTCGCGCAGCGCCTTGGCGCTGTCGAGGCCGACCAGATTGGGATCCAGCCACTCGGTCTGAAACGGGTCGGCGCTGTTCCCGGCTCTCAGCGTTTCGGGGAACCCCGGATCGTCTGTTGCGCCTTCGACCGGTTTGAACCGCATCGGCATCATGACGTTGTCGCCCAGCGAGCCCTGAAACATCACCGGCCGGGACGAGGCATAGCCGATGCGCGACGCCACTACCGCCTGATGTAAGCTCGCCAGATTGTGCCCGCCGATTTCGACACGGCCGGCGCTTGGCAGAATCTCACGCGTCAGCAGCTCCGCCACGGCACGCCGATCCTCTTCGCTGGGCGCGGCGATGCCGATGGTCTGACCGCTTGGGAAGGTCAGGT
The DNA here is from genome assembly GCF_056541025.1 of Ruegeria sp. AK4. Classification (NCBI taxonomy): domain Bacteria; kingdom Pseudomonadati; phylum Pseudomonadota; class Alphaproteobacteria; order Rhodobacterales; family Roseobacteraceae; genus Ruegeria; species Ruegeria sp. AK4. The sequence continues at coordinate 108,141 of NZ_JBQFXS010000010.1, forward strand.
TCAGGTCATCCAGAACCTGATTGCCATCCATATCGCGGACCGAGACGCCATCCAGCACGATGTCCCCATTCAGGCGGGGGCGGTCTTCGGGCTCACCTTCGAACAGGTTTTCGTCCTGCATGCCTGCCGGGGCAAAGCGCTCGATCACCACATCCCAGCGCAGCGACATGTCCTGCGTCTGGTTGTAATAGGTCAGCAGTTCCTTCCACGGCGAGCTCAGGTCTTTATACGCGGCCAACGCCGCCACCAGCGCCCCTAGCGAGACCGAGCCCTGCAGCACCAGCAGACCGCCGACCAGATAGAACATGAAGGGCGTCAGTTGCGAAATGAAGTTGTTGATAAACTTCATAAAGAACTTCTTCTGGTAAATCTCGAACCGGATACCGAACAGCCGCCCCAACTGGTCCGAGACCAGCGCCCGCCGGTACCGCCAGCCGCCATTGCCGCGCAGGGTTGCGGCCCCGGCGGCGTTTTCGCCGATCTGCGCGGCCAGAACCCGCACCTCCTGAATGCGTTTCTTGTTCAGCAGGTTGATCTGCCGCTGCAGGCGCGGGATCAGCCAGGCCTGAACCGGGATCAACGCGACGGCGGCCAGACCGAACCAGACGCTTTGCAGGAACAGGAAGGACAGGATCGTGATCATCTGCCCCGCCTGCAAAACCGGCTGGCTGATCGCGTCGCCCATCAGCCCGCCCATCGGCTCGCTTTCGGCGGTGACCATCGAAACCAGTTCGCCCTGGCTGACCCGTTCGAAATACGGCTGCGGAAAGCGCAGGGCGCGGCTTATCAGCTGATAGCGGAAGCGGCGCAGCATACGTTCGCTCAGCACACCTTTCATGGTGTTGATGCGCATCTTCATCAGGCCATGGCCCAGCACCGCCCCCAGAAAAGCAAAGCACAGGATGATCAGAAACGTCGTCTGCGGCAGGCTGAAGCCCCAGACATTGACGATACTGCTGGTGGCACCGATCGCGTCGTTGATGATGCGTTTGGGCAGTTCCAGTGTCAGGTAGAGCAGCGGAAACAACGTCGACGTCACGGCCAGCAGGATCAGCTGGTCGCGTTTGGAGTATTTCCAGATGAACCGAAAAATCGTGCGTTCTATGGAACCCGCCCCTGCTTTTGATCAATGGTTCGAATTTGGTTTAATGCGCGCAAAGTGAACAGCCCGAAGTTACCGTAATCCAACCGAAATGCGCAAATTATTTTGAACCTGAAAAAATCTTCACCTTGTGTGAACTAGTTCATTTGCGCGACCGTGTTTTAGCGCATAGTGTCTAATCTGGGACGATATCGGGAGAATGCTGTTGACGGCCAGTATTGGCGCTGTGTTTCTTATGCTCTGCCTTTTGCAGATAAAGCATATGTTTGCCGACTTCTACCTACAGACACCAAAGATGCTCGCCGGGCGTGGCGAGTATTTTCACGTGGGCCGCGCGCAACATGCTGCCGTGCATGTTGTGGGGTCGATCATCGTTTTCCTGCTGTTCGGCGCGCCGCTGTCCTTCATCCTGATCATCGCGGCGCTGGAGTGGATCATTCACTTCAACATCGATTTTGCCAAGGCCAGCTATTCCGACAAAAACAAACTGCAGCCGAACCAGCCCGCATTCTGGCGGGCCGCCGGGCTGGATCAGTTGATGCACAACCTGACCTATGTCGCCATGGTCTGGGCCTGGGTGACATTCGCAACCTGAACGCAGCCTTGCGTCAGGCAACGTGCTGCAACGCGCTTTCCCGATAAATCGCCAGCCACAACCGGTCCAGCGCATCGATTTTCCGGGGGTCAAACCGGTGTCCGGCCTCCCAATACCGGCCCGATGGAACATAGTAGCCAAGTTCGGCTTCCATTGTCAGTGCTGCGCCCATTCCTTGCGTGGGCATTAGCCGGGGCGCTGTCAGTTTTTCCTTTCGCGCCGAGGGGAAAACCAGCCGGCTCTCCCCTTTGGACAACCGCACTACGCGGCATCCTTGTGCCGCGGCAATCAGGCCCAGCCGCGCCGATTTGGCCTCGAGCGAGCGCAGGGTTATGTCGTCGCGCAGCGGGTCAGCGCTGCCCGAGCCATAGAAATGTGTCCGGCCAGTCGCCGTGTAGACCATATCGCAGCCAAAAAAGGCCAGAACCGCAGGCCGCAATGCGGACAGGGCCCAATAGCCTGTGGTAAAGGCCATCGTACCGCCCGCATAAACAAAGCCGCCATATTCGTTCTGGCGCGGCACATATTCGTCCGCGCTGACGATACGCTGCCCGTTCACGGGCGTTTTGGGGCGTTTCTCTGCCGGAAAATCCTCGGGGTGGATCAGAACATCCCAGTCCGCGCGGATACGCCAGGCATTGTTGATCGCGACGATATGCGTGAAAGGCGCACGGCCCCAATCCCGCGCATCAAGTGCCGAAGGCGCGCTTCCTAGGATCAGAACTTTGTTCTGCGGGTCGGTCATCACGGGTCCGGCTTTTTGCACGTCCCGTGACACCTAGCGCAATTCAGGGTCCCGGCTAGCCCAGCACAGAAAAACTGCTTTCTTCATTGATGGGCCGCTTGCGCGAATAGAAGCCGACATCGATTGTCCGCTTGATATAGGGCAGTTCGAACTGCAACGGCTGCGCATCGTGATCCGCACCACCCTCGCAATAATTGATCAAGGCAGCCATCATCTTGCCCGCAATCGGCGCATTCTTGTACTGGTTCCCGCTGGTGCCGCAGGCCATGTAAAACCCCGGCAGGCTGGATTTGTCGTAGATCGGAATCCAGTCGGTCGAGGCGTCATACAGATCGACCACCCCACGCGTTTTGGACGGAATACCGAGGCTGGGCACACGTTGCGCGTAGCGCATTGCCTGTGTGGTCCACTGATCGGTGAAGTCGTGGTTGTAATGGACATCATCCTCGCACCACTGATGCGGGTCGCATTCCGGGTCTTCCGAGCCGACGAGGATGTGATTGCCATGCTCAGGGCGGCAGTAGCAGGCGATGTCGCTGTCCGAGACGATGGTGCCGTCATTTTCAAAGTCGAACCCCTCGGGCGCGGGCACGTGAACGACTTCCTGACGCAAGGGGCGGGTCTCGATGGTCATGTCGTCCAGAACACCTGCCATCTTGTTGACGATCGCCGATCCTGGGCCCGCGACATTCACAACCACCTTGGCGTGGATTTCCTCGCCCGAGGCCAGTTTGACCCCCGAAACCCTGCCGTCTTCGGTCAGAATCTCGACCACTTCAACCCCGGTGCGCACCTCGGCCCCGTGCTGTTTCGCGGCATCCATCAGGTTCTGCGCCGACAATGCCGGATCGGTGACATAGCCCGCCTGCGGCCAGAACACGCCGCCCGCCATCTTGCGGCCGTTCGTCTGGCCAAACTCCGGATCGTCCATGCGCCGTGCGGGGGCGAAGCTGTCCATGGAATAGACGGGCAGACGCTCGGTGATCTTCTCGGGCAACCATTCTTCGAACGGGCAATCCAGATCGGCGCTGTTGTGCATATGCTTTTCCAGCAGCCCGTTGGCCTCGGTCTTCATGACCAGACACCCGGTTTCGCGGAACTGCGCCAGATTGGCATTCTCTGGCAGGCCCAGATAGTCGGCCCAGTCGCGCCAGTAGTGATAGCCTTCCCACGCAAAAGCGGTGCCGTCGAAGGTCGAGTAATGCATGCGGATGATCGCGCAGGACCCGGCGGTCGAGCCGTGGCCAACCTGGCTGTTCCGGTCCAGCGACAGGGTTTTCCATCCGGCTTTGGCCATTTCGAACGCAATGGCGGCCCCGATCACGCCGGTGCCGATGATGATGGCGTCTGGTTGGCTCATAACGATTCTCCTTTCCAGTAGCGCAGGGAATATGCGCTGAATTCTTCCACTTCTTCGGGTTTGGCTTCGACGCCGGTAAAGGCGTAAAGATAGTGCGGCACCATCGAGATCCGATTGGCAATCGGTTCGTTCAGTTGCGCCAGATCGTATCCGATCTGCATGTAATACAGCACGCGGGCGCGGGTTTCGGCCTCGACCTCGGAATAGCCATATCGTGCGAACATGGCATGCAGCGCCTGCAACCGCCGCGCGTCCGACTGATCCAGTGCCCGCCGCACCTTGCCCGATTTGCGCGCCCAGTCACGGATGGCAAAGTCCAGCGCGGTGTCGAAAAGTTCCGTGTTCACCACGCAGCGATGCACGTTGCAGACGGCTGCCGTAATCGTCTCTGCCGGTGCCTTGGCCTGGGCGATCAGGGCCGCCGTGTTTGTCGCCTGCCAGCGCGCCAGCAGCGCGTCCAGAAGCTCCTGCCGGGACTTGAAATACCAATAGAAAGACGACCGCGACACCGCCATCCGCTCGGCCAGATTCAGCACCTTGATTTGATCGATCCCATCCGAGATCAGAACATCCATCGCCACGTTCAGCCAGTCATCGCGCGTGACCTTGATGTTTCCGACCAGCGGCTCGGCCTTGGGATCGTCCCGGTGCAGGATCGGTTTGGTGTTCATTCAACTCTCCGGTGGCGCGCCGCCCTCGGCGGAGCGGCGCGCGATAAAGTCATGCAGGGCCCCCAAACGGTCGCTGTCGCCGGGCGGGGCTTTGAAGTTGCTCAGGATGTCCTTCCAGACGCCGGTTGCGCGGTGATTGGCATCGACCGACCCGCGCTCGGTCCAGGTGCCGAAATTGGCGTAATCGTGCACATGCGGCTCGTAGAATTCGGTATTGTAGCGCTCCATCGTCTGGCTCGAGGCGAAGAAATGCCCGCTGGGCTCGACCTCGCGCAGCGCCGTGTCAAACCCGATCTCGGCGGTTCCGGCCTGCGCCCCGGCGCAAAGTTCGGCCACCATGTTCAGCACCTCGGCGTCGCAGACCAGCTTTTCGAAGGACACGGTCAGCCCGCCCTCCAGCCACCCGGCTGAATGGATGATCACGGTCGCACCAGCCATCAGACAGCCCCACAGGCCAAACTGGTTTTCGTTGGCTGCCTGCACATCGTTGATATTCGCCGCCGAGCCCGCCGCCGATCGCCACGGCAGGCCCAGATGGCGGGCGAGTTGCCCCGCCGCCAGCGACGCCTGGAAATGCGAGGGCGTCCCAAAGGCCGGTGCCCCCGATTTCATGTCCACATTGCTGGTGAAGGTCCCATAACAGACCGGCGCGCCCGGACCTGCCAGTTGCGTCAGGGTCAGCGCCGCCAGTGCCTCGGTATGGGACAGCGTAATCGCCCCGGCCACAGTGATCGGAGCCATCGCCCCCATCAGCGTGAACGGCGTGATGATCGACATCTGGCCATGACGCGCGAAATCGATCAGCCCCTGCGCCATCGGGATATCCAGCGTGCGCGGGCTGTTGGTATTGATGATCGTGTAAGCATGCGGGTTGGCGCGGAATTCATCGTCGGACAGGCCCCGCGCGGTCGACAGCATCTCGAAGCAGTCCATCACCTGCGGCGTCCCGCGCGAGAAGAAGAACGGGAACTTGTCCGTCAACTCCATCTGCGCCCTGGTCGTGAAGTAGTGGCGCAGATTGGTCGGCACGTCCTGCGGCTCGACCTGCGGCGAGATCATCTGGAACACGTCGAAATGATGGGTGAGTTTCAGGAACTCCAGATAGTCCTGCCCCGTCGCCGGGCGGCGCCCACGCTCAAGGTCGGTGGCATTAGGAGCCCCGGCCCCGGGCTGGAAGACAAGGCTGCCGAGTTCCAGCGTAAAGTCGCGCGCTCTCGCCCCAGCACGACAGTTGATCGATTTGGGGGCAGAGGCGACCGCAGCCTCGACCAGATCGCGCCCGATAAAGACCATTTCGCTGTCTTCCTTCACCCGCGCGCCGGCCTTTTCGAACAGGCGGCGGGCTTCGGGCAGCAGCACCTTTACCCCAAGCTCTTCCAGCGTGCGCAGGGCTGTTTCGTGCATGTCTGCGATCTGATCCGCCGGGAACACCTCCATCTGCGGGAAGGGGTTGCGCAACTGGCGATAGTTCACATTGCGACTGACGGGCGGAGCGGCCTCGCGCCCCCGTCGCCGCCGTCCACGGTCCGGGATCTGGCTGCGCATGATCACCCCCTCATCGCTTTGCCCTGCGGGTCGTAGGGCGACGGCGCGATTACACGCGCGGGGCGTTCGACGCCCACCACATGCACGGACAATTCGGTTCCGGGTTCGGATTTGTCATGGTTCACCAAAGCCATCGCAAGGGACTTGCCGGTGTAGTGGCCGTACCCGCCCGAGGTCACGAAACCCACACGCTCGCCGTCAGCCCAGATGGGTTCATACCCGCTGGCATCGGCGTCCAGCGCGTCCACTTCCAGCGTCACCTGAACCTGATCCGGGCCGTTGCCATCGCGCTCGGCCACGGCGGCGGACTTGCCGACGAAATCCTTATCCCAGTCGATCCAGCGATCCATGCCGGTCATTCCGGGGGTGTAGAGCTGCGTGAACTCCGCCGACCAGATGCCAAAGCTTTTCTCAAGCCGGGTCGAAAGCATCGCGTTGAAGCCACATTCGCGGATACCTTCTTCGGCTCCGGCGTCCAGCAGCATACGGCGCAGCTTGATGTGGTCGCCGTAGCGGCAGTTGATCTCGTACCCCTTCTCGCCCGTCACCGACATGCGGGCAACGCGGGCGCGAACCAGTCCGATATCGAAGTCACCACAGCCCATGAATTTCAGGCCCGAGATATCCTGTTCCGCCAGATTCTCGACCACCGCCTGCGATTTCGGGCCAACGACGGCAAAGCCGCAATATTCCTCTCCCAGATCGAGGACAGTCACGCCATCCATCATGTGATCGTCGAACCAGCGCATGTGCCAGGCGCGCAGGTAGTAGCTGCCCATGATCCACCAGGTGCCGTCGCCCCAGTTCAGCACGGTCAGATCGCCCTTGAGCCGCCCGTTTTCGCCCACCATCGGGGCGAGTTTCGCCCGACCCGGCGCGGGCAGTTTCGAGGCCATGACCTTGTCCAGCCACGCCGGCGCGTTCGGGCCGCTGACCTCGAACCGGGAAAAGCCCGAGATATCCAAAAGACCCGCGCCCTCGCGGATGGTTTTGCATTCCTCGGCCACAATGTCATGCGCGTTGGAGCGCTTGAGGGTCGGCGTCTCGTCAAACCCCTTTGGCGCGAAATACAGCGGCACTTCCAGGTCCCAGCTAACACCCCATTTGCAGCCAGCCTCGGTCATCGCGTCATGGGCGGGGGCCATTTTCAGCGGGCGGCCTGCAGGCAGTTGCTCGTTCGGATAGGTCATCACGAAGCGGCGGGAATAGAACTGGCCCGTCGTCTCGCGAATGTAGCGCTTGTTCTGCGCAAAGTCGCCGTAGCGCGCCACGTCCATCGGCCAGGCATCGGCCTCGGGCTCACCATGGATCATCCATTCGGCCAGCGTCTTGCCAACGCCGCCACCCTGCAGGAACCCGGCCATCACCGCGCAGGCCGACCAGTAGCCGCGTTTACCCGGCACCGGCCCGACCAGAGGGTTGCCGTCGGGCGAAAAGGTGAACGCGCCGTTGACCCATGTCTTGATGCCGACATTCTGGATCGAGGGGTAACGTTCAAAGCCCAGCGTCAGCTCATTCTCAATCCGGTCGAGCTGTTCCTGAAACAGCTCCTCGCCATAACCCCACGGCGCGCCGTCCATGGCCCAGTGTTCGTGATCGACCTCGTAAATGCCAACCAGAACGCCCTTCTGGTCCTGCCGCATATAGGTGAAGCCTTCGAGGTCGACCGTCATCGGCATCTCGAAATCGGCTTGCGCGACCTCGGGCACGGTGTCGGTGATCAGATAGTGGTGTTTCAGCGGCGACACCGGCAGTTCCACCCCGGCCATGCGCCCCACCTGCTTGGCCCAAAGACCCGCCGCGTTGACCACATGTTCACAGGTGATCGTGCCCTTGTCGGTGACAACCTGCCAGCCATCCGCAGTCTGCGTCAGACTTTCAACCTTGGTTTCTTCGTAATATTCAGCGCCACGTTTCTTGGCCGCTGTGGCATAGGCCTGCACCGTGCCGGTCGTATCGATATATCCTTCCCGGTCGGCCCACATCGCGCCCAGCACGCCTTCGGTGGACATGATCGGGCAGCGTCTTTGCGCCTCTTGCGGGGACAGCAATTCGCAATCGTCAATGCCGATGGACTGGAAGATACGGTAGTTCGCCTGCAACCATTCCCAGCGCTCGGGCGTTCCCGCCAGCGTCAGGCCGCCAGTCATGTGCAGACCGATATTCTGACCGGATTCCTTCTCGATCTCACTCAGCAGGTCGATTGTATAGGCCTGCAGCGCCGCCATGTTGGGATCGGCGTTCAGCGCGTGGATGCCGCCCGCCGCATGCCACGAAGACCCCGAGGCCAGACGCCGCCGTTCCAGCATGACCACATCGGACCAGCCGAATTTGGCCAGATGATACAGAACCGAGGCACCGACAACGCCACCCCCGATGACCACAACGCGATATTGAGATTTCATCCTGCGCTCCCCTGCATGACTCGCAGAGGACGCTAGACGCACTGTTCACTTCTGTCTAGACATTTCTGTACAGTGTATCGCACTGAAATCCCGCAGCCCTACTGGCGGGGATTAAAGCTGCGCGCTGGGGCGGGCCTGCACCTTTTCGAACCATGCCAGAGTGGCCGTGTTGCCCTCGGGGATCCGCATTTTGATGACGCGGGCGAAATCGACGAACACGAAGGCCGAAATGTCGGCCAGCGTAAAGCTGTCGCCCGCAACAAACGGCCTGTCCTGTAACCGGCTTTCAAGCAGATCGAAGAAGGCTTTGGTGCGGTCAAGGCCGCGTTGGGCCAGATCGGGGATTTGCGCATAGTTGACCGGCCCCGGTATCGCCCGGCCCGCGAAAGCCGGATGCGAATTGCGCAGGGCTTCCGCGATCGGCACGCCGCCTTGCTGTTCGACAAGTGTGTTCCACATCAGGACCAGCCCCTTTTCATCCGGGGTCAGACCCATCAGGGGCGGCTCGGGGAAGCGCGCTTCCAAATAGGCCGCTATACCCAGATTTTCAGTCAGAACCGTGCCCTCATCCGTCACCAGAACCGGGATCGTGCCGCGCGGGTTCAGGGACAGAAACGCCTCATCCAACTGCTCGCCCTTGGCGATGGAAATATCGCGCGTCTCAATCTCCAGCCCTTTTTCCGCAATGAACATGCGGGCGCGGCGCGGGTTTGGGGCGGTCGAACAGTCATAGAAAATCATCGGCGGCCTCCTTAACGGCGATAGATGAAACAGCGCCCTTCGACCGCGCCATCCGGCAGGGGCAGTTCGGTCAGCGTGTCAAAATACATCCGGTCGCTGGACACCATCAGCCCGCCCTCGGCCAGAAGCGGTTCGATCAAAGGCGAGACAAACCGCGCGAAAGCATCGTTCTTTTCGCGGTTATGCCCGCCCAGATCGGCATGGATCAGGCTGGCGGTTGCCCCGAACCGTTCGAGCGACGCAGGCAAAGTTTCGCGCACATCGCCCAGAATGACCCGGTCGTCCGGCGGGGTGGAATCGGGGTGCGAGGCAACGGCGCGCTCGAAAACGTAAACCGGACGATCCTGAATATGCTGCATCATGTGATGATACGTCCGGCCATTGCCCAGACCCAGTTCGAACACCGGTCCGGTCATTTGGGACGTCTGCGCAATCGCATGGTCCAGACAGGCGCGCTGCGACACCATGCGGTCGATGAACAGATCCAGACGGCTTTGATTCTCGGACACGTGGAAATCTCTCCTTGATACCAGTCGCCAGCATAGATGCGGCTGACGGTGCCCTAGATGACAAAAACTCAAGACTTTGTGTAGCCGCGAAGGCCTAAGTTTCACATTCCCGCGACATTTCGGCGAAAGAACGGGTTTGACTAGTCGGGCAGAACCGCGCGACACTGAGCAAAAAATCACGGGGAGTTGATAAGCCGATGTTACCGACCGGCCCAGCGGGTGGAGACCCCGTATGAGCGCGTTGTTGTCCGTCAGAGACCTGAGCATAGGCTTTGGCGCAGGGGAACCTGTGGTCAGAGACGTGAATTTTGATGTCGCTGCCGGACAGACACTTGCGCTTGTGGGGGAATCCGGCTCGGGCAAAACCATCTCGTGCCGGGCAGCGTTGCGTATCCTGCCCCGGACCGCTCAGATTCGCAGCGGCACCATAACTCTGAACGATTCCAAGGGCCTTGCCGACCTGACGCAGATCAACGAGCGCGAAATGCGCCGCATTCGCGGCAATCGGGTCTCGATGATCTTTCAGGAACCGATGCGGTCGCTGTCGCCACTGCACAAGATCGGCAATCAGGTGTCCGAGGTGCTGTGGCTGCACCGCGGCATGTCCGAGGCGCAGGCCCGCAAAGAGGTTCTGACCCAGTTCGAACGCGTGGGCTTTCCCGACCCGCAGCGCGCTTATGACTCTTATCCGTTCGAGCTGTCGGGCGGCATGCGTCAGCGCGCCATGATCGCAATGGCAATGGTCGCCAGGCCCGAACTGCTGATCGCGGACGAGCCTACGACAGCGCTGGATGTGACCACGCAGGCGCAGGTGCTGGGGCTGATCAAAGATTTGCAGCGCGAAACGGGCATGGCGCTGATCCTCGTCACCCACGATCTGGGCGTTGTGGCCAACATGGCCGAGCAGGTGGTGGTCATGCACAAGGGCCGGGTGATGGAGGCGGGCCCTGCCGCACCGATCCTGACCGCCCCAGCGCATCCCTATACCAAGCAGCTTTTCGATGCCGCACCGGAAATACCGGATCAGGAAACCGTTGGCCTGCCGATGCCGGGCGAGGACCTGATCCTGCAGATGAAGGACGTGTCCAAGACCTACACGATGCGGTCCAGCAAGGGCTGGCAGTCCGACAAGGAAATCCATGCCTGCCGCGGTGTTGATCTGAACCTGGCACGCGGCAAGACGCTGGCGATTGTCGGTGAAAGCGGCTCGGGCAAGACCACAGCCGCCCGCATCGCGCTGGGTGCCGAACTGCCTGACCCGGGCGGAGAGATTCTGTTCCGGACCGAACCGGGCGCAGACCCGATCCCCGTCCACCGCATGAGCCGCGAGCAGCGCACCGCCTTTCAGCGCAAGGCGCAGATGGTGTTTCAGGACCCCTATAGCTCCCTGAGCCCGCGCATGCGCATTCAGGACGCCATGACCGAACCGTTGGAAATTCACCGCATCGGCTCGCCTGCGGATCAGCGGGACAAGGCAGCCGAGATGCTGAAGCGCGTCGGTCTGAATGCCGATATGCTGAAACGTTATCCGCACGCGTTTTCCGGCGGTCAGCGTCAGCGCCTGTCGATTGCGCGGGCGATGATGCTGGACCCGCAGCTGATCGTTTGTGACGAGCCGACCTCGGCGCTGGATGTTTCGGTTCAGGAACAGATCCTGACGCTGCTGGAAAACCTGCAGGACAGTCTGAACCTGTCTTACTTCTTCATCTCGCACGATCTTGCGGTCGTTGCCCGCATCGCTGACGAAGTTGCCGTGATGCGCCGGGGTCTTGTCGTCGAGCAGGCCCCGCCCGAAACACTTTTCTACAATCCGCGCCACCCCTACACCAAGGCGTTGATTGCCGCTCAACCAGAACCCGATATCAACCGCCCGATCGACCTCAAGATGGTATCCTTGGGCGCCGGTTCGCCGGACAGTTGGGAAGAAGCCTTTCGTTTCTCTGACACCGTGCTACCCTCACTGGTGGAATTGGAACCGGGCCATAAGGTACGTTGCCATGTTTAAGACCACTCGCCCCCTGATCCTGGCCGCCACGCTGGCGGCTGCATGGATGCTGCCCGCCACGGCAGAAACACCGACCCCGCAGGAAAATGCCTTTTGGCTGTCCGAAGTGAATGCCGAACACCTGCCCCCGGTGGAAGAGCGCCTGCCGAAAGAGCCCTTGGTCGTCGATCTGTCCGCGAAGGGGCGTGAGTTCGGAACACCGGGCGGGACGCTGCGCACAATGGTGACGCGGTCCAAGGATATCCGCCAGATGGTGGTCTATGGCTATGCCAGACTGGTCGGATTTGACGAAAACTACGAAATCGTCCCCGACCTGCTGGAGTCGTTCGAAAACGAGGACAACCGGAAATTCACCCTGAACCTGCGCGAAGGCCACAAGTGGTCAGACGGCTCGCCCTTCACCTCGGAAGATTTCCGCTACTGGTGGGAGGATGTCGCCAACAATGAACTGCTCAGCCCCTCCGGCCCGCCTGATTTCCTGATTGTCGAAGGTAAAACCCCGACCGTGTCCTTCCCCGATGAGACAACGGTGATTTACGAGTGGGACGACCCGAACCCCGATTTCCTGCAATCTCTGGCGCAGGCGCGCCCGCCTTTCATCTACCGCCCGGCGGCGTTTCTTAAACAGTATCACGATAAATTCGCCGACCCCGAGGAAATCGCGTTTCTGGTCGAGGATGCCCGCGTCAAAAGCTGGGCGGCGCTGCACAACAAGCTGGACAACCTGTATAAGTTCGACAACCACGAACTGCCCACGTTGCAGCCCTGGGTGAACGCAAGCTCGGGCAAGAAAATCCGTCACAACTTCGTTCGCAACCCCTATTACCACCGCATCGACACCAACGGCGTGCAACTGCCCTATATCGATGTCGTCGAGATGGAGATCGTGGCCCCCGGTCTGGTCGCCGCCAAAACCAATGCCGGTGAAAGCGACCTGCAGGGGCGCGGGCTGGCGTTCCGCGATGCCTCGATCCTGAAAAAGGGCGAAGAGCAGGGGAATTACAAGACGCTGCTGTGGAAGACCGGTGTGGCGTCCCAGATCGCGATCTATCCGAACCTGAACTTTTCGGATGACGGCTGGCGGGATGTGCTGCGCGATGTGCGCGTGCGCCGTGCGCTGTCACTGGCCATCGACCGCAACACGATCAACCAGGCGCTTTACTTCAAACTGGCCAAGCCGGGGGCGATGTCGGTCCTGCCTGCCTCACCCTTCTACAACGAGGAAAACGCGCAGGCCTGGGCGGATTTCGATGTGGAACAGGCCAACGCTCTGCTGGATGAGGCTGGTCTGGATCAGCGCGACAAGAACGGCATCCGGCTGCTGCCCGATGGCCGCCCGATGGAGCTGGTGATCGAAACCGCCGGGGAACGGCAAGAGGTAGAAAACGCCCTGCAGATCGTGACGGATAACTGGCGGGACGTCGGCGTCAAACTGGTGATGCGCCCGCTGGACCGCGATATTCTGCGCAACCGGGTTTTCGCTGGCAACACGATGGCGTCCGTGTGGTTCGGCTGGGATGACGGCATCCCGCAGGCGCATACCTCACCCGCTTATCTGGCGCCAACCGATCAGGTGTTTCTGGCCTGGCCCAAATGGGGCCAGTACTACCAGACCGGAGGCGAGGTCGGCGAAGCCCCCGACATGCCCGAGGCGGAACGCCTGATGGCCCTAGCCCATGACTGGGAAGTCGCCACAAACGATGAAGAGCGTACCGCTGCCTGGACCGAAATGCTGAACATTCATGCCGATCAGCTTTACGCCATCGGCATCCTGAACGGCGCGCCTCAGCCCATTGTCATATCCAACCGCCTGCGCAACGTGCCGGAAGAGGCCATGTGGGCCTGGGACCCCGGAGCGCATTTCGGCGTACACCGACCGGACGAGTTCTTCTTCGCCGACTGACAGGAGCAGCTAAATGATAATGCTGCGCTATGCGGTGTACCGCTTTTTCACGATGCTGCTGACGCTGCTGGTGGTGTCGGTTCTGGTCTTCGTGATCATCAACCTGCCGCCCGGCGATTACCTGAGCAACCAGATTGCCGAACTGCAGGCCTCGGGCCAGTCCGCCGGTGTGGCCAAGGCCGAGTTTCTGCGCACCGAATACGCGCTGGATCGCCCTATGTGGGAACAATACCTGATCTGGATCGGGTTCTGGCCGGGCCCGCACGGCTTTGCCGGGTTGCTACAGGGCAACTACGGCTGGTCCTTCGAGTTTGACCGCCCTGTATCGGAAATCGTCGGCGACACGCTTTGGCTGACGGTGGTCGTCAATCTGGCGGCTATCCTGTTTGTCTATGCCGTCGCCCTGCCGCTCGGGGTCCTCGCTGCCGCCCGGTCGCGGACCTGGATCGATTACACCTCGGCCTTTGTGGGCTATCTGGGTCTGGCGACCCCGAACTTTCTGCTGGCGCTGATCCTGTTCTACTACGGGCATCAATATTTCAACCTGCCCATCGGCGGCCTGATGGACCCCCGGTTCGAAGGTCAGCCGATGAGTTGGGACAAGCTCAAATCCATCCTCATTCACCTGATCGTGCCGACCTTCGTGATCGGCACTTCCGGAGCCTCGGCCATGATGCAGCGCCTGCGCGCCAATATGCTGGACGAATTGGGCAAGCCATACGTGGAAACCGCCATCGCCAAGGGCATGGCCCCGTCGCGGATGCTGACAAAATACCCCCTGCGCGTGGCCTTCAACCCCTTCGTGGCGGATATCGGCAACCTGCTGCCGTCGATGGTGTCGGGCTCGGTTCTGGTCTCGGTTGTTCTGGGTCTGCAAACCATCGGCCCGACCCTGCTGACCGCGCTCAAGACGCAGGACCAGTTCCTGTCCGCCTTCATCCTGATGTTCGTGGCGTTACTGACGCTCATCGGGACGATGATCTCCGACATCCTGCTGGTCATGCTGGACCCGCGCATCCGGTATGAGGGGCGCGAAGCATGACCGACCGCCCCGACGATCGCTATGTCGATGACGCCCCGTTCGATCCGGAGGCATCCGTCCAGCAACTGGAGCGCGCCGATCTGGACGCCCCGAACTGGGTGCTGGTCTGGCGCAAGTTCAAAACGCACAAGCTGGGCCTGATCTCGGGCATCTTCCTGCTGTTCTGCTATCTGATGCTGCCCTTCGCCGGCTTCATTGCCCCATACGGCCCCAATGACCGGAACGGAGAGCACCTTTATGCCCCGCCGCAATCGGTCAACTGGTTTCACGAGGGCGAGTTCGTCGGACCGTATGTCTATCCCATCATAGCCGAGGCCGATCTTGAGACCTTCCAGTGGAAGTTTGTCCCCGACACCGACAACCCCCAACCCATCCGGTTCTTCTGCAAAAGCTCGGAATACAAGCTGGCGGGGCTGATCAAGACCGACAGGCATCTGTTCTGCGCGCCCGAAGGGTCCACGCTGTTCCTGTGGGGGTCTGACCGGCTGGGCCGCGATATTTTCAGCCGCATTCTTTACGGTGCGCAGCTTTCGCTGACGGTGGGTCTGATCGGCATTTCGGTGTCCTTCTTCCTGGGCATCCTGTTTGGCTCGATGGCCGGGTATTTCGGCGGGCGCATAGACTGGATCATCAACCGGGTGATCGAAATCCTGCGCTCGTTGCCCGAACTGCCGCTCTGGCTGGCCCTGTCCGCCGCCGTGCCCTCGAACTGGAGCCCGGTCGCGGTGTTCTTCATCATCTCGATCATCCTCGGCATCCTCGACTGGCCCGGATTGGCGCGATCCGTGCGCGCCAAGTTCCTGTCGCTGCGGGAAGAGGAATACGTGCGCGCGGCCGAGATGATGGGCGCAAGTTCGGGCCGGGTGATCCGAAAGCACCTTCTGCCGAACTTCATGTCGCACCTGATCGCTTCGGCCACGCTGTCGATCCCGGCGATGATCCTTGGGGAAACGGCGCTCAGCTTTCTTGGCCTTGGCCTGCGGGCCCCGGCGGTCAGTTGGGGGGTGATGCTGAACGATGCGCAGAACCTGGCCTCGATTGAGATCTACCCGTGGACGGCGATTCCGATGCTGCCGATCATCGTGGTAGTGCTGGCGTTCAACTTCCTTGGTGACGGTCTGCGCGACAGCCTTGACCCCTATCAGCAATGAGCCTGCTTGCGTCCCTTCCGGCCACTGACAGCTATCGGTCCACAGGCTCGGGTGCCCTGCCCAGCGCATTTGCCGTGTCGGAACTGGCAACCGCCAGCTTCGCGGCAGTGGGTCTGGAACTGGCCCGCCTGATGAAAGCGCTGAACCTGACGGCCTCCGAGGCCGAGGTTGCCGTCGATCATCGTCTGGCCTCGTTGTGGTACGGGTTTTCGTTCCGGCCCGATGGGTGGGACTTGCCCAACCTGTGGGATGCGATAGCCGGGGATTACCGGGCCTCGGATGGCTGGATCAGATTGCACACCAACCTGCCGCATCACCGTGCGGCGGTTCTGAAGGTTCTGGCCACGACGCCGGATCGCGAAGCGGTGACGCAAGCCGTCCGGTCCTGGCAAATCACCGATCTGGAAAACGCCGTCGTGGCGCAGGGAGGCGTTGCCGCCGCCATGCGCAGCCGGACCGAGTGGCTGGAACATCCGCAGGGACGCGCGGTCTCGCGCGATCCGCTGATCAGTTGGCAGGGGCCGCGCCCTGTTGCGTTGCGGGACCGGTCGCAAGCCACCGCAGCGCGCCCTTTGGCCGGGTTGCGGGTGCTCGACCTGACCCGCGTGCTGGCCGGGCCTGTTTCGACCCGCACGCTGGCCGGTTTCGGCGCGGATGTGCTGCGCGTTGATCCTCCGGATTGGGATGAACCCGGCGTCATCCCCGATATCTCTCTGGGCAAGCGCTGCACCTATCTCGACCTCAAATCGCCAAAAGGGCTGGAGCGTCTGCAGGACCTGCTGGCGCAGGCGGATGTGTTTGTTCACGGCTACCGCCCCGGCGCTCTGGACGCGCTTGGGCTGACCAAGGCCAAACGCGACGAGCTTGCCCCCAACCGGATCGAGGTGACGCTGGACGCCTATGGCTGGCAGGGCCCGTGGTCGGCGCGGCGTGGCTTTGACAGTCTGGTCCAGATGAGCGCCGGAATAGCCCATGCAGGGATGGGGTGGGCCCAAGCCGACAAGCCCACGCCCCTGCCCGTTCAGGCGCTGGACCACGCGACGGGCTATCTGATGGCCGCCGCCGTCCTATCCGCTTTGACCGAGGCCGCGTCAGGCAATTCGGTCATGTATGCGCATCTGTCGCTGGCCCGCACTGCGGAGTTGCTGGCGCGGCTCAGCAAGTCCGGCGGAAGCGATGAGATCGGCGTGGCCCAATCCACCGACTTCGCCTCGGTGCCCGAGGCGTCTGGCTGGGGTTCCGGCCACCGTCTTAAACCCGCTCTGAGGGTGGGTGAAACGAAAATGAGCTGGGATTTGCCTGCCCCGAGACTCGGCACATCCGAGCCGGAATGGCCCTAACACATCCAACGCGCGGCCCGGCCCAACACTTTGGATGGCGTCTCGTCAGAGGCGCAACCCAAAGGGGCGGGAGCCCGCCCTAGCGGTCGTCGCCGCCGGGGCCGATATCGTCCAGATAGTCCTCGTCAATCGCGGCCTGAACCGCCCCCGTCACCGCCTCGCGCTGCTTGGGCGTCAGGTCTTCCGGATCTTTGTCATCGGCCAGCCGCACCGTCACTTCGCGGTGGGCAAAGCGGATACCTTCGCGGGCAAACAACTCGCGGATTTCCTGATAGACTTTCTTGCGCACCAGCCACTGATCGCCCGGTTTGGTCATGAACTTGACCCGGATGATCATCGCCGAATCCTGCATCTCGATCACGCCCTGCGATTTCAGCGGCTGGATGAAGTTCTCGCCAATCACCGGATCGGTCAGGAGTTGCTGGCCAAGCTTCTTGATCAGCTTCCGCACTTTCTCGACATCCGTGTCATAGGTCACGCGCAAGGGCAGTTTCATGATCACCCAGTCGCGGGAATAGTTGGTCAGCACCTTGATTTCACCGAACGGAATGGTGTTGAGCGCACCCAGATGGTGGCGCAGCTGGAAAGACCGGACCGAGATTTTCTCGACCGTGCCTTTCACATCCCCGATGTCGATATATTCGCCCTTGCGGAAAGCATCGTCCAACAGGAAGAACGCGCCCGAGAAGATGTCGCGCACAAGGGTCTGAGAGCCGAACCCGACGGCCAGTCCCACAACGCCCGCACCAGCAAACAGCGGACTGACATTGATGCCAATCTCCATCAGCACGATCAGAGCGATGGTCACGACAACTACGGCCAAAATAGCCCCGCGGAACAGGGGCAATAGGGTTGCCAAGCGGCTCTGCCCGCCTTCCCCGCCTTCGTCGCCCAGTTCAGCCTCACCGCCATCGTCCACCTCTTCGGCGATCTTGCTGTCGATCCAGATGCGGAAGAAATGGAACAGGATATAGCCGATGAACAGGATCACCATCACGTCCAGCGCACGCCCGACAGGCAGGTCTTCGCTCCAGCTGGCGTTCGGGTTCCAGATCACCACCACCGCATAAAGCCCGACAACAAAGGCAAGAATGCCCGCGACGCGCCGTGCCAGATCCTCATATGTCAGGATCGCGTGCTTTCGCTGTTCGGCTTCCGGGGTTTCGGTCTCAGCGGCCTCATCCCCGTCGGATTCGGGCTTGGCATTCATCTCTTCCATCTGGCGGTTGCGGTCGAAATACCGCTCTAGCAGATAGTTCATTGCGCCGTAGGCCACGACCACCGACATGAAGATCGCGTAGCTGCTGGCCACGATTGGGATCGAGTTCTGGTGCTCCAGAACCAGATCGACCGCCAGCTTGAACCAGCTGAACACGATGTACACGATCAGCACCGGTGCCCATGCGAATGAGATGAGGCGTGAAATCCACGACACCTGATCCGGGGCCCGGCCCCCGCGGATGGCATTGGAAATGGCGCGGGCGTTGAACAGGATCATCAAGACGTTACCCAAAGCCCCGAACATGGTCAGACCGCCATAAACCATGGCATAGACATTGTAGTTCAGCCCGAAATCCGCCACCCAGGTCGAGAACATCACGACCGAGATGTCATAGGTCGCCAGCGCCGACGCCCAGATATACAGCCGTTTTGCATCACGGTCGGAAAAGGGCGGCAGGCGATATTGGCTCAGAAAAGGCGACAGCACCATCCGCCACAGGTCCGACACCGTGCGCGACAGGAAAAATGCGGTGAAGATTGCCGTCACCGTGAACTGGACCGAGATATCCTCGGCCTCGCCAAAGAACAGATACCCCACGATCAGCGCCATAAGCATCGCGAAAATGGTTCCGCCGATCCCCATCAGGAAGCGGAACACCAGAAACGGCATCTTCTCGCGATAACCTTGCGGGTTTTCCTTGCTGCGCGCGACAACCCAATGTTTTGCAAACCGTTTTCCGTAGATTTCGGTGGATAGCCATCGCCCCAGCAGCAGAAACAGGATGTTCCAGCCCAGCACTTCGACATAGGTCTGGATACGGCCATCCGGGCTGGTCTGGCGCAGGATGTATTGCACTTCGAACATCGAATACGGCAGGGCCTCCATCCGGGAGGCCATCGATTCCCGGAATTTCGAGAACCTCTCCTGCGCCTTCATCAGTTCCGAGCCGCCGCCCATCGGGTTGCCGGTTGCGTCGTCCTCTGATTGCGCGCCGCCCTGTGCGTTCGCAGAAACCACCTGTCCCGCGCTGTCGATCACGATAACGCTGGCCCCTGCCTCACTCGCCGCTCGGATCGCCGCTGCCACATCGCCGTCGGCCGATGTTCCGGAATCGCTGCCCGACCCTGTGGAATACCCCGGAATCAAGGATGTCTGCGCCGCCACCCCGACCGGATACGCCAGCAATAAGGCCCAGAACGCCAGAAACAGCCCGGCCAGAAATTTAAGCTTCATAAGGTCTTGCATCCATTTTCCCGTCACCGAACAGAGTACAGAACAGGCGCAGGCTGTTCAAATCTTCACGTTCGGCGGTCTCAATATCGTGTAAAGGCGTGTTTTCAGCGCATAACACCTTTGCTGGTATTTTCAATCCGACAAAAATTGAATATGTCCGGGTGCAACCTGGAAACCTTTCCTCTCGGTCCTTCCGGCACCAGAACCAAACATCGGTACGATGCGCGGATCAAACTACAAATTCCTGTTGCCAAATCGCAATGCATGGCACATTTGCGGCAGGCAAACCCGCCTTTGGCAAGCAAAGCCGGACAATATACGATAACTGGTGCAAACGCGCGGGAATTGCACCAAGACCACTAAAACGGGCAGCAATATGAGCCTAGGCAAACAGACTACAAAATCCGGCCGCGCGCCGCGTATCCTGTTTTACAGCCATGACACCTTTGGGCTGGGCCACCTGCGCCGGTCGCGCGCGCTTGCCGCCGCGATGACCGAGGCGGATCCGCAGGCCTCGGCCCTGATCCTGACGGGCTCTCCTGTCGCGGGCCGCTTTACCTTTCCACGCCGCGTTGACCATGTGCGCCTGCCCGGCGTGACCAAGCGCGAAGATGGCTCTTACGCCGCGCGCACCATCGGGATGGGTATTGATGAGGTGACCGAGCTGCGCTCGGGCCTGATTCAGACGGCGGTTCAGCAGTTCGATCCGGACGTTCTGATCGTCGACAAGGAACCGACAGGTTTCCGAGGCGAGCTTTTGCCAACGCTGGAACAGTTGCAGTTCACCGGCGACACCAAGCTGATCCTCGGCCTGCGCGATGTTCTGGACGAGCCCGAGGTGCTGGCCGCCGAATGGGCCAGGAAAGAGGCCATCGCCGCCACCGAGCGCTTTTACCACGAAATCTGGGTCTATGGGCTGCGGTCGATCTATGACCCGACCAAGGGCCTGCCGCTCAGCCCCGCCGCACAGTCGCGCATCCATTGGACCGGCTATCTGCGCCGCGACCTGGGGCCTGTGGGCGAGCCGCCGGAACAGCCTTATATCCTGATCACACCGGGGGGCGGTGGCGACGGCAAGGCGATGGTGAACCTTGTGCTGTCGGCCTATGAAAAGGACCCCAACCTGTCTCCGCGCGCGGTTCTGGTTTACGGCCCCTTCCTGTCCGGCGAGTTGCGGGAGGAATTCGAAACCCGCGTTGCCGCGCTGAACGGGCGGGTCACGGCGGTCGGCTTTGAATCCCAGATCGAGACCCTGTTTGCCGGGGCCGCCGGTGTTGTCTGCATGGGCGGCTACAACACGTTTTGCGAGGTTCTGTCCTTCGACAAACGCGCCGTCATCGTGCCGCGCACCACACCCCGTCTGGAACAGTGGATACGCGCGTCGCGGGCCGAAAACCTGGGGCTGGTGCGGATGCTGGATGAACACCGCGATGGGCTGACCGCCGACGCCATGATCCGCGCCATTCGCGACCTGCCCAATCAACCGCTTCCCTCGCAGGCCATTCGCGGCGGGCTGCTGGACGGGCTGGACTATGTGACGGACCGTGTCGATGCACTGCTGAGCCGGGAACAGGAACTGGCAACCGGATGAGCGCACCCGATCCTAAACTGGCGGTGCTGGTCAAAGGATGGCCGCGCCTGTCAGAAACGTTCATCGCGCAAGAGCTTGTGGCCCTGCAGGAGGCCGGGCACAGCTTTGACATCTGGTCCCTGCGCCATCCCACCGACACCAAGCGCCATCCGTTGCATGACCGGTTCGCTGGCCATGTGCATTACCTGCCCGAATACCTGTACGAAGAACCAAAGCGCGTCTGGTCAGCGCGCGCCATCGCCCAACGCCTGCCCGGTTATGCCGAGGCCTACCGGGTCTGGCGCGCAGACCTGCGCCGCGATCCCTCCCATAACCGCATTCGCCGATTTGGACAGGCCTGCGTTCTGGCCGCCGAACTGCCCGAGGCGACACGGGCGCTTTATGCGCATTTCATGCACACGCCGTCATCCGTGGCGCGCTATGCCGCCATTATGTGCGGCCTGCCGTGGAGCTTTTCGGCCCATGCCAAGGATATCTGGACCTCGCCGGATTGGGAAAAGCGCGAAAAGCTGCAGGCGGCGACCCACGGCGCGGCCTTCGGCGCGACCTGCACCGCCATCGGGGCCGAACACCTGCGCGGGCTGGCCGATGATCCGGCGCGGGTGGACCTGATCTATCACGGGCTGGATCTTGCCCGTTTTCCCTCCCCACCCGCTCGCGCGCCACGCGCGGCGGACGGGCCGTTTCACATGCTGTCCGTCGGGCGGCTGGTCGAGAAAAAGGGGTTCGACCGCCTGATCGACGCCTTTGCCCTGCTGCCCAAATCGCTGGACTGGCAATGGACCCACATCGGCGGCGGCACGCTTGGCGACGCGCTGCGCTGTCGTGCCCAGGCGGCGGGCATCGCCGACCGGATCACGTGGAAAGGTGCCTGCGACCAGCCCGAAGTGATCGAGGCCATGCGCCGCGCGGACCTGTTCGTTCTGCCCAGCCGTATCGCGGCAGATGGCGACCGCGATGGCTTGCCCAATGTGCTGATGGAGGCAGCCTCGCAACATCTGCCGATGCTGTCGACCCCGGTTTCGGCCATCCCCGAATTCATCGAAACGGGAACGCATGGGGTGTTGTCAGATGACGATCCGACCTCACTGGCGGCGGCGATTACCGGGATGGCCTCGGACCCCGCCAAGACCGCCAACATGGCCATCGCCGCCTATGACCGCCTGATTGCCGAGTTCCGGATGGACCCCGGCATCGCCCGTCTTTCCGCCCGGCTGAGCGCCTTGTGTTCGGATACCGAATGATGGCCCGCGTCGCCTTCTATGCCCCGATGAAATCGCCCGACAGCCCGACGCCCTCGGGCGACCGGGAAATGGCCCGGAACCTGATGCGCGCCATCGCCGCCGAGGGTGATCAGGTCGATCTGGCGTCGCGCCTTCGCATCTATGACAAAACCGGCGATCCCGCCTTGCAGCAAACGCTGCGTGATCAGGCGCGGAACGAGGCGGACCGGCTGATTGAGGATTTGCCGCCCGAAACTGCGGTCTGGGTGACATATCACAACTATTACAAGGCCCCCGATCTGCTGGGGCCGCAAGTCTGTGCCGCGCGTGGTCTGCCTTACGTTCAGCTGGAAAGCACCCGCGCCTCAAGCCGCCTGAACGGTCCGTGGGCCGGGTTCGCGCAGTCGGCGCACAAGGCGTGCGATGCGGCGAATGTGATCTTTTACCACACCGCCAATGACCTGATCACGCTGCAGCGCGACCGCTTCGGCGATCAGCAATTGGTCGAACTGCCGCCCTTCCTGCCGCGTGCGGACCTGCCACCCCAGAGCTCGGGCCAGGGGCCGATGCTGGCGGTCGGGATGATGCGGCATGGCGACAAGCTGGCCTCGTATGACATCTTGGCACAGGCGCTGGCGCAACTGCCCGGCGACTGGCATCTGCGCATCGCAGGCGACGGCCCCGCCCGCGCCGAGGTTGAGGCGAAGATGGCCCGGTTCGGCGACAGGGTCTCGTTTCTGGGCCAGTTGGACCGAGATGCCCTGCAGGCGATCTATGAAAGCTCTTCACTGCTGGTCTGGCCCGGTGTGAATGAGGCTTACGGCATGATTTACCTTGAAGCACAGGCGACCGGCCTGCCGGTGGCCGCGCAGGACCGACCCGGCGTGCGTGATGTTCTTGCTCCGGCGGATTACCCTGCGGTTGAGGCCGGTGCAAAAGGGTTGGCCGATAAAATTCAACAGCTTCTAGTCGATGATCGAGAACGCCTTGCACTAGGGGCCAAAGCCCGCGCCCATGTGGCGCAACGCCATTTGATGCCCCAAGCGACCAAACGGTTCTGGGCAACAATTCGCCCGATATTGGAGGCGTCATGACCCGGCTCGCCCTGCTCCGTCACGGACATACCCACTGGAACCGCGCCGGGCGGATTCAGGGCCGCAGCGATATCCCGCTGGACGACGACGCGCGCGCCGAACTGGCGGGATACGCCCTGCCGTCGGATTGGCAAGCCGCCGAAATCTGGTCCAGCCCACTGCTGCGCGCCAGCGAAACGGCGCGGTTGGTCTCGGGCCGTGACCCACAGACGTCGGATGCGCTGACCGAGATGAACTGGGGCGATTGGGAAGGTTTGCGCGGGATCGACCTGATCGCGGATGACAACAGCGGCTACCAGCATATCGAAGACTGGGGGTGGGACTACCGCCCGCCCAACGGTGAAACCCCGGCCGAGGTCTGGTCGCGGCTGCGCCCATGGCTGAGCCGCTTGCGAAACAATACAGTCGCGGTCTGCCATATCGGCATCATGCGCGCCATTCTGGCCCGGGCCTGGGGATGGGATTTCGATGGCCCGGCCCCCTTCAGGATCAAACGCAATCGCCTGTATATCGTTGATGTGCACACCCTGACCCCCGAACCCGACCCCGTTCGCCTGATCCCGCGAGAGGCTGCCCGATGAACGTGATGATCCTTGTCACCCATTTGCTGGGCACCGGGCATCTCAGCCGCGCGCTGACGCTGGGCCGGGCGTTTGCCGGGGACGGGCATGAGGTTCTTGTGGTCTCGGGTGGCATGCCCGCGCCGCAGTTGGACAGCAGCGGCCTGACCCTGCTGGGCCTGCCCCCGCTGCGGTCAGACGGCACGAACTTCACCCGGCTGCTGACCGAAAGCGGAGAGGTTGCGGATGACACGTACCGGGCGGCGCGGATCACTGCGCTGACGAAAGCCGTTCAAAGTTTCCAGCCGCAGGTTCTGATCACCGAGCTTTTTCCGTTCGGTCGCCGCACACTGACCGATGAGTTCGAAGCGTGCCTGATCGCGGCCCGGAACCTGCCGCAGCACCCCCTTATTCTGGGATCGATCCGGGATATTCTGGCCCCGCCCTCCAAACCCGCAAAAGCCGAGCGCACCGATCAGATCGTGGCGCAGTATTATGACGGCATTCTGGTGCATTCGACCGAACGCGTCATTCCCTTGTCCGTCAGTTGGCCCGTGTCGGCGGAACTGGCGCAGCGCCTGCACTACACCGGTTTCGTCGCGCCCAAAGCGCCGCAGCCGCATCCTGACGCTGTGGGGCGGGACGAAGTGCTTGTCAGCGCGGGCGGAGGTTCGGTCGGCCAGCCGATCTTTCGCGCAGCCATCGAGGCTGCCCGAAAGATGACCAAAAGGCGCTGGCGCCTGCTGGTGGGCGGGCAGGACGCGCAGGCGCGGATTGCCGAATTGTCGCAACTGGCCGAGGGCGCGCCTGTGATCATCGAACCGGTGCGCCCGGATTTCCGCCAGATGCTGCCGCATGCCGCCGCCTCGGTCAGTATGTGCGGCTATAACACCGCGCTGGACATCCTGCAGAGCGGGACTCCCGCCGTGTTCGTCCCCTTCGACGATGGCAAGGAAGTTGAACAGGGTCTACGCGGGCAAAGCCTGTCGCAGATGCCCGCCATCGATGTGCTGAACAGCGGGGCCCTGAGCGGTTCCGCACTGGCCGAAGCCGTCGAGCGCGTATTGTCCGACGGGCGGCGCGAGACGCAGGATCTTGGGTTTGACGGCGCGCAGAAGTCCGTGGAAATCACCAAACACCTTTGGGCAGGCCGCCAATGAGCGTTGACTGGCTGCCCCTTGAAACCGAGTTGCGTCGCTGGCGAGATCAGGGACTAACACTGCCCCTGTGGTGGCGCGACGATGATGCCATCGCGCCGACGCCTCAGTTGGAGATGCTGTCGGACCTGTCCGCGCGGCTGAACCTGCCGGTTCATCTGGCGGTGATCCCGAAAGCGGCCTCTGCCGAACTGTCGGATTACGTCGGCAAGCGGCAGACGCTGATCCCGGTGGTCCACGGCTGGGCACATCAGAACCATGCCCCGGCGGATCTGAAAAAGTCGGAATTCCGCCTGCACAGGCCCCTGGATGCGCTTGTCGCCGATGCTCGGGCCGGGTTTGCCCGGCTCCGCACGCTGTTTGGCGATGAGCTGCGGCCGATGTTTGTCCCGCCCTGGAACCGCATCGCACCCGAAGCGGCAACCGAACTGCCTGACATTGGGTTTCGCATCCTCTCAACCGCGACCCCCCGCAAAACCGCGATGGCCGCCCCCGGGCTGGAACAGATCAACACGCATCTGGACCCCATCGACTGGCGCGGAACACGCGGGCTGATATCGCCCGACATGCTGATCCCCCAAACCGCCGGGTTGCTGCGGGATCGCCGCGAAGGACGGGCCGACAATGCCGAACCCTTTGGCGTGTTGACGCATCATCTGGTCCATGATCAAGACATCTGGGACTTTACCCAGGAATTGCTGGCCAAGCTGCTGGACGGGCCCGCCGTCCCGTGGACCGCCCCCAAAACCCAAAGGACCAAGACCCCATGAGCCGACTGGATTCCATGCTGCGCCGCCTGACCGCCCAGCGCGACGGGCTGAACTGGGCCGCCGCGCAGATCGCCGGCAAGGAGGGCGACGTTCTGGATATGGGCCTTGGCAATGGCCGCACCTATGACCATTTGCGAGAGATCCTGCCCGACCGCCGCATCTGGGTGATGGACCGGGTTCTGCAATGCCACCCCGACAGCACCCCGCCGCCCGAGGATTTTCTGCAGGGCGAGGCCGAGCCCATGCTGCAAAAGCTGGCGGGCACAGGGCACAGGATCGCAATGGCGCATTACGATTTCGGGCGCGGCATCAAAGAGGAAGACGTGGCCGAGTCTGCGCGCCTCAGCCCCCTGATCGCCAAGGTCATGCAGCCCGGCGGCCTGCTGATTTCCGGTCAGCCGCTGGTGGGGTTCAAGCAGATCGAAGGGCCCGACAGCATCGCGCCGGACCGCTACCTGTTCTACACCGCCTGATCAGGCGGTTCTGTCGCACCTAGTCAGGCGACGCGGCGGCCCCGCGACCAGACCGCATTCAGCGCCGGGGCACCCGCGCGCATCCGGAACCGGATCAGATCGGCCCGGGCACCGGCCCGCAACGCGCCGCGATCCTCCAGCCCGGCAGCCTGCGCCGGGGTCTGCGTAACCGTCCGGATCCCGCGCGCCATATCCCCCCACATCTCGCCCAGCATGACCGCCGACAGTAGCAGCGCCGCGGGCACATAGTCGGACGACATGATATCCAGATGGTCCATCTCGGCCAGTTCGCGGGCCGAAACATTGCCCGAATGCGACCCGCCCCGGATCACGTTCGGGGCACCCATCATCACCTTGATCCCGTGATCGTGGCAGGCGCGCGCAGCCTCGACCGTGGTGGGAAATTCGGCCAGACGGATGCCGTGATCGGCGGACACCCGCACCTGTTCGGCCGTGGTGTCATCGTGGCTGGCCAGCACCGCGCCAAAGCGGCGGGCGGCCTGGACCGCTTCGACCTCATGTCTGTCGCCATTGCGGTCGCGCAGCCCTTTCAGTTGCGCCACGTGCTGCAGGAACGTATCATCGTCCATCGCGTATTTGACCTTCAGATAGGTCTCAAGCTTCGAGATATCCCGGAACTGCCGCTGCCCCGGCGTGTGATCCATGATTGACACCAGCCCGACGCGATCTTCGGGGCCGAACTCATCCAGTTCCTCGATCAGCGTTTCCGAGCACACTTCGGCCCGCAAATGCAGGAAATGGCTGATCTTGAGCGCATCCTGCTCGCGCAGTTCCCACAGCTCGCGCGACAGTCCGCGGGCATATTTCAGATAGCGCGCGGCCCCGGTGGGGATCGAGCCGATGCGCATGGCGTCGAACACCGTGGTGATGCCTGTGCTGGCCAGTTCCGCATCATGGGCGATGATGGCGGCGGCATGGGGCCAGTCGACTTGCGGACGCGGCTGGATGTGACGTTCCAGATTGTCGGTGTGCAATTCCACCAGACCGGGACTGACAAAGTCGCCCTCGCAATCCACCGCGCCTGCGGGAATGCCTGCGCCGGTGTCGATCCCGGCGATGGTTTCGCCCACAATCCGAAGGCTGCCGGTGATGGTCTCGTCCGGCAGAACAAGCGTGGCATTGGCAAGGATCAGTTCTTCTGTCATCTGAATTTCACACGGTTTGAGCTATGGAACGGCCACGCAATAGGAGGCCAATGTGACATTCACGCGATACGCGATCTATTTTGCGCCCCCTGCGGGGGCTGAATGGACAAAATTCGGTGCCGGGTGGCTGGGATGGGACATGGAAACCGGCCAACCTGCCGCGCACCCCGCCGTCGCGGGCATGGACGTCGCCGCCATCACCGAAGTTCCGCGCAAGTATGGCCTGCACGCCACGATGAAGCCGCCCTTTCATCTGGCCCCGGGCCAGTCGGTTGCCGCGTTGCAGGACGCCTGTGCGCAGCTGGCCACGCAGCAGTCGCAAGTAGTGCTGGACGGGTTGGAGATCGCCCGGCTGGGTCGGTTTCTGGCGCTGCGCCCGCTGGGCGAGACAGGCGCGCTGAACGCGCTGGCCGCCGCCTGCGTGCGCGATCTGGACCCGTTTCGCGCACCGGCATCCGAGGCCGAACTGGCCCGCCGCCGCGCCGCTGGTCTGACACCCGCGCAACAGGCCAACCTGACCCAATGGGGCTATCCCTATGTGCTGGACGCCTTTCGCTTTCACATCACGCTCAGCGGCAAGCTGGACAAACCGACGCTGACACAGGTGCAGGCTGCGCTGGACACGCGCCTCGGACCGTTGCTGCCCGCGCCGTTCCGCATCGCCGATCTGGCGCTGATGGGCGAGGCCGAGGACGGGCGGTTCCACCTGATCCATCGCTACGCCCTTTCCGGCTGAAGCCAGGTCAGGATTTCGTCCACCGTGGCCTGCAGCGGACCGGAATTGTCGACTTCGATCACGCGCTGCAACCCCTCGGGCAGAGACGCTTTGGCCCGGCCCAGCCGCCGCGCCTGTTCGTCCGCGCTCTCTCGCCCGCGCTCCGACAGCCGCCGGGCCAGAACACCGGCATCGGCGGTCAGAGAGATCACGATCAGATCGCCGAACACCGCCTGTGCCTGCAGCAGAACCGCCCGCGAGAGGTTGACCAGAACCGCATCGGCCTCGCCGCGCTGTGACGCAATCCCGGCGGGCACGCCGTACATCAGCCCATGTGCAGGCCAGTGCAGCGCGAAATCCCCGGCCTGCACCATCTGCCGGAAGCGGTCCTCGGACACGCGCTCAAAATCCTCACCGTCTTCGCCCTCGGGCCGGGTGATCACCCGGCGCACCCGCTGAATGCCGGGCGCGCGGGCGGTCAGCGCCTCGATCACGCTGTCCTTGCCAACCCCGGAGGGGCCGACGACCGCTATGACCGGCGCAAGACTCATGCCACTAGACCCGGCGAGAAATCGGACACGTCCACCGAACGGTCGCAGACCCGCGCGCGCGCCTCGACATCGTGGAAAATGCCGACAATCGCCGCCCCGCGCGCCTTGGCCTCTTCGATTAGGGACAGCACGGTCTCGCGGTTGCGCACGTCCAGACTGGCTGTTGGTTCATCCAGCAGCATCGCCGGATACTCATGGGCAAAACCACGCGCGATGTTCACGCGCTGCTGCTCACCCCCCGAAAAAGTGGTGGGGCTGAGCGACCACAGACGTTCCGGGATGTTCAACCGCGCCAACAGCCCCGCCGCCTTGTCCAGCGCCGCCTGCTTGTCGCAGCCCACCGCCAGCAGCGGCTCGGCCACAACCTCGAGCGTCGGCACCCGGGGCACCACCCGCAGAAACTGGCTGACATAACCCAAAGTCTCGCGGCGCAGCGCCAGAATCTCGCGCGGCTCGGCGCGGGCCACGTCCAGCCCACCCACCAGCACCTGACCCGAGGCCGCCAGATAGTTTCCGTAGATCACCCGCATCAGCGTCGACTTGCCCGCGCCCGAGGCCCCGGTCAGCGCCACGCACTCACCGGGCGCGACCTTCAGCGCCGCACCCTCCATCACCGGCAGGACCGCACCGCCCTGATTATGCAGGGTAAAGCTCTTGCAGACGTCGATCAGTTCAATCATCGCATTTCATCTTTTCTCAAATACTCAAACCTGCAGAACGCTGGACACAAGCAGTTGCGTATATGGATGCTGCGGATCGTCCAGCACCTGATCGGTCAGCCCGGCCTCGACCACGCGCCCGTCTTTCATCACCATCAGCCGGTCCGCCAACAGGCGCACCACGGCCAGGTCATGGGTGACGATGATCGCGCTCAGCCCCATCTCGCGCACCAGACCGCGCAGCAGGTCCAGCAGACGTGCCTGGACCGAGACATCCAGCCCGCCGGTCGGCTCATCCATGAACACCAGACGCGGGCCAGTGACCAGATTGCGGGCGATCTGCAACCGCTGCTGCATCCCGCCGGAAAACGCGGTCGGACGATCATCGACGCGGCTTTCGTCGATCTCGACGCGGCCCAGCCAGTCAACCGCCCGGTTCCGGATGGCCCCGTAGTGACGGTCGCCCACCGCCATCAGCCGCTCGCCGATGTTGCCGCCGGCGCTGACCGACATGCGCAGGCCGTCGCGGGCATGCTGATGCACGAAGGCCCAGTCGGTGCGGCCCAGCATCCGGCGCTCGGGCTCGGACATGGTCACCGTATCGACCGGCCCAGCGGTGCGGGTTTCAAAGATCACCTGCCCGGCATCCGGTTCCAGATGACCGGCCAGACAATTCAGCAGGGTCGACTTGCCCGAGCCGCTTTCGCCCACGATCCCCATCACCTCGCCGGGATAAAGATCGAAACTCACATCCTTGCATCCGATCCGCGCGCCATAGCGTTTCTCGATGCCTTTGACCTGCAGCAGAGGGGTCATGCCGCATACTCCCCGGCCAGTCGGCCCTGATACCCATCCGCGCGGCGCGAGCGACAATAATCGGTGTCCGAACAGACAAACATCCGGTTGCCCGCATCGTCCATGATGACCTCATCCAGATAGCTGTCCTCGGCCCCGCACAGATCACAGGCATGATCGGCCTTGGTGGCCTCAAACGGGTAGTCCTCGAAATCCAGACTGACGACCTGTGTATGCGGTGGCACCGCGTAGATCCGCTGTTCCCGCCCCGCCCCAAACAGCTGGATCGCGTCCATCTCAAGCTTGGGATTGTCGAATTTCGGGATCGGCGACGGGTCCATTACATAGCGGTCCGACACTTTCACCGGATAGGCGTAAGAGGTCGAAATCGCGCCGTGCTGGCTGATATCCTCATAGAGTTTCACATGCATCAGCCCGTATTCCTCAAGGCTGTGCATCTTGCGTGTTTCCGTCTCGCGCGGTTCCAGAAACCGCAGGGGTTCCGGGATCGGCACCTGATAGACGATGATCTGATCCTCGCGCAGCTTCGCCTCGGGGATGCGGTGGCGGGTCTGGATGACGGTTGCCTTTTCGGTTTCCTCGGTGGTTTCGACGCCTGCGGTATTCTCGAAGAACTTGCGGATCGACACCGCGTTTGTGGTGTCATCCGCGCCCTGATCGATCACCTTGAGCGTATCCTCGGGCGTCAGCGTCGCCGCCGAGACCTGCACCCCGCCGGTACCCCAGCCATAGGGCATCGGCATTTCGCGGCTGGCAAAGGGCACCTGATAGCCCGGCACGGCCAGACCTTTCAGGATCGCCCGGCGGATCATCCGCTTGGTTTGTTCGCCCAAATATGCGAAGTTATACTCACTCATTTTGATGTATCACTTTGTTTAATGGTGTTTTTGTGGACGTATTGGTGTTAGGCGCGCTGCTATTGGCGCTTTTGTTCTATCTTTTACTACATGCCCGTCACACGCGGCGACGGCATCACGCTCAAAAACGGGACCCGCTGGACAAGTGGAGTGCGGTCGGCAAGCGCCAAAAGCCGCCCCGCCCCTGACTGCGGTCGGGCCGGTCGGCCCTGCGGCGGGGCTGTGGTGATGTACGTTGCGGCTCACAGCAGCCCCCTTTTCGCCAGCGCAATCTCAAGCGCTTGCGGGGTGGTGAAGTGGATGCCGTCCATGCCCACGGCCCGGGCGCCTTCGACATTGTGCACGCCGTCATCGATAAAGATGCAATCTTCGGGCGCGTGGCCCGAGCGTTCGCACAGGATTTCGAAAATCCGGGCGTCGGGTTTCATCACCCGCTCCTGCCCCGATACGACCAGAGTGCCAAAGACCTCACCCAATCGCGGGTGAACTTTCAGCCCCTCGGGCCAGGTCTCAGCCGACCAGTTGGTGATGGCATGGACCGGCGTGCCTTGCGCCTTCAGTCGGTCCAGGATTGCCCAGGTGCCGTGGATCGGGTTCTCTACCGTTCTGCTGTAAAGCCCGACATAGGCTGCAAGCAGGTCGCGGTCCTGCGGATCGTCCAACTCTTGCGCGAGATCGGCAAAACGCTCACCATTATCGCCCCGCGCGTTGCGGGCCCTGAAATCCGTGCGCTCGATGAACGCATGGGCGGCATCTTCCGAGCCCAGCGCCTCGACCCAGGCCAGATGCGGCTGCCAGTCGACCAACACGCCGCCAATGTCAAAAACAACTGCCTTCATTCTGCTGCCTCCTGCAGGGTGATCCGTTCTTCGGCCTCGCGGCGCAGCTTGCGCACCAGTTCCAGTTCGGACTGGAAATCGACGTAATGGGGCAGCTTGATATGTTCGAGGAAGCCGGTGGCCTGAATGTTATCTGCGTGACTCAGGACAAATTCTTCATCCTGCGCCGGTGCGCCCAGATTGTCCTCGCCCAGTTCCTCCCACCGCAGTGCGCGATCCACCAGCGCCATCGCGATGGCTTTGCGTTCGGACTGACCAAAGACCAGCCCATAGCCGCGTGTGAATTGCGGGGGTTCGGTCTTGGATCCCTTGAACTGGTTCACGGTTTCGCATTCGGTCAGCTCGACCTCGCCAATGTCGATGGCAAAGCCAAGCTCGGGGATGTCCATCTCGACCGCGACCTTGCCGATCCGCAGCTCGCCCACAAAGGCATGGTTGCGGGCGTAACCGCGCTGGGTCGAATAGGCCATGCCGAGAACAAAACCCTCGTCCCCGCGCGTCAGGGATTGCAGGCGCAGCGGGCGGCCCGCCGGAAACTCCAGCGGCTCGCGCGTCAGGTCGCCGGGCGTCGCTTCGCTGGCCGGTTCGTCCTGAATGATGCCCTCATCGTGCAGGAATTCGGTGATATGCGGCGTGGGCTCCTGCCGGGCAATGCCATCGGGCGCTGCGGGGGCTTCACCATCTGCGGCCAGTTTGAAATCCAGCAGACGGTGCGTGTAGTCGAAGGTCGGCCCCAGAACCTGCCCCCCCGGCGCGTCCTTGAACGTGGCCGAGATCCGGCGGTCGCAGATCATGCCCCCCGTCTCGACCGGGTTCGAATAGCCGAAGCGCGGCAGTGTCGTGCGGTAGGCGCGGACGAGAAAAATCGCCTCGATCAGATCGCCCCGCGCCTGTTTGATGGCAAGCGCAGCAAGGTCGGGGTCGAACAGGGACCCTTCGGCCATGACCCGGTTCACCGCAAGGCTCAGTTGTTCACGGATTTGCGCAAGGCTGAGCTCCGCCACATCGGTCGATCCGCGCCGTTCTTCGGCCAGCCAGGCATGGGCGTTCTCGATGGCCTTTTCGCCGCCTTTGACAGCTACATACATCGCCTAACCCTCCGCCGTAATCTGCGTGCTGCGCGGCAGCGCCGCGACCTTGTCGCCGCTGGTCAGGAAGAAATCGCATCCCAACGGATAAAGCGCCGCATTCGCTTGCATCGCCCCGGCATCCGGCAGCGACAGATGGGCCACGTCCTTGATACCCGGCCCGCTCAGCGCCGCGCCGCTTGGCTGCAGGTCGCTGCATTCCACGATCAGCGTCGCCGAGCGATCCGGGTATTCCGGTGTCCCGATTCGGTACATACTCAGCGATCCCAGCGCCTCCCATGTGCCGACGGCAAAGTCCGCCTCCGAGGCTGAGACGAGCGGCGCGCCGGTATGGAAAGTCAGCCATTTGCGCACCGCCTCGGTATCGACTGAGCCCGCCAGATAGACCTTGGTTTCGGGGTCGCACAGCGTCAGCAGCAAGGTGCCCGCCGCCACGGACAAAGGCGCTGGCGGTTCACTGCCCGACAATGTGCGAATTTCGCCGGGACGGGCCATGACGGTCATGGCGGCGCGAAAGGCGTGGGCGGCATCGATCGGAGGGTTCTGAAACCCGCCGGAATATTGGGTTTGAGCGGTCATCAGTCCTCTCCCCGCGCCATGGTGAAAAACTCGACCTTCGTGGCCGCCGCTTTTGCGGCACGAGCGGTTTTCTCGGCCTGCATCTGATGCTTCAGCGGATCGACGACCTTGCGGCGCACCGTGTCAGCCGCCGGGGTCTGCATCAGGGCATCAATCAGCGCCGCCGCCTCGGCCTTGGGTTTGGACCGGCCTTGGACATAGGCATGGCCCACAGTGCCATCCTCCAGCACCACCGAGCAACGCGTGACCGTCATCTCGCCCAGATTGAACGGCGCGCCGGTTGCCCCGATGCGCCCGCGCACCATCACGCCGCCCACTTCCGGCGCGCGCAGCCAATCGAAGCGCGGGCGGGTGCCGACACTGTCCCAAAGGGTCATCACTGCATCCTCGGGCGCGCGGGCCAGCAGGCCCATCCATTCCCTGCGCGCAGCAGTCGCGATTTCTGTCTGATCGGTCATCAAAGCCTCTTGGCCGGGTTGTCTATATCAACTATACAACTAGACAAATATTAACCTGCGGTGCCCTCACCCGCAATCTCTAACTCTGTGAATATTTGGTGACATGCGTAAAACACCCATCTGGAAAAGCATCGCGTTGGGGCTGACCTCGGACATCGCGGAAGGGCGTTATCAGACCGGAGACCGCCTGCCGACCGAGGCGCAGCTGGCGGCAAGGCACGGCGTCAACCGCCACACGGTCCGGCGCGCGCTGTCCGAGATGGCCGAACAGGGGCTTGTGCATGCGCGGCGCGGTGCCGGGGTGTTCGTTGCAGCGCGGCCGACGGATTACCCGATCGGCAAGCGCGTGCGCTATCACAAAAGCATCTCGGCCAGCGGCAAGATCCCCGGCAAGAAGCTTCTGGCCCTGACCACCCGCGCAGCCGACAAGGCCGAGGCCGACGCTCTGAACCTGACAACCGGCGACCCGGTCCATGTGTATGACGGCCTGTCGCTGGCCGACGGACAACCCATCGCCCTGTTTCAAAGCGTCTTTCCCGCCCGGCGCTTTCCCGACCTGCTGGCCGCTCTGACCGAGACGCAATCGGTCACGAAGGCCCTGCAAAGCTGCGGCATCGCGGATTACACCCGTATCTCGACCCGTCTGACCGCGCGCGCGGCAACCGCGACGCAGGCGCTGCATCTGCACTTGACCGAGGGTGCCCCGATCCTGTTTTCCATCGGCATCAACGCTGACCCCGATGGAACCCCGGTTGAATACGGCAGAACCGTTTTCGCCGGAGAGCGCGTGACTCTGACATTGAACGAGGATTAAGAACCGGCCGCCCTCCCGCCCGCCTTCGGCCCCCTTGCGGAGGTCTCATCCCGTTGGGCCCGGCGCCGCCAAGGGCGATCGGCGTAGCCGATGGTCCTGCGGGTGCGGGAGACCCCGCGACCAGCGATGCCGCTTTATTCGTATTTCTCCAGAAACGCCTCGGCGCTCAGCGTTCGAAAATCGGGTAACGCGTCGCGCAGGCGGGCGTGGTCCCAATCCCACCAGGCCAAGGCCATCATCCGCTCGGCAACCTGTGCAGGGAACCGGCGGCGGATCAGCTTGGCCGTCACCCCGCCGACGATGGTGTAGGGTGCCACATCCTTGGTCACAACAGCGCCCGACGCGACAATGGCCCCGTGCCCGATGGTCACCTCGGGCTTGATGATCGCCGCATGTCCGATCCAGGTGTCATGCCCGATATGGGCGGTCCGGCTGGCGCGATGCGCAAACCACGCGGCATCGTCCGCCTCATCCGCCCAATAATCCGCGGACCGGTACAGGAAATGATGTTGCGAGGCTTTCTCCATCGGGTGATCCGTCGCCCCGATGCGGGTGAAGCTTGCGATATTGGCGAACTTCTCGATCCGGGCATTGGCGATGTCGCATGTGCGGTCACAATAGGAATAGTCGTCCCAGACAGCGTTCGTGATCCGGCTGCCGGCCCCGATCTCAACATATGCGCCGAAACGGCTGTTGGTGATCTGGCAGTTGGGCTGAATAAACGGCTGATCCGCGCGCAACCGGGCCTGGGGCGTTTGCACGCTTACGTTCACGGCGATACCCGTTTGGTTTTAGGCTTGCGCGGCTTGCCGGTCTCACCCTGTATCAGGCGGCGGCGCAGCCAGCCCGAGAACCAGTCCATCAACATCACCATCAGGATGATCAGGACGATGTAATAGGCGACCTCTTCCCAGTCTTTCTGGGTGATGATCGCTTGCGTCAGCAGCAAGCCGATGCCGCCGCCGGTAATCGCGCCGATCACCGTCGCGCTACGGGTGTTGGATTCGAGGAAATACAGCAACTGGCTCAGCAACACTGGCGTCACCTGCGGGATCACACCAAAGCGATACCGCTGCGGCGCATTGGCCCCGGTGGACTGAACGCCTTCGATCTGCTTCTGATCCACATTCTCCAGCGCTTCCGAAAAGATTTTGCCGAAGGTCCCGGTATCCGTCACCAGAATGGCCAGTGCGCCGGTCAGCGGGCCGGGGCCAAAGGCGCGGGCCAGAACGACGGTCCAGATCAACGCATCGACGCCGCGGACAAAGTCGAACACACGGCGGGTCAGGAAGCGCACCGATCTCAGCGGGTTGAAGTTCCGCGTCGCCAGAAAGGCCAGCGGCAGGGCCACCATGCCCGCGCCCAGAGTGCCGAGGAACGCCATCAGGATGGTCTCGAAAATAGCCCAGGCGACATCCTGATGCCGCCACATCTTGTTGGTCCAGAAGTCGTTCAGGATCGCGCCCGCTTCTCCGTTTGCGGCCAGCCCGGCCAGTTGCGGGAAGGATTTGCCGTAATAGGGGCTGTCGAGGGTGAACCAGAACAACTCCCACCCGGTGAAGTACCGGAACACTTCGGACCGGTTGCGGGTGACGGTCAGGCGGCCCGCATCGGTGGTGATCGCCATCCGGTTTTTCGAGATGTTGATCCACGCGGGCACTTCACCCGCAGGCAGTTCGGCCTGCACACCCGCCGAACGGGTCGGCGTGGCGCGCACTGTGCCGTAGCCGGGTATGTCATATTCCACGGTCTCGGGCCCGAAGCGCACAATGTGGCCGTCTTCCAGATCAATCACCGTCATCTCGCCCAGCGCGACCCAATCCGGGGCGGTGCCTTCCGGATAGGCCCCCTTGCGCTCACCCTCGATGGCGGCCGAGACCTCGCCGGTGCGATTGTCACGCTCGATATGAGTCTTGTAGCTGTAGCTGTCGGCCACCAGCGTCTTGCCGTTTTCCCAGTTGGCGCGGTCCGCCAGACCGAGCACATCGAAGGCAAAGAACACATAGGTCAGATAAGCCAGCACCAGCACGGGGAGACCGAAATTCATCAGGCGTTTGCGGCTGAACAGACGGTCGGCCTCGGCCTTCAACTCGTCTAGGGTCAGGTCGGTGGCGAAGGTGCTCATGCCCGCGCTCCTTTCTCGGATCCGTGGGTCAGGCGGTCGCGCAGGTGGCCGGAGATTTGGTCGACCACAACGATTGTGACAAACAGCAGCAGGAAGATTGCCGCGGCCTCATCATAGCGCCCCTGCCCCCAGGACATTGCGTTGCGCAGCTCGTATCCCAGACCACCCGCGCCGACGAAACCAAGGATGGCCGAGGCGCGGATGTTGATTTCGAACCGCAGCAGCGCGTAGCTTACGTAGTTCGGTCCGACCTGCGGGATCACGCCCAGATACATGCGCTGCGACCAGTTGGC
This sequence comes from Ruegeria sp. AK4, assembly GCF_056541025.1. Lineage (NCBI taxonomy): Bacteria > Pseudomonadati > Pseudomonadota > Alphaproteobacteria > Rhodobacterales > Roseobacteraceae > Ruegeria > Ruegeria sp. AK4. The sequence continues at coordinate 145,538 of NZ_JBQFXS010000010.1, forward strand.
GCCGACCGAATGCAGCCCCTCGACCGGTTTCAGAGAGGCGTTCTCGTTCACCTCGGAAAACAGCTTGCCCAAAGCGCCCGCCGTGTGAATGGCAATTGCAATCATCGCCGGAACCGGACCGCCGCCCAGAACGAAGATCAGGACCAGCGCGATCACGATCTCGGGGATCGCGCGGCAGATATCGGCGATCCGGCGGAACAAGGGAATCAGCGCCGGCCACAGCGCCATCCCGCGCGTCGACATCAACGCCAGAAAGGTGCCCGCAATGGTGCCGATCAGGGTCGAGGCGGCGGCGATGTTGATCGTTTCTACCAGCGCCGGGAAGAACGTGACCAGATTGGCGGGCAGCGCGTCGATCTTGTCCCAGGCCTCGGACAGAACCTCGGCCGGGTAGTCGAAGATGCGATGCCAGCCATCGGCGAAACTGCCCGCGTTGCGATCATCCGCAGTGCGGAACCCGGCGGCCATCAGGGCCACGAATATGATCAGCAGAATACCACCATAGACCCGCTTGCGCCGTGTCATCTCGGTATAGTCGGCCCGGATCCGGTCGACGCTGGGGGACCCTGCGGTCAGGTCTGTCATGGAATGCTCCTGAGTGGGGAAACGGGGCCCGGCTTCGACACCGGACCCCGATCTTTGAGTGTGCAGGCTTAGTTGGACTTCAGCTTGCGCGCTTCGATGATGATCTCATAGGCGTCATGGGTGATCGGCTCGAACGCACGGGCTTCACCTGCGGCCACGCCGTAGAAGCAATCACGATCCTTGTCGGCCAGACCAGCCATCAGAGCGGTCATCTTTTCCTTGACGTCCGCAGGCAGGGCCTTGCGCAGAACGATGGGGCCTTCGGGGATCGGCTTGGACTTCCAAATCTCGACCATGTCGTTCATGTCGACCAGACCGGCATCAACCGCACGGCGCAGTGCGCCCGACTGGTAACCGTCTTCCCAATCGCCCAGACCATCAGCCCAGGTGACGCCGCCGTCCACGTCGCCGTTGTTGACCGCAACGATGGTCTGCTCGTGACCGCCGGTGAATTTCACTTCACCGAAATAGTCGCCTGAATCCATGGTTGCACCGGTGGCCTGCGGGATTTCAATCGACGGGATCAAGTAGCCCGAGGTCGAGTTCGGATCGCCAAAGCCAAAGGTCTTGCCCTGCATGTCTTCCAGCGAGGTGATGCCGCTGTCTTTGCGGGCGAAACCGATCGAGTAATAGCCATAGCCGCCATCGGTGTTGACCTTGACCAGAACCGGCTCAACCGCTTCGGCGTCGCTCAGATAGGTTTTGGCATAGCTCGACGCGCCCAGCCAGGCCATGTCGATGGTGCCGCCCAGCAGGCCCTGGATCACGCCGTCATAATCGGCAGGGGCAAACAGCTTGGTTTCGACGCCCAGCGTCTCTTCGGTGTATTCGCGCAGACATTCATTGTTGTTCAGGCGGTCCTGAGCGTTTTCGCCACCCAGAATGCCGATGCGGAATTCGCTGATCCCCTCGGCCATGGCAGGCGCCGCCATTGCAGTTGTTGCCACAAGGGCAGCCATCAGTTTTTTCATCTGTCTCTCTCCGGTTTGATATGCCGGCCTTTCATCGGCCGGTCGATGAAAGGGGTGGTCGGCTCAGATGGTGGCTTCCGCTTCCATCAGCGCCTTTTGGGTCGCGTCCAGCGTTTCGATCTGAGTCGAGGTCGCCTCTTCCGAGAAGCTGGCATCGGCCCCGTAAATCTCGCGCGCCACGCCGGTCGTCAGCTGTTCCGGCAGGCCGTCGAACACGATGCGCCCGTCGCGCATACCGACGACGCGGTCGCAGTAGCGGCGCGCGGTATCCAGCGTGTGCAGGTTGGCAATCACCGTCCGGCCGTCCTCTTCATGGATGCGGCGCAGCGCCTGCATCACCACCTGCGCGTTCATCGGGTCCAGCGAGGCGATGGGTTCGTCCGCCAGAATGATCCTGGGGTCCTGCATCAGCGCCCGCGCAATGGCGACGCGCTGCTGCTGACCGCCCGACAGAGCCTCGGCGCGTTTGGGCGCGTGTTCGGCAATGCCCAGACGGTCCAGAATGTCGATGGCGTGATGAATGTCCGCCATCGGAAACAGGTTGAACATGGTTGCCAGCGTCGAGTGGCGGTTCAGCGTGCCATGCAGCACGTTGGAAACCACATCCATGCGCGGCACCAGATTGAACTGCTGGAAGATCATCGCGCAATCAGCCTGCCAGGCGCGCTTGTCGCGGCCTTTCAATTGGGTGACGTCACGCCCCTGAAACAGTATCTGACCGTCGCTGGCATCCGTCAGGCGATTGATCATCCGCAACAGGGTGGATTTGCCCGCGCCCGAGCGCCCGATAATCCCGATCATGCAGGGTTTGTCTACATCCAGCGTGGCAGAGTCCACGGCGATATTGTCGCCGAAGCGCTTGGTCAGTTTTTTGATACGCAGCACGTGCCACCCCCAATTCGTGTTGGCGGTCAGCTACAGACGCTGTTCAACGGACTTGTGTCAGCGCGGTGAAAGTTTTGTAACGGCGCGAAAGTCGCAGGGTCTACCCATCGGCGCGCCGCGCGGGTATACGCGACCCCGACACTTTAGCTGACACGAGGCCACAATGAGCTTTGACCGCACAATCAAGATCGCCCCGTCGATCCTGTCCGCCGATTTCGCCAATTTCGGCGCCGAGATTCAGGCCATCGAAGCGCAGGGCGCGGACTGGGTCCATGTCGATGTGATGGACGGCCATTTCGTCCCGAACCTGACCTTCGGCCCGCCTGCCGTCAAAGCCTTTCGCCCGCATGTGAAAACGGTGATGGATGTGCATCTGATGATCACTCCGGTCGATCCCTACATTCAGGCCTATGCCGATGCCGGTGCCGACATCCTGACCGCACATGTCGAGGCCGGGCCGCACACCCACCGCACCCTGCAGGCCATCCGCGCCGCTGGAATGAAAGCGGGCGTTGCCCTGAACCCCGGCACTCCGGCCGAGGCAGTCGAGCACCTGCTGGACCTGACCGATCTGGTCTGCGTGATGACGGTGAACCCCGGCTTTGGCGGCCAGAAATTCATCGATATGACCAGCAAGGTCCGCAAACTGCGCCAGATGATCGGCGACCGCCCCGTGCATATCGAGATCGACGGAGGGGTTGATCCACAAACCGCGCCGTTGGTTGCGGCTGCGGGCGCGGATGTTTTGGTGGCGGGGTCGGCAGTGTTCAAGGGCGGGTCGGTTTCGGCACCGGAGGTCTATGGCGAGAATATTCGGGCAGTCCGGGCAGCGGCTGAGAGTGGGATGGCCTGAGTGCAAGCCGCGGGGTCAGACTCGCATCTCCAACGCTCATCAAGCCCAAAAAGCGGGAAACACCCCCGCCTTGACGTTACTGTTGAGAACTCGCGCGTGCTGGTGGGGTTGGTGAGGGGATTCGTATGCATAGTTACAGAACTACGATCATAAAGACCTCCACCTGCCTCATTGATCTTTAGTTATTCCTCAAGCGGTGGTTTTCCCTTTGCAATCGACGGATTTCACTTTGCATATTTGAAAACGCCTCTCGTTCAAGAATGAACTCTTCCAAGATTTCCAACTCGGCAGTCTGATCACCATCAGTCTCCAGAACTTGCTGGAGAGCAGTCCCCAAAGGGCCATCAGCATCAAAAATCAAACCTTTGGAACAACGCTGCTGCAGAACCACGAATTCCAGTGGATCGCTGTTCAAGTTGATCGCGCTGGCAAACGAGTCAATCGAATACAGTGGGGCGCGAAGCGCAAACAAAAAGCTCTTGTTGCCGTCAAATTCCCCTGACAACCCGTACAGAAATTCGCGCGACCTCACGACCAATTTGCCATTGGCACCCAAGTTGGATGCCACATCTCCTGCGACAACCTCGTCAACGTTGACTACCAAGCGAACATAACTTGGTCGCAATCCGAGACCTTTTACTTCCACCTCGATTATTTCATACCTATCTAAGCGACCCACGATAACGGCGTCGGCATCGAGAACGTCGCTTAACTCGGCCTGCTTCGTGTATCGGCATGCACTTGCTGGTGTAATGACCAAGCACAACAGAAACGTCATTGATTTAAGGAGCATGCAAAATCTCAATCTGCTAAAAATTGTTATTACCGTTAGCAGCTTGCGTGCATTCCTGCCAAAAGAAAAAGGCCGCCCCTTTGTGGGACGGCCCTCTTCAATTCAATGGTGTGGGCTCTCATTGCTCCTGCGGAGCAACTGCCGCCCACCGCTTTCCAAAATTATTCGATAATTTTGGAAACGACACCCGCGCCAACGGTACGACCACCTTCGCGGATGGCGAAGCGCAGGCCGTTTTCCATCGCGATGGGCGCGATCAGCTCAACGCCGAACGACACGT
>NZ_JBQFXS010000011.1:0-134211 GCF_056541025.1 Ruegeria sp. AK4
ACCGAAACCTCGTCTGCACATGCCCCCCGATGTCAGAATACGAAGACGCCGCAGAGTAAATCACAAAAACCCCGCCCGACATCGGGCGGGGTTTTTTCTTAGGGCTTGAACCCTTCGGGCACGCCGAAGGGCGGCCTGTCGATGCTGGTGCCGGTCAGGGCATGCAAAAACGCCACAAGGGCGTCGATTTCAGTGTCCGACAAGTCCAGCGGCGCGATATCGATCTTGCGCCGCTGACGCTGCATTTCGAACCGGTCATCCCACACCACGAAATCCGCCTTTTGCAACCACGAAACCTTCGGCAGCGCTGCCATATCACGGGTCCAGTGCGACAGGCTGCGTTCGGGGTTCAGGTGGTGGCGGATGATGCTGTCGAGGTCGGGAAAGGCCCCATTATGACCGTAAGGCGCGGTCAGGGCGACGTTGCGCAGCATCGGGGTGCGGAAGCGATAGGCGTCTTCTATCCGGTCGCTTTCACCCATGCGGCCAACATCGCGCACATAGGGGTCCCATTGGCGGGTGCGACCGGGGCCGAACGGGGGCAGGGCCAAAGCATGAAACTGCTGATCCGACATCAGCGGGCCGGAATGGCATGAGGCGCAGTTTGCCTTGCCGTAGAACAGGTCCATGCCGTCTTTCTGCTGCGCCGTTAGCGCGCTTTTGTCGCCCGCAAGGTATTGATCAAACGGGCTGTCGGTGCTGCGCCACTCGACGGCCATGAAGGCGGCCAGAGCATTGGCGATCTGGGTGATCGTGATGTCTTTGGCCGTTTCGATCTCATCGAAGGCTTCGACCATCGGGGGGCCGTAACGCGGATCGGTGCGGACGCGTTTGGCCAGAATGGGCCAGCCAAGATCGATCCGGTCAGCTACGGCACCGGTCACCTGATTTTCGCCGACATTTCCGGCCATCTCGAACTGCGAGGTCAGGGGAAACAGGGCCTGCGCGGCCAGCAGCGAATTCAAACCCTCGGGCAACCATTCCTGCGCTGGCGAATTGAAGCCGTTGCCATAAACATCCGATATACTCAGTCGACCATCATGGAAGACGGTATGAAGGTCGCGCGCGCCAAGGTTCCACAACCCCGGCGAATTGCGCGGGATGCGTTTGCGGATTTTGTCGGCTCCAACGCCGGGCGTGCGCTCCGGCCCCAGCCCTTGGCCACCTTCGCCGATGCCCAGCGATAACCCGTCGGACGTACCTAAATCGGGGTGGTGGCAATGGGCGCAGGCGATGTTCCGATTGCCCGACAGGATGGGATCGTAAAACAGTTGATGACCGATGGCGGCCTGTTCCCTATCAAAGGGGATAAAGTCATCATCGGTCAGCGGGCGCGGCAGGTCCTGCGCCGCCGCCGCGCCGACGAAAAGGAAAACGACCCCATGCGCCAGCTTGTATTTGCCCTTTGGCTTGTTGCGACCCCGGCGCAGGCCGAGTTGGAACAGGCCCGCGATTTGATGGAGGCGGGCGAATTCGAGGCTGCGCGCGAGGAGTTGCTGCCAGCCGCGCGGTCGGGCAATGCCGAGGCCGAGGAGTTGATCGGCGTGATGTACGGGCTGGGCCTCGGGGTCGCGCAGGACTATGAGCGAGCGTTCGAATGGTATCTGCGCGCCTCGATGAAGGGCCATCCGGGGGCGCAGTCCGGTGTCGGCTGGTACTATGAGCTGGGTCTGGGCATGCCCGCGCCCGATCTGGTGCGGGCTTACATGTGGTACACGCTCAGCGCCATTGGCGGCGACCCCGACGCGGCGATCAGCCTTGAGGAAGTGATCAGGAAAATGTCGCCGGAGCAGATCGAAAGGGCGCATGTTCTGGTCAACGACTACAAAGGGTGGATGTACCCGTTTCGCTAAGGGCCGGACGCAACGCCCGGCCCTGCCTGGTTAGTTGAGGTCTGCGTCACGCGCGGCGTTGACCTCGGCCTCGGCTGCGGCCACAGCCTCGGTCAGCGCGGCGAATATTTCATCTCCGCGGGCCACGTTGGACTGGAACCACTCGTAGACCGGTGTCGCGGCCTCTTTGAAGGCCGCTTTCTGCTCGGGCGTCGGCACATAAAGATCACCGCCGCCGGCGACGAAATCCTCATAGGCCTGAATCGCTTTGCGCTTGGGTGAGGCAAAGGTCGCTTGCTGCAGCGCATAGAACCCGTCCACCACGACGCGGCGCAGGTCCTCGGGCAGTTCCTGGAACTTGGCGTTGTTCATCCACCACATGGCGCCCATATAGGCATGCCCGTCCAGCGTCAGATACTGAAGACCTGCATCCGGGAACTTCATGCCCATGATGTCGGTGATGCCGTTCTTGGACCCTTCGACCACACCGGTCTGGAAGCTGGTGAACAGTTCCGGCCACGGGATCGGGGTTGGGGATGCGCCCAAGGCCTTGACCAGTTCCTGCGGCAGGTCGGCAACCACGGTGCGGATTTTCAGCCCTTCCATGTCGGCAGGCTCGGCGATGCGGCGCTGCGTGTTGGCGAAGTTGCGCCAGCCGCCGGTGTTGCCGATGGTCATCAGGCGGATCGCACCGCCGGAATCTTCCAGCGCCATGTCCCGCATCTTGCGGGTGAAGTCGCCCGTCAGGACCTGTTCGGCGATGCGGTCATCGGCCATCAGGTAAGGCAGGTCCAGAACCTGCACGTAGGGGAAGATGCCCGACGCGCCGCTGGAGGTTGAGATGAAGATGTCAATGGTGCCATCGGCCACGCCCTGCAGACACTCGGCCCCGTTCGAGCACAGCTGCGTGCCGATGAACAGCTCCACCTCGATCGCGCCGTTCGAAGCGGCCTCGACATAGTTCTTGAACACGATCAGGCCGTCATAATCCTCGTCGTTTTCGTTCGAGTTTGCGGTGGCCCGCAGCGTGTAATCGGCGGCTGCGGCGGCCATGGCGGACGCGGCCACCAGCGACGTGGCCACCGCTGCGGTTTTGATGAAATCTCTGAGCATGCGTTTCCTCCCTGTGATACTCAGTTCAGTTTGCAAATCCCGTTATCCTCGGGATCGTCATGGATAGTGCGGGGACATAGGTGATCAGGAAGATCACCAGAATTTCGACAGCCAGAAACGGCAGGATCGCCTTGGCAATGGTTTCCACCTTCTCGCGCGACACGGCGGCGGCCACGAACAGCACCAGCCCCATGGGCGGTGTGGCTAGGCCGACGGTCAGGTTAACGCTCATGATAATGGCGAAATGGATCGGGTCCACGCCGAGGCTGGTGAAAATCGGCGCAAGGATCGGGCCAAGGATTATGATCGCGGGGCCCGCGTCCAGGAACATGCCGACGATGAACAGCAGCAGGTTGATCAGGAACAGCAGGATCAGCGGATTTTCCGACAGGCTGAGGATCAGCGAGGCCAGCTGTTCCGGCGCGTGGCTGAGGCTGACCACCGTCTTGAACGCCATCGCCGCGCCGACCAGCAGCAGGACAACCGCCGAGGTGAGCCCGGCATTGCTGAGAATCTCGGGCACCTCTTTCAGGGTCAGCGTCCGCAGAACAAAGAAGCCGATGATGAAGGCGTAACCCACGGCGACGGCGGCGGCTTCGGTCGGGGTGAAGATGCCGCCCAGAATGCCGCCCAGAATGATTACCGGGGTCAGCAGGGGAAAGAACGCCTTGAGGCTGGCCTGACGGCGCTCGCCCCATGTGTATTTGCGGCTGGCGACGGGAAAGTCGTATTTGTCGGCCATGACCTTGATCATCAGCATCAAGCCGACGCCCACCATCACACCCGGCACGATCCCCGCAAGGAACAACGCGGCGACGCTTTCGCCCATCACATAGGCGTAGATGATCATGATGCCCGAGGGCGGGATGATCGGCCCGATCACCGAACTGGCGGCAGTGATCGCGGCGGCGAATTTGCGGGTATAGCCCTGTTTCTCCATCGCCGGGATCAGCATCGACCCCAGCGCCGAGGTGTCGGCGACCGCGGACCCGGAAAGCCCCGCGAACAGGATGGAACTCAGCACGTTCACATGCGCCAGACCGCCCCGGAAATGACCCATCAGGGCCTGAGAGAACTCGACCAGACGGATGGTGATGCCGCCGCGATTCATCAGCTCTCCGGCCAGCATGAAGAAGGGGATCGCCATCAGCGGAAAGCTGTCCATGCCGTTATAGACGTTCCGGTACAGCAGCGTGATGTCGTTGGTCTGGCCGTTCAGCCACAGCAGAATACCGGGCGCGGCCAGAAGCGCGAAGAAGACCGGCAGGCCGATCATCAGGAAGACAAGAAAGGTGGGCAGGAACCAGATCAGCATCTATTCAGCCCCCACCGGTGCGTCTGCGATTTCCGGCAGCAGGTCGCCGCCGCCCATCAGGGTGACGATGGCGCGCAGGATCAGCTCGATATTGACGGAAATCAGCAGGATCACCCCGACCAGCAAGGACGCCATCATCCAACTGCGCGGGATGCGGTACCATTCGTCAAACCCGAACGAGGTGGGGATATAGAGCGCAGCGGTGGCGAACCGGCCGCCAAATCCCGTAACCTCGGACCAGCCGATATTAACCGCGACCAGCAGCACGGCCAACGAAACGAACAGTAAAAACAGCATCAGCAATTGACCAACCACGCGCGGCAGCATCATCGGCACCATATCGATGGCCACAAATCCGCCGCGCCGGAACGCGGTGGGGGCCATCAGGCCGGTCATCCACAGCATGCAGAACCGCGCGGCCTCGTCCGGCCAGGGCAGGGCGTTGCCCAGAACGTATCGGAAGAACACCTGAATCAGGATTGCGATCACCATCAATGCAATCGCAACGACACCAACCGCGCGGCCAAAACGCAGCACGGTTTCGTTCACGAATGCAATCGGCGCGAGCGCCGACGCCAGTCCGCTCATGCGGATCCTCCCTTGTTCAGCCGCAGGTTTGGCCCGCGGTCGTCATATCGCGCTTAGGCTTTCGCGAATTGGCCGAGTTTTCCGGCATAGAAGGTCAGCGCGTCTCCGTCCGCCATGCTGACCTTGAGCACTTTGCCCACCACGATCACGTGATCGCCTGCATCGTGATAGGCGTGCTGCTCGCATTCGAACCGCGCCAGACAATCCGGCAGCAGCGGTGTTCCGTTGCCGCAGCGGTCATGGGCGATGTCCCGCAGCGCAAACGCGTCTTTCGAGCAGCCAAAACACAGTTCGGCCTGTTCCGAGGATAACACGTGAACGGTGAAATGACGCGCCTTGTGGAAATAGGGGAAGCGGCGCGAATTGCGGTCGCCCGCCCACATGATCAGAGCCGGGTCCAGCGACAGGGACGAAAAGCTGTTGGCAGTGATGCAGACCGGGCCGTCTTCGCTGTTGCAGGTGACGATGGTGACGCCGGTGGCAAAGCGGCCAAAGGCGTCGCGCAGGCTGCGGGTGTCGTCCTTATGCGGGACGAACGTGTGGCTTATGTCCTTTGAGATTGCGTTCATCATGGTACCTCATGCCCCAGCGCCGCCTCGTACAGGCGGAACCAGCTTTCGCGATCCAGGTTGACGTTCAGAGCGTCCGAGATGCCCTTGATCCGGTCCAGGGTGTTGGTGCCCAGAACCGGCAGAATGCCTGCCGGATGCGCCAGCAGAAAGGCCACGGCGACAGCGGCGCGGTCGGTGCCGAATTCAGCGGCGATCTCATCCGCCACGACGCCGACCGGCGGGCTGCCCGCCATCAGCGCGCCCCCACCCAAGGGTGACCAGGCCATGACCGGGTGGCCGTGCTGCTGGTGAAAGGCCAGATCGCCGTTGGTAAACGGAGTGATCTCGGCCAGCGAAATCTCGATCTGGTTTGTCACCAGCGGGGTCTTCATCGCCGATTGCAGCAGCGTCCAGTCCCACGGGCGGAAGTTCGACACGCCGACCGCGCGCACCTTGCCGCTGGCCACGACCTCGTCCAGTGCCGCGCCGGTTTCATGGTGATCCATGAACGGATCGGGGCGGTGGATCAGCAGCAGGTCGATATGGTCGATGGCCATCTCGGTCAGGGATGTCTCGACCGAGTGCAGAATGTGCGCGCGCGAGGTGTCGTAATATTTGACCTTCACGTCCGAATAGCGGCCACAGGGCGCGACGATGTCACATTTGGTGACGATCTCCATCTTCGCGCGCAAGCCGGGATTGGCGCGCAGGGCGTTGCCCAGAACCGCCTCGGCCCCGTAATCGCCATAGATATCGGCCTGATCGAATGTGGTGATGCCCTGATCCAGACAGGCCTGTATCTTGGCCTCGACATGGCTTGCCGAGGTGTCGCTGTCATCGCCCAGCCGCCACATGCCGTAAACAAGGCGGCTCAATTCAAGCGTGTCGTTCAGTTTCACGCGTTGCATCAGCGGCGCTCTCCGTTGCCCAGCGGGGTGGCCGGGGTCGTCTTTGGCACGCGCCCGTATTCTTCGGGCAGCGAGCAGGTTTTCAGGTTGGGCAGGACGCGCGCGCCGAAATGCCTGGCCTCGTCCATGTGCGGATAGCCCGAGAAGATGAAGGCGCGGATGCCCATCTTCTGGTAGTCCTCGATCTTGCTCATGACCTGATCGGTCGAGCCGACCAGCGCGGCGCCACAGCCCGACCGCGCCCGGCCCACACCGGTCCAGAGGCCCGGTTCGACATAGCCATATTCATCCGCCAGATCGCGGTTCTTGGCCTGATGCGCCACACCCAGCGAGGTCGCATCCAGCGCCCGCTCCCGGATTGCGCGGCCATATTCGTCATCCAGTTTGGAAACGATGTAGTCGGCATATTCCTGCGCCTCAGCCTCGGTATCGCGGACGATCATGTGCACGCGCAGGCCGTAATCCAGCGTGCGGTTGTAATTCTCGGCCACCGCGTGCACCGCCTTCATCCGTCCGGCCAACTGGTCCTTGGTTTCGGGCCACATCAGGTAGACATCGCAATGCTCGCCGCACAGTTCCAGCGCCGACGGAGAATAGCCGCCGAAGTAGAGCAGCGGCCCGCCAGTTTGATAAGGTCGTGCCGGGTCGGTGGTCAGGCCCGAGAAGGTATAAACCTCGCCGAAATGGTTGATCTCGTCCTGCGTCCAGGCCTGTTTCAGAATCTCGACCACCTCGCGCGAGCGCTGGTAGCGGAACGCGCTGTCGGCCTTTTCGCCGGGGAAGTCGGACGAGATGATGTTGACCGTCAGCCGCCCCTTCAGCATGTGATCCAGCGTGGCAATGGTGCGGGCCAGCATGATCGGCTGCATCTCGCCGCAGCGCACGGCGGCCAGCAGGTTGATCCGGTCGGTGATCGGCGCGCAGCCGGCGACAAAGCTCAGCGTGTCCTGACCGACCTGATAGGAGGATGGGCACAGGATGTTGCGAAACCCCTGCGCCTCGGCCTCGCGCACGATGCCGGAACAGTGGTCCCAGCTGGAGCGCAGATCGCCATCCGGCACGCCCAGAAACTGATAATCGTCCGAGCACAGCGCCGCGAACCAGGACACTTCGGCCGCATCCAGATCGGGGGATGTGATGGGGACGATGGTCATTTGATTCGTTCTCCGTGCATCTTTTAACTTTCCTCTTGCGTAGCAATCACTTTGATGTAGATCAATAGTGTATCAATTTTTCCTGCGACTCAGTGAAGCGCAATTCCGATGGCAATGACGCACCGCAACCCCAACGCCCTGCCGATCTATGTCCAGATCGCCGAGCTTCTGATCCGCGACATTGCAGCCGGTCGGCTGATCGATGGCGAGCGTTTGCCGCCTGAACGGGACATGGCGGCGAACCTGAAGGTCTCGGTCGGGACGTTGCGAAAATCGCTTGCCGAGCTTGAGAAAAAAGGGATGTTGGAGCGGATTCAGGGCTCGGGGAACTACATTCGCGAGACCGGAACGCAGAACAGCGTCTATGCCATGTTCCGGCTGGAACTGCCCGAGGGCGGCGGCCTGCCGCGGGCCGATATCCTGTCGGTGGATCACTTGGAAAAGCCCGCCGACTTGCCGGAATTCGGCACCTCGGACCGGGGATCGCGGGTGCGGCGGATGCGCTACCTGAATGACACAATCATCGCGGTCGAGGAAATCTGGCTGGACGCTTCCGCCGGAAAGGTCGATCGGGCGCTGCTGTCGGATTCGCTCTATCGCTATTACCAGCAGCAGCTCGGGTTCTGGATAACACGGGCCGAGGACCGGGTGTCGGTCCGCGCGTTGCCCAACTGGACCCCGCCCGGTTTCACCAAACCCGCCGGGGACCCGGCCGGGTATATCGAGCGGTTCAGCTGGTCCGAGGGGACAGAGCCGGTCGAGTTTTCCAAAACATGGTTCGACCCGGATCGGGCCACCTATGTCCAACGTCTGAAATAAAAGGAAACGCGCATGACCCGGACCATCCATTACGGGCTGATCGGATGCGGCATGATGGGGCAGGAACATCTGCACAACATCGCCTTGCTCGAGGGCACGCGGGTCTCGGCAATCTACGAGCCCGATGCCGGGATGGCCGAGACCGCGCAGGCGATTGCGCCTGAGGCGCGGATGGTCTCGTCGCTCAAAGACCTGCTGGCCGTCGAGGACCTGGACTGTATCGTGATCGCCAGCCCCAATCACCTGCATGTGGATCAGATCGACCACATCGCCCGCACACGGCCTTTGCCCTTGCTGGTGGAAAAGCCGCTGTTCACCGACCCGGCGGATGCGGCGCGGCTGGACGCAATTCAGCGCGGCTACCCCCATCCGATCTGGGTGGCGATGGAATACCGCTATATGCCGCCCATCGCCGCCCTGATCGATCAGGCGCAGGTGACGGGCGGGGTGAAGATGCTGTCGATCCGCGAACACCGCTTTCCGTTTCTGCAAAAGGTCGGCAACTGGAACCGGTTCAACCGCAACACCGGCGGGACCTTTGTTGAAAAATGCTGCCATTTCTTCGACCTCATGCGCCTGATCCTGCAATCGGACCCGGTGCGGGTCACCGCCAGCGGCGGGCAGGCGGTCAATCATCTGGATGAAGCCTACGGCGGTCAGGTGCCCGACATTCTGGACCACGGCTATGTCACGGTCGATTTCGCTTCGGGCGCGCTGGCGATGCTGGAACTGTGCATGTTCGCGGAAGGATCGCGCTATCAGGAGGAAATCTCGGCCATCGGCCCGAACGCCAAGATCGAGGCGCTGGTACCCGGACCGGGCCGGTTCTGGCCCGATCATCTGGGCGACGCGCCGGTGCCGCAACTGATCGTCAGCCCGCGCGACCCGAAAGGGCCGGTGTCCAGGGATATCCCCGTCGATCCGCAGCTTTTGGCGGCGGGGGATCACAATGGCTCGACCTTTTATCAGCATCAGGGGTTTCTGGCCGTTCTGCGGGGCGAGAGGCCCGCGCCCGAGGTGACGTTGCAGGATGGCATCTGGGCCGTGCGCATGGGATTGGCGGCGCAAGAAGCGCTGGAGACCGGCGAAGCGGTTCGATTCTCCGGCTAGATTACTCGGCGGCCTCTTTTTGCTGCGCGGATGCCAGCAATGCGGCCAGTTCCGGGCGGCACGATCCGCAATTGGTTCCGGCCTGCAACGCCTCGCCTATGGCCTCGACGCTGAGCAGCCCTTTGGTTTCGATTGCGGTCAGGATGGTGTTCACACCCACATCGAAACACGAACACAGGACCGGGCCGGGATCGGGCATGTCCGCGGGCGCGCGGCCTGACAGCAGATCGGGGCCCTGCGGCAGCGTCGCCAGATAGTCGCGCATCACCGCTACGGGCTCGGGCGAGACAAAGAGGGCGGCGACCAGCCGTCCGTTGTCGCGAAAGGCCAGCCGGGCCATGCCGCGCGCCGGGTCCTCGAGGGCGCTGATTTCGGCATCCGGCAGTCCAAACAGATCGCGCGCCGCCGCCTGCCAGTTTTTGACCGCGTCCACCCCGGCCAGTTCCGCCCGGTAGCCGGATTTGGTGGGTGTCTGCGCCCAGTAGTCGCAGGTGGGCGTCATCTCGCGATCCGATACCGCGAACCCGTACCATTTGGCGTTGAAGCGGGTCACGCTCACCACCGAGGCCTTGCTCTCCGGCTGGCCCGAGACGGGGTCCGTCGCAGCGGCAACGACGGCATCGATACGCGCAGAGGGGGCGGTTTCTCCGGTCCAGTGGATCGGGGCAAAGACCTGACCCTTGGTGACATCGCTGGTGATCCGAGCGCGCAGGATCGCATTGCCATACGGGCTGGAGACCTTGACCAGATCAGCGGGGCTTATGTGGGCCGTGCGCGCGTCTTCGGGGTGGATGTCCAGAAACGGCTCGGGCAGATGGGCGGACAGGCGCGCCGACAGTCCGGTGCGGGTCATCGTGTGCCACTGATCGCGCAGCCGTCCGGTGTTCAGCCAGAACGGAAAGCGCGGTCCGGTTTTCGCGGCGGGTGGCCGCCATTTGACCGGCAACAGCCGCGCCTTGCAGTCCGGGTGGTAGAACTGCCCATCCGCAAAAAAGCGCCCGCCCTGCCGGGTTGCGGTGACGGGCCAGCGGGTAGGTTCCAGATTTTCGTAACCGGCGGCATTCAGATCAGCCAAACCGGAGATATCGAAATCCCGCCCGAACTTTGCGGCCACACCGGACAGGGCGGCGTATTCGTGGAAAATCTCGCCGGGCGATTGGTAGTCGAAGGCGGATGCCCAGCCCATCCGCCGCCCGACCTCGGCCAGAATCGCCCAGTCCGCGCGGGCCCGCCCCGGAGGGGGCAATACCGCGCGCTGGCGGCTGATGGTGCGGTCGGAATTGGTGACGGTGCCGTCTTTCTCGGCCCACCCGGCGGCGGGCAGCAGCACGTCCGCCAACCGCGCCGTATCGGTGCGGGCGGTGATGTCCGAGACAACGGTGAACGGGCAGGCGGCGATGGCGTTGCGCACGGCGTCGGCCTCGGGCATCGAGACTGCGGGGTTGGTGTGGATCACCCACAGCGCCTTGATCCGCCCGTCTCCGACAGCGCGGAACATGTCTACCGCTTTCAGGCCAGGGGCTTCGGGCATCGCGGGGGCCGACCAGAAATCGCGCACCGCGGCGCGGTGGTCGGCGTTCTCGATATCCAGATGGCAGGCGAGCATATTGGCCAGCCCGCCAACCTCGCGCCCGCCCATGGCGTTGGGCTGGCCGGTGACCGACAGCGGCCCGCAGCCCGGTTTGCCAATGCGCCCGGTGGCCAGATGGCAGTTCAGGATCGCGTTGACCTTGTCGCTGCCCGAGGTCGACTGGTTCACGCCCTGACTGAAGATCGTCACGACCTTTTTGGTGCCTATCCACATCTCGCAGAAGGCGGCGATATCGTCCGGGTTCAGGCCCGTGACCGAAACATCATCGGTTTTTGCGCTTTCCAGCGCGTCGGAGAAGCCGTTTGTGTGGGTGAGGTATTCCGCATCCACCAGCCCGGCGGTCTCGATCCGGGTCAGCAGGTGGTTGAACAGCGCCAAATCGCTGCCCGCCGCCAGCGGCAGGTGCAGATCGGCGCGGTCGCAGGAGGCGGTGCGGCGCGGGTCGATCACGATGATCTTTTTCCCGCCCGCCTGCCGCGCGGCCATCAGGCGTTGGTACAGAACCGGATGGCACCAGGCCAGGTTTGAGCCAACCAGAACCACCAGATCGGCTTGGTCCAGATCCTCGTAGGTGCCCGGCACGGTGTCGGTACCGAACGCGCGCTTGTGGCCCGCGACGGTCGAGGCCATGCAAAGCCTTGAATTCGTGTCGATATTGGCCGAACCGATGAAGCCCTTCATCAGCTTGTTGGCGACATAGTAATCCTCGGTCAGCAACTGCCCCGAGACGTAGAAGGCCACCGAATCCGGCCCGTGTTTGGCGATGGTTGCGCGGAACCGATCCGCGACCAGTTGGAGGGCATCGTCCCAGCCAGTCTCTACGCCGGAAACCACGGGCGCCAGCAGCCGCTGCGACAGGCCCACGGTTTCGGCCAATGCCGACCCTTTGGAACACAGCCGCCCTTGATTGGCCGGGTGATCGGGATCGCCAGTGACGGTCAGGCCACCCGCGCCGTCCGGTGTCAGCAGAACACCGCAGCCAACCCCGCAATAGGGGCAGGTCGAGCGGGTGGCGCAGGCGGTCAGGTCTTTCACGCGGCGCTCCTTTGCCCCAGCGAGGTGCTGTCCAGCAGGATGCGTTCGCCGTCCAGCTGCACCGGATAGGTGGCGATCCGGCCCTCATCCGCGCCCTGCGCCTGACCGGAATTCAGGTCGAACACCCAATTGTGCAGCGGACAGGTGACGGATTGGCCATGCACGATCCCTTCTGAAAGCGGCCCGCCCTTGTGCGGGCAGCGGTCCGAGGCGGCAAAGACTTCATCCTCGGAGGTCCGAAACAGAGCGATGCAGCCCACCGGCGTTTTCACCACCCGCGCGCCGCGCAGGGGGATGTCGTCGATATGTCCGATGTCGATCCAGCTCATTCTGCGGCCTCCAGTGTCAGATCGGCCAGCGGCGCAAAACGCGGGGCCTCTTTGGCCTGCTCGGCCCATGGGTCTTTGCGATAGATGGATTGGCTGAGTTCAAAGCGTTCAACCAGCGCCCGGCGGTTGTCCAGATCGTCCACCACGGTCCGCTTGATCCAGTCGAGGCCGACCTTCCCCATCCATTTATACAGACGGTCCAGATACTTGCCGCCCTCGCGATAGGCCTGGGTGACGGCCATCACGACCTCGATGGCTTCGTCCTCGGTTGGCACCTGCACCAGCAGTTCGGTTTCCTTGACATCCATGCCCGCTGCGCCGCCGATGCTGATCTGAAAGCCCGAATCCACGCAGACCACGCCAATATCCTTGCAGGTCGCCTCGGCACAGTTGCGCGGGCAGCCCGAGACCGCCAGCTTCAGCTTGTGCGGGGTCCACGAGCCCCAGAGGATTTTTTCCAGCTTCACGCCAAGACCGGTGCTGTCCTGCGTGCCGAACCGGCAATGATCGGTGCCGACGCAGGTTTTGACCGTGCGCAGACCCTTGGAATAGGCGTGCCCCGAGACCAGCCCGGCCTTGTTCAGATCGGACCAGATATAGGGCAGGTCAGCCCCCTTCACGCCCAGCAGGTCGATCCTCTGACCGCCGGTGACCTTGACCGTGGGCACATCGTATTTCTCGGCCGCGTCGGCAATGGCGCGCAACTCCGTCGGGTTGGTGATGCCGCCCCACATGCGGGGCACGACGCTGAACGTGCCGTCCTTCTGGATGTTGGCGTGTTTGCGTTCGTTGACGAAACGGCTTTGCGGATCGTCCTGATATTCAACCGGCCAGTCGGCCAGCAGATAGTAGTTCACCGCCGGGCGGCAGACATGACAGCCGTTCAGGGTTTTCCAGCCCAGTTCCTGCCAGACGGCCTCCTGACTTTTCAGTTCCTGCGATTTGATCAGGCGGCGCACGTCCTCGTGGGTCAGGTCGCAGCAACCGCAGATCGGTTGCGCTGTAGGCATCTGGAAGTCATCGCCCAGCGTGACCTGCAGCAGTTGCTCGACCAGCCCGGTGCAGGTTCCGCAGGAGGCGCTGGCCTTGGTGGTTGCGCGGATCGCGCCCAGGTCGGTTGCACTGCCTTCGATGGCTGCGGTGATGTCGGATTTGCACACGCCGTTGCAGCCACAGATTTCCGCCTCAGGCGGCAATGCTGCAACGGCTGAGAGAGGGTCCGCAGAACCGCCCCCCTGATAGGCCGGGCCGAAGATCAGCGTTTCGCGCATGTCCGAGACATCCTCGCCGTCGCGGATCAGGCCGAAGAACCAGTTGCTGTCGCCAGTGTCGCCATACATGACCGCGCCGACCAGCCTGTCGCCTTCCAGCACCAGCCGTTTGTAGACGCCACGGGCGGGGTCGCGGAAGACAATGTCCTCGCGGGTCTCTCCCTCGGCGAAGTCGCCTGCACTGAACAGGTCACAGCCGGTGACCTTCAGCTTGGTCGACAGCGAGCGCTGCTTGAACGCGGCAGGTTCGCCCAGCAGGGTCTGTGCCAGCACTTTCGCCTGATCATAAAGCGGCGCAACAAGGCCAAACACCTCACCCTGATGTTCGACACATTCGCCAACGGCAAAGATATCGGCGTCTGAGGTGATCATCTGATCGTCCACATGGATGCCGCGCCCGACGGCAAGCCCCGTGTCCTGTGCCAATGCGGTGTTGGGGCGGATGCCCACAGCCATCACCAACAGGTCGCAGGGCAGTTCAGTACCATCGTCCAGCAGCAGCGCACGGGCCTTGCCAGCCTTGCCCACGATCTCGGTCGATTTGGCATTCAGCAGGACGGTGATGCCTTTTTCTTCCAGCGATTTCTTCAGCAGGTAACCGGCGGCAGGGTCCAGCTGACGTTCCATCAGGTGGCCCATGATGTGCACCACGGTCACATCGGCCCCGCGCGCGGCCATGCCTGCGGCGGCTTCGAGCCCCAGCAAACCGCCGCCGATCACGACGACCTTGCTGCCCGCGTCCATGCGCATCATCCGTTCGGTATCTTCCAGATCGCGATAGGCGATCACGCCGTCCAGATCATGGCCCGGCATCGGGATCATGAAGGGGTTGGACCCGGTGCCGAAGATCAGCTTGTCATAGGGGACATGACCGTTTTCGCCCTCGACCACTTTCAGCTCGCGGTCGATCTTGACCACTTTCTCTCCAAACCGGCAGGTGATGCCACGCGCGGCATACCAGGCGGCGTCATGGGTGATGATCTCTTCATAAGTCTGATCCCCGGCCAGAACCGGGCTCAGCATGATGCGGTTGTAATTCCCGCGCGGCTCGGCGTTGAACAGGGTGATGTCGAACGCATCGGGGGCGGCGTCGGTCAGGTGTTCCAGCACCCGGCCCGAGGCCATACCGGCACCGATGACCACAAGTCTTTGTTTCATATCAGGTCACTCCGCAGCAATGGCTTTGGGGGAAGGGGTTTTGGGCTTGGGTTTGGCGCCATGCTCGTATTCCTCGAGGAAATCCAACACCTCTTGCCGGTAGGCGTAGTAGTCGGGATGGGCCAGCAGCGCCTTGCGGCTGCGCGGGCGCGGCAGGTCGACATGGGTGATTTTGCCGATCGTCGCCTGCGGGCCGTTGGTCATCATCACCACCCGGTCGGCCAGCAGGATCGCCTCATCCACGTCGTGGGTGACGCAGATGGTGGTCACTTTGGTGCGCGACCAGACCTCCATCAGCACTTCCTGCAATTCCCACCGGGTCAGGCTGTCGAGCATCCCGAAAGGTTCATCCAGCAGCAGCAGTTTCGGAGACAGCGCAAAGGCCCGCGCAATGCCAACCCGCTGGCGCATGCCGTTCGACATATCGGCGGCGGATTTGTCCATCGCGTCGGCCAGACCGACCCGTTCCAGATAGTATTCCACCACGTCCTGCCGTTCGGCCTGACTGGCGCGAGGGTAGACGCGGTCCACCCCGACCGAGACATTCTCTTTCGCGGTCAGCCACGGGAACAGCGAAGGCGACTGGAACACCACGGCGCGTTCCGGGTCGGCGCCTTCGATATGGCGGCCGTCCAGCTTGATCGCGCCTTTCGAGATGTCGTTCAGACCGGCGGCCATGGTCAGCACGGTGGACTTGCCGCAGCCCGAGTGGCCGATCAGCGAGATGAACTCGCCCCGGTTCAGTTTCAGGTTGAAATCCTCGACCACGGTCAGCGGGCCTTTGGGCGTGGGATAGACCTTGTGCAACTGGCTGAAATCGAGATAGCGCTCGTCGATCAGACCTGTCTGAGCCTCTTTCACCGCCGCCGGAACCCCGTGGATCGGTGTCACGTCCGGCAGGGTACGGGTGCCTTCGACCCGGGCCTCGATCCCCACATCCATCAGGTATTTCGTGACTTCACCGCGCAGGGTCTTGAACGTCTCGTCATGGTTCATCGCCGAGCGGTCGCGCGGGCGGGGGATTGCGACCCTGAACTCGGTGCCCAGCGTGCCATCCGGGTTCAGCGGGATGATGCGGTCGGCCAGCAGGATCGCCTCGTCCACGTCATTGGTGATCAGGACGCAGGTTTTGCGGTTCTCTTCCCAGATCCTTTCGATCTCTTCCGCCAGATTGCCACGGGTCAGCGCGTCCAGCGCCGACAGGGGTTCGTCCAGCAGCAGAACCTCGGGGTCCATTGCCAAGGCGCGGGCCACGTTCACCCGTTGCCGCATTCCGCCCGACAACTCAGCCGGGCGGCGGGTGGCGGCGTGGCTCAGGCCAACCATGCGGATGTAATGGGCAATCTTTTGCTCTTTTTCAGCCTTGGGCATCTTGGGAAAGACCGCATCCACGGCCAGCCGCACATTGCCCGTCACCGTCAGCCACGGCATCAAGGAGTAGTTCTGGAAGATAACCCCCCGTTCCGGCGCCGGGCCGGTGATCGAGGCGTCGCGGAAGGTGACGCTGCCCTTGGTGGGAAACTCGATCCCCGCCATCAGGTTGATCAGCGTGGTCTTGCCGGTGCCGGAAAAGCCCAGCAGCACCACGAACTCACCTTCCTGAACCGAGAGGTTGATGTCTTTCAGCACATCCGTCGCAGCGGTGCCGGTGCCGAAGGATTTGCTGACATTCTTGAAGTCGATCACAGCCATATCGGTCACCGGTTGTTCGAGAAGGTGAACAGGGATTGCAGCGCATACATCACGCGGTCCAGCAGGAAGCCGATGATGCCAATGGTGAAGACAGCCACCATGATCTTGGCCAGCGAACTGGAGGAGCCGTTCTGGAACTCATCCCAGACGAACTTGCCCAGACCGGGGTTCTGCGCCAGCATCTCAGCCGCGATCAGAACCATCCAGCCGACACCCAAACTCAGGCGCAGACCGGTGAAGATCAGCGGCAGGGCCGAGGGCAGCACCAGCTTGGTGATCTTGGTGTAGGTGTTCATTTTCAGAACCTTCGAGACGTTGACCAGATCCTTGTCGATCGATGCCACACCCAGAGAGGTGTTGATCAGCGTCGGCCACAGCGAACACAGCGTCACGGTGATGGCGGAAATCAGGAAGGATTTCGCGAACCAGCCGTCATTGGTGACGTACACGGCCGAGACGATCATGGTCACAATCGGCAGCCAGGCCAGCGGCGAGACCGGTTTGAAAATCTGGATCAGCGGGTTCAGCGCCGCATTTGCGGTGGGCGACAGGCCCGCCATGATGCCCAGCGGAACGGCCACGATGGTGGCGATCAGAAAGCCGAAAAAGACGGTTTTGATCGAGGTCCAGATCTGGTTGTAGTAACTCGGCGCGCCGGTATAGGCGACTTCCTTCACCTTTTCGGGCTGGCCTGCGTCGATGAACTTCTGGTTACGCTTTTCGACCATCGCCTCGAACTTGGCCTTCTTGGCGGCCTTGGCTTGTGCGTCTTCGTGCAGGCTGACGGCCTCGGCCCAGACCTGCGCCGGTCCGGGCACCGCACCCAGCGAGGTCTGCACCTTGGGGGCCAGCGTGCCCCACAGCAGCAGAAAGGCGCAGATGGCCAGCAGCGGCACGGCCAGCAGACGCCAGATTTCGCCCATCTGGGCGCGGGGGTTGTCGCCTGCGGTGGCCTTCAGAACAGGGGTGATCCAGGCCAGGCCCAGCACCTGAAACCATTTGTCGGCGGCGTTGATCCGGGTGAACAGGCGGGCGCGGCGGGCCTCGCGTTCGGCGTCCGTGGATAGCGTATCGTGGTCGATGGCTGTCATCTTGCGATCTCCTGAGCCGGCTTGATCCGGGCGGGTGGAATTCTGTATCGGGTGGGAAACCCCGGCCACGCAGGGCCGGGGAGAGGGACCTAGCCCTGCACTTCGGAGCCGATGACGACCTGCTCGCCTTTCAGGCCAATCGGCAGGCTTTGCAGATAGGCGTTGGGCTGGCGGGCGTCATAGGGAATGCCGTCGATGATATCCTCGGCGGGTGTCGGGGCCTTGTAGCCATCGCTGTCCCACGGGAAATCGGCCTTGTTCGCCAGACCTTCGTCCACAAGCATCTGTGCGGCGTCCAGATAGATGTCGGGGCGATAGACGGACTTGGCGACCTCATCGTACCACGCATCCGTCTGTGGCTCGGCGATTTGGCCCCAGCGGCGCATCTGGGTCAGGTACCAGATGGCGTCGGAATAGAACGGATAGGTCGCGTTGTAGCGGAAGAACACGTTGAAATCGGGCACCTCGCGCTTGTCGCCTTTTTCATATTCGAAGGTGCCGGTCATCGAGTTCGCGATCACGTCGTAATCGGCGCCCACATATTCCGGCTGGCTCAGGATTTCGACCGCGGCGGGGCGGTTGGCATTGTCATTCTCGTCCAGCCAGATGGCAGCGCGGATCAGCGCCTTGGTGACGGCGCGGGTGGTGTTGGGATATTCCTCGGCGAACTCGGCGGTGATGCCAAAGACTTTCTCGGGGTTGTTCTTCCACAGTTCATAATCGGTGATCACCGGCACGCCGATGCCCTTGAACACCGCCTGCTGGTTCCATGGCTCGCCGACGCAATAGCCATAGATCGTGCCTGCCTCCAGGGTCGCGGGCATCTGTGGCGGCGGGGTCACCGACAGGAACACATCCGCGCCGATCTGGCCGGTCACGTCTTCGGGGCTGTAATAGCCCGGATGCAGACCACCAGCCGCCAGCCAGTAGCGCAGTTCGTAATTGTGGGTCGAGACCGGAAAGACCATGCCCATGTTGAACGGCTTGCCTTCGGATTTGTACTTCTCGACCACCGGGGCCAGCGCCTCAGCGCTAATGGGATGCTGCGGGCGGCCATCGTCCAGTTTCGGGATGTTCGGCTTCATCTCTTCCCAGACCTCGTTCGACACGGTGATGCCATTGCCGTTCAGGTCCATCGAGAAGGGGGTGACGATATGCGCCTCGGTGCCATAGCCGATGGTCGCCGCCAGAGGCTGCCCGGCCAGCATATGCGCGCCATCCAGTTGGCCGTCGATCACGCCGTCCAGCAGAACCTTCCAGTTGGCCTGCGCTTCCAGTGTCACGAACAGGCCTTCATCCAGAAAATAGCCGTTCTCATAGGCCACCGCCAAAGGGGCCATGTCGGTCAGTTTGATGAACCCAAAGGTCAGCTCGTCCTTTTCCAGCTCCTGCGTCTCGGCAAGGGCCGGGCTGATCAGGGCGGTGGTGGCGACAAGGCCTGCAATCAATCGCGTCATGTGGGTCTGTCCCTTTCTTGGTCCCGGTCGATCCGGGAATGAAAAACAAAAAGCCGCTGCACGCTCTGACCGGAAGGAGGAGGTCAGAGAGTGAGCGGCTTTGCTCGGTCGTTCCCAGTCTTTGGGAGAATTTCGGGCGGCACACGCCATTGCGTGCCAACATCGACAGGGTGCAAAACGGCGCGGCTCGGATCAAGCGGTTTTGCTGCGGCGCGGCGTAAATTTCTGCGTTTGCACTGCGGCCTGCATCGAGACGCCTAATTCTTGGGCATCAGATGTCCTGCGGATCAAAAATGCGCCCGTCCAGGAACGCGTCCCGTTTCAGGGAAAGCTGCCCGTTCTGCGAGGCGACAGGCGTTGTGTCCCGAATCGCGCCTTCCAGTTTTTCGGACGCGCCGGGCAGATCGGCACCGATATCGGCCAGTTGATTGCGGTAGATATCGCTGCGAAACACGCCGCCCGCCTGCGCCAGCGCCAGATGCGGGTCCAGATCGTACCGGGCGGCCAGCCTGTGGGCGATCCACTTGGCCTGACTGCGCCAGGGGAAATTCGCCGCCCCGTCGTGAAACTCGACAAAACCCGGCACCTCGCGCTGCTCGGCATGGCCCGAGATGGTGAACCGCCCTGACAGCGCCCGGTCGATCAGTTCCGAGGGCAGGTTCAGATAGGTGTCGCGCGCAAGGATTTCGGCAGCGGCAATGTGGCTGCCCGGCTGGCCCAGCCAACGCCCCGCGCGCCAGACGGCCCGCATCAGCTTGCCCAGCAGGTGCGGTTCGGTCTCTGCCCATTCGGTACGCACGGCCAGGACCTTTTCCGGCGCAAAGGCCCAGATCGCTTGACCGGGCAGCAACAGCGCCCCGGCCTGCGATTCCACCGCGACCGAGCCCCAGGGTTCGCCGACGCAGAACGCATCCACATCGCCCTCGGCCAGCGCCTGCGCCATCAGCGGCGGCGGGATGGTGCGAACCTCGACGCCCGTGCCGGACAGGTCCGTGGCCTCGAGCCAGCAATGCAACAATTCCACATGCAGGGAAAACGGGAAGGGCACCCCGAATACCAAAGGCCGATCCGCGACCGTGGCCAGCGCGGCTGCGGCTTTGAACGGATCGCGAAAGTCGAACTCGTATCCGGTATCGCGCAGGCGGGTTTCCAGCGCCCGGCTGACGCCGATCACATCGCCGTTCATCGACAGGACAGAGACGGCGGACAAGGGCTGCGTCACCCCGCCCAACCCCAAAGCCATCGCCACCGGCACGGGTGACAGCAGATGCGCCGCATCCACGCGGCCAAAGGCCAGCATGTCGCGCACCGATGACCACGAGGGCGCGGCGATCAGGTCCAGTTCGACCCCTTCGGCGCGGGCCAGCCCCATCTCATGCGCGATGATCAGCGGCGCGGCATCGACCAATGGGACATAGGCAACAGGCAGCGTCACCGTATTCATGACAGCAACCCGGATGCTGTGACCAGCGACTCGGCCACGTCGGCCACGCGCCGCCCCTGATCCATCGCGGCCTTGCGCAGCAGGGCATAAGCCTCTTCTTCCTCGATCCCGCGGGCCTTCATCAGCAGGCCCTTGGCGCGGTCGATCACTTTGCGCTCTTCCAGCGCGCGTTTGGTCTCGGCCAGTTCGCGGCGCATCTGGCGCACGATCTGGAACCGCGCGATGGCGGCATCCAGCACCGGTTTCAGCCGGTCGGGCTGCATCCCGTCGACGACATAGGCGGACAGGCCGGCCTCGATCGCGGTCGAGGCCAGATCGCCGGCGGCGGCGGAGACGAACATCGCCACGGGCCGCTCCAACGGCCCCGAGGCCAGCGTCAGCTCTTCCAGCATGTCGCGTGTGGGGTTGTCGATATCGATCAGCACCACATCCGGCACCACCGCCGCAATCCTGCGGGCAAGGCTCGAGACATTGCCGATCACATGCACATCGTATGAACCGGACGCGTTGAGGGCGTCGACAATTGCGATGGCGCGTTCCCGGTCTTCTTCAACAACGACAATGGTCAGAGTGTCAGGCATGGCCTTGTTTTGGCCGGGCCATTGCCGGGATCGCAAGGGTTGCGGGGCTATTCCGCTCGGGCCCTGTTGCGACTGCCTAAAAAACAGTCAAACGACCTGCCCGGCTTGTCAGGGCGCGGCACATCTTTCGCCTATCGGAAACGCGCGACCGCGATTTCTGCGCAAAGCGATGTCGTTTTCCGGCTTTCAAGCGTCTTTTCTGCTTGCCGCAATGCGGCGGGCTTTCTACGAGTGGCGGTGGGACACCCCTCCCCAACGAGGGGCGTGTATCTGGAAGGGTAATACAGATGAGCATTGAACAACCGGCGTCGCGCGACGCCGCGCGCAAACCTGAACTGCGGCCAGCTAATCCGCGTTTCTCCTCGGGCCCCTGCGCCAAACCCCCCACATTTGAACTGAGCAAACTGGCCGATGCCGCGCTGGGCCGGTCGCACCGGGCCGCTGTCGGCAAGGACAAGCTGAAAGCCGCGATCGAAGGCACCCGTGAGGTGCTGGACATTCCGGCGGATTACAGGATCGGCATCGTTCCCGCCTCGGACACCGGCGCGGTCGAGATGGCGCTGTGGTCGCTGCTGGGCGCCCGCAAGGTCGAGATGCTGGCCTGGGAAAGCTTTGGGGCCGGTTGGGTCACCGATGTGGTCAAACAGCTGAAGATCGACGCCGAGGTCAAGACGGCCGATTACGGGCAGATCGTTGATCTGGCCTCGGTCGATTTCGCCAATGACGTGGTGTTTACATGGAACGGCACCACCTCGGGCGTGCGGGTACCCAATGGCGACTGGATCGCCGATGACCGTCAGGGGCTGACGATCTGCGACGCGACAAGCGCCGCCTTTGCGATGGACCTGCCCTGGGACAAGCTGGATGTGACCACGTTCAGCTGGCAGAAAGTGCTGGGCGGCGAAGCGGCGCACGGCATGCTGATCCTGAGCCCCCGCGCCGTTGAGCGGCTGGAAAGCTACACCCCCGCATGGCCTCTGCCGAAGATTTTCCGCCTGACCAAAGGCGGCAAGCTGATAGACGGCATCTTCACCGGGGCGACGATCAACACGCCCTCGATGCTGGCGGTTGAGGATTATCTGTTCGCGCTGGACTGGGCGCGTTCGGTTGGTGGCCTGCAGGGGTTGATCGCCCGGGCCGATGCCAATGCCGGTGCGGTGCACGCGTTCTGCGATCAAAACGACTGGATTGCGAATCTGGCCGAGGATGCGGCGACGCAGTCGAACACATCCGTGTGCCTGAAATTCACCGATGCCCGCATTCAGGACGGGGCCACCTTTGCCAAGGCCGTGGCCAAACGGCTGGAGGCGGAAAACATCGCGCTGGATATCGGTGCCTATCGCGACGCCCCTGCGGGCCTGCGCATCTGGTGCGGCGGTACGGTTGAAACCTCGGATATCGAGGCGATGCTGCCCTGGCTTGCCTGGGCGTTTGAGGCCGAAATCGCTGCGCAAACGGAAGCCGCCTGACAAGGTTTTTCGACGAAAACCCGGGCCGGCCCGTGGCCCGGATATCTTCCCAAAATTCAAGGACCAGAGATATGGCCCCCAAAGTACTCGTATCTGACAAGCTCAGCGAAACCGCCGTGCAGATTTTCCGCGATCGCGGCATCGACGTGGATTTCATGCCCGATCTGGGCAAGGACAAGGACAAGCTGGCCGAGGTGATCGGCCAGTATGACGGTCTTGCCATCCGCTCAGCAACCAAGGTCACGCCGACCATTC
Organism: Ruegeria sp. AK4; assembly: GCF_056541025.1. NCBI lineage: Bacteria > Pseudomonadati > Pseudomonadota > Alphaproteobacteria > Rhodobacterales > Roseobacteraceae > Ruegeria > Ruegeria sp. AK4. The sequence continues at coordinate 22,764 of NZ_JBQFXS010000011.1, forward strand.
TGGAGAAAGCCGACAAGCTGAAAGTCATCGGCCGTGCCGGGATCGGCACGGATAATATCGACAAGGACGCGGCCTCGAAAAAGGGCGTGATCGTGATGAACACGCCGTTCGGCAACATGATCACCACCGCCGAGCATGCGATTGCGATGATGTTCGCCGTCGCGCGGCAAATCCCCGAGGCCAGCACCTCGACCCATGCGGGCAAGTGGGAAAAATCCAAGTTCATGGGGATCGAGCTGACCAACAAGACCTTGGGCGTGATTGGCGCGGGCAACATCGGCGGCATCGTCTGCGAACGCGCGCTGGGCCTGAAAATGAAGGTGATCGCCTATGATCCCTATCTGGGCGAAGAGAAAGCCGCCCAGATGGGCGTCGAAAAGGTCGAGCTGGACGAGCTGCTGTCGCGCGCCGATTTCATCACTCTGCACGTGCCGCTGACCGATCAGACCCGCAACGTTCTGAGCCGCGAAAATCTGGCGAAGACCAAAAAAGGCGTTCGCATCGTCAACTGTGCCCGTGGCGGTCTGGTTGATGAGGAAGCCTTGGCCGAGATGCTGCAATCGGGTCACGTGGCCGGTGCGGCCTTTGACGTGTTCAGCGTGGAACCGGCCAAGGACAACCCGCTGTTCAACCTGCCCAACGTGGTCTGCACGCCGCATTTGGGCGCGGCCACGACCGAGGCGCAGGAAAACGTGGCGCTGCAAGTGGCCGAGCAGATCTCGAACTATCTGCTGACCGGCGCGGTGGAAAACGCGCTGAACATGCCCAGCGTCACGGCGGAAGAGGCCAAGATCATGGGTCCGTGGATCAAGCTGGCCGGTCATCTGGGCAGCTTCATCGGCCAGATGACGGATGAGCCGGTCAAGGCGATCAACATCCTGTATGATGGTGTTGCGGCTGAAATGAATCTGGCCGCCCTGAACTGCGCCGTGGTCGCGGGGATCATGAAAAAGTTCAATCCCGAGGTGAACATGGTCTCGGCCCCCGTGGTTGCGAAAGAGCGTGGTATCCAGATTTCGACCACCAATCAGGACAAGTCGGGCGCGTTCGAAGGCTATATCAAGGTCACCGTTGTGACGGACAAGCGCGAACGCTCGATCGGGGGCACGGTGTTCAGCGACGGCAAGCCGCGCTTCATCCAGATCAAGGGCATCAATATCGACGCCGAGATCGGCGCGCATATGCTCTACACCACCAACGAGGATGTTCCCGGCATCATCGGCGCGCTGGGTCAGACCATGGGCGAGAACAACGTGAACATCGCCAACTTTACCCTGGGCCGCGCCGCAGCGGGCGGCGAGGCGATTGCGCTGCTCTATGTCGATGAACCCGTGCCCGCCGAGGCGCGCGCCAAGCTGGCGGAAACCGGTCTGTTCACGCAGATCAAACCGCTGGAATTTGACGTGGCCTGACGGTCGGCAGATTTTGCAAGCAATTGGACCCGGGTCGAGTTCGGCCCGGGTTTTTCATTGGCGAGGATCAACTAGATCAAGCGTTCAGTCTGCGGTGAAACTGTCCTTGTACGCGTCGCGCAGGGCGTTTTTCTGCACCTTGCCCATCGTGTTGCGCGGCAACTCGTCCAGCACGATCAGCTTGCGGGGATGCTTGAACCGGGCGAGGTCGTTTTGCACCGACGCCATGATGGCCTCAAGATCGGGGGTCTGGCCGGGCAGGGGCACGATGATGCCCAGAACGGTCTCTCCGAAATCGGGATGGGGGACACCGATCACCGCGCTTTCCAGAACACCGGGCTGGTCGTCGAGCACCAGCTCGATCTCTTTGGGGTAGATATTGAACCCGCCCGAGATGATCAGATCCTTGCCCCGGCCGACGATATGGACATAGCCGTCCTGATCCACGCGCCCCAGATCGCCGGTGATGAAGAACCCGTCTTCGCGCAGTTCGGCGGCGGTTTTCTCGGGCATCTGCCAGTAGCCGCTGAACACGTTCGGGCCGCGCACCTCGATCATGCCGATCTCGCCTTGGGGCAGGGGGTCTCCGGTTTCCGGGTCGGTCACTTTCAACTCGACATCGGGCAGCGGAAACCCGACCGTGCCCGCGCGCCGATCCCCGTCATAGGGGTTCGAGGTGTTCATGTTGGTCTCGGTCATCCCGTAGCGTTCAAGGATGCGGTGGCCTGTCCGGGTTTCGAACTGCTCATGGGTTTCCGCCAGCAGCGGCGCCGAGCCCGAGATGAACAGCCGCATATGGCGCGCCAGGTCGCCGGTGAACCGATCATCACCCAGCAGGCGGGTGTAAAAGGTCGGAACCCCCATCATCGACGTGGCCTGCGGCATCAGGCGCAGCATAACGTCCAGATCGAATTTCGGCAGGAAAATCATCGACCCGCCCGCAGCCAGGATCACGTTGGTCGCCACGAACAGCCCGTGGGTGTGAAAGATCGGCAAGGCGTGCAGCAGCACGTCATCGCGGGTAAACCGCCATTCCCGCATCAGCGTTTCCGCATTGGACAGCAGATTGGCCTGCGTCAGCATCGCGCCTTTGGATCGCCCCGTGGTGCCCGAGGTATAGAGGAACGCGGCCAGATCATCCTCGGACCGTTTGACCGGCTCGAAGGCGGGCAGCATGCCGAAAGCCCGGCGCATCAGGCTGCCCGAGCCATCGGCGTTCAGCGTCTCAAGCCGCGCGTTCTGAGCCTGCGCGATGGGTGCCAGACCGGCCTCGCTGGCTGCATCGCAGACAACCAGCGCCGCGCCGCTGTTTTCGATGAAATAGGCCAGTTCCGCCGTTTTATACGCCGTGTTCAGCGGCAGAAAGATCAGCCCCGTCTGCGCGCAGGCGGCATAAAGCGCCAGCATTTCAGGGGATTTCTCGACCTGAACGGCAACCCGGTCGCCCGGTTCCAGTTCCAGCCCGGTCAGGGCGTTGGCGATGCGGGCGGCCATGTCCAGAAAATCCGAATGCGTCAGGATCTGACCGTCCGGCAGATGCAGGAACGGGGTGTCCTTGCCCGCGTGGATGCCAAACAAACGATCGTAAAGCGGGTTGCCCATCCCGTTTCCCCTTGTCCCAGATCGCCCTGAATCTGGCTTGGAAATGCAGGGGGGTAAAGCCCCGAACGGGTAATTTCAGGGCCGCAGATGCAAACCGGCACTGGCGAAAATGCTGCACCTGCGATATGCGCAGGCAACCCTGCCGGAGACCTGCCATGTACGTTGCCACCTTGCTGACCAACCCCACCGCGCCCGCGCTTGACAGCGCCCTGCCCGAGTCGCTGCGGAATGCGTGGGGCGGGCAGGATATCGTCTGGCTGAACCCGGATGAGGCGGCGGAATTTGCCGTGCCGGCCCTGCCCGACAACCGCTGGGATGTCTGGGCGGACCTGCAGGGCATGGGCGTCGATCTGGTTGTTCAGCCTGCCGAGGGGCGGCGCAAGAAAATGCTGCTGGCGGATATGGACAGCACGATGATCCAGCAGGAATGCATCGACGAACTGGCGGATGAGGCAGGCGTCGGCGACCGGGTCAAGGACATCACCGCACGGGCGATGAATGGTGAGCTGGATTTCGAAGGCGCGCTGATCGAACGGGTCGGGCTGCTGAAAGGTCTGGACGAAGCGGTGATCGATCAGGTGCTGAACACGCGGATCACCCTGATGCCCGGCGGGCGCGAACTGGTCGGCACCATGCGCGCAAACGGCGGTTATGCGGCGCTGGTTTCAGGCGGGTTCACCGCCTTCACCGCGCGCGTGGCCGCGCTGTTGGGGTTTGACGAAAACCGGGCCAACACGCTGCTGGCGGAAGACGGGCGGCTGACCGGTGATGTGCAGCGGCCCATTCTCGGGCGCGAGGCCAAGGTCGAGTCTCTGGACCGGATCATCACACAGCTGGGCCTGTCCGAGGCAGATGTGATCGCGGTGGGAGACGGCGCAAACGATCTGGGCATGCTGGGCCGCGCCGGAACCGGCGTTGCGCTGCACGCCAAGCCCTCGGTCGCGGCGCAATGCGATGTGCGGATCAACCACGGGGATCTGACGGCGCTGCTGTATCTGCAGGGTTACTCAAGGGCCGAGTTTCTGGGCTGAGCGCCCTCAGAAAAGATCGAACCGCACCGGATTCTGCGCCCAATACACCCGGGCGGCCAGCAGCAGGCGTTCCTTGGGATCGTTCGCCGCCGCATAGGGAACCGGAACCCCGAATTTGGCGCTGATGTTTTCGAGCGCTCGCAGGGTGGCCGGGCCGACCTGACCATCCACGGCCACGTTTTCACCAAGCTCATTCAGCGCCAGTTGCAACGCGCGGTTCAGATCGGCGCCCGAGATACTGTCCAACTGGGCCCTGGCCTGGCCGGCGGGCTCGTCATTGGGCAACAGGGCGGCCTTGGCCGCGCGCAACGCCGCATCCGCCGGACCGCGCTGGGGCACCTGACCATCCAGAATGATATAGGCCCCGTTCGCGCCGCCCCAGGCATCGCCGCGTTCCAGCGAGATATCGTACCAGTCTAGCGCCTCGGTCCGGGTGCGGTCCTGCAACTGATCGTTCAGGATCATCCGGGCAATACTGGCCGGGGCTGTCGGGTGGCCGCCGTTTGACGCGGCCAGAAAATACGCCTCGGCCTTGTCGAGATTGACGGGGTTGCCGCCAAGACCCAGCAGGGACACGTAGGCCAGATTGTCATAGCCATAGATATCCTTGCGCAGTTCCGAGGCGCGCAGATAGCGCATGCCGCGTTCGGGGATATAGTGGTCCGAGTTTTCGCGCAGGAAATACAGGCCCAGTTCGTTCATCGAATAGGTGTGGCCCAATTCCACCGAGCGTTCCAGCAATTCGAACCCGCGCTGTTTCTCGGCATCCGTTTGCCCGTCGCGCAGCAATTGCTTGCCAAGGCTGTGCATGGCAAAGGGGTCTTTTTCCGATGCGGCCTCTTCCAGAAGGGCGCGGGCCTTGTCCAGATCGCGGGGTGTTTTGGTAACGGCGCGGTCGATGCGGTCGGTCTGCAACAGGGTCGCCAGCGCATATTTTGCCCGGATATGCCCGCCGTTCTCGGCCGCTGACATGCTTTCATAGGCCCCTGCTATATTGCCCGCCGCCTGTTGCAAGCGGCCCAGCTGATACAGGAACCGCGGGTTGACGGGATCGTCTTCGACGGCTTTCGTACAGGCCGCCAGACCTTTCGAGATGTTCAGCTCATTGGGCAGGCGAAACACGCCGATACCGTTGATGTCCAGCGCATCCCCGGCCTCAAGATCGCAGGCATTCATCTCGAGATTGAGCGACACCTCGACATTCTGTTTCTTCTGATCTGCCGTGATCACCTCGACCAAAAACGTGTCGGTGAACTGCTGGGTCCCCAGTTCAGCGGCCCGCGCGTCGGTGATCTCGGGCGAGTATGTCAGGCCCTCGCTTGTCGATTGATCGCGGACGCTGACGACCCCCCGTTCGGGGTTTTCCACCAGCCGCAGGCCCCGGATGTCATTACCAAGCGTCTGTTCCAGGCTCTGCGCCAGAGGGATGGACTTGTCGAACTGGTAGCTGAGGCTGAGCGATTGCGGCGCGCCTTCCTGCACCTGCCCGTCCTCAACCTCGACCTGTTGCTGCGCCAGATAAAACGGGCGCACCAAGGTCGAGCTTTCCCAGGGAATTTGCTGTCCCTGGGTCGAATCGTGAACCCGTTCGCGAATGACCGGGAACAGTTGCTGAATGTTCTCGAAGGGCGACGACTGGGCGGTTTCCAGAACCGCCGCCGTATAGGGGCTGTTCTGGCCCGTCGCGCCATCGCTGGCCACCGCGCCCGGTGAGGTCGAATAGGCCACAAGCGAATTCAGTGGCGTTTTGAACACATCGAACCCTTCGCGGGTTTCGAACAGGTTGGCATCCAGATCGGCGGCCAGCCTCAGGTCCTGGAACGGATTGTCACGGCAGGAATCCAGAATGGCGACATGGGCCGAACTGCGCGCCGACAAGGTGTCGATCACACGATCCAAGGTCATGGTCGCCAGCGGGACATCATAGACGCTTTCAAATTTTGCATCCACGGGCAGCAGATAATTCCGCCGCCCGATCTGAATGCCGTGGCCCGCGTAGTAAAACAGCACATCGGCCTTGTCCGGGATGTTCAGAACAGCGGTTCTGATCAGCTCTTCGAACTCGCGTTTGCCAAGGTCATAGCCGTCGTAGACGCGGAAATTGAAGCCGCGCAGCATGTCGGCGATGTCTTCGGCGTCCTTGCGGGCGTTGGTCAGGTCTCCGACATTTGCGTAGTCCTGATTGCCGATGACGATGGCGATCCGGTTGGCTGGGAACGAGCTGTTGCTGTTCGCAACCGCCATCTGCGCAGTGAAAACACCCGCGTTCAGAACAAGGGCGACAAGCGCCGCATGCAGATGGCAGTTTCTGGTTTTAAACCCGCGCCGTGACATGTTTTGATCCTTTCAGATCAACCCCAGCTTCCGCCGCCGCCGCCGCCGGAACCACCTCCGCCGCCGCCACCACCGCTGGAGCCTCCTCCGCCACCGCCGCCTTCACCACGGTCGGCTTCACCGCCGCTTTGGGCTTCATTGGATGTTGCAGAGCTGGACGTTGTTGATGCTGTCGAGGACGTGGTCGCAGCGGCCTGCTGCGGAACCTCCGCCGCAGGTTCAGCGGTTTCTGTCTGCGACCAGGGCGAGGTGCAACCGGCAACAGTAACAGTACATAAAACAAACATTGAAATGGTCGCACAACGCATCTCAAGCCTCCTTAACGAAAAATAAAAACAATTAAACGCACGCATAATATCTTACTGTGTACGTGCAATGTCTGTCCATCAAAGTTTGAATTTGGGGCAGTTGTCAGTGAACTATATCTCTTAAGCGCGGTCACAAGGCGAGAAAAACGGGGGTTTCCATTATTTAACTGCGGTGTTAAATAATGGATATGACGGATTTACTGAACACGTTCTCGGCGCTTTCCGATGCCACGCGGTTCTCGATTGTCGAGCAGTTGATGGCGCACGGTGAATTGCCCGCCGGTGACCTGATCGAAGGCAAGGGCATGTCCGGCGCGGCCATTTCGCGCCATCTGAAAATTCTGCGCAACGCCGGGCTTGTCCGGCAGCGGGTGCAGGGAGCGCAGCGGATGTATTCCATTCAACCCGACGGTCTGCGCGCGATTGCCGAATGGACGATCTCGAAGCGGCAGTTCTGGGACAGCAGCCTCGATCGTCTGGGGGACATACTGGAAAGGGAAAACTCATGGCCGACCTGAAACTCGAGCGGGCGTTTCCCGTCAGTCCCGAAACCCTGTTTGCCTGGGTCAGTGATGGTGCCAAACTGCTGCAATGGTGGGGGCCAGAAGGCGTGCATGTGCCCGAGCATGATCTGGATTTCTCGCGCCTCGGGCCGTGGTATTCGGTGATGGAAAACGGCGAAGGCCAGCGGTTCAAGGTCTCGGGCCATGTCACCCATATCGATCCGCCCAACTCGGTCGGCTTCACCTGGGCCTGGCATGACGATCAGGACCAGCGCGGCGCGGAAAGCCATGTGACGTTTTTCGTGACAGCGGCAGGCGACGGGGCGCGGCTGGTTGTGGATCACCGCGAACTGGCCGATGCCGAGGCTGCCGCAAACCACGAACAGGGCTGGACCTCGTCTCTGCGCAAGCTCGAAGCGAAGGCAAGATAGATTTTCAACAAGGAGGACTGAAATGCCCCAATATTTGTTTGTTTATCACGGCGGAACCACCCCGACCGACCCTGCCGAGGTCGAAGCCACCATGGCCGCCTGGGGCGCATGGTTTGGCGGTATGGGCGATGCGCTCGACATCCCCGGCAATCCGGTGGGCCAGTCCTATACGGTCAGCAGCACCGGCGTTGCGGATAATGGCGGGGCCAACCCGGCCTCGGGCTTTACCGTGATCAAGGCCGACAGCATCGAAGCCGCGACCGAGATGGCCAAGGGCTGTCCAATGGTCGTGAACGGGTCCGGCTCGGTCGAAGTGGCCGAGGTGCATGAGATCGAGATGTGATCCTTAGCCGGGAAACCCCGGCGCAGGTCTGATCAAGCCACATTCCAACCCGCGACGGCTGTATTGCGTGGCGTTCATGAATTTGCCTGTGGCCGGGTGATCGGCCTCAAGCACCCCAAGGTGAACCATCAGGGTGGCGATGGCGCATTCGCTGGCGCGGGTGGTGCCGTCGGTGATTTTCAGCGCCACGCCCATGCGTTTTTCCGGCAGGATGGCAACAAAGACGGCCTCGGCCCCGGTCTTGATCGCGGCGCGGCCCTGCATGGCGCGCATCAGCTCGGTGCAGGCGCGGGTTTCGCCAGCTACCAGTTCGGGGTGTTTTATCATCGCGGCGGTCAGTTGCTGTGCCGCGTCGCTGGCCCGGTCGGACCGGTCGGCGGCGGATGCAAACCATGCCATCGACCGCGCCAGCCCGACCAGCGAAGTGGCAAAATTCGGCGCCGAGCAGCCATCGATCCCATAGGCGGGGCTGGTTTCGCCGGTGGTTTCTTCGATGGCGGACAGGCAAGCCTGCTGAACCGGGTGGTCGATCTCAAGATATTCCGGCCCCGCGCCCATATGCTGCGCGACCGTCAGGAACCCGCAATGCTTGCCCGAGCAATTATTGTGAATCTGGCAGGGCGTGTCATCGGCCAGAATAAGCCCGTCGCGCGCTGCCATATCGTCCGGCTCTTGCGGGCCGCAGCGCAGATCGGGTTCGCTAAGCCCCAGATGATCCAGCCAGGCGGACACCCGGTCGGTATGAATATGCGCCCCGTTATGCGAGGCGCAGGCCAATGCCAGATGTTCGCTGTTCAGCCCGTATTTTGCCGCCGCACCGGATGTGATCAGCGGCAGCCCCTGAATCATCTTGGCCGAGGACCTTGGATAGATCACCGCATTCGGGTCGCCCCAACTGCGCACGATCTGGCCGGTATCGTCGCAGATGACCGCATGACCCAGATGCAGGCTTTCCAGCAGGGGTCCACGCCACAGTTCTGTCATCGGTACGGGCTGCGTCATCTGGACCTCCGGATTTATGCGCAAAATTCTGCCAATCGCCCTTTCGCCTGTGGCGAAACCTGCGTTAGTGTGTGTATGTCGGCAATCATCGGAATGCGCAATGTTATAGACGAACCGGCAGGGTTCGCAGGGCTTTCCGATGGGTATGAGGTATGGGTCGAGCTAGGAGGCTGGACAGATGGGATCAAAGCTCGTTCGCGTGATCGCGGGCTTTTGCATGGCAGGGATGGCCACAACCGCAATCGCTCAGCAGGCGACCAGCACCAATCGCGTGGCGGCAAAAACGGATTGGAGCGTTTTTGTCGAAGATGACCCCACCGAATGCTGGAGCGTTTCGGCCCCAAAGGAAACCGTGAACACCCGCGGCGGTCGCGTCGTGTCGGTGCGGCGCAGCGATATCCTGTTGTTCGTGTTCTATCGCCCCAATGCCGAGGTCAAAGGCCAGGTCACTTTCACCGGCGGCTATCCCTTTGCAGGTGGGTCCACCGTGAACCTGACAGTTGACGGCAGCGAGTTCGAACTGTTCACCGAAGGCGAATGGGCGTGGCCCGCAACCGCTGCCGATGACGCCAAGATCGTCACCGCGATGAAACGCGGGACCGAAGCGGTGCTGACCGCGCGGTCCGAACGCGGCACGCAGACCAAGGACACGTTTTCGCTGCTGGGTTTTACCGCCGCGATTGAAGACGCCGAAAAGCGCTGCACCAACTAGACGCCTTGCCCGAGTGAATACGGCCCCGTCCGCTGGTGGGGCGTCTTCCGTGCCGTGTACGATTCCTTTTGATCTTTGCGCGCAGTCCTATATAGAGGCGCATCCCAAGCCAGAATCCGTTGAGATAGCCCCATGTCGCCCAAAGCGCCGATCACTCAAGACGTCATGACCATCCCCCGCAAACTGCCCGAGGGGAAGATGAACCTTGTTGGCCTGACCCGTGACCAGTTGCGGGCTGCTCTGATCGAACACGGCACGCCCGAGAAACAGGCGAAGATGCGCACCGGGCAGATCTGGCAGTGGATCTATCAGTGGGGCGTGCGCGATTTTGGTGAAATGACCAATCTGGCCAAAGCCTATCGCGCGCAGCTGGCCGAACATTTCGTGATCGAAATCCCCGAGGTGGTGACGCGGCAAGTGTCCGAGGACGGCACCCGCAAATACCTGTGCCGCATCGCCGGCGGGCATGAGGTCGAGGTTGTCTATATTCCCGAAGAGGATCGCGGCACGCTGTGTATTTCATCCCAGGTAGGCTGCACGCTGACCTGTTCCTTCTGCCATACAGGCACTCAGAAACTGGTGCGCAACCTGACGGCGGCTGAAATTGTCGGTCAGGTGATGATGGCACGCGACGATCTTGAGGAATGGCCGACCCCCGGCGCGCCCAAGGATGAAACCCGCCTGCTGTCGAACATCGTGCTGATGGGCATGGGCGAGCCGCTTTATAACTTCGAAAACGTCCGCGACGCGATGAAGATCGCCATGGACCCCGAAGGCATTTCCCTGTCGCGCCGCCGGATTACGCTCTCGACCAGCGGCGTGGTGCCCGAGATTGCGCGCACGGCCGAGGAAATCGGCTGCCTATTGGCGATCTCGTTCCATGCCACCACGGATGAAACCCGCGACGTGCTGGTGCCGATCAACAAGCGCTGGAATATCGAGGAACTGCTGGGTGCTCTGGCCAGCTATCCCAACGCGTCGAATTCGGAACGGATCACGTTCGAATACGTGATGCTGGATGGCGTCAATGACAGCGATGAAGACGCGCATCGGCTGATTGAACACATCAAGCGCCACAACATTCCGGCCAAAATCAACCTGATCCCGTTCAACGAATGGCCCGGCGCGCCGTACAAGCGCAGCTCGAACAACCGTATCCGGGCCTTTGCCAATATCATCTATCAGGCGGGCTATGCCTCGCCCATCCGCAAGACGCGGGGAGAGGATATCATGGCGGCTTGCGGTCAGTTGAAATCGGCCACGGAACGCGCCCGGAAATCGCGCAGGCAGATCGAAGCCGAGGCTGGTCTGAACCCGTAAACGGTTCAATCCTGCCGCGTTTGCAAACTTAATGTTTCTGCCGCTTTTTTTTGTATGCACAATTTAGTATGTTTGCGGCAGGCCGGACCCGGTTATGGGGGGCTCACCTTTGTGCACAAACGGGTGAGGCTTCGGGTCGGCATATGGAATGATTTTTCCTGACCGCTACCATGTATTCGGCTCGGTAGGCGGCGTGAAGGCAAACTGTTTTTCAGGTGGGCCAAGATTATGATTTATGACATTCAGCAGAGTCTGAAATCTGCAGCGGCGGCTATGGTCTGCGTTGCCCTGCTGGCCGGAGGGTCAGCAGCACAAGAGCAGGACGCACATCTCGCAATCGAAAACCCAGCGGACCTGACCAAGGAGGAAGCCCGGGCGCATTACCGCTCGCTCGCACGGCGCATGGCGCGGGGCTATGCGGCGGCACAGCTGGATCTGATCCTGAACTATCAGAACTGGCCGCTGTTCAACGACGCGCCCTATATCTCGGCGACGCATGGGCAGCGGTTCGTGAACAGCTATGCCAACCGGATGGCGCATAATTACGGCACCCTGCAGCCGGGTGAGGAACTGCCCAAAGGGTCGGTTTTGGCCAAGGACAGCATGACGGTCACCGATGAAGGGCGCATTCATCCCGGCGCCATGTTCATCATGGAGAAGCTTGCGGACGGGGCCAGCCCGGAAACCGCCGACTGGCGCTATATCATGGTGCTGCCGGACGGGTCCCTGTTCGGCGACACGATGGGCGCGCGGTCGGGCGAGGTGGCCTATTGCCACGTGTGCCACGAAGCGGTTGCGGACCGGGACTATACTTTCTTCGTTCCCGAAGAATTTGCGGTGACAGAATAAGTCAGACCGCAGCATCCGGCAGTTTCAGGGCCGTCACCTGCGACGGAACCGCGCTGTGCCGATGACCTCGATCAACTGCTGCCGCACGGGGTCGGGCTGCGCCTCGACCGCGTTCAGAACCTCGCGCAGTTCGGCGCGCAGCCCGTGCATCTGGTCGATCAGCGAGATCATCATCGACAGTGCGTCCGCCTCCATGTCGTATTGCTCGTGCAATTCACAGGCCAGTTCCAGCCGCGCCACGTCGATGCTTTGATAGACAAGCCCGCGTTCCGATTGTTCGGGGATCACGATTTCAGCCGCCAGATACTCGGTCAGCCGGTCGGGGGTCAGGCGGGCGATGGCGGTGATCAGCTCCTCTTCGGTCAGGGTCGGGCTCATGACGGCATTCCTTTCCGCGGATCATAGCGGTGCGTTTCGCGCCAGGTCTCCATGAAGTGTTTCAGGTCGTCATCGATCGTGTCCGGCATCGAGACCGTCAGTTCGATCAGCTGGTCGCCCCGGTCCGACGCGCCGCGTTTCCTGACCCCCTTGCCGCGCAGGCGCAGGGTTTTGCCGCTGCTTGTGCCCGCCGGAACAGTGACATTGACGCCCCCGTCGATGGTGGGGGCCGGGACCTTGCCGCCCAGAATGGCCTCGTCGATGGTGATGGGCAGGGTGATGTGGATGTCATCCCCGTGCCGGTCGAACACCGGGTGTTTCGTGACCGAGACCGTGACCAGAGCATCGCCGGGCGGTCCTTCCCCGTAACCGGGCGCACCCTTGCCGCGCAGGCGGATGGTCTGACCATCGGTGATGCCTGCGGGGATCTTGACCTCGATCCGGTCGCCATCAGGCAGGGTCAGTTTCTGGCTTGCCCCGAACACGGAATCCAGAAAACTGATCTGAAGCGAATAATTGAGGTTGTGACCGGGGGCGTGAAAATCCTGGCCGCGCTGCCCGCCAAAACCGCCGCGCCCGCGCATGAATTCGGCGAAGATGTCGGACATGTCCTCGGGGTCCGCCTGACGTCCGCGATAGGGGTTTCCGGCGGCTTCGGCATAGTCGCGGTAATATTGCTGCTGCGGGCGTTCCTGACCCGAGGCGTCAATCTCGCCATTGTCATATTGCGCCCGCTTTTCCGGGTCTTTCAGCAGGTCATAGGCGGCGGCTGCGGCCTTGAATTTCGCCTCGGCCTCGGCATCGCCGGGTTTCAGATCCGGGTGGCAGTCCTTGGCGATGCGCCGATAGGCCTTTTTGATCTCGGCGGCACTGGCATCCTTGGCGACTCCAAGGACGGTATAGGGATCGTCGCTCATCTCACCTCTCGTCGGTGTCAGGGGTGGGTCTGATCTTGATGAATGTGTTTTATCATGCGATTTCAATGGCCCAAAAGGAAGTGGCTTTTGAAACAACTCGCAAAATCCCGCAGGTCTGTTAACATTCGCATGTTTCTGACCGATCACGCACGGAGAGCCCCATGACGCGCAGACTCAAGTCCATTCTGGCCCTGCTGGCCGGGAATGCCATCGGTTTGCTGCTGGCGGCGCTGCTGTTGCCGGAATTTGCGATCAAGCCGATCTCGTTCATCGTGGTGGTGATCGTGTTCACACTGGTTCAGTGGGTGGCCGAGCCGCTGATCCTGAAACTGGGTGAAAAGAGAGCCCCGGCGATCAAGGGCGGGATTGCCCTGATCGTGACCTTTGTGGGCCTGCTGGTGACCGATCTGATCACTGCGGGCCTGACCGTGGGGGGCATCGCGAACCTGCTGGCCGCAACCCTGCTGGTCTGGCTGGGGGCGTTGATCGCCAGCATCGTGCTGCCGATCTACCTGTTTCCCGAACTGCGCGAGCCCAAGAAGTAATCACAGCGTGTTCAGGCTGGCCTCGACCGCCTGCCACAGTTCCTCGACCGGTTCGCAACCGACAGAGATGCGCACAAAACCCGGTCCGACATCGTCGCCCCAACGGGTGCGGCGCTCGGCCGAGCTATGGATGCCCCCGAACGAGGTGGCGGGCCGCAGCAGCGGGCAGCCGGAAATGAACCGGTCGGCCCGGTCCGCATCGGCCAGCGTGATGCTGAGCATGAAGCCAAACCGCGCTGTCTGTTTCTTCGCCAGCGCATGGGCCGGATCATCGGGCAGGCCGGGGAACCGAATGTGCTGTACGGCAGGGTGATCCGCCAGCCGTTCGGCCAGCACCTGCGCCGTGGAACACATGCGGTCATAGCGCACATCCAGCGTCTCGAGCCCGCGATGCAGCAGCCAGGCCTCATGCGGGCCGGGGATGGCGCCTGAGACGCGCCGCCATTCGCGCACCCGCGCCATGATTGCCTCGTCCCGGCTGGCGACATGGCCCATCAGCATGTCGGAATGGCCGCCCATTGCCTTGGTGTCCGAGGCCACGACCACATCGATCCCCAGATCCAGCGGGCGCTGGCCCAGCGGTGTCATGGTAGTGTTGTCGGCAATGGTGATACCACCCGCCGCCCGCACACCCTGCGCCACGGCGGCGATGTCCAGCATATCCAGCCCCGGATTGCAGGGGGTTTCGATGAACACGACGTCGAACCCGTCAAACCCGCCCTCGGTAAAGGTTGCGGTCGGGCGTTCCTGCACGGTGACGCCCAGATTGCCCAGAAACTGATTGGCCAGCACGCGGGTCACGTAATACCCGTCCGAGGGCACCAGCAACCGTGTGCCGCTTTTGACCGTGGAAAACAGCGCCGCCGAGATCGCCCCCATGCCCGAGGGGAAGGTCAGGCAGGGTGCGCCTTCCAGATGGGCCAGCATATGTTCCAGTTCGGCCCAGGTGGCGTTGTCGACACGGCCATAAGCCGCGTGGCCATCCACTTCTCCGGGCAGGTGATACATGCTGCTTTGGGTCAGCGGCAGGGCCAGCGGCTCGCCCTTGTTCAGACTGTTGCCGCGCAGGTGCAGCATCTCGCCGGTCTTAGGATAGTTCATGTCTCAGCGTCCCGGTATTTCATCGCGCGCAGGCGCGGGTTCCCAATTTTCAATGATATCGACGGCCTGCTGGGCGGTGTCGACAAAGCGGAAGAGGTCAAGGTCTTCGTCCGAGATCGTGCCCGCATCGGCCAGCGCCTCCCAGTTGATGACCTTTTCCCAGAAGGCGCGGCCAAACAGCAGGAAGGGCACGCGTTCCATCCGGCCGGTCTGGATCAGGGTCAGCGACTCGAACAGCTCGTCCATGGTGCCGAAGCCGCCGGGGAAGATGGTGATGGCGCGGGCGCGCATCAGGAAATGCATCTTGCGGATGGCGAAATAGTGGAAATTGAAGCTGAGCTCGGGCGTCACATAAAGGTTCGGCGCCTGCTCATGCGGCAGCACGATGTTCAGCCCGATGGAGCAGCCGCCCGCATCCTGTGCGCCGCGATTCCCGGCCTCCATCACGCCGGGGCCGCCGCCGGTGACGATCACGTTCTCGCGGCCGCCGGTTTCGTTGGATTTCTCGGTCATCAGCCGGGCAAATTCGCGCGCCTCGTCGTAATAGGCGGACAGACCGGCCAGCGTTTCGGTGCGCGCGGTGTGTTTCTGCGACGGCTCGGGGATGCGCGCGCCGCCGAACATCACGATGGTCGAGGTGATCTGCCGTTCGGACATGATCATCTCGGGCTTCAGCAGTTCCAGCTGCAGGCGCACCGGGCGCAGCTCGTCCCGGCACAGGAAATCGTCATCCGCAAAGGCAAGGCGATAGGCCGAGGATCGGGTTTGCGGCGTGTCCGGCACCTCGCTCGCGGTGGACCGGTCGGTCTGCGCGTCGCGGAAGGGGCTGAGGCGGTCTTCTCTCATCGGTGATGGTTCCCTGCTTGCGTGTCGACAAAACAGCTATAGGGTTCGCGGGCAGAGTGCCAGTCACGGAAAGACAAGAATGGATTGGAAGACAGAAATATCCGCCGCGCAGGGCCGCATCGACGGCTGCGCGCAGGTGACGCCGGTGATCGTAAGCCACATGCTGGGCTTTCCGGTCGAGATGAAGCTGGAACACATGCAGCACACCGGCAGTTTCAAGGCGCGCGGGGCGTTCAACACGTTGCTCAGTTCCGAGGTGCCAAAGGCGGGGGTGGTCGCCGCATCAGGTGGCAATCACGGCGCGGCGGCGGCTTATGCGGCGCGGGCGCTGGGCCATCCGGCCAAGATTTTTGTGCCGGAACTGGCTGGTCCGTCGAAGATTGCGCTGATCAGACAGACCGGCGCGGATCTCAGCGTGGTGCCGGGCGAATATGCCAACGCATTGACCGCAGCGCAGGCGCATGAGGACGCAACCGGCGCGATGCAGATCCATGCCTATGACGCCCCCGCCACCGTGGCCGGACAGGGCACCTGTTTTGCCGAGTGGGAGGCTCAGGGACTGCAGGCCGACACTGTTCTGGTGGCCGTCGGCGGCGGCGGTTTGATCGCGGGCGCTCTGGCCTGGCTGCAGGGCGCGCGCAAGGTTGTGGCGGTTGAACCCGAGACCTCCTGCGCCTTGCACGCCGCTTTGAGCGCCGGTGAACCGGTAGACGTTTCGGTGTCGGGGATCGCGGCAAATGCGCTGGGCGCGCGGCGTATCGGGTCGATCTGTTTCGATCTGGCGCAGGGGATGACCTCGGTTCTGGTCCCGGACAGTGCGATTGCACAGGCGCAAACGGCCCTGTGGCAGGCGCATCGGATTCTGGTCGAACCCGCCGGGGCCGCCGCGTTGGCGGCGTTGACCTCGGGCGCGTATCAGCCGCAGCCGGGGGAACGCGTGGCGGTTCTGGTCTGCGGCGGGAACATCGCGCCGGACCCGTTTGCCGCGTGATTTATCGGGTTGTGGAAACGGGTTATCGATTTTATCTATAATCTATGAACGCAACAATCGCCGACACGATCTACGAAAGCCTAAGCCAGCAGATTATCACCGGCGACCTGAGCGCCGGGGAAAAGCTGCGTCAGGATCATATCGCCAAAGCCTTTGACACCAGCCACGTGCCCGTGCGCGAGGCTTTGCTGCGGCTCGAGGCGCACGGCCTTGCCCAAAGCGAGCCGCGCCGCGGCATGCGCGTCACTGCGCTGGACCCGGCCGAGATACGCGAGGTGATCGAGATGCGGGTGGCGCTGGAATCACTGGCGCTGCAGCATTCGGTGCAGAACCTGACCCCCGCCGATCTGAAGCTGATCGACGACGCCCGGGTCGCCTGTGACGCCGCCGAAACCATGCCGCTATGGGAGGCGAAAAACCGGGCGTTTCACCGCGCCATTCTGACCCCCTGCAGGTTGCCGCGTCTGCTGCACGCCATCGACGATCTGCACATCGCCAGCGCCCGCCATCTGTTTGCGTTCTGGCGGCCCAGATGGACGCAGCGGACGGATACGGATCATGCGGCGCTGGTGCAGGCGCTCAAACGCAAGGACACGGCCACCGCCGCGGCCATTCTTGCGCGCCATATCCGCCGGGCAAGCTGATCGCGCCCCGCTCTGGCCGCAAATCGCACCACCTACGTCGCATTGCGTCATTGACCCGGCTTGCGTATAGGCCACACCAACGCGAACAGATTCTGCAGGGAGTAGCACAATGTCCAACGCGCAACTGGAAGCCGCCATCGAAGCCGCCTGGGAGGCGCGCGACACCGTCACACCCGCAACCACCGGCGAAACGCGCGAGGCGATCGAAGATACGCTGAACGCGTTGGACAGTGGTTCGCTGCGGGTCGCGGAAAAGCAGGACAGCGGCGACTGGCATGTGAACCAGTGGGCGAAGAAAGCGGTCCTGCTGGGCTTTCGCATCAAGGATATGGAAATCCACAACGGCGGCCCTCAGGCCGGTGGCTGGTGGGACAAGGTCGACAGCAAGTTCGCCGGTTGGGGCGAGAACCAATGGCAAGCTGCCGGGTTCCGTGCGGTGCCGAACTGCGTGGTCCGCAAATCCGCCTTTATCGCACCGGGCGTGGTGCTGATGCCGTCTTTCGTCAACCTCGGCGCCTATGTGGACGAGGGCACCATGGTTGACACATGGGCCACCGTGGGGTCCTGCGCGCAGATCGGCAAGAACGTGCACCTGTCGGGCGGCGTTGGCATCGGCGGCGTGCTGGAGCCGATGCAGGCAGGCCCCACAATCATCGAGGACAATTGCTTTATCGGCGCGCGGTCCGAGGTGGTCGAAGGCTGCATCGTCCGCGAAGGCTCGGTTCTGGGCATGGGTGTGTTCATCGGCAAATCCACCAAGATCGTCGACCGCGAAACCGGTGAAGTGATGTATGGCGAAGTGCCGCCCTATTCGGTGGTCGTCGCGGGCTCGATGCCGTCGAAGAACAACGTCAGCCTGTATTGCGCGGTGATCGTGAAGCGCGTGGACGAAAAGACCCGCTCGAAAACCGGTATCAACGAGTTGCTGCGGGACTGAGTCCGTCTTTGGCCCGCATCAATATCGACGCCGTGACGCGCTTGCGTCCGATCGACCGGTGGCGCGACGCATAGCGCAAGGTGGTTCAGAAGCCCGTTGGATGCGGTGAGGCAGACGACAACTCAAAAAAAGGCCGAGGGTCGGACCCTCGGCCTTTCTTAAGTTTCAAACCCCCGAAGTTACGCTATGTGATCGCGACCTCCCTCCGGCAATCGGGACCGGGGTGCGGGTTTTCCGGCGTTGGACGCGCGGTTACTGGACTACGACGGCTGGCGTTTCGCCATCAACGCCACGGCCAAAACCGTCTTCCGTTCCGTTGCCGCCGCCGCCTTCGCCATCGTCGTTGCTGTCATCACTTCCGGTTTCGCTGTCGCCGGATTCATCCGGACCTTCGGTGCCGCCTTCATCGCCGCCACCGGAGTCATCGCTGCCTTCATCGCCTCCACCGGAGTCGTCGCTGCCTTCATCGCCGCCGCCGGAGTCGTCGCTGCCTTCATCGCCGCCGCCGGAGTCGTCGCTGCCTTCATCACCGCCACCGGAGTCATCACTGCCTTCATCGCCGCCGCCGGAGTCGTCGCTGCCTTCATCACCGCCACCGGAGTCATCACTGCCTTCGTCGCCTCCACCGGAGTCGTCGCTGCCTTCATCGCCGCCGCCGGAGTCATCACTGCCCTCGTTTTCATCGCCGCCGCCGGTTTCGCCTCCGCCACCGGTCTCGCCGCCTTCGTTTCCGCTCTCCTGAGCGAATGCCGCGTCCACCGAAACAAAAGATAGAACGGCAACAGCCGGCGCACCGGCCAGAACAATCACACTTGCCGTGGTAGTCATAAGTTTGGACAAGATACTCATTGAATTTTCCCCTGTAAAAAAATGACTTTGCTAGTGCGGTCAGCCTAGGTCTCGTTATGGGACGCCGAAACGGAACGGTGAGCGTGCTGCGCCTCAAGCGAAAATTGGCCGAAATGTGGCGAAACTGTGGCAAAAATATGCCGGAATCAACTTAAGGTAATTTTGGACCACATGATTCACTTAATTCGAGAAGGCGAAGATCGGATGACTTGGGGCGATTCCATTTTGCTCCGCAGACGCTTTCACCAAACGCCCAATCATGTGCATCGTCAGATTCATGTCCAAGTCCGGCGGACGGATTTGGTTGACCCCTTTGGGTGGCGCGCGTAAGGCAAGCGCCATGGAAAAGCAAAAGAAACCCTCGCGTCAGCAAGTTTATACCCTTTTGGTCCAGGTGGGCCGCAAGGATGGCGATGGCCTGCCCGACGGGGCCACGGGGGCTGCGCTGATCTGCTATGCCAGCGGTGTGGATGAGGCCGAGGCCGTGCGCGAAACCGTTGCGATCCTGAAACAGGCCGATACCGCGCCGCTGGATGTGACCGGCTACGGCACCCTGGCCGAGCGTGAGGCGCAGGGGCACGAGATCGACGCGGATGAGCGTGACCTGATGCAACGCGCGCTGGATGAAAATGCGGTCATCGTGGCGCAGATGACGCCGTTTTTCGAAGATCAGACCTAAGGCCTAGTTCCGCGCGCCGAACCACTTGCGGTAAATCTCGTCATAGGTGCCGTCCTCGCGCAGGGCGAGCAGCGCCTGGTTTACATCTTCGACCAGCGGCGATCCGGTCGGGAAGGCGATGCCGTAATTTTCGCGCAGGAAAACGCCGCCGGTCATCGATGCGATCCGGCGGCCCTCATGCGCGGTGAAATAGGACAGGATCGGCGCGTCGAACACTACGGCATCCAGTTGCTCGGCTTTGAAGGCGTCCAGCATCTGGTCCAGACCCGGATATCCGGTGAACTCGATCTCGCGCCGGGACAGGAAATTCGCGGCCGTCGATCCGGATACCGTGCCGACGTTTTTGCCGTATAGGTCGTTCACCGAATTCACGTTGCCGGTGATCGCATCCACCGTCATGACCGAGGTGATGCGGGCGGTGAATACCGACACGATGAACAGCGACGACACCACCAGCACCACACCCAGCAGCCGGCCAAATGGGGTGCGGGGCATACGTTCCTCGAACCCGCCATTGACGACAAGGTTCAGCGCCCACCAGAAGGATGGAAACCAGGCCTCGTTCAGCTTACGGTCGAAATAGGGCTGGGCGCGGCGCTCGAACCCCCACATCAGCATGCCGCCGCCCAGCAGGATGGCGAAGGCAAGGCCGATGGCGATGAACAGCTCGCGCGACAGCAGCGCCTGCATCAGCGACGGGCGGCGCACCGCATCCGATGGCACCATGATCTGCAGCCCGGCCTCGAAAATCGGCTGGCTGAAATCCATCTGGGTTTCGCGCAATGCGGTGATCGAGATATTTGCGACCGCCAGATCCGCCGAGCCATCCTGAACGGCGCTCAACATGTCGGCAAAGGCATCGACGCGGTTGACCGTGTAATCCCAGTTCAGCGCCTCGGCCAGCGCCTGCAGCAGATCCATCGAAAAGCCGGTTTCGGCCCCGTCTTCCACATAGGAGAACGGAGGGCGTGTCACCGTCGTGACCGACAAGGACTGTGCCTGGCTTTGCTGTGCAAGAGCGGCGAAAGTCAGGCAGATCAATGCGAAGAAAACGCGCGTCATGGGAACATCACCTGTTTCGCGGCCCTGTAACGCAAACAGGCAAGGCGCGGCAAGGTCGTCGCGGGGTAAAGCGCCATGTTTTTCAGGGATCTCAATGCGGGATGCGGGCAAAACAGGGTCGTGATTTTTGAATTGTTGGGGTTGGCATTCCGGCCAATTCGTTGAAACACTGCGCGAACCCCTGCGGAATCAGACTGAAAGGCGCGCCGATGACCGATCCAGTTCAATTGACGGCGGACCTGATCCGTTGCCCATCGGTCACACCTGCCGAGGGCGGGGCCCTGGTCCTGCTCGGGGCGCTTTTGTCCGATGCCGGGTTCGACTGCACCCGCGTTGACCGTGGCGGCGTCAGCAACCTGTTTGCGCGCTGGGGGCAGAAAGGGCATGCCCGCACCTTTGGGTTCAACGGCCATACCGATGTGGTTCCGGTGGGGGACGAGGCCGCATGGACCAAGCCGCCCTTCGGGGCCGAAGTGCACGACGGCGTCATGTATGGGCGCGGCACCACCGACATGAAATCGGGCGTGGCCGCCTTTGCCGCCGCGGCGGTGGATTTCGTCCGCGACACGCCGCCGGACGGGGCGATCATCCTTACGATAACCGGGGATGAGGAAGGCGATGCGTTGGACGGCACCACCGCCTTGCTGGATCATATGGCGGACGCGGGTGAGCGCATGTCTGTTTGTCTGGTGGGCGAGCCCACCTGCCCGAATGAGATGGGCGAAATGATGAAGATTGGACGGCGCGGCTCGATGACGGCGTGGTTCACGGTGACGGGCGTGCAGGGGCATTCGGCCTATCCGCATCGTGCCAAGAACCCTCTGCCCGCCTTGGCGCGGCTGATGGATCGGCTTGCCCGCCATGAACTGGATCAGGGCAGCGATCATTTCGATGCATCCACTCTGGCGGTCGTGACGATGGACACCGGAAACCCGGCGACAAATGTCATTCCGGCGCAGTGCAGCGGGGCGGTGAATATCCGGTTCAATGACCTGCATTCCGGCGCAGGCCTCAGCGATTGGTTGCGGGCCGAGGCCGATCAGGCCGCGCAGGCCTTTGGTGTCAAAATCGACACAAGGATCAAAATCTCGGGCGAAAGCTTCCTGACCCCGCCGGGTCCGCTGTCTGATCTGGTGGCGCAGGCGGTCACGGCGGAAACCGGGGTGCAGCCCGACCTGTCGACGACCGGCGGCACCTCGGATGCCCGTTTCATCAAGGACCACTGCCCGGTGGTGGAATTCGGTCTGGTCGGCCGCACCATGCATCAGGTGGATGAATGCGTCGAGGTTGCGCAGATCGAGCAGCTCAAGGCGATCTATACGCGGGTTCTACGGGATTATTTCGCCTGATCCATGCAGCGTACCTTGGTGATCATGGTCAAGGAACCGCGCCCGGGCCGGGTGAAGACGCGGCTTGGGCGCGATATCGGCATGGTCGGCGCGGCCTGGTGGTTTCGCAGGCAGGCCCGGTCGCTGATCCGGCGATTGCGGGACCCGCGCTGGCAGATCGTGCTGGCGGTGTCGCCGGATCGCGAGGGGCTGAGCAGCCGGATCTGGCCCGCCGACCTGCCCCGCGCGCCGCAGGGGCGGGGCGATCTGGGGCAGCGCATGGCGCGGATGCTGCGGGCCGCGCCAAAAGGGCCGGTGTGCCTGATCGGTGCGGATATTCCCGGCATCACGCGGGCGCATATCGCACGGGCCTTCGATGCTTTGGGGCCTTCGCAACTGGTGTTTGGCCCGGCGCAGGATGGCGGCTATTGGCTGGTCGGCGCGCAGCGCTACGGGGCCTTGCCCGCCGGGCTGTTTGCTAATGTGCGCTGGTCGACGGAACATGCGCTGGCCGACACGCTGGCCTCGGTCCCGGGCTGCCGTGTGACGACGGTCGATCAACTGCGTGACGTCGATACGGTTGCCGATCTGCACAGCTGACCCAACGTGCGGTTTTTTGGTCATGACGCGGTCGCGCACGCGTGCTAGGCCGAAGACATGACTCGCATCCCCACCAAGCAAGAGGTCCTCGACTGGATCTCGGCGAACCCCACCCTGACCTCGAAACGCGATATCGCCAAGGCCTTTGGCATCAAGGGCGCGGACCGGATCGATCTGAAACGCATCCTGCGCGAGCTTGAGGCCGAGGGGCATCTGGAAAAGCGCAAGCGCAGCTATCGCGATCCGGATCGTCTGCCGCCGGTCAGCGTGTTGCAGGTCAAGGCGCCGAATGCCGATGGCGACCTGTTTGCCCGGCCTCTGGAGTGGCATGGCGAGGGGGTTGAGCCCATCGTACTGATCATCGCCCGCGCAAGCGATCCGGCACTGGGCGAAGGCGACCGCATTCTGGCGCGCCTGACAGTGGTGCATGAGGAAGACCACAATTACGAGGCCCGCCTGATCCGCCGCATCGGCACCAACCCGCGCAAGATCGTCGGCATCTTCCGCAAAGGGGCCGAGGGCGGGCGGATCGTGCCTATCGACAAGACCGGATCGACCGAGTGGCTGGTCCATGACGGCGCGGTGCTGGGCGCGAAAGACGGTGAGCTGGTCGAGGCCGAACAGGCCGGCCCCAAAAACCGCATGGGCCTGCCACGCGCGCGCATTGTGGAACGGCTGGGCGATCCGTCGGCCCCCAAGGCGGTGTCGCTGATTGCGATTCATCAGCACGGTATCCCCGACGATTTCCCCGACAAGGTGATTGACGAGGCCGACAAGGCCAAGCCCGTCGGCCTGAAGGGGCGCGAAGACCTGCGGGACATGCCGCTGCTGACCATCGACCCTGCGGATGCGCGGGATCATGACGATGCCTGCTATGCCCATGCCGATGACGATCCCAAGAACCCCGGCGGCCATGTGATCTGGGTCGCCATCGCCGATGTCGCCGCTTATGTGCAACCCGGCACCGCGCTGGACCGCGAAGCGCGCAAGCGGGGCAATTCCAGCTATTTCCCCGACCGCGTGGTGCCGATGCTGCCGGATCGGCTGTCGGGTGATCTGTGCTCGCTGCACGAAGGCGTTCCGCGCGCCTGTATCGCCGTGCGGATGCAGATCGACGCCGAGGGCAACAAGATCGGTCACCGCTTCGTGCGTGGCCTGATGCGATCCGCTGCCTCGCTGCATTACGCCGAGGTGCAGGAGGCCATCGACGGCAATCCCAACGACCGCACCGGTCCGCTGTTGGAGACGGTGCTGAAACCGCTCTACGCCGCTTACGCTGCCCTGAAAACGGCGCGGGGGGTGCGGCAACCGCTGGAACTGGACCTGCCCGAGCGCAAGATCGTGCTCAGCGACAAGGGCGATGTCGAAAGCGTGGCGTTCCGCGACCGGCTGGATGCCCATAAGCTGATCGAAGAGTTCATGATCCTCGCCAATGTCGCCGCTGCCGAGACGCTGATCGCCAAGCGCCGCCCGCTGCTGTTCCGCGTGCACGAAGAACCCGCGCCAGAAAAGCTGGAGAGCCTGCGGGAAACGGCGCAGGCGGCGGGGCTGAATCTGGCCAAAGGGCAGGTGCTGCAAACCCGGCACCTGAACGCGCTGCTGAATGCGGCAGCCGGGACCGAGGATGCGGAACTGATCAACCTGACCACGCTGCGGTCGATGGCGCAGGCGTACTATAACCCCGAGAATTTCGGCCATTTCGGGCTGGCGCTGCGCAACTACGCGCATTTCACGTCCCCGATCCGCCGTTATGCCGATCTGATCGTTCACCGTGCGCTGATTTCGGCCCATGACTGGGGCAAGGACGGGCTGACCGAGGAGGAAATCGCCCGGCTGGACGAAACCGCCACCCATATCTCGGACACCGAACGCCGATCCATGATGGCCGAGCGGGACACGACCGACCGTTATCTGGCCGCCTATCTCAGCGAACGGGTGGGCAATGAATTCTCGGGCCGCATCAGCGGCATCGCCCGCTTCGGAGCCTTCGTGAAGTTGGATGAAACCGGCGCGGACGGGCTGGTGCCAGTACGCTCGCTGGGGCGCGAGTTCTTTCATTTCGACCGCGAGGCCGGGACGCTGATGGGGTCAGACACCGGGTTGGTCATCGCCATCGGCCAGCGCGTCACCGTGCGGCTGACCGAGGCCACGCCGGTCACCGGCGGTCTGGAACTGGAACTGCTGTCCATCGACGATCAGGCCCTGCCGCGCGGACGGGGGCCTGCCAAGCGGGCAACGCGGCGCAAGGCGGTCAGTACCAAGCGCAAGAAGGACAAGATCAGGCGCAAGGTCGAACGCAAACGCCGTCAGAGGTGATAGGTCAGCGCCCGCGCGATCAGCCAGCCATGCCGCGTGGCGTCGATCTGCGCGGGGTCGTCGAACAGCACCGCGCGGTTGCCGTCAATCCGGTCCTCGCCCGGGAAGGCCGAAGTAAAATCGCCCATCAACCGGCTCTGACAGTGGACGAACAGCGCGAACCGCGCGGATTTGTGCCCGCCCAGCCGGATTGTCGACCCTTTCGGGGCCAGATAGGCCGGTTGGCCCCAGCGCAGGGCCTCTTGCACGGGTTGCGCCGCAGGCAGGGTTTCAGCCGTCGCAAGGATCAGGTCGCGCAGGGCGAGGGCTCCGGCGCTGGTGTCCTGCGGCAAGGCCGCAAAGGCGGCGGCCACGGCGGGATCGTCAAATTCGGTCATGACAACGGCACAGCCTGTTCCATCCGGTCGATATAGCTGTTCAGCAGGGTATCCTGTTTGATGCGCCGCGTCAGCGGCGTATCGGCGGGCGTGGCGCGCATCGCGGCCAGCATCGGCCCGACGCTCATATCGGCCGAGGTCGGCTGATCCCCCAGCAGGAACGGAGATTTCCACAGATAGGCCGAGATCGCCTCGAGATCGCGCTCGACCCGCTCCAGCCGTTCGGCCAGTGAAAACCGCCCGATGCCTTGCGTCCTTACTCCTTTCAGAACGGATTTCCGGATCGCGCCCGAGGCCGGTTTGCGGATCAGGGCCGGAATGCCGTTAAAGAAAGTCTGGCGCAGGATCGGCCAGACCTCATCATTGCCCCAGCGGTCCAGAACGATGTGAAAATACAGGTGTTCCTCGGCCATGCGAACCAAAGCCCGCGATTGCGCCTTTTCCACATCCGTCAGGCCCTGATCGAAATTCGCGCCCTGCTGCTCCAGCCAGTCGCGGATCAGATCGCTGTCGGGCACCAGCCGTTCCGGTGTGCGCAGAACCGGCAGCTTTTGATGTGGCATCTTGCGGGGGTCCAGCAGATCGGATCGCTGCCAGCTTTGGCCTGAATGTTGCAGCATCAGCGCGGTCTTGACGCAGAACGGGCTGGCGCTGAACAGGCCAAAGGCGGCGGGGTAGGTGAGAAGGGTCAGCATCGGGTGGCTCCGGTGATTTGGGGTGCCTTTAGGGTACGAAACCTTGATGACAGTTTCTGGCATCAGGGTTAGGCTAGGCTGCATCATGTCCCGCACCGCCCGCCTGTTCCAACTGATGCAAGCCCTGCGCTCTGGCCCGTCGCCGAAAACCTCGGCGCAACTGGCCGGGGATCTGAGCGTGTCGCCGCGCACGATCCACCGTGATATCGACGCGCTGCGCGGGCTGGGGGCCGTCATTGATGGCGAGGCCGGGTTTGGCTTCACCCTGATCGAAGACGCCACCCTGCCGCCGCTGGGCTTCACCGATGATGAGCTCGAGGCGCTGGTGCTGGGCCTGCGCGAGGTTCAGGTGATCGGCGACCCGGCGCTGTCCGATGCGGCCAGCGCGGCGCTGCGCAAGCTGCAGGGGCGCTTGCCGCCGCGACAGTCGCACAGGCTGAGCCACGCAGTGCTGGCCGCGACCCGGTTCAACCGCCCGCCCGCGCCCACAATTCACGTTGCGTCCCTGCGGCAGGCCACCTGGGATGAGCGCACAATCGAGTTCTCGTATATCGACGCAAAGGGTGACGCCACGCGCAGGCGGGTCGATCCGCTGAGCATCGTCTACATGGACCGCTCGAACGTGCTGCTCAGCTGGTGTCATCTGCGGCAGGATTTCCGGGTGTTCCGGCTGGACCGCATGGATGAAATGTCGGTGACAGATCAAAGCTTTCGCCCCAACCGCGTGCCGCTGCTGCGCGAGGCGCTGGCCCGCATCCGCGACGAACGCCAAGCACAAGAGCGCGAGACCGCCACCTGAGCGCTTTGTGATTTGCCGATTTTGCGCTACCCTTGCGCCTGAGCAGTAATCAGGAAATTCGGAATGCGTAAATGCATAAGCGGCGTCATGACCGCTGCATTATGGGCATCCATAGTGCAGGCGAATCCGGCAACAGATACGCCGGTCGGGCAACTCGATTCAATACAACTGGCATCGGCGGATGTTACCGTCTCGGTCCGGCCGGTTCCGCGACCCAAGGCTAAGGTGGTGCAGGTGGCAGCAGCGGGCAACGCACGGTTTCAGGCCTGGCTGGGGGCCTTTCAGCGACGCGCGGTTGAGCAGGGGATTTCCCAGCCCATTCTGACCCGGGCGCTGGCGGGCCTGACCTATGACACCGATGTCATCAAACGCGACCGCAATCAGGCTGAGTTTTCAAAACCGATCTGGGACTATCTGGATGCCGCCGTCTCGGACACACGGGTTGCAAATGGCCGTGCCGCGCTGGGCCAACATCGGCAGGTGCTGGAGCAGATCGAAGCGCAGTATGGCGTCGAGAAAGAGGTGGTGACGGCGATCTGGGGGCTCGAGACCTCGTTCGGCACTTACCGGGGCAGCAGCCAGACCATCCGCGCGCTGGCGACGCTGGCTTTTGATGCCCGCCGCGCGTCATTCTTCGAGGCGCAATTGATCGCCGCCCTGCGCATCATTCAGGCCGGGGATGTGAACGCCGGTGATATGGTGGGCAGTTGGGCCGGGGCGATGGGGCACACGCAGTTCATGCCGACCTCGTATCTGGATCATGCGGTGGATTTCGACCGCGACGGGCGGCGCGATATCTGGTCGGACGATCCGACCGATGCGCTGGCCTCGGCAGCGGCCTATCTTCAGCGGCATGGCTGGACCATGGGCCAGCCTTGGGGGGTCGAGGTGCGCCTGCCCGAGGGGTTCGACTATTCCGCCGCCCGCCGGGATGTCACGCTGATGCCGTCGGAATGGGCACAGCGCGGGGTGCTGTCAACACATGGCCAACCGGTTCCCGATCATGGCCGCGCCGCAATCCTGCTGCCTGCAGGGGGGCAGGGCGTGGCGCTGATGATCTTCGACAATTTCAGCGTGATCGAGAAATACAACGGCGCCGATGCTTACGTCATCGGGATCGGCCACCTGTCCGACCGCCTGTCGGGCCACAGCCCGTTTCAGGCCAACTGGCCGCGCGACGACCGGGTTCTGAGTTTCACCGAGAAGAAAGAGCTGCAAACCCGCCTGACCGAGGCCGGTTTCGACACGCAGGGCATCGACGGGCGCACCGGGCCGAACACGATCAACGCGGTGCGGGAATACCAACTGGCGCAGGGGCTGTTGCCGGATGGGTATGTGAGTTTGCAGGTGTTGGAGCGGTTACGGTGACGGGGTAGGGGTTGTCTGCTTTTTGCATGAGCCTGCTCATGCGGGACGAAGCGGACAAACGGGTTGCTAGTCGAATGACTCCCGGTCTGGCCGCTTCAATCGACCTCATTGATTTACTTCTTAACGTTACCGTTTCTAAACCACTTTCAGCACAGCTCTTTTTCCATCAAGAGCCACCTATTGGCATTCGTTTCCCATCCCTTCCGAACCACAGGTTCAGTTGCAGTTTTGGTGTAGCCGTGTCTCTCATAAAAATTTATCGCAGAATGATTGCTGTCTATGACTACCAGGCTGATTCCCGATTTTCCGGCGCCCCTTCCAAGCTCTTCGGCGATATTCATCAGGCTGGAACCAAACCCGCGACCTGAGTACTCTGGATAGGTCGCGATACCGTGCAAATACCATGTCCCTTTGGCTTTCGAGAACAATCTCATAAGGGGTCGTATCATTTCATCCATGCCGGGAACGTGTGGGTTTGGCGTCTCCGCCATGGGATAGGAAATCAGCATCGCAACCAACTTACCCTCAACTTCCACAACAATTGTGTTTTCCTCATGGATGAATGCGCTTTGTGCCCGGCGCCCAAAATCGTCTGCTGTTTCGTCTTCTTCTGCCAACCTTTGCCAAAGTCGTTCGACGAACCCCGGCACTGTGTATTTGGCGAGAAGAATTACTTGCTCAAGGTCGCGTTCCGTCGCTTTTCTGAAGGGCACTTCAAGTAGATTTTCTAGATCGACCATTAGTGAAACCTCAAGGAGCCGGTACTGAGTGGCAGAGTATCAGATATGTTTCGCGATGTCCGGATTGGACTCACAGCAGACACTGTCCCCCAATAATTCCTAAAGAAAAAGGCGGCTCTCAAAGCCGCCCTGTCCAAATTCCCAACCCTGCCGCCTACGCCGCCGCCTTCATCAACCCCTGTGCGTTGATCTCGGCCTGCGCCTCGTCCAGCGATTTGGTGATCCGCACGAACATCTCGTCGATATCCGCCGGGGTGATGACCAGCGGGGGTGAAATGATCATGCGGTCGCCCACGTGGCGCATGATCAGGTTGTTGGCAAAGCAGCGCTCGCGGCAGATATAGCCGATGGTGCCGGGCTCGGAGGCGAATTTGGCGCGGTTGGCCTTGTCCGGGGTCAGCGCGATCGAGGCCATCATGCCGACGATTTTCGCCTCACCGACCAGAGGGTGATCGGCCAGAGCCTCCCATTTTTTCTTAAGATAGGGCGCGGCGACGTTGCGGACGTGGTCGAGGATATTTTCCTCTTCCAGGATGCGCAGGTTTTCCAGCGCGACGGCGGCGGCGACCGGGTGGCCGGAGTAGGTGTAGCCGTGGTTGAACTCGGTGCCGCTGATCACCTCGGCGATCTCGTCGTTCACGATCGATCCGCCGATGGGCGCGTAGCCCGAACTCAGGCCCTTGGCGATGGTCATGATATGCGGGCGGATGCCAACGGTCTGGGACCCGAACCAGTTGCCGGTGCGGCCAAAGCCGCAAATCACCTCATCCGCGATCAGCAGGATGTTGTATTGGTCGCAGATGCGCTGGATTTCGGGCCAATAGGTCTCGGGCGCCACGATCACGCCGCCTGCGCCCTGCACCGGTTCCGCGATGAAGGCGGCGACGCGGTTTTCGCCGAGGTCCTGTATCGCCTCTTCCAACTCGCGCGCGCGGGCCAGGCCAAACTCTTCGGGCGACATGTCGCCGCCCTCGGCCCACCAGTTGGGCTGGTTGATGTGGTGAACGTTCGGGATCGGAATGCCACCCTGCGCATGCATCCCCGCCATTCCGCCCAGCGAGGCCGAACCGACCGACGAGCCGTGATAGGCATTGTGGCGGCTGATGATGATGTTCTTGTCGGGCTGGCCCTTTTCGGCCCAGTAGGTGCGCACAAGGCGGATATTGGTGTCATTCGCCTCGGACCCGCTGCCGGCGAAAAAGACGTGGTTCAGGTCGCCCGGGGCCAGTTCGGCAATCTTGGCGGCCAGTGCGATGGCCGGCGCATGCGAGGTCTTGAAGAACGTGTTGTAATAGGGAAGCTCGCGCATCTGGCGTGCCGCCACCTCTGCCAGTTCATCCCGCCCATAGCCGATATTCACGCACCAGAGCCCCGCCATGGCATCCAGAATCTCTTCGCCTTCGCTGTCGGTCAGGTACACGCCTTTGGCGCGGGTGATCACCCGCACGCCTTCCTTGTCGAGCTCTTCGTTGGTGGAAAACGGATGCAGGTGATGCGCCGCATCCAGCGCCTGCAATTCGGCGGTTGGCATGTGGTTGGTGATCGTCGGCATCGGAGATCCTCCTGCAAAAGCGGTTGGCGATCACAATATGATCAAATTTATAACTGTCAATCGAATCGCGTTTACCTAGGTTGGCGACAGTGCCTCGGCCATCAGTTCCATCCCCTGCTGAATGTCCTGAGCGGTGGCCTTTGCCGCCTTTTCCGCATCGCCATCGCGCAGGGCACGAATGATATCCTTGTGCCTATCGGGCAGGCTTTGGGTCCCGGCCCGACCGCAGACAACGCGCAGCGAAGGGCCGAAACGCAGCCACAGACGGTCGGCAAGATCGCTGAGAATCGGGGCATTGGCATGGGCATAGAGCGTTTCGTGAAAGGACTGGTTCAGGCGCAGGTAGCCGCTGACATCGCCATCGGCAATGGTGCGGTCCAGACGAGTGTCTATGCGTTCCAGATGGTCGATGTCCGCGGGTTTGAGATTGGCTGCGGCACGTCTGGAAAGTTCTGATTCTATTGACTTTCTGGCGAAAATCATCTGCTCGACATCCTCGGCGGACAACAGCGGAACGCTGACCCGGCGATTGCCCTGAAACACCAGCGCGCCATCGGATATCAGCCTGCGGATCGCCTCGCGCACAGGGGTCATGCCAACGCCCAGAGAATCAGTCAGGCCCTGGATCGTGACCGGCTGGCCCGGCACCAGTTCGCCAAACAGAATCTGCGACCTGAGCGTTTGGTACACCTGTTCATGCGCCGGGCGTTTTTCGCTGTCTGACTGCGTCTTCGGTGCCTTATTTTTGATCAAATCCAATTGGTTCGTCCCGTTTCAATTGCCCCTGACTTGTCAGACGGCAGACCTCGTGAAACCATACGCGGGATCGGGGGAAAACGCAAAACTTGATCAAATCCAAAAAAACGGGAAAATACCCGTACACTTGCAGGGAGAACAAAATGTCAATCAAAACGCTGACCATGACAGCGGTCATCGCATTGGGGACTTCGGCGGCTTTTGCCGAAGAGGTGCGTGTTTACAACTGGTCCGACTATATCGACGAAGGCCTGTTGCAGAAATTCGAGGAAGAGACGGGCCTGACCCTGATCTATGACGTGTTCGACAGCAACGAGGTTCTGGAAACCAAAATGCTGGCCGGAGGCTCGGGCTATGATGTGGTGGTGCCGACCGGCAGCTTCATGAGCCGTCAGATCAAGGCCGGCGCGTTTCAGGAAATCGATGCGGCCAAGCTGTCGAATTTCGGAAATGTATGGGACGTCATCGCCGAGCGTGTGGCCCGGTTCGACCCGGACAACAAGCATTCGGTCAATTACATGTGGGGCACGACCGGGCTGGGCGTGAATGTCGGCAAGGTGAAAGAGGTGCTGGGGGAAGACGCGCCGATCGATTCGATGGAGCTGATCTTCAACCCCGAGAATATGGAAAAGCTGGCATCCTGCGGGGTCTATTTCCTGGACGCCCCGGATGAGATGGTTCCGGCGGCCATGGTCTATGCGGGTCTTGATCCCAACAGCCATGACAAGGACGATATCGCCAAGGCGGAAGAGGTCTTTGCGGCGGTCCGGCCTTACGTGAACAAGTTCCACAGCTCGGAATACATCAACGCGCTGGCCAACGGCGATATTTGCGTCGCGGTTGGCTTCTCGGGCGATGTCCTGCAGGCCCGCGACCGCGCGGCCGAGGCCGATAACGGAGTCGAGATCGCCTATAACGCGTTCAAGGAAGGCTCGCAGATGTGGTTCGATCAGATGGCGGTTCCGGTGGATGCACCGAACCCCGAGGGTGCGCATGAGTTCATCGACTTTATGCTGGACGCTAAGAACATGGCGGCGGCCTCGAACTATGTCTACTACGCCAACGGCAACAAGGCATCGCAGGAGTTCTTGTCGGAAGACGTGATCGGCGATCCCGCGATTTACCCGTCGGAAGAGGCCATGAACAATACCTATATCAAGGGCCCGTATCCGCAGAAAACGCAGCGCGTCGTGACGCGTATGTGGACCAAGATCAAGTCAGGCACCTGATCTGACAGCGCGGGGCGGCCAACGCCCCGCGCCTTTCCTGTCCGGACCGATATGCGGGGGCCGCTTTGAACTCTGACGTTTTTGCGCCGTGGGACGACCCACAGGCGAAACCCTTGATCCAGTTCCAGAATGTCACCAAACGTTTCGGAGCGTTCACGGCAATCGACAACCTGTCGCTGGACATCTTCGAGCGCGAGTTTTTCGCCCTGCTCGGGCCCTCGGGCTGCGGCAAGACAACCATGATGCGGATGCTGGCGGGGTTCGAGACCCCGACCGAGGGGCATATTCTGCTGGCCGGGCAGGATATCGACCCGATCCCGCCCAACAAACGGGCGGTGAACATGATGTTCCAGTCCTACGCGCTGTTCCCGCACCTAAGCATCTGGGACAACATCGCCTTTGGCCTGCGCCGGGACAACATGCCCAAGCATGACCTGGAAGAGCGGGTCGAGGAAATGCTGCGCCTGACCCGGCTGGAACAGTTCGCCCGCCGAAAACCGCACCAGATTTCCGGCGGGCAAAGGCAGCGGGTGGCGCTGGCGCGGTCGCTGGCCAAGGCACCCAAGCTGCTGTTGCTGGACGAACCGCTGGGCGCGCTGGACAAGAAACTGCGGCAGGATACGCAGTTCGAACTGATGGATATTCAGGAAAAGACCGGCACCACCTTTGTCATCGTCACCCATGATCAGGAAGAAGCGATGACTGTCGCCAGCCGCGTGGCGGTGATGGATCAGGGCAGGCTGATGCAGGTCGCCACCCCGGATCGTATTTATGAAAACCCGAACTCGGTCTACGTGGCGGATTTCATCGGCGACGTGAACATCATCCAAGGCCGCGCGACGGCGAACGGGGAACAGACCTTTCAGATCGACTGGGCCGAGGGGCAGGCGCCGCTGACCGCAACCTCGGCAACCGATCTGTCGCACGGCCAGTCCTGCCACCTGGCGATCCGGCCCGAGAAGGTGACGATCTCGGTCGACCGCCCGGCAGATGCGATCAACGCCATTCAGGGCAAGGTGCATGACATCGCTTATTTGGGCAATCTGTCCACCTACCACGTTGAACTGGCAAACGGCACGATCATCAAGGCGCAAACGGCCAATACCCGCCGTATCTCGCGCCGGTCCTTTACATGGGAAGACCCGGTCTGGCTGTCCTGGACAGCAACCGCCGCGGTCCTGCTGGCAGACTGATGCGCCGCGCCCTGCTGATCGCCGTTCCTTATGTCTGGCTGCTGGCGCTTTTTCTGGTGCCGTTCTTCATCGTCCTGAAGATTTCGCTGTCGGACACCGAACTGGCGATTCCGCCCTATACCCCGACGCTGGACCTGTCGCAGGGATGGGCGGGCATCCGGGATTTCTTCAGCCAGCTGGACTTTGAAAGCTTCGTCTGGCTGACCGAGGACGATCTGTATTGGAAAGCCTACCTGTCCAGCGTCAAAATCGCGCTGATCTCGACCTTCTTCACGTTGCTGGTCGGCTATCCCATCGCCTATGGCATGGCCCGCGCCCCGGAAGAGTGGCGGCCGACGCTGATGATGCTGGTGATTCTGCCGTTCTGGACCTCGTTCCTGATCCGCGTCTACGCGTGGATGGGAATTCTGTCGAACGAAGGCTATCTGAACCAGTTCCTGCTGTGGACCGGGATCATCTCGACCCCGCTGACCATTCTGAACACCAACACGGCGGTCTATATCGGCATCGTCTATACCTATTTGCCGTTCATGATCCTGCCGATCTACTCGGCGCTGGAACGGATGGACGGCTCACTGATCGAGGCTGCCGAGGATCTGGGCTGTTCTCGCCTGCAGGCGTTCTGGCTTGTGACCATTCCGCTGTCGCGCCCCGGTATCATCGCGGGCTGTTTCCTTGTGATGATCCCGGTAATCGGTGAGTTCGTCATCCCGTCACTGCTGGGCGGGTCCGGCACGCTGATGATCGGCAAGGTGCTGTGGGAAGAGTTCTTCTCGAACCGCGACTGGCCGGTGGCCAGCGCCGTGGCGGTGGTTCTGCTGCTGATCCTGATCATCCCGATCGTGCTGTTCCAGCGCAACCAGCAGAAACAGACGGAGGCCGAGAAATGAACAGGCTGAGCTGGTTCAATACGGTCTCGCTGACGCTGGGCTTTGCCTTTCTGTATATCCCGATGATCATCCTGATCATCTTCAGCTTCAACGAAAGCAAGCTGGTGACGGTCTGGGCGGGTTTCTCGACCAAATGGTACGCCGAGGTGGTACAGAATCAGGCTTTTCTGGACGCCGCCTGGGTGACCGTGCGCGTGGCAGTGTTTTCGTCGACGCTGGCCACCATTCTGGGCACCGCCGCCGCGCTTGTTCTGGTGCGCGGCGGGCGGTTCCTTGGCCGCACGCTGTTTTCCGGCATGATCTACGCGCCGCTGGTGATGCCCGAAGTGATCACCGGCCTGTCGCTGCTGCTGCTG
Source organism: Ruegeria sp. AK4 (assembly GCF_056541025.1). Taxonomy (NCBI): domain Bacteria; kingdom Pseudomonadati; phylum Pseudomonadota; class Alphaproteobacteria; order Rhodobacterales; family Roseobacteraceae; genus Ruegeria; species Ruegeria sp. AK4. Next base: position 57,759 of record NZ_JBQFXS010000011.1, read on the forward strand.
TTCATCGGCATCGGGCTGGACCGGGGTATCCTGACCATCGTGCTGGCCCATACGACGTTTTCCATGTGTTATGTCTCGGTTGTCGTCTCCTCGCGCCTTGTGACCTTTGATCAGTCGCTGGAAGAGGCCGCTTTGGACCTTGGCTGTTCCCCGGCACAGGCGTTCCGGCTGGTGACGCTGCCGATCATCGCGCCGGCGGTGATCTCGGGCTGGTTGCTGGCCTTCACCCTGTCGCTGGACGATCTGGTGATCGCGTCCTTCACCTCGGGCCCGTCGGCCACGACCCTGCCGATCAAGATATTCTCAGCCGTGCGTCTGGGGGTCAGTCCCGAGATCAACGCGCTTTCCACGATCATGATTGCGGTTGTCACGGTCGGCGTGATCACGGCATCGCTGGTGACAAAACGCGCGATGGTGCGCCAGCGGCAGGATGAGATGGCCGCCGCGCGCGCTGAATGAGGCGGATTTTCCCGGACTACACCTATGGTCCGGGCCCCCGCGACGGGTGCTGGTGGGATGAGACGATTGCCAGCCCCGACTGGCCCACCCATCAGGGCGATCTGCGCGTAGATACTGCCATAATCGGCGGCGGGTTCACCGGATTGTCCGCTGCGTTGCATCTGGCCGAAAGCGGGACCTCGGTCGCGGTGTTCGAGGCGGAAACGCCGGGCTGGGGCGCCTCGGGGCGCAACGGCGGGTTTTGCTGTCTGGGTGGATCGAAGCTGGATCATGCAACTCTGGCGCGCCGCGTTGGGCCTGTCGCTAGCGAAGGCTATGCGAGGGCCGAGGCGGAGGCCGTGCATCTGGTCTCCGATCTGCTGGCGCGCTATCGGATCGATGCCGACACCCATTCCCAGGGCGAAACCCAGCTTGCCCATTCCCGGCGCGCAATGGACAGGCTGCGCCGGGATGCAGAGGAAACAGGCACATTGCACGCGGCAAAGGACTTGCCAGCGCTGGGGCTGAGCGGGCCGTTTCACGGCGGTTACACGCTGCCGGTGGGCTTTGGCCTGAACCCGCGAAAATACCTATTCGGTCTTGCCAGCGAGGCCCGATCTCAAGGGGCTGAGATGTTTCAGAGAAGCCCGGTTCTGAAGGTCGACAAAAGCGGGTCGGGGTTCGATCTGCGCACACCAACAGGTCGCGCTACAGCTGAAACGGTTCTGATCTGCACCAACGGCTATTCCAGCGAAGACATCCCGGCCTGGATGTCCGGTCGCTACATGCCCGCCCAATCCACGGTTCTGGTGACGCGCCCCCTGACCCCGGCCGAGCAGATGGCGCAGGGCTGGACCTCGGGTCAGATGTGTTACGACACCCGCAATCTGCTGCACTATTTCCGGCTGATGCCCGATGGGCGGTTCCTGTTCGGCATGCGCGGCGGGTTGCGGTCGTCCCCGGCCTCTGAGGCCGCGATCCGGCGCAAGGTTCAGCAGGACTTCCGGCGCATGTTCCCGGCGTGGTCCGGGGTCGAGGCAACGCATATGTGGTCGGGCTTGGTGTGCCTGTCCGGCAATCTGCTGCCCTATGTCGGGCCGGTCCCCGGGCAGGCGGGGATGTTTGCCGGGTTTGCCTATCACGGAAACGGCGTTGCGATGGGCACCTATTGCGGGCGGGCCCTGGCGCGGCTGGTGCTGGGTCAGAACAGCCAACTGCCCGCGCCTATGACGCAACCGCCCCGGCGTTTCCCCTTTGGCCGATGGCGCAGGGCACTGATGCCACCGCTCTACGCCCTGATGGCGCTGGCTGATCTGAGGTGACAGTGCGACTAAATCAGCGCCAGTTCCAGTTGCAGACCGTCGGCATAATCTGCCGCGCCGCGCTCGGCCCGCCACAGACAATAGGCGGCCATGCGCCAGGCAAACCAAGGGCGAAGAGTTTGGTACCGAGAGACAACCTCGGCATTGTCATAGGCCATCAGGAATTGCTGGATTTCCGCCGGGCTCAAAGGCGTTCCGCGATACAGGCGCTGCATCGCGGGGGACAGAAACAGCGCGAGGTCTTCGCACGGATCGCCCCTGGCCGGGCATTGCCAGTCAATCAGGGTCAGCCGGTCGTCTGAGACCAGAATGTTCCCCGCCACGGGGTCGCCGTGGATCAGACAGGTCTCGGAAGCCGGTGGTACATGAATTTCGGGGCGCTGATGCATAAGCGGTTTGGACGTATCGGATGTACAATCCGCCAATATACGCTGCCCGTGCGCCGCCAGATCCTCGCTGCCATTGCAGGCTTTTGGCAGGGGCATCGACACCGGTTGCGCATGCAGGTTGCGCAGCAAGACCCCCACCGCCTCGGGTCCTGCGCGCCAGGGCGATCCGGGCGCGTGGTCATAGAGAACCCAGTGATCGGTCCGGTATTGCCCCGTCGCGCGCAGGCGCGGCACAAAACCGGTGGGTTCAAGCGCTTGCAGGCATCCGGCCTCAAGCTCGGCATCGTTGCGGAACAACGGATTCCTCAGGTCGGTGCGATAGAGTTTCAGGACCTTGTCGCCATCCTCGCCTAGAACCTTCCAGACCTGATTGGTGCGCCCGCCATAGAGTGTTTCGAACCTCACGGCAGAGGTCACCAACCCCCGCGACAGAAGTTGCCGGGTCAGGTCGGACGGTGGATCGGGCAGGTCGGACAGCGGAGTTACCAATCGAGCGAGTCGGGATTTGCCAAGGTTTGACCCGTCCTGCCTGACAGATCAAGCGCCGGTTCTGACACCAGTGACGGAGGTGGCCTGAACCGCCAGACCGCCCTGCAGAGTCAGGATCACCGACCCTTCGGCGATCTGTGCTTCGATCACTTTGGAATAGGCCGCTGCCGGGGCTTCGGAAACAAGCTCATCCTTGCGATGGCTTTCCAGCGTCGCCGTGTAATTGCCGACAGGCAAAGGGTTGCCCTGCGCATCCGTACCGGCCCAGACAAATTCGGCGTCGGTTGCGGGCAGAGTCGCGCGGCTGACCTCATCCCCCTGATCGTCGCGCACGACCAGCGTGACCTCATCGGCGGTCGGGTCGGGCTGGGCGAACAGCGTGACCGGGGTACCGTCAAAGTGAAACCCTGAACCGGAGCGCACATCCATGCCGACCCAGTTGCCAAGATCCGCAAGATTGACGCTGCCCAGAGCCGTGGCCAGGGACGACAGCAAGTCGTTGGTCTGGACCTGCTGCTCGACCATCGAGAATTGCGCCAGTTGCGATGCGTAATCCGAAGCGTCCATCGGCTCTAACGGGTCCTGATTCCGCGCCTGCGTTGTCATCATCAGCAGAAACGTCTCAAAATCTGACGTCACCGCGGCGGTTTTGGACGCGGGGCCGGGCTGAGCGGCTGGCTGCACAGAGTGGGTTGGCGTGATCATGTGTTAAAGCCTCATATCAATACCGGTGGCCGGGGTGCTGCGCTGCGGATAGGTCGGCGCGCCGGCCTCGGCAAATTCCGTTTCAATGACCTGTCCCGGCTGGGAGTCGGGCTGGTCTTGATGCGACTCTGACGGCGTTCCCAGATCCAGCGAGAGGTCGCCAAATCCCAGTTTCTGCAACTCGGTCGTCAGAACCGCGATGTGTCGGCGCATCAGGTCCAGCGTCTCTGGCCGTTCCGCCATGATCGCCAGATGCAACCCGTCATCGCGTCCGTTCATGATGATCGACACGCGCCCCAGCTCCTCGGGGTTCAGGGCAATCTCGACCGCGCCGGACCCGGGCCGCGCGGTGATCGCAGCCGCCATCTGACCGGCGATAGCCCGCGAGATTTCCGCCCGCGCAATCGCCGAGGCCGCATTCGGTTGCGGGGCGATGTCTCGCGTAAGCTGCAGCAACTGCTCGGATCGGGTGTTGTTAAGCCCTTCGCTTTCAGAAACCTGCGGTGCGTCTTCTGTTTCGGCGGATTTCATGGATGCGGTTAGCTGCATCTGCGCGACCGTGGGGGGGTGAACCGGCAGGGCGGGTTTGGGCGATTCGACCGGTGTGGCAGAGGCCTGCGGGTTGCCGTGCCTGACGTCGATATCCGGGATAGGTTCATCTGGCGTTCCCATGGGAAGGGGCGTCTTGCCCACCACACCCAGTTCAACCTTTTGCGGAGCGTTGGCGTGTGACGGTTCGGCGATGAGGGGTGGTGCAGGCTGAGTCTGCGCAGCGACGGGCATGTCAGCACGCGACTCAGTCTGCGAGATGGCCAGACCGGCTTTGTCATGTACCATCTTCGCTTCAACCGGAACCTCAGGGGCCTGACTGTTGATTTGAGATGCCGCCACGGATCCCTCCGCGCCCTCGACCGGGGCGGGAGGCGTTTGGGCAAGCGCATCGGGAACCGGTTCGACGTCAACCTCAGCCGCTTCGATATTGGCATCCGCATGGGTAGGAACGGCTGTTTCCCCACCGGGTCCCGCAGAATCCGTAAGTGTTACCAAGGTCAGAACACCCTGAAAATCTGTGGACACTTCGGCCTCGCCGTCGTGCCGTTGCAGGACAGCGGGCTTTGCCGCCGTGGCTGGCGCTGCGGGTGTCAGGGTAAGAGGGTTGGGCATTTTGCTCCGGCTCCATCTGGTCTGACCGCAAACCTGACCGCAGGAAGTTACGTTTATTTTAACTGCTTTCGCCTTTGATCGAAAAAGTTCGATGCAATTTTCGGAGAAAGCAATGAAGGTTTCCGCACCCCCTCCGATTTCGCAAATGCCATCCCCCCCGGACAAGCTGCGGGCAGCGGCGGTTGAGCTTGAGGCCGCGTTTCTGGGCGAAATGCTGAAATCCGCCGGTTTGGGCAAAACGCGCCAGGCATTTGGTGGCGGGGCGGGCGAAGATCAGTTCGCGTCCTTTCTGGCGCAGCATCAGGCGCGGCAGCTGGCACAATCCGGCGGCGTCGGCCTGTCCGAGGTCATTTTCAAATCACTGATGGAGAACTCTGATGACGGCTGACCGCGACCTCTCGCTGATAAAGTCCCTGGAAGAATTGCTGGATCTCGAGCGTACGGCGCTTGTCGATGGGGACCTGGATCGTCTGACCCATATGGTGCCGGAAAAGGAAAAGCTGATCGGCGCGATCAACGATCTGCAGGTGCGGGACAGCGCACAGTTGATTCAGGTGCAGAAAAAGGTCGAACGGAATCAGGCTTTGCTGAACAGCGCTGCCGACGGGATTCGTGCCATTGCCGCCCGGATGGCCGAGCTGCGGCGGGTTCGGCAGGAATTCAGCACCTACGGGGCCGACGGGCAGCGCAGCGGGTTCACTGTGCGCGGCGCACCGAAGCTGGAAAAACGGGCATAGCGACCGGGTTGATTCAAATCCGAAATTTCCGGTCGGGGCGTCTTAGCACTCCGTTAGGAGATCGGGGCCAAAAGTGAGCCTGCACCTGAAACAGCAGGTGGCGCGAATGGCCCTATGGCATGTCGCACAGGTCAGAAAGACGCCAAGGCCCGCGAGGCGCGCGGGGTGAACAAGGGCAAAATGGCCCAAACCTGAAAGGATGACATCTATGTCCAGCATTCTGACAAACAATGGCGCAATGGTTGCGCTGCAGACCCTGAAATCGGTCAACAAGAACCTGGAAATGACCCAGAACGCGATTTCGACCGGCAAGGACGTAGCAACGGCAAAAGACAACTCGGCCGTTTGGGCGATCTCGAAGGTCATGGAATCGGACGTCAAGGGCTTCAATGCGATCAAGGACAGCCTCGCACTGGGCGAATCGACCGTCGCAGTGGCGCGGAACGCATCGGAAACGGTCACTGACCTGCTGACGCAGATGAAGGAAAAGGTCATCGCGGCGCAGGAAGACAATGTTGACCGCGACAAGATCAACGCCGATGTGACCGTTTTGCGCAATCAGATTGAATCGGTTGTCGGGGCAGCGCAGTTCAACGGGCTGAATCTGGTCAACGGGGTGACGGGCGCAACAATCCTGTCTTCGCTTGACCGCGACAGTTCGGGCGCGGTGACGCCGAACACGATTTCGGTGGCGGCGCAGGATTTGTCGATTGGCGGTTATACGGCCAAGGCGGTTCTGGACGGTTCGACAGGTCAGACAACCGATGACGACACGGCCGGGTTCACGATGGACAAGGCGGGCGGCACTGGCAACATCGTGATCGACAGCTCGGTCGATAACTTTGCGGTTGGCGATTCGATTTCGATCACCGTCGGCGATCAGCGGGTGTCCTACACCGTTCAGGCCAGCGATCTGGAACCTTCGGGCACCTATGACGACGCTTACACGGATGCGCTGGTCGCGGTTGGCCTGAAGAACCAGATCGACGCGCTGGGCATCACCGGGGTGGCGGTCGATTACGACTCGGGCACGCCCAACACTCTGACCTTCGTGACCGGGGCGGCAACGGCAGGGGCGGATGCGGATCGTGACGTGACCGTTTCGGCGCAATTCACCAATGCCGGAGCCGGTGGTCTGGGCGCGCTAAGCTCGATCAACGTGTCTACCGCAGCCGGCGCGTCCGCAGCGCTTGGCACGATTGAAACCCTGATCGACAGATCGATCGATGCCGCAGCGGCGTTTGGGTCGGCGCAGAGCCGTATCGAAACCCAGAACGACTTTGTGTCCAAACTGACCGACTCGCTGAAATCCGGTATCGGCTCGATGGTTGACGCCAATATGGAAGAAACCTCGGCCCGTCTGCAGGCGTTGCAGGTGCAGCAGCAGCTGGCAACCCAGTCGCTGTCGATTGCCAACCAGGCACCGCAGTCGATCCTGTCGCTGTTCCGCTAATTCCGGAACCGGATCGGGGCGCGGTTTTTGCGCCCCGGTTCTGACTGCCTGATGACTGCTCATAGGAAGGATTGCACGTGACACCGCAAACGCTCGCCCATACCGCCTACGCCCAGACTGCCGCCCCGACAAGGACGCCGCGGGATACGGAGTATGAGGCGATTTCGAAAATCACCCGCCGTCTCAAGGCCGCAGCGGCCAGACAAAAGGCGGACTTTGCGGGATTTGTTCAGGCCGTGCATGAAAACCGACGTCTGTGGACCGTCCTGGCCACGGGGGTCTCGGATTCCGCCAACGCGCTACCCAATGACCTGCGCGCGCGCATATTCTATCTGGCCGAGTTCACGGAACGGCACAGCAGCCAGATTCTGGGCAATAACGCGACGGTTGATCCTTTGCTCGAGATCAACACCGCCGTTCTGCGCGGGCTGCGCCAAGCGGGGGCGATGTGATGAGTGGTTTGGTTCTTAAGCTGGCGCCGAAAGAAAGGGTTCTGATCAACGGCGTGGTGATCGAAAACGGCGACCGCCGCAGCCGGTTCTCGATCATGACACCGCAGGCGAAACTCTTGCGGCTGAAAGATGCCATTCACCCGGATGAGGTCAACACGCCAGTGCGGCGCGTGTGCTATGCCGCGCAGCTTGTCTTGTCCGGAGATACCGAGCCCGATCAGGCCCGCCAGCAATTGCTGCGCCGGGTTGAGGAGTTGAGCCAGGTTTTCACCGACGCGGACAGCCGCCGTGTTCTGGCCGAAGCAACGGATGCTTTGGTCGGAGAGCACTACTACAAATGCCTGAAATCCCTGCGGTCGCTGCTGCCCCGGGAAGAGCGGCTGATGGCCTATCAGCAATGAGTTTTCAGCCTGTCATACCCTCGGGCGGGCTGGTCGGCTGGCGGTTTCTGCAGCGAACCTATGATGCGCAGCTTCAGAGTTTTACGTCTTCGAATGTGAACGAGCGCGAAACCAAGTGTTTTCTGGACAATATCGGCAAGGTCGAGACGGCTGGGGATTTGGTCTCGGATCGCCGGTTGCTGCAGGTCGCATTGGGTGCATTCGGGTTAGAGGGTGATCTGAACAATCGTTTCTTCATCCGGAAAATTCTTGAAGACGGTACAAATGCGCAGGACGCGCTGGCCAACCGGTTGTCGGATAAACGGTACCGCGAATTCTCTGACGCGTTTGGCTTTGGCCCCGGTGAGGTCAGGAAAACCGGCCTGACCACGAATATGGAAAAGGTCGCGCAGGATAGTCTGGTCACGCGGTTCGAGGTTTCGGTGGGGGAATCCGATGAAACGATGCGCATCTCGCTATACGCCCAGCATAGGCTGTCGGACCTGGCCCGGGGCGATGCGGGTGTGGATACGAAATGGTTCGACCTGATGGGCCTGCCGCCGCTGCGCAGCATGATGGAAACCGCCCTCGGCCTGCCGCCATCCTTTGCGCAGCTGGATCTGGATACTCAGTTGGGTGAGTTCAAAGACAGGCTGTCCCGTCTCACCGGCTCAGACGATCTGGCGCAGTTCGCGGACGAGGAGGCAATCGGGAAACTGACCGACACCTATCTGGCACGCAGTCAGATCGCGCAATTGCAAAGCAATGTTTCTCCGGCTCAGACGGCTTTGATTCTGTTGGGCGCAGCTGGGTGAGCCAATTTGGCTACGACGCGGAAAACCAATGCTGGCACATAACTCATGCCGAACATAACGCGTCCAGCCGCTTTCGGCGGGTCGCGCCATAAATCCGATGGATCAGTGACATCCGCCCCGTTCGTCACGCGTCCAGAACAGCATCTGCCGAGGTTCGCAGCGCATAGCTGGTAACCGGTTGCGACACGTTATGCAGTTTGACCTCGCCCAGCGGCAGGGCATTGGAGCAGGCAGGTTCGATGTCTTCGGACACAACAATGCGATGGCTGACCGTTTTGCCGTATTCCCCCAAACGGGCGGCTATGTTGGCGGCCTGACCGATGACGGTGAAATCGAGACGTTCGCGAGAGCCCACATTGCCATAGGTCACACGGCCATAAGCGAGGCCGATCGAGCAATCGCAATGAACCTCGGCTCCGGCTTCCCGCAGCTCGCCCAGTTTTTCGACGATCCCAATGGCCGTGCGTTGGGCATTGACGCGGGCCGCCCCTTCGTTTTCGCCGGATGGGAACACCGCCAGCACAGCGTCGCCGATGAACTTCAGCACTTCGCCGCCATTGGCATGGACGATTTCGGACACGGTTTCAAAGAACTCATTCAGCAGATTGATATAGGCGGTCCGGCCCAGCCGTTCTTCCAGACTGGTCGAATTGCGCAGATCGCAGAACATGATCGCGGCATCGATCTCATCACCGTCGCCGCGCCGGATCTCACCGCCCAGCACCCGCGCGCCCGAGCGTTTGCCCACATAGGTCTCGAGCAGAACCTGCGCGTTTTCGCGCTGCATGAACACTTCGTAATAGCGGGCGATCACCGTCGAGCATTCGAATACCAGCCCCAGATTCTCGGTGGTGAAGCCATCGGGATGATCGCAGGTCAGGGTCAGCACATTGGTCCGTCCGTCCGAGAAAGACATCGGCATGGCGACGTAATCGGTGGCCCCCTTGGCGCGCAGATCCTCGATGATGGGGAAACTGTTATGCGGATTGTCGTCGTTCACCCGCTGGCGGACCCCGCCCAACCCGTTCGAGACATGCCGCAGCGGGCTGTTGATAAAGGCCGGGTGATCGTAAATTTCATAGGTCGGCGCGCGGGTCAGAATCTCGGCCTGATCTTTTTCCCAGATATAGTGTTTCCCCGCGATCAGAGGGTGCAGGGACCAGGCCAGAATGCTCAGGCGCTGAATGGCGATGCCGTGTTCCAGCATCTTTTCGGCCAGCGCCTTGGTAAAGGCTTCGGGCGTGTCCGACAGCGACGCGCCGCGCATCAGCCAGTCGATCAGAGGCCCGCTGATATTCCCGTCATCGGGTTCGCGCAGGCGGTTCTCGCCCAGATCGATGTCGGTATAGGCGCTGGACATGAAACCGATATGGCCCTGGATAGCCACGCTTTCGGGCAGCGCCTCTTCATAGGCCCAGACGCAATTGGCCAGCCGCTCGCCGGCCAGTTCGATATCGTGATAGGTTGCCGTGCCTTTGAACGGGCAGAAGGTCTGCAACTCGGTCTCTTCGCTCAGCTCGACAAGAACGTCCTTGCGGGGGATGTAGATCGTCGGCTGCAGGCGCGTTTCATACATCACCTTGGCGTCTTCGCTTTCGGCCAGAAGGATATCATCGCGGTAAACGGCGATCCTGCCATTCAGCCGCTCTACTGAAATCTCATAGCCTTTGAGTTTAGGTGTGGCGTGGACGTTCATCATCGACCTCCCTTGCCCAGAGTCTTTCTAGAATGGGTCTTCGGGGGAACTATTCCAAGGGGGATAATGCGAAATTTGCCAATCGGGAGCGTGCGAAGCGCGCCCTCAGACCATTTGGATAACGTCCTTTTCGATGGACAGCATATAGCCCTTTTTGGCGATATTCTTGACCAGCAGCTCACTGACCATCTGGTTGCCCAGCGCATCGCGCAGCCGCTTGATCCGCGTGGCCCCGGCGGCCTCGTCACAATCGGCGGCGTCGCGGCCCGAGATCATCGCCTCGATCTGCGCGCCCGACAGCACCTCGTCATCCAGCCGGGATTCGGCCAGAACCGACAGGGTTTCCATCGCGGCAGTGGTCAGTTTGAAATCCATATTGTTCAGGTAAACGGTGTTTTCCTCGCGGCTGATCAGCAGCGAAGTGACCTGAATGCCGGTGCGTTCGATCTGGGCCATGCGCCGGTTCAGCAGGACCAGCATTACCAGAAACACCAGCGCCGAGATCATCATGGCGCAGGCAAAGACCAGCAGCACGTAAATCACCATGCGATAGCTGGACAGGGTGTCGGCAAAGGCGGTGCCCGATTGCGCGAGGATTTCCAGCAACCGGATTTCGGCCTGCGAAGTCAGGTCGCTTTCCACGAACAGACGCTCCACCCGCGCGTTGAAGGCGTTGGCATCGGGCAGGGTGGCAAACAGGAACACGGCGGCGGTGATCAGAATCACGACGATGGCTGCAAGGCCCAGACCAACCAGCCGAACGCCGGACCGCCGCGCCTCAGTAACGGAGATAGAATTTTCCGGCATTGGCCTTCCTTTGATCCAACCCTTCCGGCCCAAACACGGACTGGACGTTCAGCAAGGTCCAGCCCGACGCTTTCAGGCGCTGGGCGACCTCGTTCTTTGCCTGCCCCTTGTTGCAGGACGACACCTGCATCACGCCATAGTGCAGGCGCAGCGGATTGTCCTGTTTGGCCTTGTAATCCGCATAGCAATCCGCGGCGGAGGCGGCAGAGCCAACCGATATCAGGGCCACCACGGCCAGAGAAGAGATGATCTGTTTCATAGGCCGCATCCTGCGCATCGCTTGGGCGGATATTCAATAACCCAAGGGGTTTGCGGGGCCTGATATCGGATAACAAATCCCCGTTATTGCTTGTCTGCAGGGGGTGGGCCCAGTGTCGGTGCAACAAATACGCGGCCCGAGGCAGGTCGCCCAATCACTCGAAAGGACAGGTGCCATGCATAAGAAATTTATCGCTCTGATCATTGCGGCCGCCGTTGCCGTAACCGGGATTTCAGCCTCACAGGCGCGGGCAGCGGATACCGGGGATATTCTGACCGGGCTCGCCGCGATTGCGATCCTTGGGGCCGCCGTCAATCATTACTCCACGGACAGGCGCGAGGATAAGGTCGAGCGGCATTTCCACAATCACGTGTACCAGGAGCCCAGGAAGAAGCGCCACAAGTCCAAGCGGCTGCCCAAACGCGTAAAGCGTTACGACATCCCGCAGCGCTGCCTGCGCACCTACGAAGGATATGGCAATCGCCCGCTGCTGCGGCCGAAATGCCTGAACAAGCATTACAAACATGCCAACAGCCTGCCGCAACAATGCAAGGTTGGTTTCTGGAATGGCCACAAGGTGAAGCGGGCCTATGAACCCGCATGCCTGCGCCATCACGGATACCGTGTGGTTTACTAGTACCTATTTCGAGCAGGAGCGGTGCCACAGAAGCACCGTTACGGGAGAGGGCGGCGCAAGCTGCCCTCTCTTTTTTTGCTTGCGGTGTCGGGCGAAACGCGGTTTGCCGGGGGGATGAGCTTGCCGAATTTTGATCTGGAACAGGCGCTGCTGTCGCGTGGCCATACCCGCATCGCCGGGGTGGATGAGGTCGGGCGTGGCCCCCTGGCCGGGCCGGTGGTGGCCGCCGCCGTCATCCTGAACCCGCAGGACATTCCCGACGGGCTGAATGATTCGAAGGCACTGACCGCCAAGCGGCGTCTGGCATTGGATGACGCCTTGCGCGCGCGGTCCGAATTTGCCGCGGCCGAGGCGTCGGTGGCCGAGATTGATGAGATGAACATCCTGCGCGCCTCGCATCTGGCGATGGTGCGGGCGGTCGCGGCGCTGGACCCCGCCCCGGATTTCCTGCTGATCGACGGCAACATGATTCCGCGCGGCATGAAGATCCCGTCTCAGGCGGTGGTCAAAGGGGATGCGCGGTCGGTGTCGATTGCGGCGGCCTCGATCATCGCGAAAAACTGGCGCGATCAGCGGATGGTGGATTTAGCGCAACAGCATCCCGGCTACGGGTGGGAGACAAACGCAGGCTATCCGACAAAAATGCATCGCGAGGCGCTGCGAAATCTCGGCGTGACCCCACATCATAGACGTTCGTTCAAACCGGTCCACAATATCTTGTATCAAGAGTAAATCGTAAGTCGCTGATTCAAAAAAGAATTTGACGGCGAATCGTCTTTGACTCATCCTTGTCTCAACCAAATGAGCGCAAAAGCGCCGTGGACACTTGAGGCAGTGATATGACAACGACCACCAAAAAGGGCGCAAAGGCGCTCCCTTTAAACATGATTCTATCCGGGGACTGCATCGAAGCGATGAACAGTCTGCCCGAGGCGTCGGTTGACCTGATTTTCGCGGACCCGCCCTATAATCTGCAACTGAAAGGGCAGTTGCACCGGCCCGATAATTCTCAGGTGGATGCGGTTGACGATCACTGGGATCAGTTTTCCAGCTTCGGGGCCTATGATCAGTTCACCCGCGACTGGCTGAAGGCGGCGCATCGGTTGCTGAAACCCAATGGCGCGATTTGGGTGATTGGCTCTTATCACAACATTTTCCGCGTCGGCTCGGCCCTGCAGGATGCGGGGTATTGGATTCTGAACGATGTCGTGTGGCGCAAGTCGAACCCGATGCCGAATTTCCGTGGCAAGCGCTTTACCAACGCGCATGAGACGATGATCTGGGCCAGCAAGCGCGAAGGCGCGAAATATACCTTTAACTACGAGGCGCTGAAGGCGCTGAACGAAGGCGTGCAGATGCGCAGCGACTGGGTTCTGCCGATCTGTACCGGGCATGAGCGCCTGAAAGATGAAAACGGCGACAAGGCGCATCCGACGCAGAAGCCGGAATCGCTGCTGCACCGGGTCCTGATCGGCTCGACCAATCCCGGCGATGTGGTGCTGGACCCGTTCTTTGGCACCGGCACCACCGGCGCGGTTGCCAAGATGCTGGGGCGCGAGTTCATCGGCATTGAGCGCGAGGAAAGCTATCGCAAGGTCGCCGAAAAGCGCATCGCCAAGGTCCGCAAGTTCGACCGCGAGGCGCTGGAGGTCAGCGCCAGCAAACGCGCCGAGCCGCGCGTGCCCTTTGGTCAGTTGGTCGAACGCGGCATGCTGCGTCCGGGTGAGGAACTGTATTCCATGAACCAGCGCCACAAGGCCAAGGTCCGCGCCGACGGCACGCTGGTCGGCGATAACGTCAAGGGTTCGATCCATCAGGTCGGCGCGCATCTGGAAAACGCGCCCTCCTGCAATGGCTGGACCTATTGGTGCTTCAAACGCGATGGCAAAACCGTGCCTATCGACGTGCTGCGCCAGCAGATCCGGGCCGAGATGCACAACTGATTTCCAGAACACCGCCGGTGCCTGTGGCCTGACACAAGGCACTACGCCTTGCCCCGCCGTTTTCGGCGGGGTCTTTTGTTTTCATCCTATTGGTGATTGCATAAGGCACCCCTGACAGACCCCGCGAAAGGCGCAGGCCATGACTGACAGCACCGCAGGCGAATCCCGCTTCGGCAGGTTCTTTGTCACCCAGCCGGACAAGTACGACCTGGACAATAAATATACCGAGGCCGTCCTTGAACGGCACAAACGCGAAGGGCTGGAACTGGCCGTGCGCGCCCGGTGGATCGCGATGGGGCTGACCGGAGTTCTGCTGATCTATCTGAACCCGCACCCCGAGGTGCTGTGGTATCACTTCATCCTGCTGCTGATCTGCGGCAACGGCTGGCTGATCCGCCGCGCGGGCCGGGTGGGGCAATCGCGGACCGAACTGTTGCTTATCTTCGTCGATCTGCTGATCATGACCCTTGGTATGATCATTCCCAACCCGTTCAGCGACGATGTACGGCCTTTGGCGATGCAGTACCGGTTCGATAACTTCCAGTATTTCTTCATCATTCTGGCGGCGGGCACACTGGCCTATTCCTGGCGCACGGTGATCGCCATCGGGTCCTGGACCGCCATGATGTGGACCGTTGGCTGGATCATCGCGTGGTGGGTGGCGACCCCGATACCGGGCATCAGCGAACGGGTGGCGCAGGCTTTGCAGGGCTACCCGGATGTGGCGGACCTGCTGGATCCGAACAGTTTCATGGTGTCTCAGCGCATTCAGCAGGTCATCGTCTTCGTGATGGTGGCGGTGACGCTTGGGGTATCGCTGCGGCGGCTGAACAACCTGCTGATGACCAATGCGGGGCTGGAGCGGGAAAGGGCGAACCTGTCGCGCTATTTCTCGCCCAATGTGGTCGAGGAGCTGAGCCAGAATGACGAGCCGCTGAAACAGGTGCGCAAGGAGAACATCGCCGTCCTGTTCATCGATATCGTCGGCTTCACCCGGTTTTCTGCTGGTCGCGATCCGTATGAGGTGATCGAGATTCTGCGCGGATTTCATGCCCGGATGGAGACCGAGGTGTTCCGGCATCACGGCACCCTGGACAAATATCTGGGCGACGGGCTGATGGCGACTTTTGGCACGCCGGTCCCGACGCCGCTGGACGCGACAAATGCGATCTCGTGCGCGCGGGCGATGGTTGCGGCCATCGAGCGCTGGAACACCGAGAGACGCCGGAATGGCGAGCCCGAAATCAATGTCGGGATCGGTGTTCACTACGGGCCTGTCGTGTTGGGAGATATTGGGGCCAACCGGCTGGAATTTGCGGTGATCGGGGACGCGGTGAATGTGGCGGCCAAGCTGGAAGCGATGACACGTTCGCTGGGCACCCGCGTTGTCATCAGCGACGCCCTGCGCAATCAGGCGGTCAGCGAAGGCCCGGCGGCGCAGACGGTGATTGAGGGGTTCGAGTCCCGCGCCGCGCTGGCCGTGCGCGGCGTCGAAGGCCCAATGGATGTGTGGGTGATCTGAACCCCTCCCGCCGGGCAGCGCGCCGCGGTCACGCGTTTGGCTGCGGGTTGAGCGCCTTGTTGTAGGGGTGCCAGTCGGTGATTTCGGGGTAATATTGCCGCCGCCATGCGCGCACCCTGGGGTTCATGACCCGGCGCCACAGAGGCGGGATCATCGCGGCCACGGTCATGACCGGATAGCCATAAGGCAATTGCGGTGCGGTATCCGGTGTGTGGTGTTGCAGCAGCGGAAAGCGGCGGCTCGGTTTGTAATGGTGGTCCGAGTGCCTTTGCAGGTTGATCAGCAGCCAGTTGGACGCTTTCTGCGAGGCATTCCAAGAATGGCGCGGCAGGACATGTTCGTATTTGCCTTCGCCCATGTGCTTCCGGGTCAGGCCGTAATGTTCGACATAGTTGACCAGTTCCAGCTGCCAGATGGCGACGCCGGCCTGCAGCAGGAACAGGCCCAGCCCGGACCAGCCGCCAACCAACAGCGCCAGCAGCATCATGCCGCCTTGTAGCGCCCAGTATCGCCAGAACGGATTTGCGCGGTCGGTCCAAGGACGGTCCTTGCGCGCCAGTTTGGCCCGTTCGGCCCTGAAAGCCGACGCCACACATTGCCAAAGAACACGGGGATAGAAGCGGTGGAACCCCTCGTTATAGCGGGCGGTGACCGGATCGCGCGGGGTACCGACATAGCGGTGGTGGACCAGCAGATGTTCGGACCGGAAGTGGGAATACAGCACCATGGCCAGAAGGACATCGCCCAGCCAGCGCTCGAACCGCGATTTCTGGTGCATCAGCTCGTGGCTGTAGTTGATCCCGATGGTGCCCGAGATTACGCCCATCCCGAAAAACAGCCCGAGCTTCGCCGCAATCGTCAGGTGATCGGCGCGGGTCGCGTACCAGAGCAGGCCGTACAGGGTCAGGAACTGCACCGGCACCCACAGTTTGGTCAGCAGGATGTACCAGCGCAGCACCCCGTCGGGCGTCTCGGGGTCGGCGTTTTGCAGGTTCAGCCCGGTCAGGCGGTCAAGCACGGCAAACGCCCACCACGTGGACAGCGGCACCAGCAACACCCATCCGCCGCCCGCCACGGCCGTTGCCAAGATCAGCGGGATCAGCAGGAAGGACAGCCAGAAGGGCAGCGCCGAGTGCCAACGTGACAGGGTGTCTGATGCGATCATTACGGTGCTCCGAAAGGATGCGGTCAGCCTATCCCTGACTGACCAGTTTGCACAGCGGCCTGGTGGCCACGCCAGAGGTCATGGGCCTTGCGCATCACAGTGGGCAGGTCGCCGGGTTTGAAACTGTGTTTGTCCAGCACGGTCAGCCCCTCGGGGCAAATGCCTGCAGGCAATTCTGCGGTCCAGATGCTTAACACAAGGTGAAAATGCGTGAAGGTGTGCCGCACCTCACCCGGCAGGACGCGCCAGTTGGCGGGAAAGGGCGGGGCCTCGGACGGGGTGTCGGACCAGTCCGAGCCCGGCCAGCCGAGCATGCCGCCCAGCAGGCCCTTGTCGGGACGGCGTTCCAGCAGCATTGCGCCATTTGCGCTGCGGGCGATGTAGACATGTCCGAACCGGGTGGGTTTGGGCTTTTTCGGCGTTTTCTTCGGCAAGTCCGCCTGAGTTCCGGCCACCCGCGACAGGCACGGATCGCGCAAAGGACAGATGCCGCAGGCCGGGGATTTGGGCGTGCAAATGGTCGCGCCCAGATCCATCACCGCCTGCGAGTAATCGCCGGGCCGCTTCGTCGGGGTCAGCGCTGCGGCTTTGTCCTTGAGCGCAGGTTTCGACCCCGGCAGCGGGTCGTGGATGTCGTAAAGCCGGGCCATGACCCGTTCGACATTGCCGTCCAGCACCGTCTCGGGCCGGTCAAAGGCGATGGCCGAGATCGCGGCGGCGGTATAGGGCCCGATGCCCGGAAGCTGCAACAGCGCATCATAGGTGTCGGGGAAGCACCCGCCATGCTCATCCGCCACCACCCGCGCGCATTTCAGCAGATTGCGGGCGCGGGCGTAGTATCCCAGCCCGGCCCATTCGCCCATGACCTGATCGTCCGGCGCGGCTGCCAGCGCTTCGACGGTTGGCCAGCGGGTGGTGAACCGGGTGAAGTAGTCGCGCACGGCGGCCACGGTGGTTTGTTGCAACATCACCTCGGACAGCCACACGCGGTAAGGGTCGGGTTGCACCCCGGCCCTGCGGTCTGCCGGACCTACACGCCACGGCATGTCGCGCGCGTGGCGGTCGTACCAGTCGAGCAGGGCGGTGCTCACGTCAAATTCACCGATGTCACGCAAGTTTTATTCATCTCTCTGTCGGGTTTCGCTGGCACCTGCCGGTCTGCCCATTACAATAGTGGCGCAGGAGTTGGAAACCAGATGCAGCGCAGACGTTCTTCGACCCGCGGGTTCAAACGCACCGCGACTTTGCTGAACGACCAGATTCGGCGCGCCGGGGAAACCCGCGGCTTTGCCGTATCGCGCCTGTTGACACATTGGGCCGAGATTGTCGGGCAGGACACCGCCGCCATCGCGCGCCCGGTGAATGTGGGCTATGGCCGGGGCGGCATGGGCGCAACCCTGACGGTACTGACCACCGGGCCGCAGGCCCCGATGCTGGAGATGCAGAAGGATCAGCTGCGCCACAAGGTCAACGCGGTCTACGGCTACAACGCCATCAGCCGCATTCGCATCACCCAGACCGCTCCGACCGGATTTGCCGAGGGGCAGGCCAGTTTCGACCACAAGCCGAAACAAGCAAAACCTGAAATTGCACCCGAAATCGCAGCCGAGGCTGACAATGTGTCGCGCGACGTAAACGACAGTGATTTGCGCGCTGCCCTTGAACGTCTGGGCCGCAACGTTTTATTCAAGCAGAAACGCTGAGAAAGGGCCGAGAATGAGCCGTATTGCAACCGGAATCTGTGCGGCTGTCGCCGTGGCCGCAGGCGGCTACTGGCTGTCGCTGTCGAACTCTACCCCCGCCTATCCGCTGGTCAGCAGCGCCGAGGCGCAGGAGGCTGATCTGGACACCTCGACCATCGTCGAGATGGTGCAGGGGGCCGAGGATGCGCCGGTCGAGATCATCGAATACGCATCCTACACCTGCCCGCATTGCGCGAATTTCCATCAGGGGGCGTATAAGCAGCTCAAGAAGGATTTCATCGACACCGGGAAGGTCAAGTTCATCTACCGCGAGGTGTATTTTGACCGCTACGGCCTGTGGGCCTCGATGATGGCGCGCTGCGGCGGCCCCGAGAAGTTCTTTGGCATTTCCGATCTGATCTATGAAGGCCAGTCCGAATGGACCAAAGCCGGTGGCCCGGCCGAGATCGTGGACGAGCTGCGCAAGATCGGACGTCTTGCCGGGATCGACAATGACCAGCTGGACGCCTGCCTGCAGGACGGCACCCGCGCGCAGACGCTTGTGGCCTGGTATCAGGAAAACGCGGAACGCGACGGGGTGCAGGCGACGCCCTCTTTCGTCGTGAACGGCAAGAAGGTGTCGAACCAGTCCTATGAGGACTTCAAGGCGCTGATCGAAGAAGAACTGGGCAGCTAAGCCCGTTTCCAACGATCCCAGCCGGTCCCTGCTAGGGTGCAGGGGCCGCCTTCAACAGCATGTCTTTGACCTTGTCGGCCTCGTCCACACGCAGACGCACCGGCAGGGTCAGCACCTTGTTGCGAAAGGCAGGCGGCAGGCGCACGGCGTCTTTTTCCGTCGTGACCATCTGCGCACCCAACTGCCGCGCGTCGTTTTCCAATCGTGTCATGAGCGCCTGCGTCAGCGGCTGGTGATCATCCAGCGCTTCGGCCCGCAAAAGCTCGGCCCCTTGCGTGCGCAGGGTCTGAAAGAACTTCTCCGGATGCCCGATCCCGGCAAAGGCCAGAACCCGGGTATCGCCCCAGTCCATTCCGGTTTGCAGCGGCTCCACGGCACCCCGCGCGTGCGGCACCGTCAGTTTGGCGCTCCAGTGGTCGGCAAACACCGTTTGAGCCGGGGCGTCACCCAGCGACAGGACCAGATCGGCGCGCTGCAGCCCGGCGTCGACCGGTTCGCGCAAGGGACCCGCAGGCAGGCACAGCCCGTTGCCAAAACCGCGCTGGGCATCCACCACGATGATCGAAAAGTCCTTGGCGACCGAGGGGTTTTGGAACCCGTCATCCAACAGGATCGCGGTTGCCCCGTCAGCGGCAGCGGCGCGTGCACCGGCGGCGCGGTCCTTGGCGACCCAGACCGGGGCGAACATCGCAAGCAGCAGCGGTTCGTCGCCGACCTGATCCGCCGTATGTTTGGCCGGATCGACCCGCACCGGGCCGTCCAGCGAGCCGCCATGGCCGCGGCTGACGACATGGGGCGCGTGTCCGCCGCTGCTGAGCTGTTCAATTGCCCAGATCACGGTCGGGGTCTTCCCGGTCCCGCCCGCGTTCAGATTGCCGACGCAGATCACCGGAACGCCGGGCCGGATACCCGGATCAGACGCCACCCGCCGGGCCGTGGCCGAGGCATAGAGCCTGCCCAGCGGGGCCAGAAGCCGCGCGCGCAGGTCCAGCAGGTCCGGGGCGGTGTTCCAGAACTCAGGCGCCCGCATCTTGTGCACTCCGTTGGTCCAGCGTTTCCTGCACCATATCGATCAGCAGATCCGCTTGCGGCGCGCCTTCGGTAATCATCTGCCACCCGGCCAGCGCCATATCCGCCGCCCGGTCCGGGGCCAGAAGCGCTTCGACCGCATCGCCCAGTTCGGTGGCGGTTCGCACCTCCTGCGCCGCATCGACCTGTTTCAGGCGATCGTACATCTCCTGATACCGATGCACAAAAGGGCCGTGGATGATGGCCGAACCCAGCGCGATGGCCTCGAGCGGATCGTGCCCGCCCGCGCCGCGCTCCAGAGAGCTGGCCATGAAACTGACCGACGACACCCGGTGCCACAGGCCCAGATCTTCGGGTTCCGAGGACAGGATGACCTGCGTAGTATCCTCGATCGGCGTGCCGTCGTCCCAGTTGGCGCAGCGCAGGTCCATCGCCTCGAGCCGGCGGTGCAATGGCGCGGCCTCGCCGGTATCGGCGACATGCAGGATCAGCGCCAGACGGGGCAGAACCCGCAGGGCCTGACGGTGGGCGCTGAGGACCGAGATGAACTCTTTGTCGATCACCCCGGCGGCCAGCCAGACCGGGCGTCCGGCAAAAGCGTGAGTGATTTCGATCAGTTCGTCCTCGGGCCAGGATCGGGGGATCGGGCTGATCTGCAGCGGCGGGGCCTCGGCCACTTTGGTCGAGGTGACGCCAAGCCGCCGGATCTGGCGCGCTGCTTCTGCTGTTGGCGCAAGGATGGTCTGGAAACAGTCGAACGTGCATCTGGCGATAACGGGCAGCCAGCGTACGCCCAGCGGGACCGTGATGTCCGGCTGTGCCTCGGTCAGGACCATCGGAATGTCGTGTTCATCGGCGCGGGTGATCAGATTCGGCATCAGGCCACCGCCAACCCAAAGCGCCATGTCGGGCCGCCAATGATCCAGAAAGCCGCGTGTGGTTCGTGCGTTGTCAACCGGCAGGGCGACCAGCGGATAGGCGCTGCCTGTCCAGCGGTTCAGATTGGCCTCCGGCGGCGCGGTCAGTAGAACCGAAATCCCCGGGCGGGTTTGCTGCAGGCGCTGGCAGAAATCGCACACCGCGCGCAGCCGGTCCTGCGCGGCGACATGCACCCACAGCACTTCGCCCTCGGGGCGCGGCAGATCGTAGTGCCCGGCGGCGTTCGGCCCGTTCCAGGACAGAATCCGGTAGGCCGCAAGGCTCAGAGAGCGCGGCTTGCTCATGCCCCGATCCCGGGGCCGTTCGGGTCGAGCTGCGCGAATATCTGCGCGTGCAGGCCAGCGCCCATGCCAATCACGCCGTTCAGACGCGGATGGGCATTGTTGAACCGCAGCGGCTGGCCGGTTCTGTCGGTGCATATGCCCCCTGCTTCGCGAATTATCAGATCACCGGCTGCGATGTCCCATTCCCAACTGGGCCGCAGCGTCAGCATCCCGTCGAACCGTCCCTGCGCCACCAGCGCCATGCGATAGGCCAGCGAGGGGCGGTAGGCGCGTTTGAAGCCCGGTGCCTGCCCCTGATGCCAATGATGCGGATCAAGGTTGGGCCGTGCCGCCAGTACTTCCGCTTGTGCCAAAACAGCCTCGTCCGAGGCCTGCAGAGGCTGTCCGTTCAGTGTCGCCCCCTGACCCTCGGCGGCGGCATAAAGCAGGTCGCGCAGGGGCAGGTACACAACGGCGGCAGTCACCTCGCCCTTTTCGGCCACCGCCAGCGAATGCGCCCATGTGCGGGACCCTTCGGCAAAGCTGCGGGTGCCGTCGATCGGGTCGATCACAAACACATGGTCGCGGGTCAGGCGGTCGGCAGTGTCCTCGGTCTCTTCGCTCAGCCAGCCATAACCGGGCCGGGCTGCGGGCAGCCGCTGTTCCAGCATCGCGTTGACGGCCAGATCGGCCTCGGTCACCGGACCGGCCCCGCCGGGCTTGTCCCAGCGCTGCGCCTGCGCGCCGGAATACCGGGTTGCGATCTTGCCCGATTCCAGCGCGGCTTCGATCAGCAGGGGCAGGTCAGTTGCCGGCAAGTGTCATCCCTTCGATCAGCACCGACGGCACGACGCGCGACAGGTAGGTCCGCGCGTCATTGGCCGGGATGATCCGTTTCAGCATGTCGCGCAGATTGCCCGCGATGGTGCATTCGTTGACCGGATAGGCGATCTGCCCGTTTTCGACCCAGAAACCTGATGCGCCACGGGAATAATCGCCGGTATTTGGGTTGATCGTCGATCCGATCATCGACGTCACCAGCAGCCCAGTGCCCATATCGCGCAGCAGGTCGGCCCGGCTGTGCGTGCCTTGCGTCAGGCTCAGGTTCCAGTTGCTGGGCGAGGGCGGGCCGGACACCCCGCGCGTGGCATTGCCGGTCGAGGTCATTTTCAGCTTGCGGGCGCTGGACAAATCCAACGTCCAGCCGGTCAGCACTCCGTTTTCGACAATCGCGCGGCGACGGGTCGGCAGCCCCTCGGCATCGAAAGGGCGAGAGCCCGAGATGCGCAGGCGGTGGGGGTCTTCGATCAGCGACAGGTGCTTGGGCAGAACCTGTTCGCCCAGACTGTCCTTCAACCAGGACGCCCCGCGTGCGATGGCCGCGCCGTTGCCGGCGGCCAGCAGATGCCCGATCAGCGAAGATGAGATGCGTTCGTCAAACAGAACCGGGAAGCTGCCGGTGGCGGGCTGGCGCGCGCCAACCTGTTCCACGGCACGTTCACCTGCAGTGCGCCCGATCTGGTCAGGCGCGCGCAGGTCGGACTGAAAGGTCCGGCTGTCGCCGTCATAATCCCGCTCCATCCCGGTGCCTTCGCCCGAGATCGCAACGCAGGAGGTCGAGCGGCTGCTGCGCTCGTACCCGCCGGAAAAGCCATTGGTTGCGGCCAGATGGACCCGGTGCGTGCCATAGCCGGCGGCGGCGTCCGAGACCTGCGACACGCCCTCAACCGCCAGCGCTGCGGCCTCGGCGGCCAGCGCATCCCGCATCAGCGCCTCGGCGGTGGGTTCGGGGGTCGGGTCGAACATCTCGAGCGCCTGCATGTCCCAGTTCCTGGCCAGCTGGTCGCTTGCAGCCAGCCCGGTGAACGGGTCCTCGGGCGCCTCACCGGCCATCGCAACGGCACGTTCCGCCATCGCGGTCAGCGTTTCCGGGCGGCTGTCCGAGCTTGAGACGATGGCCTGCCGTTTTCCCAGAAACACGCGCAACCCCAGATCGGTGCCTTCGGACCGTTCCGCATGCTCCAGCGTGCCGCCGCGCACCTCGACCGAGACCGAAGACCCGTCGATGACAATCGCATCAGCCGCTTCGGCCCCCGCCTTGCGGGCTGCGTCCAGCAGGTTGTGGCTGATCTCTTCTGGTGTTCGGGTCATGTCGCCTCCGGAATGATTGCACAGGACGTAGCCCCGGACCGCCCGCCCCGCAAGACCTGTGAACCGATTGAAGTATGAACAAATCCTGTGGAAACCCGGGCCCCGGGTGCAGGCAGGAAGAAGGCCGCGTGATTACGGCCTTCTTCCGGGGCGCATTATTTGATGCGCTGGCCGTTGGCCAGAATCTGGCCGTCTTCGGTGAACTCGATAGTCGAATTCAGCGTATCGGGCTGATCGCCCGGAACCGC
The DNA here is from genome assembly GCF_056541025.1 of Ruegeria sp. AK4. Taxonomy (NCBI): domain Bacteria; kingdom Pseudomonadati; phylum Pseudomonadota; class Alphaproteobacteria; order Rhodobacterales; family Roseobacteraceae; genus Ruegeria; species Ruegeria sp. AK4. The sequence goes on from NZ_JBQFXS010000011.1 coordinate 81,141, forward strand.
CATCATGCCCATCATCATCCGGGCCCCCAGCGCGTCACTCTCGCCGATCACGCCCATGCCGATCAGCGTGTCGATCAGCGCGTTCGCACCCGAAAGCTGCAGGTTCGCCACGCCCGAAGGCGCGGGCATCCCGCCGTATTCCTGAGTGTTCGAGTTGTCAAAGGTGAAATCCCCGTCTCCGGTCAGTTTCGCCCCGACCAGCGACACCAGCAATTCGTTGATTTTCAGCGAATGCAGTTCACCGGGCGCCTCGTCCGAGGTTTCCAGCTGGGTCGCGGTTTCGGGGTCGAAGATGTTCATCAGAACCTTCGCCGTACCGGTGGCGTCCAGCGCAATGGTCGCCGGATCGCGCGGCAGGGCACCGGCGGGGTCGAAGATGCTCCACAACACATCGGACATGGTGAAATCGGTCAGGTTGACGCCAAAGCCAAAGGGCTGAATCTCTTCCGATTGCTTGACCGGGAATTCGAATTTCAGACCGGCGCTGTCCATCGCGATCTCGATGGGAAAGGGCAGATCGGCGGTGGTCACGGCCAGCTTGGTGCTGTTTTGTTCGATAACATAGGCAAGGCGCTCGGCGTCGATGCTGGCGGCGAAACGCCCGCCATCCGACGAGCTGCCCATCGAAAAGGCCTCACCCTCGCTGACGCCGCTGATATCCGTGGCACCCGAAGCATAGGTGAAATTGCCCGAGAAGGAAAAGCCGGCCTCGTAAAGCGCCTTGGGGTCGGACAGGTCGATCCCGACCGGGATAATGTTGTCGCCGTCGAAGGACAGCTCTTTCAACACCCCGTCGATCAGGCCGCTATCGCCGCTTTCAGGCTCTTTGAAGCGCAGGGTATAGGCCATGTCACCGGCTTTGAACGTCTGCGCGATGTTCCGGGTTTCACCGATGCGCATGCGAGAGCTTCCGGCCAGATCGCTCATGCTGACGCTGACGCCAAGCGCGTCTTCGGGCATGTCCTCGCCTTCGACCTTGAGCGAATCCAGCACGATCCCCAGCGTGGCGGCGGTGTAGTCATAGGTCATGTCGTCGGGCGCGCCCGACACCACCATGTCCAACTGATCGTGGGAATAGACGATATCGACCGAAAAGGCCTTACCCTCGGCATCGCCGGACGCGGTCATCGGAAATCTGTTGGGCAGGCCGATGCTAACAGTGCCATCGCCGTTTTCCGTCAGCTCCATCGCGGGCACGGTGACGGTGAACTGCCCGTCCTCTTCCGGCATGTCCAGCGTAACGGTCATGTCCGAAATGGTGATCACATCGCCCGACACGCTCTGATCGCCGGTAACGCTGTAGCCCATCGACTCGAAATAGGTCTGCCAGTCGGACCAGACGTCATCCGCGGTCAGATCGGCCAGCGCGCCTTGGGTGGCGACCGCATAGGCCAGGGCTGCGCCACAACCGCGGCGTAGAAAAACAGACATAGGATACCCTTCGTTATCAATTTTGCGCGCATCGTCGGGTCTGGGGCTGCCATCGTCAAGGGGCAAGGGGTAGACCGCTTCCCCGTTTCCGCGCTACCCCTGCAGAAAGTTCACGGCGCAATGAAAGAGGAGCGGCACATGCAGGGGAAAACGGTACTTATTACAGGCGCCAGCCGGGGCATCGGGGCCGAGGCAGGGCGCGTTTTTGCCGCAGCCGGCGCCAATGTCGCGCTGGTGGCGCGCAGCCGCGACCAGATCGAGGCGCTGGCGGCGGCGCTGGGTGAAAATGCCATCGCGCTGGCCTGCGACGTCAGCGATTTCGCGCAGGTCGAACAGGCGGTGGCCGATTGCGTCGCGCGCTTTGGCGGTCTGGATGTGCTGATCGGCAATGCCGGGGTGATCGAGCCGATCTTTCATCTTTCGAACGCCGATGTCGCCAACTGGAGCCAGGCGATCGACATCAACCTCAAGGGCGTGTTCTACGGCATGCGCGCGGCCCTTCCGGTCATGCGCGCAGCGGGTGGCGGAACGGTGCTGACGGTTTCGTCGGGCGCGGCCTCGAACCCGGTTGAGGCATGGAGCCACTATTGCGCGTCAAAGGCCGGGGCGAAAATGCTGACCGAATGCCTGCATCTGGAAGAGGGCCATAACGGCATCCGCGCCATGGGCCTGTCCCCCGGCACCGTCGCGACCGACATGCAGCGGGTCATCAAGGCCAGTGGTATCAATCCGGTCAGCCAGCTGGACTGGGATGTGCACATTCCGGCAGACTGGCCTGCACGGGCGTTGCTATGGATGTGCTCGGGCGATGCGGATGAGTTTCTGGGCACGGAAATCTCGCTTAGGCAGGAGGACGTTCGCGCAAGGATTGGCCTGACGTGATCGAACTGGTGCAAGAGGACGGTCTGTGGACCGTGACGATCAACAACCCCGGCAAGGCCAACGCGCTGACCGGGGCGATGCTGACCGAACTGGCCGAGATTGCCGAAGCCGCAACCGAAGCTCGGGCGCTGATCCTGACCGGGGCGGGCAAGGTGTTCAGCGCCGGCGCCGATCTGGAGGAGGCGCGGGCGGGGCTTGCAACCTCGGACGTGTGGGAGCGGCTGTCCGGTGCGATTGCCGCGTTGCCCTGCCTGACCGTCGCGGCGTTGAACGGCACGCTGGCGGGCGGGGCGAACGGCATGGCGCTGGCCTGCGATCTGCGTATTGCCGTGCCATCGGCCAAGTTCTTCTACCCGGTCATGAAGCTGGGCTTTCTGCCGCAACCCTCTGATCCCAAACGCATGTCTGCGCTGATCGGACCGGCCCGAACCCGGCTGATCCTGATGGCCGGACAAAAGATCACCGCGCAGGAGGCCTATCGCTTTGGCCTCGTGGACCGCGTGGTCGAACCCGAGGACCTGATGCAGACGGCCCGCGATCTGGTCGCTGACAGTCTGGGCGCGGACCCGAAGATTGCCGCAGGCATTGCAAGGCTCTGCGGATGAGGCTGTCAGCCCTGCGCCTGCGTGTGGCCGACCCCGACCGGCTGGCCGCCTTCTACCGCGATGCGCTGGGCATGTCGGTGCGCGCCGAGGGGTCGAACCGTCGCGTTGGCTATAAGGGTCAGGATGCCGATCTGCTGCTGATGCCCGGTGGCGGCGGCTATGCCCATGACCGGGGCCAGCGCTACTGGAAGATCGGCTTGACCCTGCCAGATGTCGATCTGGCCGCCGCGTCGCTGCACCAGCAGGGCGTCACCGTCAGCACGCCGAACCAGTTTCTGGATATCGGCTATATGTGTCACCTGAGCGACCCCGAAGGGTTTGTCATCGAACTGCTTCAGCACGATTTCGAAGGCAACCGCCCAGACAACGCGGCGAACCCCGAGGCCCCGTTTGCCCAGGCGCGGATCGGTCAGATCACGTTGCGGACCGGGGATATCGCTGCCGAGGATGCGTTCTGTCGCGCACAGGGCATGCGGCTTCTGTCCGTGCAGGATGTGGCCCCGTATGGGTTCGACCTGCATTTCTATGCCTTCACCGAAGATGCGCCGCCAGACCCCGATCTCTGGTCGGTGGCAAACCGCGAATGGCTGTGGAAACGCCCCTATACAACGCTGGAATTCCAGCATGTCAACGGAGCCAGTTTTGCCCTGGTCCCCGACTATAAAGGGATCGAGGTTGAGGGGCTGGGAGGCCCTCTGACAGATCCCTTTGGCGACCCGGTCCTGCCCGGCTGATCACCGCCCCCGCCGCTTGCCCGGCACTTTCGAACGGAAACCGGGCGGGCGTTTGCGGACCCAGCCAAGGAATTTCTCAAGCCGGGGATGGGCGCGCAGGGCCTCGACCGTGTTGAAGTTGCGGGCCAGTTCCGCCTCGGTCAGGGTGGCGTGGACTTCTTTGTGGCAGATCTGGTGCAGCAGGACGGTCGGTCCGCCCTTGCCTCCTTTGAGTTTTGGGATCAGATGATGCAGGCTGCCCGACCCGTCGGGGATCGGGCGGTCGCAAAGCGGGCAGATCGGATCGCTGGTCTTCATGGTGTATGAAATTTGCGCCAACAGGCGGCCAAGGCAAGAGGGTGAAAATGGCGCAGGCAGTGGTGATCGGGGCAGGGCCAGCGGGTTTGATGGCCGCTGAACAGCTTGCCGCCGCCGGTCATGCGGTGATTGTGGCCGAGGCCAAACCCTCGGTCGCGCGCAAGTTTCTGATGGCGGGGAAGTCGGGGCTGAACCTGACCAGGGACGAGCCGTTCGAGACGCTGATCCGGTCCTATGACGAGGCGGCGGAGTGGCTGCAGCCGATGATCGCCGAATTCGATGCCGAGGCCGTTCAGAACTGGGCGCGTGGCTTGGGGCAGGAGTTGTTCACCGGCTCGACAGGCCGGGTGTTTCCGACGGTCATGAAAGCCTCGCCGCTGCTGCGCGCATGGCTTGCGCGGCTGGCGCAGGCGGGGGTCGAGATCAGAACCCGCTGGCGCTGGACCGGGTGGGACGGTGAGGCGCTGGCCTTCGATACGCCGGATGGGCCGCAGAGGCTGAACACAGACGCGACAATCCTTGCGATGGGCGGGGCCAGTTGGGCGCGGTTGGGCTCGGACGGGCAATGGGCCGACGCGCTTGCCGAACAAGGCGTGGCGCTTGCCCCCTTTGCGCCCGCCAATGTCGGGCTGCTGGTCGATTGGTCGGATCACATGACACCCCATTTCGGCGCACCTGTGAAAGGGGCCGCCCTGCAGGCCGGAGCGTTGCGATCACGCGGCGAGGCGGTGATATCTGCGCGCGGGCTTGAGGGTGGCGGTGTCTATGCCATCTGCAAAGCGGTGCGCGCGGGCGCGCCGCTGACGCTCGACCTGATGCCGGACCTTGCGCGCGACGACATTACCGCGCGCCTGAGCAAACCGCGCGGCAAGGCCAGCCTGTCCAATCACCTGCGCAAAGTGCTGAAGCTGGATCCGGCCAAGATGGCCCTGCTGATGGAGTTTGGCCGCCCGATTCCCAACGCGCCGTATGACCTTGCGCGGCTGCTCAAGGCTCTGCCCATTCGCCACAACGGGCTGCGCCCGATGGACGAGGCGATCTCGACCGCAGGCGGTGTGCGGCGCGATGCGGTGAACGATGGCCTGATGTTGACCACCAAACCGGGCGTCTTCTGCGCCGGTGAGATGCTGGATTGGGAGGCCCCGACCGGTGGTTACCTGCTGACCGCCTGCCTTGCGACAGGCCGCTGGGCGGGCCGGTCGGCTGCCAGATGGCTAAAGGCCAACCGCTAGGTCCGAAGATCAGCGCGACCGGGCCAGCATCGCCAGACGGATCATCGCCCGTTCCACCAGCGCCATCGCAGGCGCAGTTTGACCGGCAGACCGCAGCGACAGGTCGGTATCGGTCAGCACCGTCAGCGCGGTCTGCAGCTTGGGCGCGCCCCAGCCCTGCGCCTGCCGCAGAATACGGTCGCGCCGCTTGCCATAGACCGGTGGGCGCAGCTTGCCGATCCCCTGTGCCGCCCCGCCCGGGTCCGACGCGCAGGCATAAAGCGTCCGAAAATGCCGGGTCGCGCCGATGCATAGTGTGACGCCGTTGGTGCCTTGTGCCTGCAGGCGGCGGATCAACGGCCCGATCTCTCCGGCGCGGCCCTCGGCGACGACGTTCAGAACATCGTCCAGCGCGGCCTCAGTCGAGCGCGGGGCGCAGGCCTCGATATCCTCAATGTTCAGTTCCGAAGAATCGCCGCGTTTGTAGAGCGACAGCTTCTCGACCGTCTGCGCGAAATCGCCGGGGCTGAGGCTGGTGGCCAGTTCACTCAGCGCCGACATCGACTCGCGCGGGATGTTCTGCAGCCCGGCCTGGGCCAGCACCCGCTCGACCTCGGCCCGCGAGGGCGGATCGTCGTAGATGCCGACGGCATAGGCGTTGGCATGCGCCTCGAACGCCTTGCGAATCTTCGAACCTGGCTTGAGTTGCCCCGCCGTCACGATGATCTGGGCGTCGCCGGGCACCCAATCTTCCAACGCGGCGAGGATCGATGGTGCGGCGGAATCGGTCGTGTCCTCGACATACACCGCGCGGGGGCCGGGGAAGAATCCCACCGCCTTGACCGCATCCAGCAACAGGGCCGGATCGCCGCGCAGGTCGCTGCCGGGCAGGCGGGTCAGGCGCATTTCCTCTTCAGCACCGGCCCCAAGAAGGGCGGCCAAGACTTGCTGGCGTTTCAGCGCGACGCGCATGGCATCCGCGCCATAGATCAGCAGACCGGTTTTGCCCGCATCCGGCTTTGCGAAATACCCATCCGCCTCGCGCGGGCTCAGCTTCATGCGGTCAGGCCCGGCGTGGCGTAAAGGCGGTTCATGATCTGGCTCGACAGAATCACCATCAGCCGTTCCTTGGCGTCCCGCTCATCCGCCAGGGTGGAGACCGTGGACCCGGCGGCCGAATAGCCGACAAAGTCGGATACGGTGCCCGATGCCACGATCTGGCCGGTTTCGTTAGATCGCAACGAATATTGCGCCTGTCCGTCGATGGAATAGCGGTTGGTTTCGTTTGTCGTCGTGATCGCGGCGGCCCGGATTCGGGTCGAGACCTTAACGTCCAGCTTGTACGCGCCGCCTGAAGCCGCGCTGCGGCCCAGTTGCTGTTCCAGATTCTGCACCAGAAGATAGCTGTCGACCGTGTTGGGGGCCGATACAGCAACCTTGCCGTAAAGCTCTGACCCCGATCCGCCCGGGGCGTAGACGGGTTGGAACCCGCAGGCGGCCCCCAAGAAACAGGCTGCCAGCGGCATCAACAGCAGGGTTCTGCGATCAAACGACGACATTCACGATCCGGCCCGGGACTACGATCACTTTCTTCGGCGCTGACCCATCCAGCGCCTTTTGCACAGCTTCGGTGCTGAGCGCGATTTTTTCAACCTCGTCCTTGGCCATGTCCTTGGCCACGCTGATTTCCGCACGGCGCTTGCCGTTGATCTGGATCGGCAGGGTGACGGTGTCATCGACCAGCATCGCCTCATCCGCGATGGGCCAGGGGGCGGTGGCGACCAGCCCCTCGCCGCCCAGCAATTGCCAGAGCTCCTCGGACAGGTGCGGGGTCATGGGGGACATCAATTGCGCCAGCGTTTTGGCGGCCTCGCGTTTGGCAGCCGAGCCCGCCTTGGATTTCGCCAGCGTGTTGGTAAAGGCATAAAGCTTGGCAATGGATGCGTTGAAGCCAAAGGACTCGACGCCACCCGAAACATCGTGAATCGCCTTGTGCATCTCGCGCAGCAGGGTTTCATCCTCAGTATTGGCCGGGTTGTCCGACTCAGCGACTTCCGAGGCGATGCGGTGCACACGGCTGAGATGCTTGAACGCGGCCTCGGCCCCGGAAGCGGTCCATTCCACATCCCGCTCGGGCGGCGAATCGGACAGCACAAACCAGCGCGCGGTGTCTGCGCCAAAGGCCGAGATGATGCTGACCGGATCGACAACGTTCTTCTTGGATTTCGACATTTTGGCCGAGGGGATGACCTCGACCTCGGTGCCGTCAGCCAGTTTGCCGTCGGTCACGTCCTCGGGCAGGTGATAGACCGGGCGGCCATTGGCGTCGCGGGTCTGGTAAATCTCATGTGTCACCATGCCTTGGGTGAACAGCGCATCGAAGGGCTCGATGGCTTTTTTGGGCAGATGGCCGGTGATGTTCATCGCGCGCGCGAAGAAGCGGGAATAGAGCAGGTGCAGAATCGCATGCTCGATACCGCCGATATACTGGTCCACGTTCATCCAGTACTCGGCCTCGGCCAGATCGGTGGGGGTTTCGGCGCGCGGCGCGGTGAAGCGGGCGAAATACCACGACGAATCGACGAAAGTGTCCATCGTGTCGGTCTCGCGCTTGGCAGGGGCACCGCATTTCGGGCATTCGCAATCGCGCCATGTGGGGTGACGGTCCAGCGGGTTGCCCGGTTTGTCAAAACTGACATCATCGGGCAGGCGGACCGGCAGGTTTTCTTTCTTCTCGGGCACCACACCGCAGCTTTCGCAATGCACGACGGGAATCGGGCAGCCCCAATAGCGCTGGCGGCTCAGGCCCCAGTCGCGCAAGCGGTATTTGGTGACGCCTTCGCCCCAACCGGCCTTTTCGGCGAAATCGACGGTGGCATTGATCGCCTCGTCGCCGGTGGCCTCGGTCAGGCCGGCGAAATGGTTCACCCAGCGGACTTTCTCGGTCTTCGGCGGAACAAACGCGATCTTGTCGACCGGCGCGCCATCCTCAAGCGCGAAGAAGGTATCGACCACGGGCAGGCCGTATTTACGGCAGAAATCGAGGTCGCGCTGGTCATGTGCCGGGCAGGCAAAGATCGCGCCGGTGCCGTAATCCATCAGGATGAAGTTGGCGATCCAGACCGGCAGTTCCCAATTCGGGTCCAGCGGGTGACTCACGCGGATACCGGTGTCATAGCCCAGCTTTTCGGCGGTTTCGATGGCCTCTTCCGTGGTGCCGCCCTTGCGGCATTCGGCAACAAATTCAGCGGCTTCCGGGTTCTCGGCCTCAAGCTGCTTGGCAATCGGATGATCCGGCGAGATGCCAACGAAAGACGCGCCCAGCAGCGTATCGGGCCGTGTGGTATAGACGGTGATCGGCTCACCCCCATCCGTGCGTTCAAAGCCAAATTGCAGGCCGCGCGATTTGCCGATCCAGTTTTCCTGCATCAGGCGCACCTTGGCGGGCCAGTTGTCCAGCGTGTCCAGCGCGTCGAGCAGTTCCTCGGAATAATCGCTAATCTTAAAGAACCATTGCGTCAACTCACGACGCTCGACCAATGCGCCCGAGCGCCAGCCGCGCCCGTTTTCGACCTGTTCGTTGGCCAGAACGGTCATATCAACCGGGTCCCAGTTCACCACGGCGTTCTTGCGGTAAACCAGCCCGGCCTGGAGCATATCCAGGAACAGAGCCTGCTGCTGGCCGTAATATTCCGGGTCGCAGGTGGCAAACTCCCGCGACCAGTCGATCGACAGGCCCAGAGGCTTCATCTGCCCGCGCATGTCGGCGATATTGCCATAGGTCCAGTCTTTCGGATGTCCGCCGATGGCCATCGCGGCGTTTTCGGCAGGCATCCCGAAGGCATCCCACCCCATCGGGTGCAATACGTTATGGCCGGTCGCCAGCTTGTGCCGCGCGATCACGTCGCCCATCGTATAGTTGCGCACATGCCCCATATGGATCCGCCCCGACGGGTAGGGGAACATCTCAAGCACGTAGTATTTCGGCTTGTCCGCCTTGTGGTTGGCGGTGAAGATTCCGGCCTTGTCCCAGGCCTCTTGCCATTTTGCTTCGATTTCGGTGGCCGAGTAGCGCGACATCGTGCGGTCCTTCGTGAATGAAAACGCCGGGTGGGAACCCGGCGTGGTCTTAGTGCGATTTTTGTCGGGTTGCTAGAACTTACTGTCTGCAATGCGTAGCTGGCGTGCCCGCGACAGGATGGCGTCCTCGACCGCGCGGGTGGTCGCGGCGCTGACCGGGGCACCGCCGCCGGACTGCAGCGCGACCGACAAAGACCGCGCCGCAAGGGCCGGATCGCTGATATGCACGGTTGCCCGGTACGACCGGCCACCGCCCGGAGGTGTCCCGTAACCCGTTACAATCACACCGGTAAACGGATCGACCTCTTGCACAGGCAGGAAATTCAGCACATCCAGCGATGCCGCCCAAAGGTACCGGTTCACATTTGTCGTCTGTTCCGCATTGCTGCGGTCGAACACATCCCAGATGGTCGAGCGGTTCGGATCGTTCAGTTCCTGTTCGTCCGTATTGCCGCCGGTGATCAGGTTGGGATTATAAGCCGACGGAGAGGTGCGATTCTGCCCGCATGCCGAGACTGCCGCGGTCAGCACGATCAAACCTAGAATCTTCGGCATGCGCATAATCTGTCAGTCCTGTTTCGCTGTTTGTGCGTGGTTCGAGTGATACTCCTAGACAAGGACCCATGGCGCAACAACCCTATTCTTAGGAAATATACGCTTCTCAACCGGATAACGGGGCGAAAAAGGACTGTGGCATCCTTGCACCAATTTGATCTCAATGAGGCCAATGGACTTATGCCAAGCTTGCGTGAAGGGGGCAAAAAGAGCGAAACGGTGTCCGTGCTGAGACATGTGCAGAGGCATGTGTCGAGTAGAAAATTTTGAAACCGAGGGAAACAAGATGAAAAAAGTTCTCTTCGCAACGACGGCGCTGATGGCGACCGCTAGCGTTGCAGCAGCTGAAGTGAAATTCAGCGGTTACGGCCGTTTTGGTCTGGGTTACGCAGAAGACCGTTCCGGTGACGTGGTCGTCCTGACCACCTCAACAACCGCAGCTGGTGGTACAACAATCACCACTGCTGGCACCACTGGCCCTGTTGACACTGACGACACCATCCTGGTCTCGCGCTTCCGTCTGAACATCGACGGCATCGTTGAAACCGACGGTGGCGTACGCTTCGAAGGTCGTGTTCGTCTGCAGGCTGACGAAGACAGCGGCAACGGCGAAGCCAACGAAGCTGGCCTCAACGGCGCACGCTTCTCGGTCATCTTCGGCGGCCTGCGTGTTGACGCAGGCAACGTTGCAGGTGCCTTCGACAACCTGGCAAACTACTACGGTAACGAAGTTGGTCTGGAACTGTTCGCCGGTCAGTACTCGGGCGTTGACTATGACTTCCTGGCCTACTCGTCGACCGGTTCAGGTGCGAACGCTGTGTTCTTCCAGTACGCAGTTGGCGATTTCGCCTTCGGCGCATCCTATGACCAGCAAACAATCGTTGCCGGCGTAGGCGGCAGCGTTGAAGACGCTGACCGTTGGGACATCAGCGCGACTTACACCTTCAACAACATCACTGCAGCCGTTGCATACGGTGAAACCAGCGGTGCTGGCTCGGTTAGCTCGCAGAGCCTGGCCGTTCTGACCCTGGGTGCAGAATTCGGCGACTTCTCGGGTACTCTGTTCGTTGCAGACGACGACGTTGTCAACGACACCTTCAACGGTACTGCATACGGTCTGTCGGCTGCCTACAACCTGGGCGCTGCAACCACCCTGCTGTTCACCTACGGTGACGGTTCGGCTGACGGCGACCTTCAGCAGATCGCTGTTGGTGCCATCTACGACCTGGGTGGCGGTGCATCGCTGCGTGGCGGTATTGGCCGCAACGACTGCGACATCTGCTCGAGCGACCAGATCGTTGCTGACTTCGGTGCTCAGTTCAACTTCTAAGTTGGTCTGAACCACAAAGTTCAGGGGCGGGTCTTCGGACCCGCCCTTTTCTTTTGCGCCAACATGGTGTTTTCCTGCGCGTAAGACAGATTGAGGACCGCCATGTCGCTGCAAGACATCTCTGCCCGCATTACAAATGCCGAAGCCAGCGCCGGGCGGGGGCCCGGTTCAGTCAAGCTGATAGCCGTGTCCAAGGTGCAGCCCAACGACCGGGTGCAAGCGGTTCTGGAACAGGGGCATCGCTGTTTCGGCGAGAACCGGGTTCAGGAAGCGGCCGGTAAGTGGCCCGCCTTCAAAGAGCAGTTCGAGGGCATCGATCTGCATCTGATCGGCCCGCTCCAGACCAACAAAGCCCGGCAGGCGATGGAGCTGTGTGACGCGATCCACTCGGTCGACCGGCCAAAACTGGCCAAAACTCTGGCCCGTCTGGCGCAGGAAATCGGCGCTTGCCCGGATCTGTTCATTCAGGTCAACACCGGGGAAGAGGAGCAGAAGGCCGGGGTTCTGCCCTCGGACGCGGATGCGTTCATTGCCGAATGCCAGGGCCTTGATCTGCCGGTTCGCGGTCTGATGTGCATCCCTCCGATCGAGGAAGAACCGTCGCTGCATTTTGCGCTGCTGGCCAAAATTGCTGCGCGCAACGGGCTGGATGGCCTGTCGATGGGGATGAGCAGCGATTTTGAACAGGCCATCGCGTTGGGCGCCACCCATGTCCGGGTCGGGTCTGCGATTTTCGGCGAGCGGGTCAAACCGCAGGAATGATCAGGCGCGTGCCGGGCGCAATCCGGCCTGCGATCCAGCGCAGATGATCGCGCCTGAATGCCACGCAGCCCTCGGTCGGATACCCCGGACGCCGCCATTGGTGCAAAAATATCGCCGATCCCATGCCGGGCACCGCATTTGGCCAGTTCCAGTCGGTGATCACCACCAGATCATAAAGCGGGTCCGCCCGGCGCAGCTTTTCATGGCTGAACGAATAGGGCGCGCGCACCAACTGGTTGTAGTCCTCGTCGGACATATCGTCCGACCATAGGTCCGATGGCCCGATGGGTCTTGCCCAGCGCACGGGCGCGGCGATCCGGTCTGGCCGGTACAGCATTCCGACAATGCGATGCACCCCTGTTGGGGTTGCCCCGTCGCCTTCGCGTTTGGAATTGCTCAACCCGCCTTTCCCGATTGCGCAGGGAAACATCCGGCCCCAAAACCGCACCCCTTGGGGGGTCAGAACCAGATCGTCCGGCGTCACAGTAAATGCCCGGATTTGGCAGCTTTCGTCGCCAGATAACCACGATTATGGGCGGTTTCCCCAACTTTCAGCGGGACGCGTTCGGTCACTGCGATACCCGTGCGTTCCATCATCGCGATCTTGGCAGGGTTGTTGGTCAGCAACCGGACCGAGGTAAAGCCCAGTGATTTCAGGATGTCCGAGCCCAGGCGGAAGTCCCGCTCGTCATCCTCGAACCCCAGCCGGTGGTTGGCCTCAACCGTGTCAAACCCCTGGTCCTGCAGGAAATACGCGCGCATCTTGTTTGCCAGCCCGATGCCGCGCCCCTCTTGGTTCAGATACAGCAGCACACCGGCGCCCTCAGAGCCCATCTGCGCCAGCGCGCCGCGCAATTGCGGGCCGCAATCGCATTTCAGACTGCCCATCAGGTCGCCGGTGAAACAGGCGGAATGCAGCCGCGCCAGAACCGGCTTGTCGCGGTCGGGGCGGCCGATCTCGACCGCGTAATGTTCCTCGCCGCCATCCTCGGGGCGGAAAACGTGCAGGCGTCCGGCCTCGGACACCTCCATCGGCAGCCGGGCGGCGACCACCGAGTGCAATGCACTGCGCGCCGCCAGATGCGGTGCGGCGCGGGTGTGATCGATGCAGGTCAGCCCGTGCGCCGGCGCAAAGGAGCGACCATCTTCGACCGGCACCACAACCACCGCAGGCAGAAGCCGCGCGGATTTGGTCAGCGCGATGGCCAGCCGGTGCAGATTGGCACTGCCCTGCCGGTCCGTCATCAGCGGGCCCTTCATCGGGGTGTTCAGATCGTCCGAAGGGTCGGCCACGGCCTGCACCCAGCCGATATCCGCATCCGCCGGGATCAGCACCCGCGCCAGATCGCCATCATAGGCGCGCGCTTTCAGCGTTTCCGCCCGCCGCCCGGTGATCGCAACCACCGGATCGCCGCCCAGCCCCCGCAGATCGGCCAGCCGCTGCGCCCCCAGCGTTTCGGTCGCAGTCGCAAGCACGCTGACCCCGCTGTCATCGGTCAGGACCACCGGAACCCCCATGCGCAGATCCGCGCGGGCGCGTGCCAGCAGCTCGGTTATGTCGGGGATGAGACTCATCTGTGTTACCCTATAACGTTCACCGCCTCTGGTACTGCTTTCGAATAGAAATGTGAAACATTTCCTCCGCGTCCGACACGAAGGCGTGAGGCGGTTGCAGCAAATCTTGCTGATTGCATATTCCACGCGCAAGTGATGGAAAAGGCTTAGGAGGACCGGGAAATGGCTCAGCTCAAGAAAATCCTGCTGGTGGATGACGACGAAGACCTGCGCGAAGCGCTCAGCGAACAGCTTGTTATGACCGAGGATTTCGATGTGTTCGAAGCATCAGACGGTCAATCCGCGATGGAACGCGCGCGCGAGGCGATTTACGATCTGGTTATTCTCGACGTGGGCCTGCCCGACACAGACGGGCGCGAGCTGTGCCGCCTGATGCGCAAACAAGGCGTCAAAAGCCCGATCCTGATGCTGACCGGCCATGACAGCGACGCCGACACGATTTTGGGCCTGGATGCGGGCGCGAATGATTATGTCTCGAAGCCGTTCAAGTTCCCGGTGCTTCTGGCCCGTATCCGTGCACAACTGCGTCAGCATGAACAATCCGAGGATGCGGTCTTTGTCCTTGGCCCCTACACGTTCAAACCCGCGATGAAGATGCTGATCACCGAAGAGGATCGCAAGATACGTCTGACCGAGAAAGAGACCAACATCCTCAAGTTCCTGTACCGCTCGACCGACGGCGTGGTCGCCCGCGATGTGCTGCTGCACGAGGTCTGGGGCTACAACGCCGGTGTCACGACCCACACGCTGGAAACCCATATCTACCGTCTGCGGCAGAAGATCGAGCCCGATCCGTCCAATGCGCGCCTTTTGGTCACAGAATCCGGCGGATATCGCCTTGTCTCTTGATCAACGGTAGATTGACGTGGATCAAAGTGATACTCTGTAAACAAGTTTAGTTTACACCCATCCCGCGCATGTCCGGGTTATGACATGCACCTCCCTGTTGGACTGCCGGGCCTTATGGCCCGGCTTTTTTTGTGCAGTTTCGGTGCCTTTTGGGTCCCCGCACCGGGATGAACAGCGTTGCGATTCCTCAAATGTTCATGTAATGTTCTGCATAGCTTTAGTTGGGAGGTATTCTGGTGATTCAGGGAAGTTGCTTTTGCGGGGCCGTCGAATTTCAGTTGGCCCGTGAACCGTCCGTTATGGGCACATGTCATTGCTCGCGCTGCCGAAAAGCCGGGGCCAGCACGATTGTATTCGTCAAGAAAGAAGACCTGACCTGGGTTAAGGGTAAGGAAAATGTCGCCTTTTACCGACCGGGCCCGCCTTACAAATATGGCAGATGTTTCTGCAAAACCTGCGGTACGTCTTTGGGTGAGATTCTGTCAGAGGAAGACAGTTTCCCGATTGCCGCAAATGCGCTGGACACAACGCTAAGCCTCAAGGTGCAATTCCACGAGTTTGTGTCCGAGAAACCGGATTGGTACGAGATTTGCGATGACGCACCCCAGTCCGAAGGGCATCCCACATAGCCCGGATTTTTCCGATGGCACCTGAACCGGCACCACGCTAGGGTGCGCCAACCGCGACAGAGGAACATTTTCCATGCCCTTCACCCTTGCCACCTGGAACATCAACTCGGTCCGTCTGCGCGAACCTATCGTGCTGAAATTGCTGCAGGAAGAAGCGCCCGATGTGTTGTGTCTGCAGGAATGCAAGTCTCCGGTCGAGAAAATCCCGACCGAGGGGTTCGCGGCGCTGGGTTACACCCACATGATCGCGCGGGGGCAAAAGGGGTATAACGGCGTCGCCATCCTGTCGCGCCTGCCGATGGAAGAGGTCGGTGACAAGGATTTCGCCGGTCTGGGCCATGCGCGCCATATTGCGGGTCGTTTGGAAAACGGCGTGACGATCCACAATTTCTATGTGCCTGCGGGCGGCGATATCCCGGATCGCGAAAAGAACGAGAAATTCGGCCAGAAACTGGATTACCTGACCGATATGCGCGACTGGTTCCATGCCGAGAAACCGGAAAAATCTATCCTCGTCGGCGACCTGAACATCGCCCCGCGTGAAGATGATGTCTGGTCGCACAAGCAGTTGCTCAAAGTGGTCTCGCACACACCGATCGAGGTCGAAACACTGGCCGAAACACAGGATGCGGGCGGTTGGATCGATATCACACGCAAGGATATCCCCGAGGGTCGGTTGTATAGTTGGTGGTCCTACCGCGCGCGCGACTGGGACGCCGCCGACAAAGGGCGGCGCTTGGATCACGTCTGGGCCACGCCCGATATCTCGAACGCCGGTCATTCCAGCCGCATCCTGCGCGATGCGCGCGGGTGGGAGAAACCCAGCGATCACGCTCCGGTCTTTGCAACATTCGACCTGTGATTGTGCAACTCTGCACTTGGTTTCTGTCCCGCTCGGTTGCATATAGGGCGCAAATTCGAACGAAAGAGTGATTGCCATGGACCTTCTGAACCCCGCAGCCGGACCTGAGACCACCGATCTGATCAAGGACGGGTCCGAGGCCACCTTTATGGCCGACGTTATCGAGGCATCGCAGGACACGCCGGTGATCGTCGATTTCTGGGCCCCCTGGTGCGGCCCGTGCAAAACGCTTGGCCCGCAACTGGAAGAGGCTGTAGCCGCCGCAAAAGGTGCGGTGAAGATGGTCAAGATCAATGTGGATGAGGCGCAGATGATCGCCTCGCAAATGCGCATCCAATCAATCCCGACCGTCTATGCCTTCTTCAAGGGCCAGCCGGTGGATGGGTTTCAGGGCGCTTTGCCGGGGTCCGAGGTCAAGGCTTTTGTCGACCGTGTGATCGAAGCCGGGGGCGGCGAAAGCCCCGGTGGCCAGTTGGATGACGCCGTGCAGGCCGCCGAGGAAATGCTGGCGGAAGGGGCGGCGGTGGATGCGGCGCAGACCTTCTCGGCCATTCTGGGCGAAGACCCGAACCACGCAGCCGCCTATGGCGGGCTGGTCCGTGCGCATATCGCGGCGGGGGATCTGGATCAGGCCGAGGCGATCCTGAACGGCGCACCCGCCGAAATTTCAGATGCGCCTGAACTCGAGGCCGCCCATGCGCAGCTTGAACTGGCGAAACAGGCCGCTGATGCCGGTCCCGTGGCCGATCTGACCGCGGCGGTCGAAGCGGATGCCGACAACCATCAGGCGCGGTTCGATCTGGCGCAGGCGCTGCACGCCAATGGCGATGTGGAAGAGGCCGTGGCGCAATTGCTGGAACTGTTCCGGCGGGATCGCGAATGGAATGACGGTGCCGCCAAGGCGCAGCTGTTCACGATCTTCGACGCGCTCAAGCCCAACGATCCGATTGTTCTGAATGGGCGGCGCAAGCTCAGCTCGATGATATTTGCCTAATTTCTGATCAGAGCTACACTCGGATACATGATGCATCCCGCTGACCTGCCGGATACGGTATCCGTTTTTCCATTGCCCGGGGCGCTGCTGCTGCCCCGTTCGCGCTTGCCGCTGCATATCTTCGAGCCGCGCTACCTGCAGATGCTGGATGACGCGCTCAGGACCAAAGAGCGGCTGATCGGCATGGTCCAGCCCAACCCCTCGATCAGCGATGACAGCAAATTGCACCAGATCGGTTGCGCCGGTCGCGTGACCCAGTTTTCCGAAACCGAAGACGGTCGCTATCTGATCACCCTGACCGGTGTGTCGCGGTTCCGTATCCGGGCCGAGCCGGATGCCTTCACCCCCTATCGCCGCTGCGAAGTTGCGTGGGACGGGTTCGACCGCGATCTGGGCAAGGCCGAGAAGGACGACAATTTCAACCGCACCCGGTTTCTGACCTTGCTGGAACGTTTCTTTTCCTCGCGCCACCTGTCCACGGATTGGGATTCGCTGAAGGATGCCGATGACGAATTGCTGGTCAACTCGCTGTCGATGCTGCTGGATTTCGACCCCGAGGACAAACAGGCCCTGCTCGAGGCTCCGTGCCTGCGCACACGGCGCGAGACCCTGGTGACACTGATCGAGTTTGCACTGCGCGGCGGCTCAAATGAGGAAACACTGCAATGAGCACCCCCGAACACGCCTTTGACCGCCACATGCTCGAGGCGCTGATCTGCCCGCAGACCCACACCACCCTGCATTACGATGCTGACAAACAGGAACTGGTGTCCAAAGCCGCCGGTCTGGCCTTTCCGATCCGCAACGGGATTCCGGTGATGCTGGTGGATGAGGCGCGCGAGTTGGATTAGATTGAGCGGCCTTGCAGCAGTTTCGGCAGGTCTCCGGTCAGCCCGGCGGCCTCGCGCACGAAACCGCGGCGCAGGCCGGGCAGTGATCCGACGATGCCCATGCCGATATCCCGGCCCATCCGCAATAGCGGATTGTCGTTGGAAAACAGCCTGTTGAACACATCTGTCGCCATTGCCAGCGAAGCGGTGTCGAACCGCCGCCATTCCTGATAGCGCTCCAGCACCAGCACGGATCCGATGTCCTCGCCGCGCCGTCCGGCGAGGGTCAGAACCTCGGCCAGCGCGCCCACATCGCGCAGACCCGCGTTCAGACCCTGGCCTGCAATGGGGTGCATGCCGTGGGCCGCGTCGCCGACCAGCGCGAGGTGATCCGCGACGAAGGAATTGGCGATGGTCAGGTTCAGCGGATAGGTGAATCGATCGCCCTGCAAGCGGATCTCGCCCAGAAAATCGCCGAAGCGGGGGCGCAGGACCTGTAGATAGTCGGCCTCGGACATGGCATTGATGCGGTGCGCGGTCTCGGTGCGTTCGCTCCAGACAATGGAACTGCGGTTGCCGGTCAGTGGCAGGATGGCCAGGGGGCCCGGCGGCATGAAGAACTGATGCGCGATGCCGTGATGGGGCAGGTCATGCTCGATGGCGCAAACCAGCGCGGTCTGGCCGTAATCCCAGCCGGTCCGTTTGATCCCCGCCCGCGCGGCAGTGCCGCTGCGGCGTCCGTCACAGCCGACCACCAAGTGGCCCGAAACGGTTGACCCGTCATCAAGGGTCAGCGACACGCCCGCCACATCGATCTGTTGTGAAACAACCGTCTTGCCGCTGATCTGGGTGATGCGCTTTTCCTCGCCCATCGCGTCCAGAAAGGCGCGGCGCAGGTGGCGATCCTCAACCATGTAACCCATCGGGCCTTCTTCGATTTCCGCATGGTCGAAATGCATGAAAAACGGCGACGGGCCCGCGCCCGCATGGCCGTCGGTTACCTTGATCTCCAGCATCGGCTGGGCGTGGTCGGCGACGCGGTCCCACACACCAATCGCATCCAGCAGCCGTTGCGAGGCCAGCGCCAGCGCGTAAGCCCGCCCGTCAAAGGCGGCATTCTTGCGCACTTTCCCGGTCAGAGAATCGATCACGGTGACGGAATGCCCCGTTTGCGCCAATGCCAGAGCCAGTGCCGGGCCGTTCAGGCCGCCGCCAACGATCAGGATATCCGAAGCCGTGTTCATGCCCGCACTATGCGCGCCCTTTCGGGATTGTCCATGTGCGGTCCTGTCGCTACCGTCCGGATCAGGCGGAAAATCCGAAGGGGGGCGAGATGCAGGATTGGCTGACCATGACAGCATGCGATCTGGGGCGCGGTATCGGCATGGGCCAGATCGACCCGGTCGAACTGACCGAGACCTATCTGAGCGCGATTGACGACCATCCCCATCGCGACCGCATCTATGCCCGCGTCACCCATGACCGGGCGCGGGCCGAGGCGAAAGCGGCCAAGGAACGGGCGGGCCTTGGCCTGCGGCGTTCCCTGCTGGATGGGGTGCCGATCAGTTGGAAGGATTTGTTCGACACCGCCGGGACCGCGACCGAGGCCGGATCGGCGCTGCTGAAAGGCCGTGTTCCGGACGCGGATGCGATTGTGCTGCGCAATGCCACCGCGATGGGCACGGTGTGTCTGGGCAAAACGCATATGAGCGAACTGGCCTTTTCGGGGCTGGGTCTGAACCCGATCACCGAAACCCCGCCCTGCATTGATGATGAGGACGCGGTGCCCGGAGGCTCGTCTTCCGGCGCTGCGGCGTCGGTTGCTTGGAATCTGGCAGCTGGTGGTATCGGCTCGGACACCGGCGGGTCGGTGCGCATACCTGCGGCGTGGAACAATCTGGTCGGTCTGAAAACCACCGCCGGGCGGATCAGCCTTGAGGGGGCCGTGCCGCTGTGCCTGCGGTTCGACACCGTTGGCCCGATTGCGCGCTCGGTCGAGGATGCGGCCCATATGCTGGCGGCGTTAGAGGGTGGAAGCCCGGCCGACCTGCGGGGTGCCTCGCTGCAAGGCCGCCGGTTCGCCGATCTTCAAAACGTCGTCAAAGACGATCTGCGTGATGCGCCGGGGCGGGCCTATGACGACGCATTGGCCCGCCTCAGGGAGGCAGGGGCCGAAATCGTCCCGCTGGACGTGCCGGAACTGAATGAGGCGATGGGCCTGACCGGGGTTCTCTATACCACCGAAGCCTACGGATTGTGGCGGGACGTGATCGAGGCGAACCCCGGGGCGATGTATCCCGAAATCCTCGAACGGTTCCGCATGGGCAAAGGGTTTTCGGGGCCGGAGTACGTGGCCGCGTGGTCAAAGCTCAAGGCCTGCCGCACCGCATGGGATGCGGCCACCGCCGGGTTTGACGCGGTCCTCGCCCCGACTGCCCCGATTCTGCCGCCCAATCTGGAGCGCCTGATGAACGATCACGACTATTACGTGACCGAGAACCTGCTGGCCCTGCGCAACACCCGGATCGCCAATCTGATGGGGCTGGCCGCGCTGACCCTGCCCACCGGAACCCCCGGTTGCGGGCTGATGATGCTGGGCTATCCGGGCTCGGAAGAGGCGCTTTTGCGGCTGGGGTCCGCGGCGGAAACCGCGCTGGCCTGAATGCCACAATCCCCTGATTCGGAACCTCTTTGTCTGGACGAAGGGGGCCTTGGGCTGTAATCTGCCAAAAAAACGGGGCGCCAATGACCCCGATATTGAGGCAGTAGTTATGG
Source organism: Ruegeria sp. AK4 (assembly GCF_056541025.1). Classification (NCBI taxonomy): domain Bacteria; kingdom Pseudomonadati; phylum Pseudomonadota; class Alphaproteobacteria; order Rhodobacterales; family Roseobacteraceae; genus Ruegeria; species Ruegeria sp. AK4. The sequence goes on from NZ_JBQFXS010000011.1 coordinate 101,542, forward strand.
ATTTCCCCGAGCGGTTTTCGGACCTACCGGAATATGCATTCCCGCGTCTGCGCACCCTGTTGGATCATCACCAGCCGGGTGGCGATGTGATTCATATGACCATCGGCGCGCCAATGCATGAATTCCCGGCCTGGGTCCCGGATGTGATCGCGGAAAACGCTGCCGGGTTTCAGGGCTATCCGCCAAACGAAGGCTCGCCCGAGCTGCGCGGCGCGATCACCGGCTGGATCAAGCGCCGTTATGGCGTGACAATGGACCCCGAAACCAACGTGATGGCCCTGAATGGCACGCGCGAGGGGCTTTACAACGCCGCGATGGCGCTTTGCCCCGAACAGAAGAACGGGCAGAAGCCGGTCGTTCTGTGCCCGAACCCGTTTTATCAGGTCTACATGGTCGCCTCGATCTCGGTCGGGGCCGAGCCGGTTTTTGTGCCCGCAACCGCCGCAACCGGGCACCTGCCCGACTATGCCGGACTGCCCGCAGAGGTGCTGAACCGCACCGCTGTGGCCTATATCTGCTCACCCGCCAACCCGCAGGGGGCTGTCGCGTCGCGCGAATATTGGGCGGACCTGATCAGTCTGGCCGAGACCTATGATTTCCGCATCTTCGCCGATGAATGCTATTCCGAGATTTACCGCGACGAGGCCCCAACCGGTATTCTGACCGTGGCGCAAGAGCTTGGGGCCGACCCGGAGCGGATCACCCTGTTCAACTCGCTGTCGAAACGGTCGAACCTGGCCGGGCTGCGCTCGGGCCTGATTGCGGGCGGGCCGGAAACGATCCGGCGGGTCAAACAGTTGCGCAGCTACGCGGGCGCGCCCTTGCCGCTGCCGCTGCAGGCTGCGTCGGCCAAGGTCTGGGCGGACGAAGCCCATGTTGCCGAGAACCGCGCGCTTTATCAGGAAAAATACGCCATCGCGGATCGAGTCTTTGCAGGGGTGCAGGGCTATATGCCGCCCGAGGCCGGGTTTTTCCTGTGGCTGCCGGTGGAAAACGGCGAGGAAACCGCATTGAAGCTGTGGCAGCAGACCGGCGTACGGGTCCTGCCGGGCGCATATCTTTCTCAGGGCGATCCGGGGCAAAACCCGGGCGAGCATTTTATCCGGGTCGCGATGGTGGCCCCAAAAACAGAGATGGAGCGCGGGCTGATCACGCTGCGCGACTGCATCTATTTGTGAGGTACGAGGGCAAAATGGCATCATTGAACGCGCGCAACCGCGACCCGTTACTGGACAGCACCACGCAGGCGGCCATCGAACGGCGCAGCAAGGAACTGATCGGGATTGCCCTGATCCTGCTGGGGCTGGCCGCCGCCGCGATGATCTGGTCTTACACGCCGGATGATCCGAACTGGATGGTATCGACCGACGCGCCGGTGCAGAACTGGATGGGACGGGTCGGCGCTTCGATCGCCGCGCCGCTGTTCATGATTGTCGGTTGGGGAAGCTGGGGTATTGCGCTGGTTCTGATCGGCTGGGGCCTGCGCTTTGCGGGTCATTTTGGTGAAGATCGCGCCGTTGCGCGGCTGATCTTTGCGCCGATCTGGATCGCTGTCGTTTCCGTCTATGCCGCGACGCTGGTGCCCGGCGATGCCTGGCGCGCAACACACAGCTATGGGCTGGGCGGGCTCTTTGGCGACACGGTGATGGGCGCGTTGCTGACGCTGTTGCCGATCTCCTCGCATTTTCTGGTTAAGCTGATGTCGCTGGCGATGGCGTTCGGCATGCTGGCTCTGGGCGTGTTTGTGCTGGGCTTTACCCGGGCCGATGTCCGGCGTGGGCTGCGGGCATTCCTGCTTGGCCTGGTGATGTCCTACGACATGCTGATGAACCTGCTGGGTCGCGGGGCCTCGGCCACCGCGCAGGCCGCGCGGGATCGCCGTTCGCAATGGGAAGACCGTCGCGCTGCGCGTCTTGAGCCTGCGTTTGACGACGACATGGCCTATGCCGACCCGCTGTTTGAGGATGACGAGGAGGAGGCACCGGAACCCGCACCCAAGATGGGTCTGCTGGCCCGCATGCCGGGGCTGATCCGCCGCCCCGATCCGATGCCGGAACCGGAACTGATCGATCCCGAGCCAGTTCACGGCTTTGACGAGATGCCCGGTGAAGATCGCATCCGGTCAAAAATCTCTGCCGCCGTGCGCAATCGCAAGGTTGCTACGGGAGAGATGGCCCCGGAACCCGATCCGAACCTGCCGCTGACCAAAGGCCGGGGCAGGGGGCCGGACCCGCTGATCCTGAACCGGGGCGTGGAAGACGGCTTGCCGCCTGAACCGCCGGTCACGTTGGACGGTCTGCCGCCCGAGCCGGTGCTGTCTGCGGATGTCGCGCCTGCATGGCAGGAGCCGGAGCATGACGACTATGCGCCCGAGCCCGACTATGACGACGACGCGGTGTTCGACGATGAGCCCGCGCCGCAACAGCGCCCGGCGATGAAAATCCCGGTGGCCGAACCGCGCAAGCCGGTGGTCGCGCAGCCTGTGCGCCGGACCCCGCAGCCCTCGCGCCGCGCGCAGGCCGAGGCGCAGCCCGCGCTGTCATTCGAGGACAAGCATTCCGATTTCGAACTGCCCCCCCTGGGCCTTTTGTCGAACCCGGCCAACATCCAGCGCCACCACCTGAGCGATGAGGCACTGGAAGAAAACGCGCGGATGCTGGAAAACGTGCTGGACGACTATGGCGTCAAGGGTGAGATCGTCAGCGTCCGCCCCGGCCCCGTTGTCACCATGTACGAACTGGAGCCTGCTCCGGGTCTGAAAGCCAGCCGGGTGATCGGCCTTGCAGACGATATCGCGCGCTCGATGTCGGCCCTGTCGGCGCGGGTTTCGACCCTGCCGGGCCGCTCGGTGATCGGTATCGAACTGCCCAACGAAAACCGCGAGATGGTGGTGCTGCGTGAGATTCTCGCCAGCCGCGATTTTGGCGATGGCAACCACGCGCTGCCGCTGGCCTTGGGCAAGGATATCGGCGGTGAGTCTGTGGTGGCGAACCTTGCGAAAATGCCTCACCTGCTGATCGCGGGGACCACCGGGTCCGGTAAATCGGTGGCGATCAACACGATGATCCTGTCGCTGCTCTATAAGCTGACACCGGATGAATGCCGCCTGATCATGATCGACCCAAAGATGCTGGAACTTTCTGTCTATGACGGCATCCCGCATCTGCTGTCGCCCGTTGTCACCGACCCGAAAAAGGCGGTTGTGGCCCTGAAATGGGTCGTGGGCGAGATGGAGGATCGCTATCGCAAGATGTCCAAGATGGGCGTGCGCAACATCGCGGGCTACAACGGCCGCGTGAAAGACGCGCTGGCCAAGGGCGAGCTGTTCAGCCGCACGGTCCAGACCGGCTTTGACGACGAAACCGGCGAGCCGATGTTCGAGACCGAGGAATTCGCCCCCGAAGCGATGCCCTATATCGTCGTCATCGTCGACGAGATGGCCGATCTGATGATGGTGGCAGGCAAAGAGATCGAGGCCTGCATCCAGCGTCTGGCGCAGATGGCGCGGGCCTCGGGCATTCACCTGATCATGGCCACACAGCGCCCCTCGGTCGATGTGATCACCGGCACGATCAAGGCGAACTTCCCGACCCGGATCTCGTTTCAGGTCACCTCGAAAGTCGACAGCCGCACCATTCTGGGTGAGATGGGCGCCGAGCAACTGCTGGGGCAGGGCGACATGCTCTATATGGCGGGCGGGGCCAAGATCACCCGTTGCCACGGGCCATTTGTCTCGGACGAGGAAGTCGAGGAAATCGTCAACCACCTGAAACAGTTCGGTCCGCCCGATTACATGAGCGGCGTGGTCGATGGCCCGGCCGAGGAAAAGGCCGACAATATCGACGCCGTTCTGGGCCTGAACACCGGTGGCAACACCAATGGCGAGGATGCGCTGTACGACCAGGCGGTGGCGATTGTGATCAAGGATCGCAAATGCTCGACCTCGTACATTCAGCGGAAACTCGCCATCGGGTACAACAAGGCCGCCCGGCTGGTTGAGCAGATGGAGGACGAAGGCGTTGTTTCGGCGGCAAATCACGTCGGCAAACGCGAAATCCTGGTCCCCGAGCAATAGGATATTTAATAACAAGGGCAGAGCGCCTATCTGTGAGCCATGAAACAGATTGCTTTTGCCCTTGCTCTGACACTGGCCGCGCCTGCCGCGTGGGCCGCCGACAAGCTGCCTTTGTCGCAGATTTCCAATTATCTGAACGGGCTGAAAACCGTTCAGACCACCTTTACGCAGGTCAATGACGACGGTTCGCTGAGTACCGGAAAGCTCTGGCTGGAACGTCCGGGCAAGATGCGGTTCGAATATGACCCGCCCAACAGCGCGGTGGTGCTGGCCCGGTCCGGCAGCGTCAAAATCTTCGACCCCAAATCAAACCAGCCGCCCGAGCAATACCCGCTGAGACGGACCCCGCTGTCGCTGGTGCTGGCGCGGAATGTGAATCTGGGTCAGGCGAATATGGTTGTGGGCCATGATTTCGATGGCACTGCCACGGTGGTGACCGCGCAGGACCCCAAAAACCCCGACTCGGGGCGGATCGAGCTGATGTTCACCGACAACCCGGTCGAGCTGCGCAAATGGGTGATCCACGACAATGCGGGCGGCCAGACCACGGTGCTGCTGGGTGCGCTGACCGAAGGCGGCCAACTGGATCAGAACCTGTTTTCCAGCAGAACAAGAAGCGGGTCCGGCAACCGCTGACCCGCCTTAAGGCTTAGTGCCGGCAGGTCGCCAGCTGCGCCTGATACAGATTGGCACGCGCATCCACGTCATTGGCGACGTTCAGGAGCCATGATTTGCCGTTGTGGCTGCCGCGCGCATAGCCGGTGTGACCTTCGTGATAGGCCAGATACTGGTTGCGCGTGTCGGACGGATGAATGCCGTTCCGCTCGTAGCTTTTGTTCATGTACCAGCCGATGAAATCCGAGGCATCCCGGATGCGGTCCCGCTTGGCCCGGCGTTTGCCGGTCTCGCGCTGGTACTGATCCCAGGTGCCGTCCAGCGCCTGACCATAGCCATAGGCGCTGCTTTGGCGGCCCATCGGAATGACGCCCAGCACATATCTGTGCGGCGTGCGCGCATCGTGGCGATAGCGGCTTTCCTGATAGATCGTCGCCATCTGGACGTGGACCGGCACGCCCCATTTGCGTTCGGTGCTTTTGAACGCCCTGATGTAATCGGGCTTTTCACGCGCAATGCTGCACGCGTCATTCAGTTTGCTGGGCGGTTGTTTCGAACCACCCCCACAGGATGCCAAAAGCAGCACCCCGAAGAGTACGATAAGAATTCTGCTCATGTGCCTCGTGCCTTTTTTTCGCATTCTAGCGCAGATTGAGCGCCGAGGAAATCACAATCGCTACAGAACCATAGCCAGAACCATCGGCAGCGCCGCGACCGACAGCAGGGTCGAGACCATGACCATCCCCGCCACAGCGTCCGCATCCGCCCCGAACCGTTCCGCCAGCAGATAGGATGTGACCGCGACCGGGGTGCACATCTGCAGAACCAGAACGCCAAAGGCGACGGACTCCAGTTCAAACGCGGCGGCTACGGCCCAGCCAAGCCCGAAGCATACGGCCAGTTTCAGCAGCGACAACCACACCGCCCGCCCCAGGTTATGCGTGCTGAGCCGCGCAACCGCGACGCCGACGGTCACCAGCATCAGCGGCACCGCCATTTGGCCCAGCAGATCAAGCGTGTTGGTCAGGAACACAGGCGTCTCCCACCCGCGCCACAGAAACAGCGCCCCCAGGATGGTCGCCCAGACCATCGGCTGGCGCATCACCTGCCCGAACGCGCCTTTGCCCGCGACAAGGTAGATCCCGTAAGTGAATGAAAACAAGATGGATACGGCCAGAAACAGCACCGCATAGCCCAGCCCCGCCTGACCAAAGGCAAACAGGCACAGCGGCAGGCCAAGATTGCCGGTATTGCCGAAAATCAGTGGCGACAGATAGGTGCGCTGATCCAGTTTCAAGACCCGGACCAGGACCCAGAACACCGCCACCAAAGCCAGGTTGGCGACAAGGGTTGCGACCGTGAAGCGCGACAGATCGCCGCCCGAAATCTCGGACTGCATCAGCGCGACGAAGATCAGGCTGGGCAGCGCAAGGGTCATGCCGAACCGCGTAACGAATTGAAGCCGATACTCGAATCCCAGCCGGACCCAGGCAAAACCGATGCCCGCCAGAAGAAAGACCGGGGCCGCAATTTCGAACACTGTCAGTAGAATGTTCACAGACTGTTTCCCCGAAATTCGGATCAATGATTGGATTTTCTGCCCGAAAACAGGTAGTAAATGCTTTGGGGGCATAAACAAATGCTAAAGACACGCGCCAAGTACGGCCTGGGACAGGTGGTCCGTCACAAGAAACATCCCTTTCGAGGGGTGATCTTTGACGTGGACCCAGAGTTTTCGAATACCGAAGAATGGTACGAAGCTATTCCCGAGGACAGCCGGCCCATCAAGGAACAGCCGTTTTATCACCTTTTGGCGGAAAACGACCAATCCTTCTATGTGGCTTATGTTTCAGAACAAAATCTGGTCGCCGACTATTCCGGCGAACCGGTCGAACACCCGGATATCCCAAACATGTTCGGCCCGTTCGAGGACGGGTCCTACCCGCTGCATTTCCATCTGAATTGATTCATCCCGGTGTCCGCTTTTAGGCGGGTGAGAATTCAATATCCCAATGCGCATCCGTCTTTTCTGGGGTCGCTTGCCCCCTCAAGAACACCGTCATCCCGGATTCGGATCGCTTGCGCTCCACCCAAGGGGGTTTCCGGGTGCTCAATAGTGTGCCCCATTTCCGATAATTGTTTCGCGACCTGCGCCGGGAAGCCACGTTCGACCGTTAGAACCGACCCGTCGGCAAAGGCGCGGGGGGCGTCGATCGCCTCCTGCAGGTCCATGCCGAAATCCGTAAGGTTTGACACAAACCGCGCGTGGCCGGTGGGCTGATAAGCCCCGCCCATGACGCCAAATGGCATCAGCACGCGCCCGCCCTGTTTCAGCAGGCCGGGGATGATCGTGTGCATCGGGCGTTTGCCGCCGCCCAGCTCATTCGGATGACCCGGCTGCAGATTGAACCCCGCCCCCCGGTTCTGCAGAAGAATGCCGTATTTTTCCGAGGCAATGCCCGACCCGAAACTGTGGAAGATCGAATAGATCAGCGACACCGCCATTCTGTCCCGGTCGACCACGGTGATATAAACCGTGTCCTTGTGGATCGCCTCGGTCAGCGGGGCGGCGGCGGGCATTGCGGCCTTCGGGTCGATCAAAGCGGCCAGCTTGGCAGCGGTGTCGGGGTCGAGGAGCCGGTCTACACCGGCCATGTGATCGGGGTCGGCAATGAACCGGTTGCGGGCGTCATAGGCCAGCTTGGTGGCCTCGGCTTCGATATGCACCCGTTCCGCACCAAGCGGGTCCATTCCGGACAGGTCGAAATGTTTGAGGATGTTGAGCAGCAAAATCGCTGTCGCGCCTTGCCCGTTGGGCGGATGCTCGACAAGATCGATGCCCTGATAATCCCCGCTGAGCGGTTCAGCCGGGGTGCAGCGGGTGGTCTGAAAGTCTTCGGTCGTATGAACGCCACCCATCGCCGTCAGGGCCGACACCATGTCCTGCGCAATCTCGCCCGAATAGAACGCGTCGCGCCCGTGTTTCGAGATCTGGCGTAGAACCTCAGCCTGGCCCGGGGCGCTGAATATCTGGCCGGTGCCCGGTATCTTGCCGTCGATCAGATATTGGCTGCGCGCCGCACCCTGCAGCGTGTCGGCCCCGCTTTGCCAGTCGAATGCCACGCGCGGGGCCACCGGAACGCCCTGTTCCGCATAGCGAATCGCGGGTTGCAGAATCGCATCCAGAGCCAAACGCCCCTCAGAGTCGGCCAGATGGCAAAACGCATCCACCGCGCCCGGTATCGTCACCGCATCGGCGCTGTTCAGGGGCACGGCAGACAGGCCCTGGTCCCGCAACCTGTCGGCATTGGCCGCTGCTGGGGCACGGCCCGACCCGTTCAGCGCGCGCACATCGCTTTCACTGGCGCGGTTGAACAACACAAAGCAATCGCCGCCCAACCCTGTCATCTGCGGCTCACAAATGCCCAGCACCACCGCCCCGGCAATCGCCGCATCCATCGCGTTGCCGCCTTGCCCCAGAATGTCGAGCGCAACCTTTGCAGCCAGCGGATGAGATGTGGCACACATCCCCTCGGTGGCCAGAACTTCGGACCGGCCCGGTTTGTGCAAATCCCGCATATTACCCCTCCTGTTGCCTGCAACGGGGCGAAGGTAAAACCTGATCCGGTATTGTCCAGTAATTTAAGGGGGGGAAGTTCCTCGGCGCCGGTCACTGGGTGGGGGCTGTGATTAATGGCGCCGAGGGAAGCTATCTGAGCTACAAGACTAGGTATGATGCTCGTTTTGGGCGCTACAATGGTTCGAAAGAGGCCTTATTGTGGCCATTTGCGGTCAATCATGGCGGTCAAAGTCGAAGCGCAGGGACAGCAGGTTGCATCCCTGACGCCGCTCATACCGGATATCGCTTGTCAGTTGGTGGATCAGAAACCAGCCAAACCCGCCCTCGGGCAGGTCCTGAACCGATGATCCGATCTGCGCCGGAACCCCGTCGGGCGGCTGGCACCCCGGCAGCGGGTTACCGGTATCCGTGATCAGGATGTCCAACTGATCCTGATCCAGCCTGCACGACACCTGAACCTTCGTCGCCGCGATCCCGGCATAGGCGTGTTCCACCACGTTGTTGATCGCCTCTGCCAATGCAATCCTGACATCGCCGGCCATGTGCGCAGGCAGACCCTGCTTTGCCAACCCGGTGCTGAGTTGCGCAATGCCCGCGCTGGCCTCGGATGCGGTTGCGGGGAAGGTCAGTTCCATACGGGTTTCATCACATGCGGGTTTCACACGCTCACTCCTGCCGAAGTCAGTCCACAGGGTCTGACACCGCGTCGTCCAATGTGGCGAACAGCCTGAAGACCGTGTCCATGCGCGTCAGGCGAAACACCTTTTCGACAACCGGCTGCAGACCGGCCAGATCCAGCCTGCGATCCTGCCCCAGTTGCTTCATCGAGGCGACAATCGCACCCAATCCGCTGGAATCGATGAATTCGACCCCCGACAGGTCCAGCACAACCCGAGTCGCATCCGCCTCGGTCTCGCTGCGCATGTCTTCCTTGAACTGAATGGCCATTGCCGCATCGATCCGGTCGGCATGGACCGTGATAACCTGTGTTGTGCCGGTCGTTGTGCTGGTCAGCCCCATGGTCAACCGCCCCTCAATCTGAAACTGCGTCGTAAAAATACGCTAGACGGCAAATCTTACCATTCGGTATTCATGCTCGGACAAGCAGGAGGAAAACCGGGATGAAAGACGTCGTGATCGTAGGGGCCGCCCGCACACCGATGGGCGGGTTTCAGGGCATGTTCGACGGGGTCGCCGCCGCCGATCTGGGCGGCACCGCGATCCGCGCAGCGCTGCAACAGGCCAACACGCAAACGGTGGATGAGGTCCTGATGGGCTGCGTCCTGCCTGCCGGTCAGGGCCAGGCCCCCGCGCGACAGGCCGGATTCGCGGCGGGGCTTGGCGAAGAGGTGCCCGCCACAACGCTCAACAAGATGTGCGGGTCGGGGATGAAGGCGGCGATGATCGCCTTTGACCAGATCGCGCTGGGCCACGCCGACACGATGGTCGCAGGCGGGATGGAAAGCATGACCAACGCGCCCTACCTGCTGCCTAAAATGCGCGGCGGAGCCCGCATCGGCCATGGTCAGGTGGTCGATCACATGTTCCTCGACGGGCTCGAGGATGCCTATGACAAGGGCCGCCTGATGGGCACCTTTGCCGAAGACTGCGCCGAAACCTATCAGTTCACCCGCGAGGCGCAGGACGAATACGCCCTGAAATCCCTGTCAAATGCCCTGGCTGCTCAGGAAAGCGGCGCATTCGACGATGAAATCACCCCGGTCCTCGTCCAAACCCGCAAGGGAGAGGTCACGCAGGGTGCCGATGAGCAGCCAAAATCCGCCCGGCCCGAGAAAATCCCGACCCTGAAACCCGCCTTCCGCAAGGACGGGACGGTGACAGCGGCCAATTCCTCGTCGATCTCTGATGGTGCCGCTGCGCTGGTTCTGGCCTCTGCTGATGCCGCCGAGGCGCAGGGTCTGGCGGTGCGCGCCCGCATTCTTGGGCACGCAAGCCATGCCCAGGCACCGGGCCTGTTCACCACGGCACCGATTCCCGCGGCGCAAAAACTGCTGTCGCGCATCGGCTGGAGCAAGGATGACGTGGATCTGTGGGAGGTCAACGAAGCCTTCGCCGTCGTCCCCATGGCCTTCATGCAGGAAATGGGTCTGCCGCGCGAAAAGGTGAACGTGAACGGTGGGGCCTGTGCACTCGGGCACCCGATCGGCGCATCCGGGGCACGGATCATGGTCACACTGCTGAACGCGCTGGAAAAACGAGATCTCAAACGCGGAGTCGCAGCAATATGCATCGGCGGCGGCGAAGGTACGGCCATCGCCATCGAACGGGTTTGACGCTTCATCTTTTTCCAAATACTCCGGGGGTGAATTGAGCCGCAGGCTCAAGAGGGGGCAGCGCCCCCACCCCTCAGACCCCAAGAAACCCTGCCATGACCGTTGACTACGACACGCTGACCAAGACCATCGCCGCCCTGACCGAAGGCGAGACCGACCAGATCGCCCTGATGGCGACCATCGCCTGCGAGGTTCATCATGCCGATGATCGGTGCGACTGGACCGGGTTCTACCGGGTGACCGAGCCCGATCTGCTGAAGATCGGACCCTATCAGGGCGGTCACGGATGCCTCGTCATCCCCTTCGACCGCGGCGTGTGCGGCGCGGCGGCCCGGACGGGCGAGGCTCAGCTGGTCCCGGATGTGGACGCCTTTCCGGACCATATCGCCTGCGCAAGCTCAACCCGGTCCGAACTGGTTCTGCCGGTGCGCGACGCCCGGGGCGAGGTCATTGCGGTCTTTGACATCGACAGCGACCAGCCGGATGCGTTCGATCAGAATGACGCAGATCGGTTGAGTGCGATTCTGGCCCAAGTGTTCGAGGTGTGATCCAGCGCCTGCTGCGTCGCGAACATAGCCAGATCATGTATCTGATGGCCTGAGGGGGCAGATCCATGGCAGCCTCGGGCAATCAGGCCTGTCACTGAAACCCGGTTTCAGGTCATTGAATCAGAGCAGGGTTGAATAGCAGAACACATCCGGCGGCCTGAAATCCAAGAATGGCAAATAGCCACGCGGAAAACCCGCGTTTGCGCGTCTTGTGCCTGAATATCCACCGTCCCGGCACTGCGCCGGGGCTGCCTCCCAAGGCGGCCAGCAACAGCAGTCTGCGTTCGGCAATTCTGCGCTTGCGCCGCCCCGCCCGGGCCTTGTCCCAGCCAAAAGCCATCAAAGTCAGGGCGTTGATCGCCCATAGGTACATCACCGCAATCCACATGCGGACCCATTAGCCATGCCACGTGCGAAGCGCAAATGAAAAAACGCTTGGAAATTTCACCGATTCGCGCCATCGTGAAAAACACGATGAAATTTTCATGAGAGTCGGAGCCGCCCGTGAATTCCCAAGCCCCAAACAGCGCGACTCTGGGTGCGGATATCCGGGCCCTGCGCAAGGCGCGGGGCCTGACTCTGACCGAGATTGCCGAAAAGCTGAACCGGTCGGTCGGGTGGATCAGTCAGGTCGAACGCGACATGTCCGACCCGTCGATTTCGGACCTGCGGCAGATCGCGGATTGCCTGGGGGTACCGATGTCGATGCTGTTCGCCCATTCCGCCGCCCCGGTCGAGGAACAGGGCTATGTGGTGCGCACCGGCACGCGCCGCCCGATGGGGTCGAACAAAGAGGGGCTGATCGAAGAACTGCTCTCGCCCGATCTGACCGATGATTTCGAGATGGTCTATTCCACCTTCGAGCCCCAGTCCCGGATGCAGACCCCGGCACATCGCCCCACGCAGGAGGTCGGCTACATGTTATCCGGCCAACTGGACCTGACCATCGGCGGGCGATCTTTCACGGTTGGCGAGGGTGACAGTTTCCGCATCAAACACGAACCCTATACATGGGCCAACCCCTACGATGCGCCTGCCGTGGCGATCTGGGTCATCGCCCCGCCGGTGTATTGATGACTTTCGAGGCCTGGACCATATTCGCGCTGTTCTGGGTGGTGTTCGTCACCACGCCGGGGCCGAACGCGGTCAATTGCATCTCGAACGGGATGAGCCTGCCTTTCGGCAAGGCCATGCTAGGCGTGCTGGCGATTCTGACACAGGCCAGCGCGTTCCTGATCCTGTCGGCGCTAGGGATCACGGCGCTGATCGCCGCGTCCCCGACCGGGTTTTTCATGGCCAAGCTGATCGGCGCAGGATTTCTGATCTGGATGGGCATTCGCGGCTGGATGAACGCCGCCAAACCCGCGCCCGCCTCGGAACGGCCGGCGCGGCATGTTTACCTGCACGCGCTGGCCGTTGCCACGATCAACCCCAAAAGCGTGGCCGGATACCTTGCCGCGTTTTCGCAATTCGTTCAGCCCGGGGTGCCGATCTGGCAGCAGATGTCGATCATCATGCCCACCGCTCTGATCATCACGACGCTCAGCTATACCGGGTTCACCCTGCTGGGCGCGCTGATGGGCCGCGCAGCACTTGGTGCGGTGTTCAACATCTGGGTGCGCCGCGTGATGGCGGCCTGTTTTATCATCTACGGCGTGTTGCTGGGCACCAGCACAACGCCCGCAGCAAGGGGGTAGCGACATGCACACAGGATCCTGCCTTTGCGGCAAGGTCGCCTTCACCATTGACGGAGACCTCAGCCCGCCCAACGCCTGCCATTGCGGGCAGTGCCGCAGGCAGTCGGGGCATCTGTGGGCGTCGACCGTGACGCATCAGGACAATCTCAGCTTTACCGCCAGCGACACGCTGGGCTGGTATCGCGCCTCGGACGCGGCCCGGCGCGGCTTTTGCAGCGCCTGCGGCTCGTTCCTCTTCTGGCAGCACAATGATGAGGACACGATCGCGATTTCGGTGGGATCTTTGGACGAGCCCACCGGTTTGAAACTCGCCCGGCACATCTTTGTCGCCGACAAGGGCGACTACTACGACATCACAGACGATCTGCCCCAGCGGGCACATTAATTAGGGAACCAAACGCATGAGTGATTTTCCAACCAAGGCCCGTGTGGTCATCATCGGCGGCGGCGTTGTTGGCTGTTCGTCGCTTTATCATCTGGCCAAAAAGGGCTGGACCGACTGTGTTCTGCTGGAAAAGAACGAGCTTACGGCAGGCTCCACATGGCACGCGGCAGGCAACGTGCCGACCTTTTCGACCTCATGGGCGATCATGAACATGCAGCGCTATTCGACCGAGCTGTATTCGCGACTGGCGGACGAGGTCGATTACCCGATGAACTACCACGTCTCGGGCTCGATCCGTCTGGCGCATAGCAAGGAACGGATGCAGGAGTTCGAGCGGGCCCTGTCCATGGGTCTGTATCAAGGTATCCCGATGGAGATGTGGACCCCGGAACAGGCGAAGGAACGGTATCCTTTCCTTGAAACCCACGACCTTGAAGGTGTTCTGTACGACCCGACCGATGGTGATATCGATCCGGCGCAGCTGACGCAGGCGCTGGCCAAGGGCGCGCGCGACATGGGCCAGAAGATCATCCGCTTCTGCCCGGCGACCGGCGTGACTCAGCACGATGACGGCACATGGACGGTACAGACGGAAAAGGGCGATATTGCCTGTGACTATGTGGTCAACGCCGCCGGATATTATGCGCAGCGGGTGGGCGAGATGTTCAAGCCCTTTGGCGGGCGCACCGTGCCTGCGATGGTCATGAGCCACCAGTACCTGCTGACCGACGAAGTGCCCGAGGTTGAGGCGTGGTCGAAGGAACATGGCGGCAAGCTGCCGCTGCTGCGCGACGTGGATATCTCGTACTACCTGCGGCAGGAAAAGAACGGGTTCAACCTTGGGCCTTATGAGCCCAACTGCAAGGGCCACTGGATGACCGAAGACGATCCGATGCCCGAGGATTTCAGCTTCCAGCTTTGGAACGACGATCTGGACCGCATCGAGGACATCGTTACTGACGCGATGGAGCGGGTGCCGCTGATGGCGACCTCGGGCGTCGGGCGGGTGATCAACGGCCCGATTCCCTACGCCCCCGACGGTCTGCCGCTGATCGGCCCGATGCCGGGCGTGAAAAACGCGTTCGAGGCGCACAGCTTTACCTTCGGCATCGCCCAGGGCGGCGGTGCAGGCAAGGTGCTGGCCGAATGGATCGTCGATGGTCACACCGAATGGGACATGTGGGCCGTCGATCCGCGCCGCTACACCGATTACACCGATCAGGATTACTGCAACCAGAAGGGCCTCGAGGTTTATGGCAACGAATACGCCATGCACTTCCCGCACCACGAATGGCCTGCCGCGCGCGACAAGAAACTGTCGCCGGTCCACGCCAAGGTCAAGGAGTTGGGCGGCGTGATGGGTGTCTATAACGGCTGGGAACGGGCCAACTGGTTCGCCAAGCCGGGCGACGATACGTCTGAGGCTGCAACCCACACCTGGGGCCGTTCGGGCCCGTGGGAGCAGCGCATCAGGGAAGAATGCGAGGCGGTGCGCGATCATTGCGGTGTGCTGGACCTGCCGGGTTTCTCGCGCTTCATGCTCAAGGGTGAGGGCGCGGCCGAGGCGTTGCGGGGACTGGTGACAGGTGGCCTGCCCAAGGTTGGCCGCATCAATCTGGTCTATATCTCGGATGACCGGGGCCGCATCCTGACCGAGATGTCTTGCCTGCGCTTGGGCGAGGATGAGTTCGTCATGATCACCGCCGCCACCGCACAATGGCATGACCGCGACATTCTGGTGAACGCCATGCCCGCAGGGGTTTCGGTCGAAGATGTCACCACCACGCGCGACACGCTGATCGTCACCGGCCCGAAATCACGCGAGATCCTGTCGGGGCTGACCGATGCCGATCTGTCCTCTGGCTGGCTGACCCATCAATCCGCGACTGTGGCGGGTCAATCCGCTTACCTGATCCGTGTGTCCTTTGCCGGAGAACTGGGCTGGGAGGTTCATGCCCTGAACGAAGACATGCCTGCGATCTATGACGCGATCCTTGAAGCCGGGGCCAAGCCGTTCGGCATGTATGCCCTGAATTCGTTGCGTATCGAAAAGGGGTACCGCGCGTGGAAGGGCGACCTGTCGAGCGATTACTCGCTGCTCGAAGGGGGCTTGGGCCGTTTCGTCAAGCTGGACAAACCGCAGGATTTCCCCGGCAAGGCCGCGATCCTGAGCGAAAAGCAGCAGGGCGTCGCGAAATCCTTTGTCACTCTGACGGTGGATGCGGGCGATTGCGATGCGCCCTATATGTCCTGCATCTGGCAGGGCGATCAGATCGTGGGCGAGACGACGTCCGGAGCATGGGGCTATCGCGTCGGCAAGTCCATCGCGCTGGGCATGATCAAGGCCGAACTGGCGAACCCGGGAACCGAGCTCGAGGTTGAAATCTACGGTCAAAAATGCCGCGCTGTGGTACAGGAGGATCAGCCGCTTTGGGATCCGACAAACGAGCGGTTGCGCGCATAACGCCCAAAAGGGGATGCCATGAGCACACGATACGCCAAATTGGGACCCGGTGAGGGTCCCAACTATGACTGGGAAAACGACCACACCTTCGTCAAGGTCTCGGGCGACGACACCGGTGGGGCCTATACGCTCATGGAAGACAATCTGAAGGCCAGCTTTGCGCTTGGCCTTCATCGCCATGACAGCCATGCCGAGACGTTTTATTTTCTGGACGGCGCGGTGGATTTCTATGTCGATGGCGACTGGCACCGCTGCACGGCTGGGACCACGATGCATGTGCCTTCGGGTGTGCCGCATGCCTGCCGGGTTGCGGATAATGCGCCAGCGAAGATGCTGATGATCTTTCAGCCCTCGGGATTCGATGGCTTTCTGGCAGAGCTTGCAACCATGACCGGGGATGATTTTGCGGATGAGGCCAAAATGGCCGAATTGAATGCACGCTACGACATTGTTCCGATGGGCCCCGTGCCGCCCCATCCCGATGATGAGAGATAAGGCAATGACGGTCCCGACCACCATGTCCGGCGTTCACCTGACCCGCCACGGCGGCCCCGAAGCGCTGGACTGGCGCGAGGATATTCCGGTGCCGGAACCGGGGCCCGGTCAGGTGCTGGTCCGGGTGGCGGCCGCCGGGGTCAACAACACCGATATCAACACGCGGGTCGGCTGGTATTCCTCGGACGTGACCGGGGCTACCGATGCGGTCGACCAAAAAGTCGAGGCCGGGGGCTGGGGCGGGGCCCTGCACTTCCCGCGCATTCAGGGCGGCGATCTGTGCGGCATCGTCGAGGTAGCTGGCCCCGAGACCGGGTTCTGGCCCGGTCAGCGCGTGACCTGCCCGATCAACCTGCCGCGCCCGCGCCCCGGCAACCCGTTCGGGTTCATAGCACTTGGCTCCGAGATCGACGGGGCGTTTGCCCAATACTGTCTGGTTCAGGCGGATGACCTGTATGACGTGACAGCCTCACCGCTGTCAGACATCGAAATCGCCGCCATTCCCTGCGCATTCGGCACCGCCGAGAACCTGCTGACGCGCGCAGGTGTCACCGCCGGGCATAAGGTGCTGATTACCGGAGCCTCGGGCGGCGTTGGTCTGGCCGCGGTTCAGCTGGCCCGTTTGCGGGGGGCCTCGGTCTGGGGGGTGACGGGGGCGTCAAAGGCGGATGTGGTGAAAGAACAGGGCGCCGTTGCCACGTTCGACCGGGGCGCGCCGCTGCCGCAGGATATGTTCGATGTGGTCATCGATGTGGTCGGCGGGCCGGTCTGGCCCGACCTGATCCTCGCGCTGAAACCGGGCGGAGCTTACGCCGTGTCGGGCGCGATTGCCGGGCCAATCGTTCAGGCCGATCTGCGTGACATCTACCTGCGCGACATCACCATCCACGGCTGCACCCATCAGGCCCCCGAAGTGCTTGGCCGTCTGGTCGAGTTGATCAATCAGGGGCGGATAAAGCCCCTGGTTTCAAAGACCTATCCGCTGCGCGAGATCGCGCAGGCGCAGGACGACTTTCAATCCAAGCTGTTGCCGGGCAAGCTTGTCCTGATCCCGTGAGAAAGAGGTAACATGGCAGATATCACGCTTCTGGACGGCTCAATCGGGCAGGAACTGGTTAAGCTTAGTGGGAAAACCCCGACGCCGCTCTGGTCGACGCGGGTGATGATCGACCATCCCGAACTGGTCGCTCAGGTGCATGCCGAATATTTCCGCCGGGGCGCGATGATTGCCACCACCAACACCTATGCCGTCCACCGCTCGCGCCTTGTGCGCGCCGGAATGGAAGAGCAGCTTGGGGCCCTGATCGACGCCGCCCTGACCCAGGCGCAGGCCGCGCGGCAAGGCACGTCGGGCCGGATCGCAGGATCGCTTGGGCCGTTGCTTGCCACCTACCGCCCCGATCTTGAGCCCGATCCGGCGGATGCGGCGCAAAAATACGCCGAACTGGTCAAACTGATGACGGATCGCGTGGACTTGTTTCTGATCGAAACCGTATCCTCGGTGCTCGAGGCCGAAGGGACCCTGCGTGGCACTGAACGAGCAGACAAACCGGTCTGGCTGGCCTTGTCGGTGATGGATGATGACGGCACGCGGCTGCGGTCGGGCGAACCGCTGGGCGATATCGCCCCCTTGGTGGCGCAGTACCGGCCCGACGCCCTGCTGATCAACTGCTCGCGCCCCGAGGCGATACCGGCCGCGTTGCAGATTCTGTCACAGGTGGGGTTGCCGTTCGGGGCGTATGCCAATGGTTTCACCCATATCGCCGACGGATTCCTGAAAGACGCGCCCACGGTGGACGCACTGGACCGACGGATCGACCTTGACCCGGCGGCCTATGCCGAGCATGCAATGCGTTGGGTTGCACAAGGGGCGACGATCGTTGGCGGATGCTGTGAAATCGGACCGGATCATATCGGGGCGCTGGCCGGGGCGCTTCGGTCTGCCGGGCATCGGATTGTCTGAGGGGTGGTGATGAACCCAAAGCCAAAGCCGAACGTATCCGAACTCCCCGTCCGGCATTTCGACATTCTGGTCGCGCCGGGGTTTGTTCTGCTGGAGCTTGCGTCTCTGGTCGAAGTGCTGCGCGTGGCCAACCGGGTGTGCCCGACCCCCCCGTTCAGCTTCACCTACCGGTCGCTGCGCGGCGGCCCGGTGGCCAGCAGCAGCGAGGCGACGGTTTCGACTCAGGCCATCCTGCCCCAACCCAAGGCCGATTACCTGTTCGTCATCGGCAACTCGGACCCCGATCAGCCCGACCTGTCGCTGGGCCGTATCGTGTCGGATTACACCTATCGCGGCGCGCAGGTGTTTTTGCTGGCCGAAGCCGCCAGCCGGTATATCGACGAACAGGGCACCGCCGATCTGGCGACGCATTGGGAAAATGCCTCGTTCCTGCGCGAACGCGGCGCGCGGTTCGAGGCCAAGCTGTCGATTGCCACCGAACGCGGCGCGGTCGTGACCTGTGCCGGGATGGAGGCGACGACGGATGTTGCGCTGGCGGTGATCGGGCGGCATGTGTCCGGCCCCGCCAAGATGACCGTCGCCGATATCCTGCTGCACGAAAACATCCGCGATTTTTCCTCGATGC
Organism: Ruegeria sp. AK4; assembly: GCF_056541025.1. Lineage (NCBI taxonomy): Bacteria > Pseudomonadati > Pseudomonadota > Alphaproteobacteria > Rhodobacterales > Roseobacteraceae > Ruegeria > Ruegeria sp. AK4. The sequence goes on from NZ_JBQFXS010000011.1 coordinate 120,283, forward strand.
AGCCGTTCTCGGGCGTGAAAACCACAGCCACCGGCGACGCCAAGCTGGATCAGTGCATCAAGCTGATGCAGGCGAATATCGAAGACCCGCTGCCGATCCGGCAGATCGTGGACGCGTTGCATCTGTCGAACCGGTCCCTGGAGCGCAAGTTCAAGACGTTTTTCGAAACCACACCCAACGGGTTCTATCGCGAGATGCGTCTGGCCAAGGCGAATAACCTGCTGCTCAACACCACGATGAGCGTGCGGGAAATCGGGCTGGCCTGCGGATTTCCGAACGGGTTTTCGTCGATCTACAAAAGCTTTTTCGGCGTCACGCCGTTTGTCATGCGGCGCGGCAAGCGTCAGCCATCGCAGGGATGATTTTTGCGCATTCTCTGACGTTTTTGGTGGATATATTGTCGATCTTCCGTGCCATTCAAAGGAAAACCTGAACTAACGGAGACATCAGGATGGTCGATATTCCTACCAAGGCCCGCGTGGTCATCATCGGCGGCGGTGTCATCGGGTGCTCGGTCGCCTATCACCTGACCAAAAAGGGCTGGAGCGACGTTGTGCTGCTGGAGCGCAAGCAGCTGACCAGTGGCACCACCTGGCATGCGGCGGGGCTGATCGCGCAGCTGCGCGCCACCAAGAACATGACCAAACTGGCGAAATACAGTCAGGAGCTTTATGGCTCGCTCGAGGAAGAAACCGGTGTCGCCACCGGGTTCAAGCGCTGCGGTTCGATCACTGTGGCGCTGACCGAGGAGCGCAAGGAAGAAATCTATCGCCAGGCCGCCATGGCCCGCGCTTTCGGCGTTGAGGTCGAGGAGATTTCGAACGAGCGTGTGCAGGAGCTGTATCCGCATATCAATCTAGACGGGATCAAGGGGGCTGTCTACCTGCCGCTTGACGGTCAGGGCGACCCGGCCAACATCGCGCTGGCGCTGGCCAAGGGCGCCCGTCAGCGCGGCGCGCTGATCAAGGAACGCACCAAGGTCACCGCTATCGCCAAAGAGGGCCGCTTTGTCACCGGTGTCGACTGGGAATCCGATGACGGATCGGCCTCGGGGCATATCGAATGTGACATGGTGGTGAACTGTGGCGGCATGTGGGGCCACGAGGTCGGCAAGATGGCGGGCGTCAGCGTACCGCTGCAGGCCTGCGAGCATTTTTACATCGTGACCGAAAACATCGATGGCATGACGCAACTGCCGGTGCTGCGGGTGCCGGATGAATATGCCTATTACAAGGAAGACGCGGGCAAGATCCTTTTGGGGGCCTTTGAGCCGGTTGCCAAACCATGGGCCAATGACGGCATTCCGAAGGATTTCGAGTTCGACCAGCTGCCGGAAGATTTCGACCATTTCGAACCCATTCTTGAAATGGCGGTCGAGCGGGTGCCCCTGCTGGCCGAGGCGGGGATTCACACTTTCTTCAACGGCCCCGAAAGCTTTACGCCCGATGATGCCTATCACCTGGGCCTTGCGCCCGAGCTGAACAACTTCTGGGTCGCGGCGGGTTTCAACTCGATCGGTATTCAGTCCGCCGGTGGCGCGGGCATGGCGCTGGCCGAGTGGATGGATACGGGCGACAAGCCTTTTGATCTGGGTGATGTGGATATCGGCCGGATGCAACCGTTCCAGGGCAACAAGAAATACCTGTATGAGCGGGCAACCGAGACGCTGGGTCTGCTCTACAAGGATCACTTCCCTTTCAAGCAGAAGGAATCGGCCCGTGGCATCCGCCGGTCTCCGTTCCACTATCACCTCAAGGAACGCGGCGCCGTTTTTGGGGAGTTTTCGGGGTGGGAACGCGCGAACTGGTTCGCCCGCGAAAATCAGGAAGCGGAGTATCAGTATAGCTGGAAGCGCCAGAATTTCTTCGACAACGTGCGTGAAGAGCATATGGCGATCCGCCAGAATGTCGGCATGTACGACATGTCCTCCTTCGGCAAGCTGCGGGTCGAAGGGCCGGATGCGACCAAGTACCTGAACTACATCGCAGGTGGCCAGTATGACGTGCCGCATGGCAAGATCGTCTATTCGCAGTTCCTGAACCGCAATGGCGGGATCGAGGCTGACGTCACCATCACCCGCATCTCGACCAACACCTATCTGGTCGTGACCCCGGCGGCGACCCGCTATCACGATCAGGTCTGGATGGAGCGTCACAAGGGCGATTTCAACGTCTCGATCACCGATATCACCGCTGCCGAGGCGACTTTGGCCGTGATGGGCCCACGGTCGCGGGCGCTGCTGCAGGCGGTGTCACCCAACGATTTCTCAAATGACGTGAACCCCTTTGGTACGGCGCAGGAGATCGAGATCGGCATGGGTCTGGCCCGCGTGCACCGCGTGACCTATGTGGGCGAACTGGGGTGGGAGGTCTACCTCTCATCGGACATGGCCGGGCATGTGTTTGAAACGCTCTATGAGGCGGGTCAGGGCATGGGTCTGAAACTGTGCGGCATGCACATGATGGACACCTGCCGGATCGAAAAAGGGTTCCGCCACTTCGGTCACGATATCACCTGCGAGGATCATGTGATCGATGCCGGATTGGGTTTCGCCGTAAAGACCGACAAGCCCGATTTCATCGGCCGGGATGCAGTCCTGCGGCGCAAGGAAACGGGCCCGCTTTCGCGTATGCTCCAGTTCAGACTGACGGATCCCGAACCCCTTCTGTATCACAACGAACCCATTTTGCGGGATGGTGAGATTGTGGGCTACCTGACATCGGGCGCGTATGGGTACCATCTGGGTGGTGCCGTGGGCCTGGGGTATGTACCGTGCGAGGGCGAAAAGGCAGCCGACGTTCTGGCCTCGAGCTACGAGATCGATGTCTGTGGCGTGAAGGTCAAGGCCGAGGCATCGTTGAAGCCGATTTACGACCCCAAATCCGAACGGGTGAAAGCCTGATCGGGGCACAGAACGGGGGCTCTGCCCCCGCCGCCCGTTCCGGGCGACTCCCCCGGGATACTTTGGGACAGATGAAGGAAGGATCCCCTGTTCATCTGTCTTGAAATATCCCGGAGCGCGAGGCAGAGCCTCGCTTATAGTCAGGTCGCCACATGCGGGACATATCAGAATTCCTGATGGCCCGCTTCACAGTTTACATGGTTCCCAAGCTACCCTGATCTGCCCTAAACAGGCGTGGTATCAACCGGAGACCGCTTGTGGCCGACGCCCCTGTCCCACCCAACAACGCCGACACGCCAAAAGGGCTGGCGCTGGCCGTGACGGCCTATGTCCTTTGGGGGTTTCTGCCGCTTTATTTGAAAGCAATGGCGCATATCGGGCCGGTCGAGGTTGTGGCGCACCGCATCATCTGGTCGGTGCCGGTGGCAGGTCTTCTTCTGGTGGCGCTTGGGCGAACGCGCGACATTCGCGCGGGGCTGGGCAATCCGAAAATGCTGGCGATGGGCGCTTTGACGGCGGCTCTGATTTCGGTGAACTGGGCGATTTACGTCTGGGCGATTTCCTCGGGGCATGCGCTGGATGCAGCACTTGGGTATTACATCAACCCTCTGTTCAGTATTGCGCTGGGTGCCATCCTGCTGCGCGAGCCGCTGAACCGGACTCAGCTGCTGGCCGTTGGACTGGCCGCGCTGGGGGTTCTTGTTCTGGTGCTCGAGGCCGGTAAGCTGCCCTGGGCGGCGTTGGGGCTGATGGTCAGTTGGGGGTTTTACGCCTTTTTCAAACGTTCGCTTCCAATCGGACCCAATCAGGGGTTTCTGCTTGAGGTTCTGATCCTGCTGATCCCGGCGCTGGCCTATGTGACTTGGCTGGGAGCGCAGGGAACGGGGCATTTCGGGGCGGCCGCGAGTGACACCATGCTGCTGGCAGGGGCGGGGATCGTGACGGCGGTGCCGCTGCTGGTCTATGCAAACGGGGCCAAACTGGTGCGGCTGTCGACGATGGGCATCCTTCAATACATCGCGCCGACGATGATCTTCATCACCGCCGTCGCCGTCTTTGGCGAACAGATCGACCGGGGCCGGATGATTGCCTTCCCGCTGATCTGGGCCGCTTTGGTGGTCTATTCGATCCCGATGATCCGGCAGGCGCGGGCTCAGGCCTGATGCAGCAGGCGGGCCGCTTCCCTGGCCCAGATCGCATAAGTTTTCGGGCTGGGGTGATAGCCATCCGGTGCGGCCAGGGCGGGATCGTCGGGCAAGTCCAACGTCAGGTGGCGGGCTTGCGCGTAACGCGCGGCGACCTGTTGCAAACCCTGATCCAGACGCGCGGCTTGCCGTCCCAATACCCAGGCCAGAGGCTGGGGGAGGGCAGGGAAGCGGCTCATTTGCGGAACGGCTGTCAGGACCACCCGGCGCGCGCCCAATCTGCCGGTGAGCAGGTCCATCAGGCGGGTTTGCCGCGCGATGAACCTGTTGCGGGTCACGCAGCGCGTCACATCGTTCACGCCAAGCGCCGTCACCACCGCATCATACGGGCCGTCCAGAGCCTCTAACCGGTTCAGAACGTCCAGCGTGGTGTGACCGGTTGTGGCCTCCAGCCGCCATTCGACCGAATAGTGGCGGCCCAGTTGCGTGACCAGATGGCCCGACAGGGCCTGCGCCTGCGTGCCCGCGCCAACCCCTGCCGCCGAGCTGTCGCCGGTGATCAGCAGGCGCAGGCGCGGACCCCGGCCCGAGCGCCCCTGACGCGGGCCCAAAGGCTCGGGCAGCATCTGCGCTTTGCGGCGCACGGACAGGCCCTGGGCCGCAAGCACGGGCAGCAGCGGTACCCTGAGAATCTGGTCGGCGGCAATGGGTCCGGGCATGATCAACTCAGCGCGTCTTTGTATTCCAGAAAGCGGGGATCTTTCATCACCCGGGCCATCATCGCCTCGCGCAGGGCACCAACGGTCTTGTAGGGGCGCATCACCACTTCGAAGGTCTGCACAAGGCCATCGTCGTTCAGGGTGATCAGGTCGACGCCAATCGCATCCAGATCGCCGACCTTGCACTGAAACTCCAGAGCCCAGTCGCTGCCACCGCCCATGATGCGGCGATAGCGGAAATCTGAGAAGACCTGCGCCACATGGCCCAGCACCGCCGCCACCGGCGCGCGGCCTGTCCAGGTGCTGTAATAGGTCGGCGGCAGGAACCGGACATCCTCGGCCAGAAGCGCGTGGATTAGGGTTTCATCGCCCTTGGCGACCACCTCTTGCAGGCGTTTGATTGTTGTGTGCATGTCCTCTTCCTTTTTCGTGCTGCAAGAGTTGCCGATGGCCGCCGCGCAGACAAGGACGACGTTGCGGGAAGGCGCGCGCTGCGATAGGCACCCCGCATGACCGAGACCTATGACCCCCCGACAACGCCGCTGGACGTGTTGCACGAAGATGCGCAGCTGATCGTGGTCAACAAGCCCTCGGGCCTGTTGTCGGTGCCGGGGCGGGGTGAGCATCTGGCCGATTGCCTGCTGACCCGCGTGCAGGCGAGCTTTCCACAGGCGCTGCTGGTGCACCGGCTGGATCGCGACACATCGGGGATCATGGTGTTTGCCCAGACACCCCATGCGCAGCGGCATCTGGGCCTGCAGTTCGAAAAGCGCCAGACCCGGAAAACATATGTTGCCCGCGTCTGGGGCACGGTCGCGCTCAAGACCGGGACCGTGGACCTGCCGCTGACCGTGGACTGGCCCAATCGACCGCGCCAGATGGTGTGCCATGACACCGGTAAACCTGCCGTTACAGACTGGCGCGTCGTGAAGCATGAGGGGGACACCACGCGTTTACGCCTGTTTCCCAAAACCGGCCGGTCGCATCAATTGCGGGTCCACATGCAGGCGCTGGGGCATCCCATTTTGGGCGATCCGTTCTACGCCACCGGGCCCGCGCTGGAGTTCCCCCGGCTGATGCTGCATTCCGAGGAACTGCGCCTGAAACATCCCGAAGGTGGCGTTGCGATGAAGTTCCGCGCCTCTGCCGAATTCTGACCCTTTGGCGGGTATTTGCCGATCTCACCGCATTGTTGCTTGAGACTGTCGCGGCGCAGCGTGATATACTGAGCCAAACGAACCAAACCCGGCAAACGGGTACAGGAGCAGAAGGTGACATCATGATGATTTCCAAGTTTTTTCTGGCCACCGGGCTGTGCTCGGCCATGGCTCTGACCGCATGTACCGATCCCGGTACGCTGAGCGTGCCGAGCGATCCCAACCAGAACACCAAGCAGGGCGCGATCCTGGGTGGTCTTGTGGGGGCCGGTGTCGGCGCCATCGCAAATGGCTCTGATCCCTTGCTGGGGGCGCTGGCCGGTGGGGCCATCGGCGCGGCGGGCGGCGGCCTGATCGGCAATCAACTGGACAAACAGGCGGCGGAACTGCGCCAGCAACTGGCCAATGACGGTATCACCATCGTCAATGCGGGGGATCGGCTGATCGTCACCGTGCCCAATGACATCACCTTTGACACCGACAGCGCCACCGTGCGTCCGGCACTGCGGTCCGATCTGGTGAAGGTGGGGCAGAATCTGGTGAACTACCCCAATTCGAACGTGCAGATCATCGGCCATACCGACAGTGATGGCGATGCGTCTTACAATCAGGGCCTGTCCGTCCGCCGCGCCGATGCGGTGGCTGATATCCTGCAGGCAAACGGTGTCAGCTATAACCGCATCTCGACCATCGGTCAGGGCGAGAACAACCCCGTAGCCTCGAACCTGACGCCCGAGGGCAAGGCGCAGAACCGTCGGGTCGAGATCATCGTGGTGCCCAGCGGCAACGCCTGATCCTGCACCGCAACCGGGTGCTCTGCGCAAGGGCTGTGCATCAAACGGGGTTTGGTTCCGGCCTTTCCCGGTTTAACTATGGGGAAACACTGAATCGGAGTTTCCCCTGATGTCCAAACCGGTCCTGCTTGGCCTGTCCGGGTCATTGCGCCAGAACGCCACCAACCGCAAACTTCTGCGCGAAGCCGCGCGGCTGTTTGAACCGGCCAGCTTTATCGAAGCGGATCTGAACCTGCCGCTCTATGACGGGGATGTCGAAGAGGGTGAGGGCATCCCCGCCGCCGTTCTGACGCTGGCCGAACAGATCGCGCAGGCCGATGCGGTGATCATTTCCACGCCGGAATACAACAAGGGGCCTTCGGGGGTTCTGAAAAACGCGCTGGACTGGGTCAGCCGGACCGAAGGCAACCCGTGGGCGGACAAGCCCGTTGCCGTGATGTCCGCCGCCGCAGGCCGCGCCGGGGGCGAACGGGCGCAGATGATATTGCGGGCCTATATGGTGCCGTTCCAGCCGCGTATCCTGCAGGGGCCCGAGATTCATCTGGCCAGCAGCTCGGATGAGTTTGACGAGCAAGGAAGGCTGCTCAGCCATCGCTACGAAAAAGCGCTGCACAAGCTGATGGAGAAACTGCGGGACATGAGCATAAACTGCCCCAATGCCTCGTGACGTGCAGACCGATGTGATGGACCCGGCGCGGGCGGCTGCGCTGCAAGCGGCGCTGGGCCGGGACGGGGCGATCACCGACGGGTCTGCACTGCCGCCCTTCTTTCACCACCTGTATTTCTGGACGGCCCGTGCGCCGGATCAATTGGGCCGCGATGGCCACCCCCGCGTCGGCGACGCCCTGATCCCCGATATGGGCCTGCCCCGCCGGATGTGGGCTGGTGGTCGGCTGGAGTTTCACGCCCCGTTGATCGCAGGGGTTCCGGCTGAACGGCGATCCGCGCTGGACAGCCAAAGCACAAAGGTCGGGCGGTCGGGCCCGCTGGGCTTTGTCACCCTGCGGCACGAGGTCTGGCAGGCGGGCACCCTGTGCCTGACCGAATGGCAGGACCTTGTGTATCGTGACGACCCGTCGGAGAAAGCGGTCAGCCCGACCCCTCCGGTCGCCAGAACGGACGAAACGGAGCGGCGAGAGGTCCGCTTCGACACCACCCTGCTGTTCCGCTATTCCGCGCTCACGTTCAACGGGCACCGGATTCACTACGATCTGGATTATGCCCGCAACGTTGAAGGCTATGACGGGCTGGTCGTGCATGGGCCATTGCTGGCGCAGCTTCTGATGCTGTTTGCCGAGGACCTGGCGGGTCCCCTGACGTCGTTTTCTTTCCGCGCCACCGCGCCGCTGATGCATTTTGAGGGCGCAGAACTGTGCAGAACCGGGACAGATATGTGGGTGCGCGGCCCTGATGGCCGGCAATGCATGCAGGCCGTGGCCGTGTCAGAGTGACGCTTCGGGCCGGAAACCCTCGGGGATCGTATTGCGGTTTTCAAGGATCAGATCGGCCATGACCTCGGCCACTTTCGGGGCCATGCCAAAGCCGATCTTGAACCCGCCATTGGCGATGAACTGGCCTTGGTGCAGGGGATGCGCGCCCAACATCGGCGCGCGGCTCTTGCTGCGCGGGCGGACACCTGCCCAACGCTCGATGATCTCGGCCCCGTGCAGGACCGGCACCGCGCGGGTGGCACGGTCCAGAACATCGTCCAGCGCGGCGTCGGTGCTGGTTGGGTCGTCATAGTCCCGCTCGGAGGTCGAGCCGATGGCCAGCGTTCCGTCCGCATGAGGCACGATATGGATCGCGTCGGCAAAAAGCTGCGGCACGTGACCCGCGTCAAAGCGCAGCAAGGCTGCCTGTCCTTTGACACCGTTGCCGACGGTTTTGCCAAAGGCGGCGTTGAGTTCCAGCAACCCGGCCAGCCCGGTGGCGTGGACAACGCGCCCCGCGTCGGGCGCTTCGGGAACAACCGCAACGCCCATCACTGCCAGAGCCGCAACCAGCGCGGCGCAGGCGCGCCGTGGGTGCATGCGCGCGGTCAGGGTGTCGTGAATGACATAGCCCGTCGGGCTGGGCGGGCACCACGCGCCAGCCTTGGAGGTTTCGATCACCCGCCACTCGGCACGGCCCTGCCACAGATCGCGCGCCGTCTGCTGCCGCTGCCGCGCCAGATCCAGCCCGTGCTGGTCCGGGATCGGCTGGATACGGCCCAGACGCCCATAGCCTGCGGACACGCCGCCCATCGCCTCGACCTGTGTCCAGAATGATTCGGCCATGATCAGGCTGTCGAACTGAAACGCTTTCTTGGCGTTCCAGTTTTCCGGCACATGCGGGGCCAATGCGCCGACCAGACCGCCGCTTGATCCTGCCCCGGGGCCAAAGGGGTCGACGACCTGCACAGCCGCGCCGGCCTTTGCACAGGTCCATGCGATGGACAGGCCGAAAATCCCCGCGCCCCGCACCGTCACATCGACCATTGCCAATCCCCTTTTCCTTGTTCAGTGTCGCGCCGCCTAGCTACAGGATTCCCCGATGGCAGACCAGCGCGCCAAACTGACCTGGACCGAGGATCGGATTCCGGTCTCGGACCGGTTCGACGATCCCTATTACTCGTTGCAAAACGGGCTGGAAGAGACCCGGCATGTGTTTCTGGCAGGCAACGACCTGCCCGCACGCTTTGCCCCGGGGTTTCACATCGCCGAACTGGGTTTTGGCACCGGGCTGAACATGCTGACGGTTTGGTCCGAATGGGAGAAATCCGGCCAGACCGGGCCGCTGCAGTTCACCAGTTTCGAAGCCTTCCCGATGGACGCCGAGGATATGGCCCGTGCGCTGGCGGCTTTTCCGGACCTGAAACCCTGGGCGGATCGTTTCCTTGCCCATTGGACCGGGCAAAGCTGCGATCTGGACACGCTGTCCTTAAGGGTCATTCAGGGGGACGCCCGCGAGACCTTGCCCACATGGGATGGCGCAGCGGATGCGTGGTTTCTGGATGGGTTCTCGCCCGCCAAGAACCCGGAACTCTGGGGCGCGGACCTGATGCGGCAGGTGGCGGATCACACCGTTCCGAGCGGCACCGCCGCGACCTATACCGCCGCAGGCTTCGTGCGGCGTGGCCTGCAAGAGGCCGGGTTCACCGTTACCCGCGCGCCCGGCTACGGCCGCAAACGCCACATGACGTGGGCGGTCAAGGCATGACGCAGCAGAACAACGTGAGGGCGGGCATCGCGCTCATGATCGGCGCGACGATTGTGTTCGCGATGCAGGACGGCATCTCGCGCCATCTGGCGGGGACTTATAACACCTATATGGTGGTGATGGTCCGCTACTGGTTTTTCGCGGCCTTCGTCATCGCCTTGGCCGCCCGCGCGCCCGGAGGGCTAAAGGCCGCAGCCCAGACCAGCCAGTTGGGTGTTCAGGTATTCCGAGGGGTGCTTCTGGCGGCTGAGATCTGCGTTGCCGTTTTCGGCTTCACCATCCTTGGCCTGATCGACAGTCTGGCGGTGTTCATCTGTTACCCGCTGATGATCGCCGCGCTCAGCGGGCCGATGCTGGGCGAGAAAGTCGGCTGGCGGCGCTGGGTCGCCATCGGTGCCGGATGCGTGGGCGTTCTGATTATCCTGCAGCCGGGGGCCGGAGTCTTTAACCCTTGGGCGATCATTCCGCTGGTCTCTGCGCTGATGTTTGCCGTCTACGGGCTGCTGACCAGATATGTTGCCCGTCAGGACAGCGCGGCCACCAGTTTCTTCTGGACGGGCATTGCCGGGGCAGTGGCAATGACGCTGGTCGGCATGTGGTTCTGGGAACCGATGGCGCGCACGGACTGGTTCTGGATGGGGCTGCTTTGCGTGTGCGGCGTTCTGGGCCACTGGCTGCTGATCAAATGCTACGAGATGGCCGAGGCCAGCGCGGTGCAGCCTTTTGCCTATTTCCATCTGGTCTGGAGCGCGATTCTGGGCATCTCGGTCTTCGGTGAAACACTGCGCCCCGAGGTTGTCGCAGGCGCAGCGCTGGTCGTGAGCGCGGGCCTCTTCACCCTATGGCGCGAACGCCGCCAGCGTTGAGCCTGTAAGCTCCTGCGAGAACGGGATCGGCAGGGCGGGCTGCCCCAGCCGGGCGCGATAGACCGGCAGGCTTTCGGCCACCCGCATCACATAGTTGCGGGTTTCGCTGAACGGGATGGTTTCGATCCAGTCCACCATATCCACCTGACCGGCGCGCGGGTCGCCAAAGCGCTGCATCCACGAGATCGGGCGTCGGGGACCGGCATTATACCCGGCGGCCATCATCACGATATTGCCGTTGAAATCCGCCGCCAGCCCGGACAGGTAATTCGCCCCCAGCTTGGCATTGTATTTCCAGTCCGAGGTCAGCCGGAGCGTTTTGTGCCCGCCGAGGATGCCCAGTTCCTGCGCGACCAGCTTGGCGGTGGCCGGCATCACCTGCATCAGCCCGCGCGCGCCTGCGCCGCTGATCACAACCGGATCGAACTCGCTTTCACGGCGGGCGATGGCCAGCGTCATTTCCTTGGCCATCGGCAGGCCCATATCGGCCACCGGATGCACCGGGTAATAGGCGGCGGGCAGCACCGTTCCGGTCGTTGCCGCGCGTTTGGCAATCATCACCGCCAGATGCGGCTCTTTCAGCTCGATCACCAGATCGCCCAGCTGCGTCGCCTGCACCGGGTCAAGGCTTTCTACCAGATGGGTCAGAAACCGCTCGGCCAGATTGTCCTCACCGGCTTTCAGCAACAGCAACCCGGCTTCCAGCACGCTGGAGGCGGCAAACTCGGCCTCTTTCCAATGCGGTGCCCGGCGCGGGCTGGCCAGTTCGCTGTCAAAGGGCCGCCCGATCTGTTCTGCCGCCAGCAGGCCATAGAATGAGGTCTGGTAATCCGCGCCCATTGCATAGGCCTCATACGCCTTGTCGGCATCGCCATGTGCGGCATAGGCCCGGCCCAGCCAATAACCGCCGCGCCCCTTGGAAATGGGCGACTGCACTGCGGTCGAGAAATTCTGGAAATGCCGGATCGCCGTGGCCGGATCATCCAGCTTGCGCAGGGCAAGGAACCCGGCCAGCCATTCCAGATCGGCATAGCCATAGCCCATTTCCGGCGTCATGTGATGGTTCGCTGCGATGGCATAGGCACGGTTTGCATCGCCCTGACGCATCGCCAGCCGCGCCAGCCTGCGCCGCCCTTCGGCCCATTTATCCGGCTCACCCAGCGCATCCGGGCCGGTTGACCGGGCCAGCATCAGATCGATGGCGCTGTCATCAAGTTCCTTCTTGTCGCGCCAGACAAAGCGGTCAAAGGCCAGCCCCGGCGCATCCGCAAGCGCTTTCGGCACGGCCGAGATTTTCCCGTCCACCCCCGGTTCGCGTTTTTGCAGGGCAATCCGCGCCTCGGCCAGTTTGCGCTGGTCGGCGCTGACCAAGGGCAACATGCGTCCGGCGCTGACCAGATGGCCGTCCCACAGCATCCGGTCCAGCCGCGCCGCGTGATGCGGTTTCAGCACCTTGGCGAAGTTCTCGATGTAATCCTTCTGCAGCCCCGACCCCATCGGCATGGTGCGCCAGGCGGTCACGATATCGGCCTCGGCCTCGCCATGCTGGCCCTTGGCCATCAGCGCAACCGCATGGTTCAGCGCTCCTTCTGCCGTCTGCGGCGGCTGATCGGCGTAGAATGTCAAAGTCCGGTCAGGATCGGCACCGGTGAAGGAGGGCTCACTTTTGCGGCGCAGCCAGGCCAGACCGGGCCAGTCCGGGCGCCGTTCCAGAAACACCAGCACATCGCCGGAACTGCCAAACCCTTCGCGCAGCCAGTGCCAGACGATGACGTCGCGCGACACCGACCCGCGCGCGCCCGACACCTGCAGCGCCTCGTTCCAGTCGCCCTTACGCATTTCGGCCAGCCCGGCCCGCAAATCGCCCGCCGCATCGGCAGATGCCCGCTGCACCGAAAGCGCCAAACACAGAATCACCGCCATCGCAGCAGCCAGAACGCGTGTCATCCCTTGCATTTCCCAACCAACCGAGGATACAGCCATGCAGGATAATGCGTGCGCTGCCGGGATCAACTCACAAACCTTCAAACGAGGCGGACCGGGGCGCGAATACCACAAACTGCACCTGAAGGAGCGTGTCATGTTCAAAGGCTCGATGCCAGCCCTCGTCACCCCGTTCAATAACGGCGAGTTGGACCTGGATACGCTCAAACACCTGGTGGAATGGCAGGTACAGGAAGGCTCGACCGGGTTGGTGCCGGTGGGCACGACCGGCGAAAGCCCGACACTGAGCCATGAAGAGCATGAAACGGTTGTGGCAGAGGTCGTGAAGGCCGCCGCTGGCCGGGTTCCGGTCATTGCCGGCGCAGGGTCGAACAACACGGTCGAGGCCATCCGCTTCGTCCAGTTCGCCAAAGCCGTCGGCGCGGATGCGGCCCTTGTCGTGACGCCCTATTACAACAAGCCGACGCAGAAGGGCCTGCTGGCCCATTTCCGCGCCCTGCACGACTGCGCCGAGATTCCGATCATCATCTACAACATCCCGGGCCGTTCGATCATCGACATGACGCCCGAAACGATGGGAGAGCTGTCGCAACTGCCGCGCATCGTCGGCGTCAAGGACGCAACCGGCGATCTGGCGCGGGTCAGCCAGCAGCGCGCGGCCTGCGGGGAAGAGTTCTGCCAACTGTCCGGTGAGGACGCCACCGCGCTGGGCTTCAACGCTCATGGCGGGGTTGGCTGTATCTCGGTCACGGCCAATGTCGCGCCCAAGCTCTGCGCCGAATTCCAGCAGGCAACGCTGGCTGGCGACTATGCCAAAGCGCTGGCCTATCAGGACCGGCTGATGCCGCTGCACGAGGCGATCTTCATCGAACCCGGACTGGTGGGCGCAAAATACGCGCTCAGCAAACTGGGCCGCTGCAGCACCGAGGTCCGCTCGCCGCTGACGCCGCTCGAGGACAGCACCAAAGCCACCATCGACGCCGCCATGGCGCATGCGGGCCTGCTGTAAGCCGCGGCCCCAAACCGGATCCGTTCTTCATCTGGCCGAAAATATCCCGGGGGAGGAATTGGCCTGAAAGGCCAAGGAGGGGGCTGGCCCCCTCCCCTTACCGTTTGCCGTAGTACAGCCCGACGACATGTTCCGCCTGCGCAAAGAACAACCAGCGTGAGATCACGACGCCGGTCAGATGCGACAGCACGGCCA
>NZ_JBQFXS010000012.1:0-114970 GCF_056541025.1 Ruegeria sp. AK4
CCGGGGGCAGTCGCAGCCGATTCCCCGCTATTCTCTGCGGGAAAGATTGGGCGATGTCTTGGGTACCAAGCACCGAATGCTGCATCGTAAACCAATGGCCAATGCCCGCCAACGGCCAAGAGCCGACTTTGAGCACTTCGTTGGATTTCGCAGCCGCAGCCCGCATTCCGGCCATTCGCTGCACGCGCGAAATCTAAAAAGCCCGCCGACGGGGATCGCGTGAGAAAGGCGACAAACGGCCATGATCGTGAATTTCGATTTCATTTCTACATTCTGAGTTGGATGTCGAATTTGACCATCCTAAGATATATTGAAGCGCTCACAAAAGAGCTTCTGGGATTCAGTCAGAACGACGAAGGAGTGCATGCGCTAATGACTTTGCAGGGTGCGTCTCCAGCGTTTCGAAACCTGTGTGGCAATATGCTTGAGAAGTAGTACGCGTCCCCGGGGCCCAGAACCCTGGACTGCCCATCTACTGTGACTTCAAGACGGCCCTCTATCACAACCGCACATTCCTCTCCTTCGTGCGACAGTACAGATCGACCCGAGTCGGCACCGACATCGTACTCTTCTATGAGCATCTGTAGTTTTCTGTCTCGGCGCTCTCCTGCGACAAGCAAATAGGAGACACCAGGTGATCCCAAGTCGCGCATTCTTTCGTGCGGGTAAAAAAACGACTCCTCGTTTTGCAATTCAAAACTGAAGAAAAAGCCCAAATTGACGTCTATCGAGGCAAGGATCTTCTTTAGCAACGCCACAGATGGTTGGGTCGAACCGCTTTCGATTTGAGAAATCGTCCCGCTACCGACTCCCGCGCGTTTGGCCATTTCACGTTGACTGAGGCCCTTGGTCGTCCGAATCAACTTTAGACGACGGGCAGTTTCGAGATCTGATGACAAAACCGTTACTCTAGTGCTTTCTTGCTTTGGATCGAAAGCATTCTAGGGGCGCGACGATTTTTTTCAATAACTTACAGATTAAAAAAAAGCCGGGTGTGCGGAAGGTCTGAACTCTGCAAGGATCTGTCATCAAATGAAAATCTGCATCACGAGGAATGAACGTGCTCGATCAACCCAATACAATGTCATCGTTTTGGATGCCGTTTTCGGCCAATCGTGATTTTCTTCGCGAGCCCCGGATGATCCAAGCGGCCGAGGGGATGTATTACACCAGTTCTGATGGTCGGAAGGTCATGGATGGAACCGCCGGACTGTGGTGCGTTAACGCAGGACACCGCGATCCGCTGATCGTTGAAGCGGTTCAGAAACAGGTGCACGAGTTGGATTATGCACCGAACTTCCAGTTCTCCCACCCTAAGGCGTTTGAGTTGTCGGCAAAGCTGACAGCGATGATGCCTGAGGGGATGAGCCACGCTTTCTTCACCAATTCTGGCTCCGAGTCTGTCGATACAGCGCTCAAGATCGCGCTACACTACCACCGAATGCGCGGTGATGGCGCGCGCACGCGATTGATCGGGCGTGAGCGTGGTTACCACGGCACTGGCTTCGGTGGCATCTCGGTGGGCGGCATCGTAAAGAACCGGATGCATTTCGGGACGCTCCTTACAGGAGTGGATCATTTGCGCCACACGCATGATCTAGAGAAAAATGCCTTTTCCCGCGGTTGCCCGGAACACGGCGCGGAACTGGCGGATGATCTGGAACGATTAGTCGCGCTTCACGATGCATCGACAATTGCGGCAGTGATCGTTGAGCCGATGGCCGGGTCCACCGGTGTGCTTCTGCCGCCGAAAGGATACTTGAAGCGACTACGGGAAATCTGCGACCGCCATGGCATTCTGCTGATTTTCGACGAGGTCATCACCGCCTTTGGTCGTTTGGGTGTGGCGACAGCATCGGAGTATTTCGATGTGAAGCCGGACATAATCACGACGGCCAAAGGCCTGACCAATGGCGTCATCCCGATGGGTGCGGTCATCGTATCCGACAAGATTTACGAGTCGGCTATGGAAAATGCCGATGCGCCGATTGAGATATTCCACGGCTACACCTATTCCGCCAACCCTGTGTCATGCGCCGCCGCACTGGCAACGCTGGAGAGTTACAAGCAGAATGATTTGTTCCGCCGCGCTGCATTGCTATCGCAGCACTGGGAGGATCAGCTTCACAACCTCAAAGGTCTGCCGAACGTCATCGATGTCCGCAATCTGGGATTGGTGGGCGCGATCGAGCTTGCACCACGAGAGGGCGCGCCGGGGGCACGGGGCTATGACGCGATGAAACTTGCCTGGGACGCCGGAATAATGATCCGTGTCACAGTTGACATCATCGCCTTGTCGCCACCACTGATCATCTCGGAACCCGAAATAACGACTCTTTTTCAAACACTTGGAGAGGTATTGGCGTATCTGCCATAACCCCTAACTTCTAACCCCAAATAGGACTGACATCATGAAAGATGCATCCCCGATCGCTTTGATCGGCCACTACATTAATGGCCAAATCACTGTTCCTTCCGGCGAAAATACGCAGCCGGTTTTCAATCCCGCAAACGGTGCGCAAACCGGCGAGGTGTCACTGGCGAACATCCAGACCGTCGACGACGCAGTGGCCGCTGCCAAAGCCGCGTTCCCGCAGTGGTCAAACACACCGCCAATCCGCCGCGCCCGCCTTATGAACAACTTTCTGGCCCTGGTACGCGAGCATAAGGACGATCTGGCGCGCGCCATCACGGTTGAGCATGGCAAGGTGTTCACCGACGCCCAAGGCGAAGTTGAGCGTGGTATTGATATCATCGAGTTTGCCTGCGGCATTCCGCAACTCCTCAAGGGCGATTACACGGAGCAGGTCTCCACTGGCATGGACAACTGGACAACGCGTCAGGCGTTGGGCGTTGTGGCTGGGATCACTCCCTTCAACTTCCCGGTCATGGTGCCGATGTGGATGTTCCCGATCGCCATCGCCGCAGGCAATACCTTTATCCTGAAACCGTCACCGACCGATCCGTCCGCTGCGCTGCTATACGCCGATCTGATGCAGGAGGCCGGTTTCCCCGATGGCGTGTTCAACGTCGTACAAGGTGACAAGGTCGCCGTGGATGCACTGCTGGAAAATGACGACGTCAAAGCCGTGTCCTTCGTCGGCTCGACCCCGATTGCGAACTACATCTACGAGGTTGGTGCGCGGCATGGCAAACGCGTTCAGGCTCTGGGTGGCGCGAAGAACCACATGCTGGTGATGCCCGATGCCGACATGAACAAGACTGCGGACGCATTGATTGGCGCAGCCTTTGGCTCGGCAGGCGAACGCTGCATGGCGATCTCGGTTGCTCTGCTGGTTGGTGATGCTGCCGATAAGTTAATGCCGGTCCTGAAAGAGCGCGCCGAAACTCTGAAGGTCAAGAATGGCCTTGAGCTGGACGCCGAAATGGGCCCTATCGTGACGGCTGCTGCGCGCGACCGGATCAAAGGCTACATCGACTCTGGCGTCGAAGAAGGTGCTGACCTGCTGGTCGATGGTCGCGACTATACCGTCGAAGGGCATGAAGAAGGGTTCTTCCTGGGCGGCACCCTGTTCGACAACGTCACACCCGACATGAAGATCTACAAGGAAGAGATCTTCGGCCCCGTCCTGTCCTGCGTCCGCGTCTCCAACTTTGTGGAAGGTCTGCAACTGATCAACGACCACGAGTTTGGTAACGGTGTGTCACTGTTCACCCGTGACGGCAACGTAGCGCGTGAGTTTGGCAAACAGGTTCAGGTCGGCATGGTCGGCGTCAACGTTCCGATCCCGGTTCCCATGGCGTGGCATGGCTTTGGCGGCTGGAAAAAGAGCCTTTTCGGCGACATGCACGCCTATGGCGAAGAGGGTGTTCGTTTCTACACCAAACAGAAATCTATCATGCAGCGTTGGCCCGAAAGCATCTCGGAAGGTGTCGAATTCGTCATGCCAACGGCGCAATGATCATCCGATCCAAGGAGTGAAGAACATGTTCATTGGTGTTCCCAAGGAAATCAAGAACCATGAATATCGGGTCGGCCTGACCCCCGAGAGCGTCGCGGAACTGGTTTCTCATGGTCATAACGTCATCGTGGAAACCAATGCCGGCATCGGCATTGGCACAGATGATGATGCCTTTCGGGCCGCTGGCGCAGAGATTGCCGAAACCGCAGCCGATGTCTTTGCCAATGCAGAGATGATTGTGAAGGTGAAGGAACCTCAGGCCGTTGAACGCGCCATGCTGCGGGAAGGTCAGATCCTTTACACCTATCTGCATCTGGCCCCCGACCCGGAACAGACCAAAGATCTGGTCGACTCGGGCGCTGTCTGCATCGCTTATGAAACCGTCACCGACGACAATGGCGGTCTGCCCCTACTGAAACCGATGAGTCAGGTTGCTGGTCGCATGTCGATCCAAGCCGGGGCCAGCGCGTTGGAAAAGGCCAAGGGTGGTCTGGGCGTATTGCTGGGCGGCGTGCCCGGTGTGAAACCAGGCAAAGTAGTAGTCATTGGTGGAGGCGTCGTTGGTTTCAACGCAGCTCAGATGGCCGTCGGCTTGCACGCGGACGTGACCATTCTGGACCGCAATCCGGCAGTGCTTGAGAAGCTGGAGAACCATTTCGAGGCGTCCGCCAAGGTTGTCTATTCGACCAAAGCCGCATTGGAGGAAGAAATCACCAATGCTGATCTGGTTGTTGGTGCGGTTCTGATCCCGGGTGCTGCTGCGCCCAAGCTGGTCACACGCGAGCTGATCTCAAAAATGAAACCCGGTGCGGTCGTCGTGGACGTTGCGATTGACCAGGGCGGCTGCTTTGAAACGTCCAAAGCCACCACTCACGCTGAGCCCACATATGTTGTCGACGATGTTGTTCATTACTGCGTCGCCAACATGCCGGGCGCAGTCGCCCGAACGTCGACCTATGCACTGAACAACGTCACGCTGCCGCACACTCTGGCTATTGCAAACCATGGCTGGAAGCAGGCGCTGGCAGATAATCGTCATCTGATGAACGGCCTGAACGTGGCCCACGGAAAGGTGACGTACAAGGCTGTGGCCGATGACCTTGGATACGAGTTCGTCGCCCCGGAACTTTGCTGATTTGAAGCAAAGAAATGTCCCGCCGCGCGTAATGCGGCGGGACACCCACCACTGAGGAGGAAACCTTAATGATTACGAAGATTAACCGCCGCGCACTCGGCGCGATGGGTGGCGCTGTTTTGCTTGCTGCAACCACTCTCTCGACAGCAGCCGCAGCGGAAGACATGACACTGCGCTTTGCCGGCGTGTTCCCGATTGACCATCAGGGCACGAAAATGATGGAGCAGGTCGCAGCGGATGTCGCGGCAGCAGACGTCGGCCTGAAGATCGAAGTATTCCCGGCAAACCAACTGGGTTCGGGTGAGGCGCTGTTCGAAGATGTTGCACGCGGCAATATCGACCTGGCATCGGCGTTCATCTATGCCGATACTGATCCACGCCTGGAATTCCTGTCAATGCCGTTCCTGCTGGGCGGCTGGGATGACATGGAGAGCACGCTTCTGAACATGGATTCCGAGTTCAACACCATCCTGCAAGAGATCACCGACGAATATGGCGTGCGCGTCATGGCGCAGAATCCGGAAGGATTCATCGGCATCGTTTCGTCGCAAGAGCCCAAGAACTGGAATACTTTTGACGACAAGGGCATGAACATTCGCGTCTGGTCGTCCAGCGTCGTGAAATCAATGGTCGAAGAACTAGGTTATCAAGCGACCACCATGGCATGGGGCGACATTTTCCCCGCACTTCAGGCTGGGATTGTCGATGGAGCAATCTGCTGCACCAAAACCGCGACCTACTCGATCTTCGCCAAGTCGGACGTTGGAACCCATTTTGTCGAATACAATTCGATCTCAGAGCTGACAACTTTCTACGCGTCGCAGCGGACACTCGACAAGCTGAACGACGAACAGCGCGCCGCGCTGCAAGCCGCGATGACGAAGGCGTCCGAAGACTTCTTTGCCTACAATCGTGAGAATGATGAAGTGTTCGGCCAGAAATTGCTCGACAAAGGCTACACCATCCTGCGCCTGAGTGACGAAGAACAAGCTGCGATGGCAGCTCATGTCCAGGAAACGGTCTGGCCAGCGATGGCACAAAACGTCGGTCAGGACATCATCGACCGCCTGCTGGCAGCAAAAGAACAGCAATAAACACTGAGAAAAGGGCCAGCTAATCAGTTGGCCCTTTTTTCGTATTTAGCTCAACAAAGGGAGGGAGAAAGATGTCTAGCACTGAAGCTGGGCGTCCGTTGGTCGTCGAAAGTGCAGAAAAGAAGAGCTCGCAAAAAATCACTGACGAGTTGCCAGTCATTATTGGGTATCCGCTGAAAGCAGTGGCTTTTGCCATGAGGCAGGTCGTTATGTTTGCCGGTTTCCTGATGGCTTTCACATTTGGGGCAGTTGTTGTCATCCGGTATGGATTTGGCGGTGATCTGTTTGCCTACGAAGAATGGCTTTTGGGCATTAGCATCATCGGCTTTTTTGCAGGTGCTGTTCTGGCCTCTGCCCGCAACCTGCACATCAACGCGGACATTCTTGGCATCGTGATCCAAAATCCTCGGTTGATTTGGTGGCGCGGCTTTGTCGTCCTAACAGTCGAGGTGCTGGTGATCCTATTCCTCATGTACGCCTGTTATGTCTCGCTGCTTGATGACTTCTCATTCCCCCGGCTGCGCGCAACCCCAGTGCTGCGCATTCCGTTTGTGACCTGGCGGATTGCGATCATGATTGCCTTTGGCCTCATGGCGACGTTCACGGCGGCATATCTGTACGTGCATATCCGCAAGGGGCTCGGGCTTCCCTTGAGATCAGAAATGCAAAAAGGAGAAACCCAATGATCATCGGAGGAAGTCTCCTAATCGTCTGCTTTATGCTGCTGTTGGGCGTCAGCGTTTATGTGGCATTCGGATCGGTTTTGATTTTCATCGCCCTTGTCGGAGATCAATCCATCACCGGCTACTTGCCCACCGGTTCTACAGGTATCCGCTCACTTGTACTTCTGGCGATCCCACTCTTCATGATCGCCGGAGGCATCATGGAGAAAGGTAAAATCGCGGCCCCTCTAGTCTCTCTGGCTGAAATGTTCATTGGCCATATTAAAGGAGGATTGAGCGCTGCTGGGGTGCTGGCCTGCGGTGTGTTCGGCTCCATTTCAGGTAGTGCAAATGCAACACTGACTTGTATCGGTGGCATCATGATGCCCCACCTGAAAAAGGCCAACTATCCGGGTGGGCAATCGGCAGCTCTGATCGTGGCGGCCAGCCCCTTGGGCCTGTTGATTCCACCGAGTTCGTCGCACATCCTTTATGGCTGGGTTGCACAGCAGCACGTACTGAAGTGCTTCTTGTCCACGGTCATTCCAGCGATCATCCTAATCACGCTTTTGATAGTCGTTAATCAGTTCATGCTGCGGAAGTATGACGACATCAACCTGACGGAACGTCCCAAACCGTTCCTGCCGACATTCGGAGTTCAGGCGCGCCTGGCCGGACCTGCGCTTATGATGCCGCTGATCATTTTGGGCGGAATCTATGGTGGCATCATGACGCCGACCGAGGCTGCGGGTATTGCAGTGGTCTACTCGATCCCGATCGCGATCTACTTCTATCGCGGCCTTACCTGGAAAACACTGGCTCAGACCATCCAGAATTCCGGTGTTACGATTGGCGTGGTCATGGTCATGATCTTCATGGTTCTGATCGTGTCGGACAATTTGATCTCGCAAGGCGCCCCTCAGTTGGCCAAAGATCTGGTCTACTCCGTTTCGGACAATCCGGTCGTCATCCTTCTAATGATTAATGTCGTGATGATCCTGATCGGAATGCTAATGGATGATATCTCCGGTTTGCTTTTGGCAACACCAATCCTGCTGCCCATTGCTCAGAGCACTGGCATGGATCCGATCCATTTTGCGGCCGTCATTGGCGTGAACCTTGGTATGGCGAACATCACCCCTCCAACTGCGCCACTACTTTATCTCGGCGCTCAGGTTTGTGATGAACCGGTTTCGCGCATGTTGTGGCCGACTTTGATCTTCATCGTCTTTGCCTGGCTCCCCACTCTGATGCTGACAACATTTGTACCAGAGTTGGCCCTTTTCCTGCCGGACCTCCTGCTCAGCAGGTAGCGATGGGAAAGCGCTATAGCGCAAGACAAAAAGCACGCACCCCAATTCTAACGACTGGGGTGCCCGAGCACTCTCTTACAGATGAATTGGGAGAGGCTCGTAAGCAGCCAAAAACTGAAAACCCAATTACGGAGGTTTTAATGTATAAAAATATCTTAGTCGCGCTGTCTCTGGAACATGGCATCAGTGAACATGCAATCTCTGCGGCGCATGCCCTTGCATCCGAAGGCGGAAAAATCACTGCCGCGCACATCCATGAGCCTCCAAATAGACAGATAATGTACTATATGGATGAAGGGATCGCAGAAAAATCTCTCCAAAAAGCAAAGGCGCGTTTGGCCGAGCGCTTAAAAAACGAAACTGAGGTTTCTTCTGTCTTGATCGAGAGTCAATCAGCTGGCAGAGCAATCACCGAGTATGCAAACAAACATGGCATAGATTGTATTGTCCTTGCTTCGCACAAACCAGGGATGAAAGAGTTCTTTTTGGGTTCAACAGCCGCTCTCGTCGTTCGACATGCTCAATGTTCGGTGCATGTACTCCGTCTGTGATGCTGGCGCCCGCAGCGTGTCAGTAACTCTGTCCTTTGAAATCTGCGGTAATAAGCACGTCTCACTGCGACCAAGGTCTGCTATTGGCGTTCCTACCAGAATTTACTTTGCGGCATTTGAAAGGTAGGGCTCACAGCCGACCTCGGCGGCAACGCGGCATCGTGTGATATCCTCTTTCGTCAACGTCGGGTTGTCGTTGTGGGCGGGCATGGCGGATCGGAGGATCAGTTATGGAAACACCAAACTTACCTGCCATTCGCGCGCTTCGCCCAGCTTGGAAAAACGGACGCATCGTCGGTCAGAAACGGCCGTTGAAACCCAAACACGTCTGGGCAATTCGAGTAAGATTAGAGCTCGCAGAAAACCATCGCGACCTTGCTCTATTCAATATGGCCATCGACAGCAAGTTGCGCGGCTGTGACTTGGTGAAGATGAAAGTCGTTGACATCATGGCTTCTGGTAAGATCAAGGAGCGGGCTTCGGTGCTGCAAAGCAAAACTCAGAAACCAGTCCGCTTCGAGATTTCTGAAGGAACTCGGAGCTCAGTCAAGAGGTGGATGCAAGACGAACTCATGGTCGGGTCTGAGTACCTTTGGCCAGGGCGTTTTCATGAGCGTTTATACATTTCAACGCGCCAGTATGCGCGGATCGTGCGTGATTGGGTCACGTCTATAGGTTTGGAAGCCAGCGCATATGGCACACATTCGATGCGGCGCACAAAGGTCACTCAAATTTACAAAAAGACGGGCAATCTGCGCGCGGTGCAGCTCTTACTCGGGCACACGAAGATGGACAGTACCGTTCGGTATCTCGGCGTTGAGCTTGAGGATGCACTTGCTATTGCAGAGGCAATTGAAATCTGAATACCACGGGCCGCTTTCGTTGGCGGCCCAAAGCCGACCTCCAACCGTAACTTGCGACGCCGCATTGCGGCGCGTCAGAGCCGCCGTTCGATGCAAGCGCAAAGCCTTTAGATTCACCAACTGACACATCGCGGACGAAACGGCCATAGCCTGTTACGCTTATTAGGTCTGCTATGCCTTTAATCCAAGCGCAGTTTTAGCAATGCGTACGCCAGCAAGAAAGCACAAGTGAGGCCCGCCAGTAGGAATGTTGAACGCAAGGCGAGTTCACGGCCAAGCTCAATTTCCAGAACAGATACAGCGACCCCGCCAGCCAAAGCCCCTAAAGGCATGGAACCCCAACCGAAAAAACGGTAAATGCTGTTGACCCGGCCAAGTAACTCAGATGGGATGCGCCGTTGTCTCCAAGACACTGTAATCACATTCCAGAGCATCGCCCCTGCCAAAACAAAGAACAACGCAATGCTCATTGTGACAACTGATTGGCTTATTCCAACCACCGCATAGCCAAGACTCCAGGCTGCAATGGATAGATACAAGCAGGCCTGAGTTCCAAGCAATGAGATAAATCTGGCTGCAAGTAAACTACCAGTTATCGCGCCAGCGGCTTCTACAGACAACACCCAGCCGTATTGGAACGACGAAAGCGCCAAGACTTCCTGCGCAAAGAGAACCTGAACCGTGATTGTTGCGGTCGCAATGAAATTCGCAATTCCCAAGACAATCGCCAGTCGAAGCAAAAGCGGATCACGTCGCATGTACGTGATCCCTTCGATCAGCGCTGTACGAAAGCTAGCGCTGACCCTTGGTTTGGGTCGGAGCGAAATCATCCAGACGAGGCCTGCCGCCAATACAAGCAGTGCAGCGTCAATGCCAAAAGGAATAGCAATTCCAGCGGCAATCAAGAATCCCGCCAACGGAGGGCCAATAAACTGACCGGTGAGTTGCTCACTGCTCCAAAGTTGACCGTTCGCACTTTCGAGGTCTTGTGAGTCCACGATGGATGGGAGCAAGGTTTGGGCGGCATTGTCCCGTAAGACCTCTGCCGATCCCAGCAAGAAGGCAAGACCTGCAAGCACCCAGACAGTCCCTTGCGCTTGTTGGTTCATTGCCAACATCATAATTGCCAGAATGACGGCCGCCCGCAACAAGTCGGTACGCGCTATGAGCTTGCGATGATCCGCATTATCAACAATGACCCCGGCCGGAATTGAAAACAGCAACCACGGTAGCCGCCCTGCAGCCGCGACAGCAGCAATGGCTATCGGGTTTTGCGTCATCAATGTCGCGAGCCAAGGCAGCGCAAGAATAACCAGCCCGTCGCCCAAGTTGGTCAGTGTTCCTGCGCTAAAAAGCAGGCGAAAGTTACGGTTTCTGGCGAGCAGATATGCGGCCACTGTTGGTACTCCAGACATGCAAGAAGAACTCTTGCCCAGGGAAGATACGAGCGCAAGTTTGTTGTGCAAATTAGACCTGATAGCTGCCGTTCGTGTTCCGTGCAGCATCCAGAACCTAGGGCTCACAGCCGCCAGAGAGGCAAACGCATCATTCGATCGATAGGTCCATCTGTTTCAGATGGAGACGGCCCATACCGGTCACTCGACACGGCACCGATTTTCTGCGTTTGCAGCATTCATTCCGGTCATTCGCCGCGCCTGCAAAATCTATTGTTGGACGAATTCACAGAGCGCGGGACATAGTTGCCGTTTTCGGATGCCAAGGTGATCCCGAAAAGAATTGGGTCTCTGTTTGAACTCACCGAGACTATGCTTCGCGGTTTCACCTAGCTTGATAAGCGGTCACTGCTAGGCAGAGATTTAAGGTGTCGATCATGGATGTCATGTGTCACTTCCTTGAGTATTTTGTCGATTTCCTCTCCTACCGGGAAGCCAGATGAGAACCCGGTGATGTGAGGGTCGATAGTGCGTTTCGCGGTCCTCTGAACGTGCGCCAGAAAAATCCTGGGATCTTCCAGCCCCACGGCAATCCGCATTGTAGTCGGGTGGATTCCTGCCACTGATTGCGCCTCGGAGCTCAATTCAGAATGGGTCGTCAACGCCGGGCAAAGCCCGACGGTGCAGGTCTGGCCTAAGCTCACCTGCATCCCAAGCGCTGGTTCAAGTGCATCGAAGAACCTTTTGAAGGCTTCTGCAGGAACACCGCCACCGCTCTTACCCTCCATATCTATGGTGAACAGACCAGCTGGAAGACCCAGATACATATGCTCTTTTAACATCGTATTATTGGGATTGTTTTCCAAAACCGGGCACGACACGTTGATGTCTGGGTGCATGTCTAGCACTCGTGCTAAGACGGTTGTATTGATGGCCTTTTGCAAAGTGCGCATCTCATAGGTTTTCATTCCGTTGAGGACCTCGAATGCTTTTTCTGAGTCTAGAAAACCGCCTTTTATGTAAAACACGTTCCAGAACATGCATTCGTCCCAATTCACGTTACGGGCACTACCGTCTGGCCAGACTGCATCGGCAGAACTACCCTTGGGCACGAACATGTCCTCGTTACGACCAATGACGACTCCAGCGGTTGTTGTCCCGAACCCGGCAAGCTCTTTCGTGTAGGAATGCACAACGAAATCAGGTCGCGCCATCGCATCGTTGTGTTTCAGAACCGGGTGCAGAAACGGTGTGCCGACTGTCGTATCGACGACCACTCGCCAGCCCCGCTCATGCGCAGCGCGGCTGATGCCAGACACATCCAGTACATAACCATGAGGGTTGCAGGGACTTTCAAGATAGACATAGATCTTTCGCCCTTCGGCCAGACGCTCGGCATATTTCTCTGCTGCGTTTTCCATCACATTGGCAAAACTCTCTGCGTCATAGCCATCGACCCATTCGATCTCGACAGCGAGGTTGGAGCTCTTGGCGTACCAGTCATGCAGCAGTTGATAGGTGCCGCCATAAACATTCCGGGAAGCGACGATGATGTCATCCCGGCCGACCAAATGGCTCAGCACACCATCGATAGCGGCCATGCCGGAGTTGAAATTCCAAGCCATGTATTGGTTCGACTCAGGCCCGCATTCAATGTCCACGATATGGTTGGCAAGGCTGATGGATGTTGGATTCAGCAAGCGTGAATAGATGTCATGCAAGGGCTCGCGGCCGTTGAAAGCGTCTTCGACCCACTCAGTGCATGCAAACAGGTAGGTCGCGGTTCGGGTAATGACCGGACTAGCGGAAAAAATCGCAGCGACATTGTCGAAAAGCGGATAGGCACCTTTAACCACAAAACCGGGCTGGTGCGTCGTGATTGATTGATACGTGGCGCGCAACGGGTTCTGCAGGTTGTCGAGAACCTTTGCCAGTTGGAAGCTTACAAAACGCTTGGCATTGAACCAAGCGAGTTTGTCCCCACGGTCGACCCCGTCCAACCCATCCATCGTGATTTTCCACAAATCGGCCGTAGCAGCGTTGGCCGCATAGAGATTGCGAGTCAGCTCAATCAACGCGCGCCCGTAATCGGTGTCCGGATCGATCCCGAAATGCATGGCCTGCTCACGGGCAAGATCCTCAGCGCCAGTTGCACGGGTCGTGTTTCTCAGTGGGCTCAGCTGTGTCAGCGCAGTTTTAGTCATTTTGGTGCCTCCCGATGTTGTTTGGGAAGTATGGCAACGAGATCGCGCAAATGTAGCTAAACCTGCTATAATTCCGTCAAATTTTTGGCAGAATCTGCTATAAAGAAACATGGATTCGACAGATTATAAAATCCTCCGCGAGCTTCAGATAAATGCGCGCGTAACGAATCAGGAATTAAGCGAGCGGGTCAACCTTTCGCCTACACCCTGCCTTCGACGGGTTAGAGAACTGGAAAAGTCGGGTGTTATTCAGGGTTATTCCGCCGTAATTGATCCCGAGGCCTACGGTCTCGCCGTGATGGCCTTTGTCCAGATCAGGTTGGAGCGTCAAAACGAAGCGACGATCACTACATTCGAGAGAGGCGTGGCTCGCTTGGATGAGGTCATTGCTTGTTACCTGATGTCCGGTGGGCACGATTACCTACTTCAAGTCATGTGTCAGTCCTTCAAGGATTACGAAGGGTTCGTCCGCGATAGGCTGACCCGGATAGAGGGGATCGGCAGCTTGGAGACACATTTCGTATTTGGACAAGTTAAACAGTCGCCAAATTTCCCGATGCCTCCAAGGTGAAGTCCCTATCGACCTGACAGTCCCTTTTGTTCTAGTCAAAAGACATGAAAGCAAAACCCGACACCGAACAACGCCAACACTTGATTGAGGCCGTACTTACGTCAATCGAGACACGGGGGTTGTGCGATACGTCGGTGTCGACCGTGACGGAAATCGCCGGCGTTTCACGTGGGATGGTAACCTATTGGTTCGCCACTAAGAGCGCCTTGCTTGTCGCTGCTTACGAACACTTGCTTGAAGAATGGAACGATATCTTTTTCTCACAGGGTGGATGTACGCCCGAGGAACGGATCGTCAATATGACTGTATCGATGTTTGTCCCACCCAATTTCGATCACCGCAGCGTTCGCTCCTGGATCGCCTTTTCAGTGGCCTCTTTGCACGACGAAGAGCTTAGAGTGGTTTGTCATAAGGCCTATGCCACCTGGCGTAAGGCACTTCGGGATGAAATTCACAAACACAACCTCGAGACGGGACAAGATGTGGACCCTGCGACTTTCAGCGCCTCGCTAATGGCACTAGCAGACGGCCTTTGGCTTCGGTCGCAGGTGGAACCCGATCTGATGCCTCCCGAGCGCGCTCGCAACCTGGTGGTCGAGAGCATTCGTCGGATGCTGTGAGTCCGCAGACGATCTCCCCAAATAAATTAATGAAAACTTTACTTTTTTCCGGGTCATTCTCGTAATTATACGATCGTATGAAATTTATTGACTCGAATCATACGATCGTATGACAATCCCAAGTAAGCGAGGATTCTGTCCATTGGTCGATGCGGACCAAGCGTAGTTCGCACGCCAAATGAAGACCGGGTTCAGGAGGGTATGGGCATGTCGACTCAAAAAATTAATCTGATCAGCAAAAGCGTTTAGCGTGGCCGCCTACGATTATATCGTCGTCGGTGCCGGCTCCTCTGGCTGTGTAGTGGCCTCTCGACTTGCTGAAAATCGCGATGCCCGTGTCCTGCTGATCGAAGCGGGCCCGCCGGCGCGGCATTGGTCAACGGCAATGCCATTGGCCTACTACGTCAACTATGCGGGGGGGCCTTTCAACTGGGCGCTTAGCTCCACACCGCAGTCAAAGCTCTGCGGACGCCGTGTGTATCACCCGCGAGGGCGCGGTGTTGGTGGCTCCTCACTGATTAATGGCATGGCGTTTTTGCGTGGTCATCCTGCCGACTACGACCGTTGGGCAACGGAAGGTGCTATCGGCTGGAGCCACGCCGAAGTGCTTCCCTATTTCAAGAAGCTTGAAACCCACAGTCGGGGAGAATCCGAATGGCGCGGTGGGTCGGGGCCAGTAGCAACTGGACCGCAGGATATGGGCATGGAGGTGAATAGCGCTTTCCTCGCTGCTGGTCAGGAAGCGGGATTTGGTCTTTCAGAAGATTTCAACGGTCCGAAACAGGAAGGTTTTGGCAGTTTCGACGCTTCTATTAGCCGGGGCAAAAGGGCAAGCACCGCCCATGCGTATTTGCGTGGGGGCAAACCGCACTCCAATCTCGAGGTGATGACCGGAGCATTGGTCCATAGAATTCTGTTCGATAATCACAGCGCTACTGGTGTCGAGGTTGAGCGCAAAGGACAAGTCGAAACTGTTTCCTGCAACGGTGAAATAATTTTGTCTGCGGGAGCCTTTGGGTCACCGGCGATACTTATGCGGTCTGGAATTGGACCGGCGGATCACCTGCGGGATCACGGGATCAATGTTATCTCCGATTTGCCTGGCGTCGGGCAAAACCTACAAGATCACCTTGAGCTGCATGTGCAATGGACTGGCTCACCGTCAAGGTCATTGAACCGATACGCCAATCCGATACGAAAGGTCGCCGCGGGCGCGCAGTGGATCGCCTTCAGGAATGGCATATGCGCGACTAATGCAGTCGAAGTGGGAGCTTTCACAAAGTCTGGTTCAAATGTTGCTCATCCGGATATCCAATACCATTTTTTCCCTTTCTTCCTAAACGGCATGAACATCTATTCAAGCGAAGGAGGTTTCTGCCTCTGTGTCGGTACATTGCGTGCCGGCAGCCGCGGTGAGGTGCGGCTGACCTCAAGCGATCCCCGCGCCGAACTTGCTCT
Organism: Ruegeria sp. AK4; assembly: GCF_056541025.1. Taxonomy (NCBI): domain Bacteria; kingdom Pseudomonadati; phylum Pseudomonadota; class Alphaproteobacteria; order Rhodobacterales; family Roseobacteraceae; genus Ruegeria; species Ruegeria sp. AK4. The sequence continues at coordinate 15,789 of NZ_JBQFXS010000012.1, forward strand.
CGATTTTCGTTATCTGACAGACTCCAGGGACCTCACCGAATTGCGCACTTGTCTTGAGCAAGCACGTGAGATCGGTGAGCAACCCAGCCTCGCTCCCTTCCGAAAAAAAGCCGCAGCCCCCTTTGCAGAAGCCAAAAACTCACAGGAAATCGATGAAGCGATCCTAGCCAACGTTGAAAGCGCCTACCACCCGTGCGGAACCTGTCGGATGGGAATGGATACCATGTCGGTCACCGACCCCGAGACCAGAGTCCACGGGCTAGAAGGGCTTCGTGTTGCAGACGCTTCAATCATTCCGTCAATCACAAGCGGTAACCTGAATGCTCCGTGCATCATGATCGGTGAAAAGGCCGCAGATCATATCAAGGGAGGCCCGATGTTGACACCGCAACCCCAGCCTTCCGCAACCCTATGAAAAGGGAGAGTCCGATGGCCCAACTAAAATCTAAACCCCATCCGGCAGCGAATATGTACGCCGAAGAGTACCGATCAGGTAAGCTGGATCGGCGGGAATTCCTTACACGAGTTACGGCGCTTGGGATATCAGCGACTGCTGCATATGGCTTGATCGGAGTGTCGCAACCGGTTTTGGCCGACGAGCCTCCGAAGCAAGGCGGTGTCTTGAGGCACCAGATGAGCGTTCAAGCGCTCAAGGATCCGCGGCTTTACGACTGGATCCAGATGTCCAACTTTTCCCGTGGAACGTTAGAATACCTTGTTGAATATCAGAATGACGGCAGCTTTCGGGGCATGCTTCTGGAAGGTTGGGAAGCGAACGACGACGCCACTGAGTACATGCTGAAAGTTCGCCCGGGCGTGACCTGGAACAATGGCGATGCGTTCACGGCAAATGATGTAGCGCGTAACTTTGAACGCTGGTGCGACAACACGGTCGAAGGCAATTCAATGGCCTCGCGATTTGGCGCTATGATTGATGAAGACACCGGAAAGATGCGCCCGGACGCTGTTGAAGTAATAGACGATTTGAATTTGAAGCTGAAACTATCACAACCAGACATAGCCATCATCGCCAGCACCACAATCTTTCCGGCACAGGTAGTTCATGAAAGCTTCTCTGACGACTACCTCAACAACGTCGGCACGGGGCCCTTTCTGATGGAAATGCTGGAGGTTGGCCAAAAGGCCGTCCTGAGCCGAAACTTAGATCACACCTGGTGGGGCACCGAAGTATATGGTGGACCGTACCTGGACAGGATTGAGTACATTGATTTTGGTCAGGATGCAGCTTCTTGGGTGGCCGCGATGGAAGCGGATGAGGTCGATGTGCTGGACGAAACGACCGGCGATTTCATTGACGTGCTGGATGGCATTGGTTTTGAACGGGCTGAAGTTGTGACAGCCAATACCCTTGTAATCCGCCCGCACCAACAATCCGAGATCGACGGCAAGGCACTCTATGCAGATCCGAATGTGCGTCGCGCTCTCGCCTTGGCGGTCGACAATTCGGTTCTACTGGAACTAGGGATCAGTGGACGCGGCTCGGTCGCGGAAAACCACCATGTTGGCCCGATGCACCCGGAATATGCTGAAATGCCAGCTGCCACTGTCGATAAGGCAAAGGCGCGAGAATTAATGGCTGCAGCTGGGCTAGAAGATTTTGAGCATGAACTGATCAGCCATGAGGAAGTCTGGCAGAAGGATACGTGTGATGCAGTTGCGGCGCAGTTGCGAGATGCTGGGATCAAAGTCAAGCGAACAGTCCTGCCAGGCAGTACCTATTGGAATGGTTGGAATTCCTTCCCATTTTCAGCAACCCAGTGGAACCATGAACCGCTTGGCGTTCAAGTGCTTGCCGCCGGTTATCGCGGCGGTGTCGCCTGGAATGAAACGGGGTACGCAAGCTCCGAGTTCGACGGCCTACTGGATAAGGCTATGTCGATTGCAGATGCTGACAAGCGACGTGAGGTGATGAAGGATATCCAAGCCTTGATGCAAGAGGATGGCGTAATCATACAGCCCTACTGGCGGGCGGTTTATAATCACTTCAAGCCAGGACTCAAGGGTGTGGGCCGGCACATCACCTGGGATCACCACCAGTATAAGTGGGGCTTCACCTAACAGATCGTGCGGTGATTACATGGATGCCCAAGTTGGCCTTAGAACACCTCAAAAGGACTAAAGATGCTGAAACCAACGGGGCTTTCCTCATACGTACAAGGGGGATTTTTACCGGCAATTGGTAAGACATTCGCGTCAAGTAACCCTTGCACCGGTCGGACGATCGCCGAGGTCGGCGAGGCCACGCCTGCCTGTGTCGACCAAGCAGTGAAAGCCGCGCGTCAGGCGCAGGTTGGATGGGCTGCTGTGTCTGTCGCTGAGCGCGCCTCGATCCTTCATCGAGCTGCCGCACTTCTTCGCAACAAGCGCGCGGCGCTGGCCGAACTGGAAGTTGCCGAGACAGGTCGGCCGATATCTGAAATCGGTCCGATAGATATTGAAACTGCCGCGCAGGGTTTCGAATACTTCGCTGCCGCTGCCATGACGCTTGAGGGACGATCCCAGGATTTTCCCGACGGAATTGCACATTTTAGATACGAACCTCTTGGGGTTTGCGCTGCAATCGGCGCCTGGAACTATCCGTTACAAATTTCGGCATGGAAGGCTGCTCCCGCATTGGCGGCGGGTAACGCAGTTGTCCTTAAGCCATCTGAACTAACACCGCTTTCAAGTTTGGTCCTTGCGGAAATACTGACCGAAGCGGGATTGCCGGTAGGTGCGTTCAACGTCGTCTTGGGCGCAGGTGCAGTTGGCCAAGCTTTGGTAAGCCATCCGGATATTGATCACGTCGCGATGACGGGAAGTATCCCGACTGGACGGCGCATCTTGGAGGCCGCTAGTTCTGAAGTTAAGGTCACTTCGCTGGAGCTTGGCGGCAAGTCTCCACTGATCGTTCTAGAGGATGCAGATATCGACCAGGCGGCTTTCATAGCTGCACAAGGAAATTTCCTTTCCAATGGCGAAATCTGCGGCAATACCACACGGGTTTTCGTGCCGCATTCACTGGAAGCGCAGTTTCTGAACCGTGTACGCAAAGTCGTTGCTGGGATCCGTGTCGGCGACCCCCTCGACCCAAAAACGCATATGGGCGCGCTGATTTCTCCAGATCACCGAGACAAGGTGCATTCATATGTCACCAATGCAAAAAAGGATGGGGCCGAGATCATTTGCGGTGGCCGGTTCGCCGATGTACCCGAGCTGCCACTCGGTAATTTTTACGAACCAACAGTCCTTGCAGGTTGTCATGATGAAATGCGTGCCGTCCGTGAAGAAATCTTTGGCCCCGTCATGGCTGTCCTTACCTATGACACTCTCGACGAAGCCGTGGGGCGGGCCAATGATACGATCTACGGATTGTGCGCCGCTATTGTAAGCAAAGACATGGCGCGCGGGCATAAAGTTGCGCGTCGGTTGGATGCTGGAACCATCTGGATCAACACAGTGCTCGATCTGCCTGTCGGCTTTGGGTATGGAGGTTTCAAACAGTCGGGGCTTGGATACGAAAATGGATTGCAGACACTCGCCGAGCATATGCGCACGAAAGGCATTTACTCCAGCCTGAAACAATTGGCCAATCCGTTCGCTTGATTTAGATCGTCAATTTCGATCCATAGATCGAGGTTTGGCCATCAAACTTCGAAGATGTGTGAACGTAAACCGGTTACCCTACCTTCGCTGTAAAGAAGCTAAACTAGTTCTGAGCCTCTAGAAGCACCTTCGGCCCAAACCTGCCATTCATCGGGTCCGCCCACACCGCAATGCAACTTCACCGAACCAGACTTTCGCTGCGAGCGCGGCACTTACCAAAACCACTCACTGACGGCTTAGCGGCAAGCTATCGTGCGGCTGGAACCAAGGCCAAACGTGCACTGAAAATCAATTTGGACCAGTCAGATGAAGCTGCTCACAAAGACCTCGAATTATCAAAAAAAGAAGGGCGACCGCAGCCGCCATTCTTTTTTGCGCCTGGCTCCACCGGCTATCGGTTAAGGAATTCCAGGTCGTATTTGTCCTCGACATCGGGCAGCGGGTGTTCTTCGTGCAGCGACACGACGATGCCGTAGATCATGAAGAGAAGGATGATTGCGATTGGTAGACCCGCCACGATTGATGCCGTTTGCAGGGCGCTCAGGCCTCCAGCCAGCATCAGCACACCCGCAACAATCCCAGCAGTGAGGCCCCAAAAGACGCGAAACTTGACTGGTGGGTGCTCATCACCCATCGATAGCATCGTGCACATCACCAGCGTGCCAGAATCCGACGAGGTCACGAACCACGAGATCAGCAGGACCGTGATCAGGACCGTGATCGGGTAGGTCAACCAAGTATAACCAAAGCCTTTGACCGTCGCGAAGACGCCCGCGGCGTAGTCGTTGTTGACCGCCTCGACCACGCCGGCGTCATAGAAGAGATCAACGCCGGCAGCAGCACCACCAAAAACTCCCATCCACAGCATCACGACCGAAGTCGGGATCAACAGAACGCAATAGCAGAACTGCTTGATGGTGCGCCCTTTTGAGACGCGTGCGATGAAGAGACCCACAAACGGACACCATGCAATCCACCAGCCCCAGTAGAAGATCGTCCACCAGCTCTGCCACTGGTTATCGGGCTCCCCATTGATCCAGAATCCCATTGGGATAACCGTCCAAAGGTAGTCACCAAATCCAGATAGAGTGATCCCTAACAGGAACGCGGTTGGCCCGAGCACGATGAACAGGATCAAGAGGAAGACGCTGGCCATAACGTTGGTTTCTGACAGGATCCGCACGCCTTTGCCCACGCCAGATGCGGCCGAGGCCGTGCCCATGCAGGTGATGATGGCCACAAGGATCAACTGGTTGGTCTGGGTGTTGGCCATCCACCCGAGGTCTTCAAGCCCTGCCGCAATCGGCGTGACGCCAAGGCCAAGCGAGGTGGCCAGGCCAAAGATCGTGCCAAAGACGCCGATCAGATCGACCAGGTGACCCCAAGGGCCGTAAATCCTCTCCTTGAGTACCGGATAGAGCGCAGTGCGCAGAGTCAGCGGCAAACCGTGGCGATAGGCGAAATAGGCCAGGCTTAGACCCACAAGCACATAGAGCGCCCAGCCATGGAAGCCCCAGTGGAAGTTGGTGATCGTGACTGCCGAGATGGCTGCATCGACAGAACCGGGTTCAATCCCGCCGCGATCCAGGAACGGGCTACCCTGAACGTGAAACATCGGCTCTGCGACGCCCCAATAGATCAGGCCCGATCCCAGCCCCGCGCTGAACAGCATGCAGATCCAGGAAAAGGTCGAAAAATCAGGTTCGTCCTCGTCCTTGCCCAGTTTCACATGGCCGAACCGGCTGATCATTAGCCAGAGCACGAAGAAAAGGGCCGCGTTGACCACCAGCACGTAGAACCAGTCTAGGCTGCCTATGATAAAGTCCTTGCCGGATGCGAAGATGGCGCTCGAGGCCTCGACATCGCGGATGGTGAAGATCACGAACCCTAGGATCATTACCATCGAGGCGATGCCCATCAGCGGGTTCATACCCTTGAACAGCCCGGAATTGGCGACAAGGTTTTCAGGTCTTTGTGTTGTTTGGTCAGTCATTTTTATACCTCGTTTCCCTGCTGCCTGCGCTTACCGTGTTGATCCGGCAGCGCCCTGGCGCGCGGACCCGGCCAGCCAGGACTGAAAGGCCTCTTCGAGCCTTGCGTGGTGGTTGGACCACCAATCGGCATCCGACATGATAAAGAGCTTGTCATCATAGGCTGGGCCATTGGGGATGCGCTCCAACACATCTTCGGACAACAGCGCAATGGACGATTTGCGGGTCGGTCCATTTGGCAGGTAACCCACCATGTCGGCGAGCGACTGCGAACTGCTGGCAAAGCGGATGAAATCGATCGCCGCCTCCTTATTCTGGCTGCCTTTCGGGATGCCGAAGAGATCCAGCTCGATCACCCGACCGTCCATGTTGACGGTGAAATCGGCCCCGTCTTCTTGTGACGCAGTCGCCCCTGTCGTGGCCCAGATCGATGACATAGTGACCTCCCCGCCATTGAGCATGCGCACCGGCTCACGGCCGGTCTCCCAGATCTGAAGGCCGGATTTGATGTCATCCATCTTAGCCAGGGCCCGTTCCACGCCGTCTTCGGATTCCAGCGTCGGATAGACCTCTTCGCGCGGCACACCATCGGCCATCAGGGCCCATTCCATGATTACGGTCGGGTCATTGCGAATGGCACGTGGGCCCGGAAATGTTTCTGTGTCGAAAAAGTCAACGATACTGGCGGGTGGGTTGTCGCCAAAAGCCGTGTTGCTAAAGGCATAAGCGGTGCCCCAGACGATGACGCCTACGCCGCAATCGTTCAGCGCGCCCTCGACGAAATCCTCGCGAAACGGTGTGCCATCAGCCCCATTCGGCAGTTCGATGTTTGACAAGTCTTCCAGCAAACCTTCATTGCAAGCCCTCAGCGAGTCTGCTTGCGTCAGATCAACCACATCCCAAATCACGTTGGCGCTTTCGACCTGATCGCGGATTTCCGATATTCCTCCATTGTAATGCGCAACATGCACCCGCGTGTTTTTCTCGGTCTCATATGGCCGTACAAAGCCCAGCATCTGACTTCGCATGTAGGGACCGGTCCACGAAGTAAAGGTGATCGGTTGGGCCGGTTGCGCAGCTGTTTGAACTTCATTAGTGGTCTCCTGCGCTCTGGAAACCCCCGCCGTTATGGACAGCACAAGCGCGGCGGGTGCCAAGTACCACCCAAATTTCTTAAGGGGTCTGCGGTCGTTCATTTCTGTCCTCCCAATTGGTTTTTCAAAGATTCTTAATCCGAACAGGTCAAGTTTCGGGTGCCGCTCCGATCTTGCACACTAAACGAAAACCCAAGTCGCACGGCCGTTCACTTGATCATCAGGACTACTGGTCGCTACCAAAGGACAAAAACGACCTTTCGAGGTAATACACCGACCAGTTTGTCGTTTCATGGGCCCTACATTTCGGTGAGAGATCCAAAAAAAGCAGTTGTCGCGAACTCTGCTCACTATTGTTCACCCCACGGCGGACAGCCTCGGCTCATTCCAGACCTCGGATGCAGCGCAGCATGGGTCCCTGCCCCGCATCGGCCCAGATCAGACCTTGGCCAGGGTCCTGGAATGCCGCGAGTGCAGCCCGCTTCGCGGACATTCGCGGCAAGCGCAAAGTAAGAACCTGGATGAAGTCACAGCAACTTTACTTTGCACAGGACCATGCAAAATATGCGTAGCGCCGCCTAGTCTACCCGGCGCCGGAATTCGGACTCGAATACACCGAAGGAATAGACATTCGCGACGTATTTGACTGCGTCCGTCGATTTTTCCCGATCGATGTAGACGTTGTTACACTCTTCGCGGTTGACATGGACCGCCTTCGTGCGGTGGCAGTACTGACCGTCCCGGATCGCCCAACGCGACGTGATTGGCTGGCCATCCATCCAGCCGAAAAACATAACGGTCACCCCCTTGGACGGGTGATCCTGCCGGTAGGGCGTACCGAAGGGGCCGGTGTCGACAATTTCTTCGTACTCATCCGAGAAGAGCGCGACCAATTCGTCATGCCCCAATCTGTCGGCTTCCCGCCCCTTCTCGAAATCGAATGGCGAGGCTGGCATTCCGACGGCCGCGAGCGCTTCAGCCCACACCTCGTAAAGGGCCGGATCCGAGTACCGTCCAAAGTAACCCTTTTGCCAAAGGAGGTTGTTCCAGACCGTTTCCTTCAGAAACAGGTCCATGAACTGTTTCCCGATCTCGATATCCCCGTTCCAGGCATGTGCCGCCGCCGCAAAAATATACTGATCGATCCGGTCGCTTTCTTCGGGCGGGACGCGGTCCAGAAGCGCAAGCGCCAGGTCGACCTCGTCCAGAAGAAGGCGATGAAAGGCAAGCTCTCGCATTTCCGATGCATTGAGACGGGGCGAAAGGTCTTCGTAAGCCGTGAATTCTGTGCGCGCTTCGTCATAGAGCCCGGCCGCAAGAAGAGCCTGGCCCAACACGTACTGCAACCGGGGTTCATCAGGTTGCAGGAAGACCGCACCCCGGGCCTCGGTCAGGGCAGCGTTCCATTGGCGTTTTTCGATTTTGATGCCGATCTGAAGCCCGAGCGCATCCGGATATGTATCATCTATGTCGAGGATTTGGCGAACCGTTTGTTCCGCTTCCTTGAGCGCATCGAGGGTATATCGGATGGTGTTGTAGCTGCGGCTCCAGATGATGAAGTTCACGGTGGCGTAACCTGCATGCGCGGCCAGAAAATCGGGATCCTGCTCGATCGCGCGCTCGTAGAGAGGCAGAGATTTTTCCAGTTCGAAAAAGTTCCCGCTGGCGAGGAACCTTTCGGCTTCGGCATAGGCGAGGAACGCGCTTACATCCTTCGTGCCCGGAGCCTGCAACACGGAGCGTTCACGTGCCGACACGGGGCCTACGAGTTCGGCGATGGCCCTTTGTTTGAGTCCGGCCAAAAGATCGAAGAATTCATCAGGTGCCCCGCCAGCGCTTTCGTCCCAGATTACCGCGCCGGCATCACCGAAATCCCTGAGCCTTACAGCCAGCTCAATCCGGTCGTCCAAGCGGGCCGCCATTCCGTCGAGCACGTAACGTGTACCGGCGTCCAAACCGATATCACCAGGTTCGGGTGCGATGCCCTTATATCCGATGGAAACGGAGTGCGGGACGGTTTCCAACCCCTCAACCCGCGACAGCGAAGCGATGAAATCCTCGGTCGCAGCGTCGGCAAGTTGCCGGTCCGCGGCCGTGGCAACAGCGAATGGAAGGATCAGCAGGCGGTCGCCCCTAGGCTCGGACGGTGCCAGCCAATTCCAGGCGAGATATCCCGCAGCAAGAAGCACCAAGGCGAGCGCCACCGCCCCAAAGCGCAGGGTCGGCTTGGGCATGCGGCGGGCCGTGACAACGGTACCGGCATCTTCGGGGTTTGGAAGCACCGCAAAGGCTGTGATTGGATCCTGTATGTTCTTGACTTGTTGCGGGCCAAGATCCGCGAAGCCGAGATCGAGCTTACCGCGGACGTTCAGAAAGACCGGTTCGGATATGCAGATTCCTCCGGGGTCAGCGCAACCTTCCAGGCGGGACGCGATATTCACCCCGTCACCGAAGATGTCGTCGCCATCATGCACGATCTCGCCGAGATTGATACCGATCCGGTAAGCGATGCGGCGGTCTTCGGGAATGTCCACTTCGAGGTCGGGCATCTCGCGCTGCACAGCGACGGCCCATTCGACGGCGCTGACCACACTTGCGAACTCAAGCAGCGCACCGTCGCCCGTCGTCTTGACAATTCGCCCCCCGAAGCTCCGCACCGCGGGGTCAATCAGATCGGTACGGATCGCCTTTTGGCGCGCCAAGGTGCCAGCCTCGTCCAATTGAACGAGGCGGCTGTAGCCGACCATGTCGATCGCGACGATGGCCGCCAGCCGACGTTGAAGCATCTCCTGAACCAAACCGATCCCTCGCACCACATTTGCGAACAGTATAGGAAGTTCTCCGGAAGATGACGAGTTGGGTGCTTAAGGCTGGTGATCGAGGTCACCGGTGGCTACCCGTACGGTTCAGGGCGGCCCAAAGCCGACCATGAGCATGACAGCCGAATGCTGCGCCTGCAGTCCGCATTGCAGACCTTCGCTGCAAGAGCCGAATTCGGTGTAAGCCAAACGCAAGCTTGCGGACGAAGCTACCGTCCACCCTCATTTATGGTACGGCAGCAATATTTCTTTTGCGTCACGAATTCCGGCCGAGAAATTCGACTAGCAACGCAGAGATTTTTTGGGGCTGATCCTCCATCGAGAAGTGGCCGCAATTTTCCAGGACATGCAGCTCTGACCCGGGAACTGCTGCATGCAATCTGTTCGCCCAGTCAACGACCTGCCACGCATCATCTGCCCCCCAAATGAGTTGCACCGGTTTTTGCCCAAGCTCGGCATATCGCGGTGCAATCTCGTCAGTGTGCTTGGGATCATAGTGCATCACTTGATGCTGGAAGAAACTACTCTGTCCGACCGGCCCGCAGATGAAATCGAGGTAAGTCTCCATCGACGTTTCTGCCAAACGTTCCTTGTTCTGGACCGTCGAATAGAGCCAGTCTCGGAAGTGTTCGCGGTGGTCCGCGTCACTTGCCTTGATCAGCTTATCAAGCCCGACTTGCATCTGTTCACTTGTCCGCTTGGAGGGCCAGCTATCAAAGCTGACTACGTCGATCATAGTCAAGCTTCGCATCCGTTTAGGGCATCGAATACCAAATCTCTGAGCAACGCCGCCGCCGATGTCGTGCGCAATAATGTGGGCGTCTTCGAGCCCCCAAACCTCCAGCAGTCCCTCAAGGATCGGCACCTGACCTGTCACGGATGTGTCGACGCTTGGGTTTTGCGGGCGCTCAGACAACCCGTAACCGAGCAAGTCATACACGTGAACCTTGTAGCCGGATTCAACCAACGTCGGCAGGATATTACGCCAGATATAGGAAGAGGAAGGCGTGCCGTGGAGAAGAACCACGGGGGCTCCGCGTCCATGCACGCCGTGCGTAATGCGTGTGCCGTTGATGAGAACATCTTGATCAACAAAGTGGGCCATGAGGGAAACTCCATTTTCTACTTTTCCCAGCCTTAGCCCTTTGCTAGTCAATACATCAAATGAATGATTGTCATAACATGATCGAATTTTCGAATGACTGAGCGGCTCGATATTGAAGGCCTGCGTGCTTTGGTTGCAATCTCTGCCCACGGTGGCGTTACACGCGCCGCTGAACATCTGGCGTTGTCGCAACCTGCGGTGAGCCATAAAATCAAGCGGCTTGAAACAGTGTTGGATTGTGAACTGTTGGCACGACGTGCCGGTGGGCCCTTATTCACGGAAGCTGGAACGCGTTTGTTAGAATATGCGCGGCGGATGATGGATTTACATGACGAAGCTCTGGCCGCGCTAGGCAAGAAACCTATGGCTGGCACCATTCGTTTGGGAATGACCGAAGACACGACTGGTGGAGACGTGGCCCGTATTCTCGGGCGGTTCACGCGTTTGCATCCCGACACCAAGGTAAACACAAGGATAGGCCAGAGCCTGACTTTGTTGGATTGGTTGTCAGCGGGCGATATCGATATCGCGGTCATTCAGGTTTTGAGAGATGAGGTTCGCCGCGACGACATCGTGCTCTACGAGGATCGGCTGCATTGGATCAAGTCACATGACCTGCCGCTAAAGCCGGACGCGCCTGTGCCGTTCCTCGCCTTCGATGAAAACTGTTTTTTCAAGCATTGGGCGCAATCACACGGCACCGTACTGGGGCACCAGTTCGACGCTGTGCTCGAATGCCCGAGCGTCTCTGGCATTCTTGCGGCAGCGCGCGCAGGGCTTGGCGTAGCACTGATGAACGGCCTGCATTTGTCTTCAGACCTAGAGGTTATGGAAGGTATCTTTCCCGAGCCTCCGGCGATTGCCTACGTCGCGCGCTCTATTCCCAAGAGCCGAAGTGACACTGCTCGCGCACTGCTTAAAGAAATCGCGGCGGAGGTTGGAAGACCTACTTCGTTGCGCGTTGCCTGATCGCAAAAGAAAAACTTTGCCTATGACGTGGCGCTACGCAGTTTGGGCTCAACGCGGGCTTTCATAGTAAGTTGACCTAACAACGGCTTTGCGGACTTCATCGGCTTCCCAAAATTCTCCTATTTGGCGAGAACCACCGGTCTCACGGGCCGACAGTGAAAGCTCGTACGACAAACAACACTCCTGACACTGCGATTAGGGCTTCTATAAGATAGTTGTGGATGCGCGCGCCCATCTTGTGGACCAAACGACTGGCCAGCCAAGTTCCTGGGATAGTAATCAAACCCATGAATAGGCCCAGAAGTATCAGGTTTTTGTCTAACAAACCAAATCCGTAGAATGTCCCCGAGCGCGTCACAGCGTTGAATAAACCGATGACGGCGTCCGTTCCCAACAGCAACGGTCCGCTGAGGCCGATACTGTTGAAAAACGCGATGACCAGCATGCCCGACCCGGCGGCAGTTCCGCTCATGAAACCGAAGGAAAAACCAAGGCTGAGAACAGTTTTTAACCCCGGCTCAAATGACGTTCTCTTTAGAAATCGCCGAGCAGGAAGAATAAGTATCAGGATCGCACCCATAAAGCCCAAAAAAACCTGTTCGGGCACTTCTTTCAGGAAACTAGCGCCCAGAAAATACCGGGCAGCGAAGCCAGTGTGAACTGGATGGCTGGTTTCCAGGCGATCGTTTTGCGATAGACGACGACCCGAGAAAGGTTCGCGCAAATCGCATAAACGCTGATCAAGGGGATCACCGCTTTGGCCCCAACAACCGGCGTCAGGACGATGATAAATGAGCCGCCAAAACCGCCCAGACCACTAACCAGAGAGCCCATGAAAGCTGCTAGGCCGACCACCTTGCAGGTGCGACGCTCTGATGTGCCGAGCTTCTGGCGAGCATGAATGACGGCCTGACGAAGTTAGCTCGTCGTCGGACCCTCGGTTTTAGGTAGTTCAGACTTTCTTTGAGGATCAGCTTGTCCAGTTCCAGTTCGGCATTCGCCCATTGTCCTCGGACCAATGGCGGACAAAGGGCTCATTCTTCTTCAGCCGGGTATTTTCTTTCTCCAGGCTGCGCAACTTCGACAGTTGCGACTTGCCCATGCCACCGAACCGACGCCGCCAATTGTAGTAGGTCGCATCGCTGACACCGACACCACGACAGGCTGTCCGAACATCGTCGCCATCTGCCAGCTTCAGTTCAATCTCACGCAGCAGCTTCAGAATGTCTTCGTCCGAGTATCGCTTCCGAGCCATCCCTTGTTCCCCCTTCTCGGCCAAAGTAATGGCCCAATTTTAGGGGGCAAAGACAGTGAGGGCAGTTTTTGTCGCAGGATGGAATGTCTCCGAGCCGCCGGCACCATTCAAGCCACGCAAAGACTTACTGGCCGAGGCCAAGAACGTTCGTAAGCATCACAACTTGACTCCGAATAACGCAATTGAGGCAACCGCATGGGCGATCCGTCGTTGTACAAATGCCAGCGATTTTGAGCGCGTATTGGCGAGGTTACCGAAAGCTGCTCAGGAGTTTTTGGAAAGTCGACGTAGACGATCCCAATGAACTCAATCAGCGGATCATTTGACTACGGTCCTTGTTTCTCCAGGAGCCCGATCGGAGCTGGCGGAAGGCGGCTTGACGACCAAACCAATCATCCGACTTATCCACCTATGCCGCAGCCCGCGCTAATGTTCGTTCTGTGGAAGACCATCTTCGATTTCGTAATAGTCGCCTTTTTCTGACACGAAGATATGCATCGCTAGCGAGGTGTTCGTTGGGCCATCAAGTGCACCCATGGCAACAGCCGTCCAGTCATGGTGGATCGGATCCCAGAACAATGTCGACCCACAAATTCTGCAAAAGCCACGCCGGACCTTTTCGGATGAATGGTACCATTGCACAGCGGCTTTTCCTTCTACCCGAAGTGCCGTCCGGGTAATATCTATGGAAGCTTCGTAGTGACCAGAATGCTTGCGACATTGCTGGCAGTGGCAAGCCGTGGGGCGCGGCAGGTCACCGTTCACTTCGATCCGCACGGCGCCGCAGAGGCACGAGCCCTTATGCATGGCGCACCTCTTTCGCACTTTGCGAATTTGCCCAGCACCGCAGACCCAGAGCTTTGATCAGCGCTTTGGCCTCCGCTGGCGGTTCCCGTTCGATGCGCCGGTAATCTGTTCCGTCGTTGCGGCGAGTAAGAAGCCCGCAGGAAACCATTGTTCGGCGCAGGGTTGCCGGGTCTTCAAAGAGGTGGTGCAGGGTCAGGCGCTCGTTCACCTCACGCTCTGGCATAGGCTGTGCCGCAGGCAGTCTCGCCCAAAGCGCCCAGAGAGCAAGCGTCTGCACATTGCGTTTGGACGGCCACTGAATGAGGCGACCAACAACATCGAATTGATTTAGGGCGCGCTCTACAGCCCGCGCATCCAAAGGCCGCTCGCCAACTGAGCGCCCAAGCCTTTGCCCGGCTGCATGAACCGTACGCATATGTTGTAGGTTTTGAAAGCCTGCGGCACGCGCAGCCATGTTCATGAGCACGAGATGCGAAGGGCTTGCGTCGCCCAACTGTTTGGACAGAGAGCGCACAAAGCCAGTCAGGTCGTCCGAATATAGCGGCAATTGAAGTTTAGGCATGGGTCATCCAAATCGAGCGCCAGTGCTGGATCGTCGGTCGCTGGCTTGACGAAACGGCGCTCTCATCTGAGTGAATGGGTGCTATGCCGTTAGATCTTTATGGCAGGTTTAGCTCTCCGAAAGGAGCAGCGACGCCTCGGTGTCTGCCGACCGTGATTGAGGCATAACAATATTTGCGACCTTAGCCAAGGCGGCATTCTGACGTTTATCGCCTTCATAACTGTCGCTGTCATCCATCCCGTCCCGGTTCGTTCTGATCGCTCGAGAATATTGCGATCTTGTTGCCGTGAGGGTCGCGCAAGTATGCAACGAAGAAGTTTGGCCCATAAAGCTCTCGGAAGCCCGGTGCACCCTCGTCCGATCCGCCAGCCTCAACAGCGGCGGAATGAAGGTCGCGAACCTGTTGTTGATTGCGTGCCTCAAACGCAATCATTGTCCCGTTTCCAGCCGAAGCCTGCGACCCATCGAATGGGGATTTGACATAGAACTCAGGTAGGTTTGGTGTTTGTCCTGGTTTCGCAGGTAGCGCATAGCTCAGATCACCATGATAGTACTCCAGCCGATATCCCAGATCTGGCAGGAAGGCCGAATAAAAGCGTTCCGCAAGCCTCATGTCGTCTGCGCCAACGGTAATGTATGCGATCATTGTTTGGGTTCCTTAACAGGGCATCAGTGTTTCTAACCGAATTTTGTCACACCGTCCTCTGTGCCTGCCAATTTTTGCCTAGAGTAACCAGTATCGCCGGGCATGTTCAGCTTTGGATTCTTCGATTGTCATGCGCTTTTCCCACGTTCGGGTCACCGAAGCGGGATGGTGGGACCGCTCCGACTCACGCCAGCTTCTGACGCAAAGCAAAGTTGCGCCACCTGCAAGGGCGGCGCTGAAGCCAAACATGGTCCCCCATGAAAAACCTGCCGCCACTCCAGCCAGCACCGCTCCAAACGCACCTACGCCATCCAATATCGCGAACGCGAAACCCAGCGTGGTGCTTTCACTGCGATCCGAATGATCAACAGCCGCTGCAAGCATCACTGGCCGAACTGCATCCAACGACGCGACCCCAAGCGTCATCATGGCGATCATGATCCAGAACGGAGGTTCGAACATCAGTGTGCCAATCGCCAGGGCTGCAAGCCCATTTCCGATTGCAAGTATCGGCAAGCGGCCGAACCTGTCGGAAATTGATCCAACGCACGGCTGAGCCAGCGCACCGGCTAAGAGAATGGTCGCAAAGGCGATCCCGATGGGTCCCGGTGCGAATCTGTGAGCTGTCACCAGATAGAGCGGTATCATGCTCAACAATCCGATCAGTACCATGTTGTAGAGCGAAGCTGTCGTGACGATGCGCAATCCGTTTCGGCTCCGCCAAGCCCGCATCAGCTCCAACATGTCTTGTCGGTTCACGCGCGGACTTTCGGCAGTAGGAATTGCCTGAACCACCCTTAGGAAGCAAAAACCGACAAAGACCGTCGGCAGCACCGAAACAACCAGAGCCCCACGCCAATCCACGAACGAAAGAAGCAATCCGGCCGATATTGGCGCCAAAACTTCGGCGAACGAGCCGCCAACCGCATGTATGCCCAAGGCACTGGCGCGATTGCGCCTGTTGGCGTTCGTTAGCACACCAGTTGCAATCGGATGCCAAGCGGCGTTTCCCATTCCCGCAATCGCCAAAAGCAAGGCCAGGCTCCAATACCCCGAAGCCAGTGCCGCAAGCCCATAGCCAAAGGCAACCCAGAAGAAGGTGGTGACAAGAAGGCGTCCTCGGTCAGAGACACGATCCGCAATCAGACCTGCAGGCACATAGGCCAGTGCACCGCCAACGGTGAACAGTGAAAAAAGCAATCCGACCTCAGCCGGCGAAAGGTTCATTGTTAGGCCAGCAGCGGGCACAATCAGCCACAGGGTCGCAATTGGCCAGTCGTTCGCGAAGTGGCCCACGGCGAACCATGCCATCAAGGTTTGTTTGGTCACATTAGGTTTCCGTCCAGAGCGTCACATCGGACCCAATGCCCGATGGCTTGGCGTTGTCTAGCCAATGGTGATATGTCTGTCTGTCGAAAGAGAGGCAATTATCATCGAGGATTCGTCATTGTCGGATGCCCTATCAAGACGGTCAGTTCGACCCAGATATTTGGGGGAGACAATCAAGCCAGCGTCAGGCGAAAGCTACGACTGGCATTGTCACGATTTCGGTCAACTCATCTCTGCGGCTTCGGGCTCGATGTACGTGGGCACACCCGATCGAGTTCTGCTCCTGAGCCCGGCCATGGCGATTTGGATTCCCCCCGACCAACAGCACTGGATGCGCTACGGGTCGAACAACGTCATGCATTACGTCGATGTCAATCGCGACGAGGCCAAGCAACTTGGGCCCAATTGCCGAGTTGTGGCCATGACGCCGCTTTTGGATGCATTGTTTGTTGCCGCAATGCCCGAGGTCACAAATACGCGCACCTACGATCACAACACTGCCCTGCACACCCTTCTAAGGCACGAGCTGCTCGCAGCGAAGGACGTACCGCTCAGTCTGGTTTTGCCGAAAGACGCGCGACTTCAGCGGCCTGCTCAAGCTGCCCTTGACGACCCTGGCAACGTTCGTTCGGTGGAAGCATGGTTGTCAGATGTGCCTGCCAGTCGAAAGACCATTGAACGCCTTTTTGTTGCAGAAACGGGCATGCCGCCGTCAAAATGGTTGCGGCACGTGCGGGTTCTTCATGCCGTCTCGCTGCTTGCATCGGGTGCCAGCGCAACCTCGGTAGCGTTCGACATGGGATACGAGTCGACAAGCGCGTTCAGCTATATGTTCCGACAAACGCTTGGCGTAAGTCCAAGAGCGGTTCAAAAAGACAGATTTCTCGTGCCAAATACGGTCAGGTGATTGCGGCCCTTTGCAGACATCAATGATTGTTTGCACCGCCGCATCGCAGCGTTCCTCAAGCAGACGTTGGATTTGCTTGGTATCATTGTTTTAGGCTCAAGAAACCGGCCATTTGTTATACGTACAATTCATCTCACGCCTTAGACTGAATACAGGACGTCACGGAAGTGGACTACTATTGAAGCACAGCAACGAGTTAATCAGGGCGCTTTGGACATCACGTCCCGTCTTTGCCTTGAGACAGCTCGATACTGCGACTATGAGCAGCCTGCGCAGTCCTTAGAAGGAGCGGGAACACCCCTTTATCAAGGGACATTAACTCATGCAGGCCGGCTTCAGTTGTTCCATTTGGCGACGTAACCTGATTTCGAAGTTCGGCAGGTGAGTTTGTGCTGAGCCGCATCAAATCCCCGCTCCCAGAAACCATTGCAGATGCCAGTTTGGCCGAAACTTCTTGAGCCAAACCCAATTCTCTCCCGGCTTCTGCCAATGCCTCTGTCATCGCGAACACATAGGCCGGGCCGCTTCCAGAAATCGCGGTTACAGCGTGAAGCATGGCCTCATCATCGAGGACCACGGTCTCTCCAACTGCCTGCATCAGTTGTATTGCGAGATCCATATGACTGACGGTAGTGCAGGCATTGCCGACAAGGGCGGTAATGCTAGAACCAACAGCTGCTGGTGTGTTTGGCATTGTGCGTACAATTGGCGTCTGCGGACCCAGCAACTCTTCATATGTCGAAATCAAAGTGCCAGCGGCAACCGATACGAAAAGAGTTTGCCCGGACCCAAATGAGTTCAGGTCCGACAAAGCAGAAGTCATGACCTGAGGCTTCGTCGCAACTACCGCAACAGCAGGCGGCTCATCTGGTTGTTGGTTCAAGCGCAGACCACGTCCCGCAAGGCCCTCCAGCCAGTCTGATGGATGCGGGTCCAGGACGATGATCTGTTCGGGCTCCAACCCGGCATTGAGCCATCCGTTTAATAGAGCGGATCCCATCTCGCCGCACCCCAAAAGCAACAAGCCACGATCACCGACCTCTAACCGGCACTGACCTTCTGGGCGCACGACTTGTTCCATACAATCAGCTCGCAACCTTAAGGGTGCTTCGTTGCACAAGTTCTTTGTAGAGCTCGCGTAATCGGCGGGTCATCGGACCAGCGCCTTCATGCTCCCCGATCTGTTTTCCATCTATGGACGCAACGGGGGTTTGCGCTCCGAAAGTCCCGGTCAGAAAGGCCTCGTCAGCTCCGTAGGCTTCATAAAGCGAATAGTTCTTCTCTAATACCGGGATGTCGTTTGCCCGGCACAGGTCTATGACCTTCTGGCGGGTCACTCCGTTCATGCAGTAATCGCCTGTGGAGGTCCAAACCTCACCTCGGCGCACGATGAAGAAGTTGCACGCATTTGTGGTGTTCACAAACCCATTCGGGTCCAGCATCAGGGCTTCGTCAGCGCCAGCCTGTTCTGCCTGTAGGCACGCAATAACGCAGTTCAGCTTTGAATGACTGTTGTACTTGGCGTCCTGACTCATCGGCAGACCGCGTACCTGGGGCACTGTGGCCAGGCGAATACCCTGGCTCATCAGGCTGTCCACTGGCTTCGAGTGTTCCACAATCGCAACCACCGTGGGCCCAGAGCGAGACAGTCCCGGGTGCTGAAACGGCTTGTCCTTTGGCCCGCGGGTCACCATGAACCGGCAATGCGCGTCAGTTGTTATTCCATTGGCTCTGGCCGTGTCATTCAGTGCCTGCAGGACTTCGTCTTTCGTCATGCCGACGTCAATAGAGACGGCTTTGCAGCTGTTGAAGAATCGATCCATGTGTTCGTCAAAGAACGCCCATGTGCCGTTGTAGAGTCGCAAGCCCTCCCACATTCCATCGCCCAGCATGAAACCGGAGTCGTAGACAGACACCATCGCTTCGCTGCGCGGGATGATCTTGCCGTTGAGAAAGATCTTGATGTCTCGATTGCGCGCGTCTTCCTGCGCGTCATGTGTGGAATGGCTTAGAGTTTGCTCGCTCATGTCATGACTCTTGCGTGGACGTTGCGTTGAAGAGGCGCAGAGGCGGCGACCGCCGCCTCTGTTGTGGGTTTAGTTGATCAATCCGGCTTCGCGGAAATAGCGCTCGGCGCCCGGATGCATCGGTGCCGACAAACCGTTTACCACCATTTCCTCTTTCTTGAGATTGGCAAAGGCCGGGTGGAATGATTTGAAGGCATCAAAGTTGTCAAAGACTGCCTTGACCATCACATAGACGGTTTCCTCAGGTACATCTGAAGACGTCACGAACGTAGACGGTAGACCGAAGGACGGCACATCTCCATCTACTCCGCGGTATAGGCCACCGGGGATGGTTACGTTCCCATAGTATGGCTTACTTTCGACCAGCGCCTGAACAGCATCACCTTCGACAGGAATGATGTTGATGTCGCACGTTGTGGCGGCCTCCAGCACGTTGGCGACTGGATTGCCAGCAACCATCAGAAAGGCCTCGATGGTGTTGTCGCATAGCGCTGCTGATTGTTCTGCTGACTTAAGCTCGGTCACCAAACCAAAGTGATCCATGTCCCAGCCCATCGCGTCTACGAGGACTTCAGCTGTGCCACGCGTTCCGGAGCCAGGATTGCCCAAGTTGATGGTCCGTCCGCCAAGATCATCCAAAGACTCAATACCGGTGTCTTTGCGAGCGGCGATGATGACTGTGTCAGGATGCAGTGAGAACAGGCTGCGGAGTTCGCCGTCCGGGCCATCCTCTTCGAACAGGCTGGTCCCGTTCAGAGCGTGGAACTGCCAGTCGGACTGAACAATGCCCATTTCCAGTTCGCCCTCGCGCATGGTGCGCAGGTTATAGACCGATCCGCCGGTGCTCTCGACCGAACAGCGAATACCATGCTCTTTCCGGCCCTGATTAACAAGCCGGCAGATACCGCCACCGACCGCATAGTAAATGCCGGTGACACCACCGGTACCGATTGTCAGAAACTCTTCTGCTTTCGCCGGTGCACCTGCCAGCAGCGCGATCGTACTGAATGCTGCAAGCCCGGTATGAATTCTCCTTTTCAGGATGCCGTTCGACAACATGAATAACTCCCTTTTCACCTGTTGCGTCACCGCGGTTGCAAACCGGGTGATCATCTCTTGCCGATGGAGTGGGCAATCGCAGCCAAGGTTCGGAGCTTTTCGAATCCCCACCTGCCGAAACGGTACAACAAAATTCCCATATTGTCGACAATTTATATGATTGTCGACATTCTTGAAGTGGCCGGCTACCTTGAGAGCGGTCTGCAGCAGTCGACCATTGGACCGAATTGGAAGTTCAGCTGCGATCATTTTTCTGGCTATCTTGGCCTAACGACGTAATCTCGCCTTCCATCCATTGGAAATTCCATCAACAGGATCGAAATGACACAGCAAGCATCCTCATCGGAGAAATCCGGCGACACATTGAAAGACAGAACGCTGGAGCGACTCCAGAAACTGATCTTGACCGGGGATCTGGAGCCTGGCGCAAAACTGCTTGAAACTCAGGTTGCTGCTCAGCTGGATGTCAGCCGCGCCACACTGCGCGAAGCGATGGTTCAATTGAGCGAAATCGGCCTTCTTGTTTACATCCCGTTCCGCGGAACTTTCCTTCGTACACTGGATCCAATTGATCTTAATGAAATCTATTCGTTTCGAACGGGGCTTGAGAAGATGGCGTTTCAGTTCTGCTGGGACAAACGAGACCTGATTAGCCTCGCCGACCTGCAAATGCGCAACAACAGGTTATGCGATTGCATCTCGAATAATGATCCCTACGGCGCGATCATGGCGGAAATGCACCTCCACTCTTGGTGCTATGAACTTTCGGGACACACCCTTCTGCTGCAAAGCTGGGAACGCCTGAAACCCAACCTCCAGTTTTACTTTGCCATGCATCAGAAGGCGCATGGGCGTGGCGGGCCACTTCGGGAATCCCATGACAAATACATTGAACTCGCCAATGGTGAGAATTTAGATGACATGCTCGCTCACCTTGAAGATCACATGCGGCAAGGCTTGAAAAACACAATGAAGTTTCTGAATGAGCGAAACGTGTTGTGAAAAGGTTCGAACTGACAATCAAAAACGAAATTGGCGGGGTTTGCAGCCAACGAGTTTATACAGGTAAAGCGGCCCAAAAGGGACCTTCAGAGTGGTTTTGTGATGCTGTGGTCGCAACCCGCATAGCCGCCGATCGCTGCAATTGCACAATTTATGACTCGAAAAACGTCAGGACCGCTGAAACTGCAAATTTCAAGTTGTCTGCATCTAAATGGACACCGTGGCGTCTGGACACGTAATATCGTCAGGGTTGAGATCGACTAGGACGCAGCGGGAAAAGGTGCTTACGATGACTTTGAGAGAAACTTCTGTAAACGTTCATTACAAAGTCGGCAAATGGTTGCCTTCGGATCAAGATGTGCTGGACGCTTGGTCCGCGAAAATCGCAACCAAGGCCGAGCAAGACACCAGCCCGCTTTTGCCATCTGTACAACGGCTCAAGACCCTGATCGAGACGGATGCGAAGGCTTATATGTTCTTTTCGCAGATGTTTCAGGAGGTCCCTGAGAGCAAGCAATCCACACCTACAGGCAAGCCGCAGGTGCGCGACTATGAACACATGCTTCGGCTGTTTAACACGATCATGACGCACGCGCCCGAATTTAATGAAAGCGGTCTAGTCGGATTTCCGTTCAATGCGATCCTCGATTGGTCAATGGCCAATGTCGGCGGCTGGGCCGGGTTTCTGGATGACAAGATTGATGCGTGCCTGCGCGACATGCTGAATGAATGGGCAGTCTATTTGCAATCACCGGAAAGCAGATCGGTTTTGACTGATGATCCCAAAACCGGGTGGTTTGGGGCAGCTGCGCAAAAAGCGATGCCCACCTTCAAAGAGGATTTCATTTGCGACCCGTCGCTCCCTCACTTTGGATTCAAATCCTGGGACGATTTCTTCACGCGCCAGTTTCACGACGGGATTCGACCCATTGCTGCGCCCAACGATTATGCGGTTGTCGTTAACGCCTGCGAGTCGGCGCCCTATCGGGTCGCCCGAGAGGTAAAGCTGCGCGATCAGTTCTGGATCAAAGCGCAACCTTACGCGTTGCAATTCATGCTGGATAACGATCCGCTGGTTGATCACTTCGACTCGGCCACAGTGTACCAGGCATTCCTGAGCGCGCTCAGCTATCATCGCTGGCATGCCCCGGTTTCGGGCCGGGTCGTCAAAACCCGTCGGATCGAAGGAACCTATTACTCGGAAATCATGCCGGAAGGACTGGACCCTGCTGGTCCAAATGCCTCGCAGGGTTATATTGCCGAGGTTGCCACGCGCGCGTTGATATTCATTGAGGCGGACAATCCTGATATCGGCCTCATGTGTTTTGTCGGCATCGGCATGGCCGAAGTTTCAACTTGTGACATCACCGTTTACGAAGGCCAGCACGTCACCAAAGGTGACGAGATCGGCATGTTCCATTTTGGCGGTTCAACGCATTGCCTGGTCTTTCAGTCAGACGTTGATATCGAGTTTGATCTGCACGGGCAGGAGCCGGGACTCGACAGCACAAACATCCTGGTCAACCAACGGATTGCGACGGTTGGACCGCGCATATAATCCTGATCGTTCAACCCGAAAACACCTCAGGCAGCTGCCCGTCGACCAACATCCACAAGGCAACGCCTGCCAGCAGCATCAGACCCGCGGCAACCAATGCCTCGGCCCGGTCAAACGCGGTGGCTGAATCTGCGGCAGTCCGGCGCGCCCAGTAGAATACGGGCAATCCGGCCGCATAGATAATGGCGCCCGCCAGCATGAACTGGATGCCCGCCGCGTAGACCAGCCACAGGCCGAAGCCGGTCGCGAGCAAGCTGGTAATCAAGGCCGTATTCCTGCCGAGCTTTGCGGTACGCGGGTATTCGCCCGACCAGATCACTTTCCAAAGAAAAACTGCAGATCCTATGTATGCCGGCAAAATAACCACGCCTGTGATCGATAGCATCAAGTTCCATGCGTTATCGGCAAAATAGACAACGATGATGGCCGCTTGCATGATAACGGTTGAAATAATAAGCGAATTCGACGCGATATCGGCCTGATTGGTTTTGGCAAAGAACTTCGGAAAAGTCCCGTCCTTTGCACAGACCCACGGCAACTGCGCCACAAGCAGCGTCCAGACCAGCCAGGAGCTGAGCAAGGCGATGATTACACCAACATTAATAAAAACCTCGCCCCAATAGCCGACGAGCGACATCATGATGCCCGCAGTGGAGGGTGGGGCCAGCGCTGCAAGCTCACCCTGGGACATCACGCCAAATGGCACGACAGAGATGAGAACAAAGATGACCGTCACGATGAAGTAGCCAAGGATCGTTGCCCGGCTGACGGTTTTGGCGTCGGACTGATCGGACATCACAACGGCGCATTCGATGCCGATATACATCCAGAGCGTGACAAGCATTGTGCTTTTGATCTGGTCGAGAAGACTGCCCAAGGGTTTGTCGGCATGTTGAGTGTCCAGAGTATTCCCCCAGAGATCCGCCGTGATAAGTCCCTTACCAAACGAGAAGAAAACCACCACTGCCAAGAACACAAGAACCGGCAGGAATTTAGCCACGGTCCCGATACTGTTCAGAAGCGATGCACTCTTCACGCCACGCATGACTAGAAAACACAGACACCAAATGATCAGGGATGAACCCAGCGTAGCCTGCCAGGTATTCCCGTCCTGAAAGTAAGGCGGGAAAAAGTAATTCAGGGCGTCCATCAGCAGAACAGCATAGCTGACATTTCCGAATGCGACGGACAGCCAATAACCCCAGGCAATCAGAAAACCGGCGAGCCTGCCGAAGCCAGCGCGTGCGTACATGTAGATACCCGAGGTCATCTCCGGGTGGATATCGGCCAGAACCTGAAAGCTTCGCGTGACAAAGAAGATACCCAGACCGCTGATGAGCCAAGCAATGAGAACCGCACCCAGCGCGGCCTGTTCGGCCATGTTCTGCGGAATGTTGAAAACTCCGCCACCAAACATCGCGCTGACGACCAGCAAAGTCATGGCGAACAGACCAAGCTTCTTGGGAGCAGATGTCGGTTGACTATCTCCTTCCGATGCTTCCGAAACCCGGTTAGATTGCACTGCCATAAGTTCTATTGTCCGATCGGTTTCTAAACATTGCTTCCCGTCTAAGTTACATAACCGTCGGAGTTTGTGTTCCATTTTTTGCTGCAATGCTTGAATGGTTCTTTGGTTGATTTTTTTCGCCCGAACCAAACGAACTAGGTTCTACGATTTTTCTAGGAGACCTCAAGTAGCATCCAAGTTCGAAAGCTTGAATTATCGGAAGTCTACCTCATGGCTTATTGCAATTGACCAACGGCCCAAAGCCGACCATGAGCATGACAGCCGAATGCTGCGCCTGCAGTCCGCATTGTAGACCTTCGCTGCAGGAGCCGGACAATCTGCACCGGGCCCTGAATGTCGAGCCCGACCGTCTGAGGGACATCCTGTGCTGGCGCGACGAGCGCTATGTCGACAGGAACCTGGTGCTGCGCTACGACCGCAAGCGGATAACGCTTGAAGAGAACGATCTCACCCGTGGCCTCGTTGGCGAATATGTGGACAGCTATGAATACCATAACGGTACGCTGGAATTCCGGTCAAAGGGCGTTCCACTGCCCTACTCTGCTTACGACAAAGATTAACGTGTGAGCCACGCGGCGATCATCGGGAACAAGCGACTGAGCGCAGTGCTGGAGCACATCAAGCAAGAGCAGGATAAAGCACCACCCAAGAAGCACCGCGTCGGCACTCAGGCCACACACTACAAACCGACAGGTCGGCGCAACAATGCTGGAACTCAAGGTTTGCGAAAGCAGCGAAAGAAAAGCGTGCAGCCAGACAGGGCTCCGATGTTTGAGGTCTCCACCCTGTCAGGCTGCACTACCGTTCCGCGGCAGCTGGGACATTTCTACTTTGTAGACCAAGTGACATTTCAACTTGGTTGCAACATATCGCTCACACAATCAGCCCATTGCGTTCTTCCGCCGGATAGCTGATAAGCCGAACAGTTTTGGGGATCGGTTTCGGCCGATCAGCGATTGCGGGACCTCGGGTGCAGGTCCCGTCATTGCCATTTTACAGACCGTGGAAAGGACAGACGATACTCTTGCAGTCTTCATCCATCCAGCCCAAGCTTGGAATGGCACCGCGACGCACGCACAGATCATGGGCTGCGGCGATTCCGTCTATCGCGCGATAACGCGCCAGATCCATGTCCAGTAATCTGGCTTTGACTGGCGCGACGTCCGCGCGCCATCTGGATATCCCCGCCACGCCCCACGGCAAGAGTTTCCTGCCCACGCTAGGAGAGAAACAGTGACTGTATCGACATTGGACGATCAAAAGGAAACGGTCAGAACCGACCACCTTCCGGTTGCGGCGCATGCCGCACGTTTTCCGCGCAACCCCGGTGTGCCGCTGGATCTGGACTGGGTGTCCTCGGTTCAGGCCAACACCTCGGCCATTGAACGCCGGGCGGCGTCTTTGTCGGCGCGGCGCAGCGTGAAGAAAGACTATCAGGCGGCCTGGCTGCTGCGGGCGATTACCCTGATGGATCTGACCACGCTGAACGGTGACGATACCAAGGGCAAGGTCCGGCGGCTGTGTGCCAAGGCGCGCCGTCCGCTGAAGCAGGAGCTGGTCGAGGCGTTGGGCATCGAAAGCCTGAACCTGACCACCGGTGCGGTCTGTGTCTATCACGACATGGTCGAAACCGCCGTCGAGGCGCTGGAGGGCACGGGTATCCCGGTTGCCGCGGTCTCGACCGGTTTTCCGGATGCGCTCAGCCCGTTTCACCTGCGGGTGAAAGAGATTGAGGAATCGGTCAGCGCCGGTGCCAGCGAGATCGACATCGTGATCTCGCGCCGTCATGTGCTGACCGGCGACTGGCAGGCGCTCTATGACGAGATGCGCGCCTATCGCGACGCCTGCGGCGATGCCCATGTCAAGGCGATCATCTCGACCGGTCAGTTGGGGTCGTTGCGCAATGTGGCGCGGGCCAGCCATGTGTGCATGATGGCGGGGGCCGATTTCATCAAGACCTCGACCGGCAAGGAAAGCGTCAACGCCACGCTGCCGGTCAGCCTGACCATGGTCCGCACCACCCGCGAATACGAAGAGCGGACCGGATACAAGATCGGCTTCAAACCGGCAGGTGGTATCTCCAAGGCCAAGGACGCGCTGATCTATCTTTCGATGATGAAGGAAGAGCGCGGCAATGACTGGCTCGAGCCCGACCTGTTCCGGTTTGGCGCTTCCAGCCTGCTGGGCGATATCGAACGCCAGCTTGAGCACCACGTAACGGGCCGCTACTCGGCCGCCTTCCGGCACGGCATCAGCTAAGGGGGCTGACATGACAATTGCAGAGATTTTCAAGACCATGGATTATGGCCCCGCACCCGAAAGCGCCGAGCTTGCAAACAAATGGCTGGACAATCACGGCCGCAATTTCGGCCTGTTCATCAATGGTGCCTTCACCAAACCGGGCAAATCAAAGTTCGACAGCCTGTCGCCAGCGGATGGCCAGACTTTGGCGTCGCTGACCGAGGCGACCAAAAAGGATGTGGATCAGGCCGTCAGCGCGGCCTCGGCGGCGCAGAAGGGCTGGGCCAAAATGGGCGGCGCGGCGCGGGCGCGTTACCTGTATGCCATTGCCCGGCTGATCCAGAAACATGCGCGCCTGTTCGCGGTTCTGGAAAGCATGGATAACGGCAAGCCGATCCGGGAATCGCGCGACGCGGACATCCCCACCGCCGCCCGCCATTTCTATCACCATGCCGGTTGGGCGCAGCTGATGGAAAAGGAACTGCCCGATCATGAACCCGTCGGCGTTGCCGGTCAGGTCATCCCGTGGAACTTCCCCTTCCTGATGCTGGCGTGGAAAATCGCGCCCGCTTTGGCGATGGGAAACACCGTCGTGCTGAAACCTGCGGAATACACCTCGCTCACAGCGCTTCTGTTTGCCGATATCTGCGTTGAGGCCGGCCTGCCCGCAGGTGTCGTGAACATCGTCACCGGGCACGGCCCGGTCGGTGCGATGATCGCCGGTCACAAGGATGTGGCCAAGGTGGCCTTTACCGGCTCGACCCGCGTGGGCCGCATTCTGCGCGAACAGACCGCCGGTTCCGGCAAGAAACTGACGCTGGAGCTGGGCGGCAAATCCCCCTTCATCGTCTTTGACGACGCCGATATCGACAGCGCGGTCGAAGGGATCGTGGATGCGATCTGGTTCAATCAGGGGCAGGTCTGCTGCGCCGGGTCGCGCCTGCTGGTGCATGAATCCATCGCCGACAAGTTCCACGACCGGATCAGGCTGCGCATGCAAAGCCTGCGCGTCGGCGACCCGCTGGACAAATCCATCGACGTCGGCTGCATCGTCGATCCCATCCAGCACAAGCAGGTCACCCGCATGGTCGAGTTGGGTGTCGAGGAAGGCGCGACGCTTTATCAGGCCGATGCCGCTTTGCCCGAAAATGGCTGCTATTACCCGCCCACCCTGCTGACCGGTGTCGAAGCCGGGGCAACGCTGGCGCAAGAGGAAATCTTTGGCCCGGTTCTGGTCACCATGACCTTCCGCACGCCTGCCGAGGCGGTGCAACTGGCCAACAACACCAAATACGGTCTGGCGGCCAGCATCTGGACCGAGAACATCAACCTCGCCCTTGGTGTCGCGCCGCAGATCAAGGCCGGCGTGATCTGGGTCAACTGCACCAACCAGTTCGACGCTGCCGCAGGCTTTGGCGGGTATCGCGAAAGCGGTTTTGGCCGCGAAGGCGGGCGCGAGGGGCTGTATGAATACGTCAAACCCAAACACCTCAAATCGCTGAAAGACGCGGCCCCCATCAAACCGGCTGAAGTGAAAGAAACCGGCCTTGGCGGTCTGGGCAGCATCGACCGCACCGCCAAGATGTATGTCGGCGGCAAACAGGCGCGGCCCGACAGCGGTTATTCGCAGCCTGTCGTGTCACCCAAGGGCAAGCTGATCGGCCATGTGGGGCTGGGCAACCGCAAGGACATCCGCAACGCGGTCGAGGCCGCGACCGGTGCGGCAGGGGGCTGGGCCAAAGCCTCGGGGCACAACAAGGCGCAGATCCTCTACTATATCGGTGAAAACCTGGCCGCCCGCGCGGAAGAGTTCGAAGCCCGCCTGCGCCAGATGACCGGCGCTTCGGCCAAGACCGCAGCCGCCGAGGTTGAAACCGCGATCGACCGGCTGTTCACCTATGCCGCCTGGGCCGACAAATATGACGGTCAGGTGCATTCGGTGCCCGTACGCGGCGTCACCGTTGCCATGAAGGAACCGGTGGGTGTCATGGGCATCGCCTGCCCGGACGAGGCGCCGCTGCTGGGCTTTGTCTCGCTGGTGGCCCCGGCGATTGCCATGGGCAACGCGGTTGTTGCCGTCCCGTCCGAGGTCTACCCGCTGGCCGCGACCGACTTGTATCAGGTGTTCGATACCTCGGACCTGCCGGGCGGTGTGGTCAACATCGTCACCGGCGGCAAGGACGAGCTGACCAAGACGCTCGCCGATCACTACGGGATCGACGGCGTCTGGTACCACGGCACTGGCGAAGGGTCGGCGATGGTCGAAAAGGCCTCGGCGGCGAACCTCAAACGCACCTGGGTGAATTATGGCAAGGCGATCGACTGGTTCGACGCGGTCCAGGCCGAGGGTGAGGAATTTCTGCGTCAGGCGACCGAGGTCAAAAACGTCTGGATTCCATACGGCGAGTAAAGGGATTTGGCGGAACAGGGCCGCATCCGGATGGCCCCAGCGACGTAACCGGGGCCGGGCCGCAGACCAGCGATGATGTGCTGCCCTCGGGCTGAGGGTCAGGCGATGGATTTCGCCGCTGCCAGCAGACCGTGATGCAGGGACGCGGCTGAGGAGCGGGGGGCGATGACAGCCATGCGATCTTCTGCCAGCCGCCACAGGAACACGCCCAGATGTTCCGCCGTGGTGCGGATCGCAGCGCCGGTGTCCATCGTCCGGACCGGGGCGTTGGTCAGCCGTTCGAACAGGTCGCACAGCGCCGCGCCTTGCACGTCGAACCGGCACCAGCCGTCGGTCTGTTCGACCACCGACGCAGTGTCGCCGAGGATCTGTTTCAACTCGGACGCCAGCAATTCGTGGCTGCCCTGCGGGGCGGTGACCATCCACTGATCCGGACCGGTCCAGAATGCGGTAAAGGGTGCGGCCTCGGAGGATTGACCGACGCCGGGCAAAGTCAGACCGATCTTTCCAGCCAGCGCCTTTTGCACCGCACCTGCCAGTAGGTTGCGCGCCGCAACCGAGGCCAGCGCCTGATCCACGACCTCGGTGATCGTGATCGTGCCGATGGTGTCGGTGCGTGGCGTGTCGCTGCCCAGCGGGGTGATGGGTTTTATGTTATGCACGAAGCTTCTCCCCTTCCGGGTCCAGGAAATGAGCGCTGACGATCTCGACCAGGATCTCCTGCCCTTCCAGCGGGTTGACCAGACGCAGGGATTCGCCCATGCGGTCGAACCCGCCTTTGACAAAGCCCAGCCCGATCGAGCTGTGCAGGATCGGTGAATAAGCCGCCGAGGTGACATAGCCCTGATCATGGACCGCATCGACCGGCCCGGTGGCGTTCATCAGATGCCCGCCCGCAGCGATGGTATCCTTGGCATCCACCGGCCTCAGGCCCACCAGCGCCAGCGCGTCCGGCGTGTTCAGCCCTTCGCGTTCGGACAAGGTGTTGCCGATACAGTCCTTTTTCTTCGACACCATCCGGCCAAGACCCAGGTTCAGCGCCGTGGTGGTGCCGTTCAACTCGTTGCCCGTGGCGTGGCCCTTTTCGATCCGCATGACGCCCAGGGCCTCGGTGCCATAGGGTACAACGTCGAACTCTTCACCCGCTTCCATCAGCGCGCGCATCAGCCCGTCGCCGTACCGTGTGGGCACCGAGATCTCATAGGCCAGCTCGCCCGAGAACGAGATGCGGAACAGCCGCGCCCGCAGGCCGCCGCAGACGGTGATCTCGCCACAGGCCATGAAGGGAAACGCCTCGTTCGAGATGTCGAACTCGGGGTCCACGATCTTTTGCAACAGCTTGCGGCTATTGGGACCGGCCACGGCATATTGCGCCCAGGCCTCGGTGGTCGAGATCAGCTGCACATCCATATCCGGGCACAGGCATTGGCGTACGAATTCCATGTTGCGATAGACCAGAACCGCGTTGGCGGTGGTAGTGGTCACGACAAAATGATCCTCGGCAAACCGGGCGGCGGTGCCGTCGTCATAGGCAATGCCATCCTCGCGCAGCATCAGCCCATAGCGCACCTTGCCCACGGGCAGTTTCCCAAACGCGTTGGCGTAGATCACGTTCAGGAAAGCCGCTGCATCCGCGCCCTGCACGTCGATCTTGCCCAGCGTGGTCACATCGCACACCCCGACCGAATTGCGGGTCTGCAGCACCTCACGGTCCACCGATTGCCGCCAATGGGATTCGCCCGTGCGCGGGAACCACTGCGCGCGCAGCCAATTGCCGACTTCGACAAATACCGCGCCTTGTTCCTCGGCCCATGTGTGGCTGGGCGTCAGGCGGGTCGGGTGGAACGCCTTGCCGACCGCGCGGCCGCCAAAGGCCCCCATCGCCACCGGCGTATAGGGTGGGCGAAAGATTGTCGTGCCGGTTTCCGGAATCGATTTGCCGGTCAGTTCCGCCATCGCCGCCAGCGCGCCAACGTTCGAGGTCTTGCCCTGATCGGTCGCCATGCCCAGCGTGGTATAGCGTTTCAGGTGCTCGACCGAGGTAAAGTTCTCCTGATGTGCCAGCTTGACGTCCTTGACGGTGACATCGTTCTGAAAGTCCAGCCACGCACGTTTTGCGCCTTGGACATGCCAGAAAGGGCTGATCGAAACCCGGGCATCCGTGGCAGCGGGCAGATCGGCGGGCGATGCGCTGATCCCCAGATCTGACAGTGAAGTCACAGCCGCCGCCGCGCCGCCCTGCAATGCCGCATCGGTGGTCAGCTCACCCTTGGCAGCGCCAGCGACGATCTGACCGACGGGCAGCCCTTGACCCGGAACAAAGGCGTGGATATCCGCGTTCCAGACCGGGCGGCCGCGCTGATGGCAGGTCAGGCCCAGGTTCGGGTTCCAGCCGCCGGACATCGCCAGCGCCTCGCAATGCAGATCGGTTGTATACCCTTTGTCTGTGCGCACCTGAACCGAGCTCAGCCCTAGACGGCCCGAAGTGTTGATAATCCGGGCTCCTTTCAGAACCTCGGTGCCCGCGACATCCGGCGCGTCGGGGCGGGTATCGACAATGGCCGGAACCTTGATGCCCTGCGCCATCAGATCGCGCGCCGTCTGATGCGCGTCGTCATTATTGGCAAAGACAACGACCGATTGCGCGGGCGTTGCGGCCCAGCGGTTGGCATAGGACCGCACCGCCCCGGCCAGCATGATGCCGGGCCGGTCGTTGTTTTCGAACGCGATGGGGCGTTCAATGGCCCCGGTCGCGATCAGCGCGCGCTTGGAGTAGATGCGCCACAGAGTCTGGCGCGGCTTGTCCGCCTTAGGCGCGATCAGGTGATCCGCGTTGCGCTCGACCGCGCCATAGATGCCATGGTCATAGGCCCCGAACACGGTCGTACGCGGCATTACACGCACGCTCTTCAGCGCCGCCAGTTCACCTAGCGCCTGCGCAACCCAGTCTGCGCCGGACATGTCCACCAGCGCGCCGGTCTCGGCAATCAGACGCCCGCCCATGCGGAAATCCTCATCCGCCAGAATGACCTGAGCCCCCGCCCGCCCTGCGGTCAGCGCCGCCGACAGACCCGCCGGACCCGCGCCAATGATCAGCAGATCGCAATGCAGGAACCCTTTGTCATAAAGGTCGGGATCATCCTCTCCGGTCAGGCTGCCCAGACCGGCGGCTTTGCGGATGATCGGCTCATACAGCTTTTCCCAGAACGCCTTGGGCCACATGAAGGTCTTGTAGTAAAACCCCGCCGTCAGGAAATTCGAGAACCGGTCGTTGATCGCCATGACATCGCGGTCCAGCGAGGGCCAGCGGTTCTGGGACTTGGCGCTCAGCCCGCCATAAAGCTCGGCCACGGTGGCGCGGGTGTTGGGCTCCTGCCGCCCGCCCGTGCGCAGTTCGACCAGCGCGTTCGGTTCTTCACTGCCCGATGTCAGCACCCCGCGCGGGCGGTGGTACTTGAAAGACCGGCCCATCAGGCGCACGCCGTTGGCCAGCAGAGCCGAGGCCAGCGTGTCGCCCCCGAACCCCTGATAGGATTTGCCGTCGAAGGTGAAGTTCAGGCTGGTATTGCGGTCGATCAGCCCGCCGGTCAGACGATTGCTTTGTGTCATTGCGCCGCCTTCCCTGCCGCCCTTGCCACATCCCGCGCCAGTTCGACCTTCAGAATTTCATGGGTCAGCGTGTTGCGCGTGACCACCAGCCACGAGCGGTCGCCCTGTTCGTGGAACCACAGCTCGCGATGTTCGCCCGCCGGGTTGTCGCGCAGATACAGGTAGTCGTGAAAGGCCTGCGCCGCATTGTCCGCCTGCCAGTCGGGACGGTTCAGAAGGCACGCATCGCCCAGATAGGTGAACTCCTGCGCGTCGCGCGGGCCAAGCAATGGATGGTCGATAATCATCGGATAAGCCCCCTAATGCAGGTTCGGTTGGGCGCCCTGCCCTTTTTCGTCGATCATGTGCCCGGTCATGAACCGGTCCAGCCGATAGGCCGTTGCCGTTTCATGCGGGCGGTCGGTTTTCAGCAAATGGGCAAAGCAATAGCCGGACGCGGGTGTCGCCTTGAAGCCGCCATAGCACCAACCTCCGTTGAAATAGAGCCCGTCTATGTGGGTCTTGTCGATAAAGGGCGAGCCATCCATCGACATATCCATCAGCCCGCCCCAGCTGCGCAGCAGGCGGGCGCGGCCCAGTGCGGGGATCAGTGCCATGCCGCTTTCGATCACGTCCTCGATCACCGGCAGGTTCCCGCGTTGGGCATAGGTGTTGTACATGTCGATGTCGCCGCCAAAGACCAGCCCGCCCTTGTCGGACTGGCTGCAATAGAAATGCCCCGCGCCATAGGTGATCACACCGTCGATGATGGGCTTCAGCCCCTCGGAAACAAAGGCCTGCAGAACGTGGCTTTCGATGGGCAGGCGCATCCCCGCCTTCTCCATCACGCGGCTGGAACTGCCTGCGACCGCCACGCCAACCTTCCCCGCCCCGATGAACCCGCGCGAGGTTTCAACCCCCAGAACCTTGCCGTTTTCGATGCGAAAGCCGTTCACTTCGCAGTTCTGGATGATGTCGACGCCACGCATGTCCGCGCCGCGCGCATAGCCCCAGGCCACCGCATCGTGGCGCACGGTGCCGCCCCGGCGATGCAGCAGACCCCCCTTGATCGGGAAGCGCGCGTCTTTGAAGTTCAGGAACGGATACATCGCGCGCACGCCTTCGGTATCCAGCAATTCGGCATCCGACCCGTTCAGGATCATCGCATTGCCCCGCCGCCGCGCCGCATCGCGCTGCGCGTCGGTGTGAACCAGATTCAGAATGCCGCGCTGGCTGACCATGGCGTTGTAATTGAAATCCTGTTCCAGGTTCTCCCACAGTTTTAGCGAGAACTCATAGAACGGCTCATTCCCGTCCAGCAGATAGTTCGAGCGGATGATCGTGGTGTTCCGCCCCACATTGCCGCCGCCGATCCAGCCTTTTTCCAGCACCGCGATACGCACCGCGCCGAATTCCTTGGCCAGGTAATAGGCCGTTGCCAGACCATGCCCGCCGCCGCCCACGATGACATAGTCATACGCGTCCGCAGGCGCAGGGTCGCGCCATTGCGGGCCCCAGCCCTTGTGGCCGGTGACGGCCTCTTTGATCAGTCTCAGCACCGAAAATCGCATGAAGGCTCTCGCTTATTGTCTACGGCAACCTGAGCATTGCCCGCCGATCAATTCGCGCGTTATTTCGGACGAAAACCATCCTATATGCGACAGATTTGCCGGATATGGCCTTTGCGAGGGTCTGAGGCAGGGTTTTGGGTGTCCGAAAGGCCATCTGGAAGCCCTGACGGAGCGCTGGCATTCCGGACCTGTGCGTTCCTTATTCGGTTCAGCGTTTCAAGCGGTCTGATCCAGCCCGTTCACATTCAAATAGATGGCATAAAGCGAACTTGTGCCTGCGATGAACAGCCGGTTCAACTTGGGCCCGCCGAAGCAGACATTGCCCACCATTTCCGGGATATGCACCTTGCCGATCAGATCACCCTGGGGGTTCAGGCAGTGCACCCCGTCGGCGGCAGAGCTCCAGATCCGACCGGCCCGGTCGGGGCGGAAACCATCGAAAAGCCCGTTGGTGCATTCTGCGAACACCTCGCCGTTGCTCAGAGACTTGCCATCCGAGGACAGATCGAACCGCCGGATATGCGCCGGGCCGTCCGGGTCATGGGTGACCCCGGTGTCCGAGATGAACAGGCAGCTTTCGTCCGGCGAAAACGCCAGACCGTTGGGTTTCACGAAATCCGTGGCAACTGCCGTCACTTCAACCGTATCCGGATCGATGCGGTAGACATGGCAGGCGCCGATTTCGCTTTCGGCACGCTCGCCCTCGTAATCCATCATGATCCCGTAGGACGGATCGGTGAACCAGACCGAGCCATCGGATTTCACCACGACATCGTTGGGCGAATTCAGCCGCTTGTTCTGCCACGTATCGGCCAGAACGGTGATCGATCCGTCATGTTCGGTGCGGGTCACGCGGCGCGTCAGGTGTTCGCAGGATACAAGCCGCCCCTGCCGGTCCAGCGTATTGCCATTGGCATTGTTCGATGGCTGGCGGAAGACCGAGACCGAGCCGTCCGTGTCATCCCAGCGCATTAGGCGGTTGTTGGGAATGTCCGACCAGACCAGATACCTGCCAGCCGCAAACCAGGCTGGGCCTTCGGACCAGCGCGCACCGGTCCACAGACGCTCGACCCGGGCATGGCCGATGAAACAGGCCTCGAACTCCTTTTCGATCACCTCGAACCCGGTTCCGTCCAGAATACCAAACATCCATCCGCTCCTTTATCTGCGGGTCTGACCGGGGCCCAGCCCGGTTGCGCCCGCCTGTTTCCCGGCAGATCGGGGTCGAGGCCCCGGATCGTCCGATGTCATATGCAAACTTGTTATCCTCAGGCCGTTCTAGCCCCGCAGCTCGGGCGGCAGCAGCGCGTCGGGCATGTTCTGATAGCTGACCGGCCGCAGCCAGCGGACAATACCCAGCGTCCCGACCGAGGTTGCCCGAACATCGGTGCTGGCCGGGTAAGGCCCGCCATGCATCATGGCCGAGCAGACCTCGACCCCCGTCGGGAAACCGTTGACCAGCAGACGACCGGCCTTTTCTTCGAGAACCGGCATCAGATCCTGCGCCAGCGCGGTATCGCCATCGTCCATGTGCAGGGTCAGGGTCAGCTGACCCTCCAACCCTTCGGCCAGAGCCTTCATCTGATCCGCGTCGTCGCAGCGCACAAGGATACCCGCTGCGCCGAAGACCTCATGCTGCAGTTTGGGGTCTGCCATCCACTCGGCGGCGCTGGCCTTGAACAGCGCGGGCATGGCCGAACGATTGCCGGTGGCCGCGCCGCAGGATGTGACCACGGTCATCAGGTCGCGGAAGGCGCGGACGCCCTGTTCGTAGGCGTCGTGAATGCCGTCGGTCAGCATCTTCTGCTCTGCCGTGTCATTCAGGGCCGCAACGCAGGCCGCTTCCAATGCGTCGGCCCCAGGCCCCTTAACCATAACCGCCACGCCGGGATTGGTGCAGAACTGCCCCGCGCCCATGGTCAGCGAGGCCGCCCAGCCCGTGCCGATCTTGGCCGCGCGTGCTGACATCGCCTGAGGCAGGCAGAACATCGGGTTGACGGAACCCAGCTCGCCATAAAACGGGATCGGCTGCGGGCGCGCATGGCACAGATCATAGAGCGCCCTGCCCCCGGCCAGCGATCCCGTGAAACCCACGGCGGTGATCTCGGGGTGCTGTGCAAGCGCCGCGCCGACCTCGCGCCCCGACCCCTGCACCATCTGGAAGGTGCCCACAGGCATGCCGCATATCTCGATGGCCCTGGCAATGGCCTGCGCCACCAGTTCAGCCGTGCCCGCATGGGCACTGTGGCCCTTGACGATCACCGGACACCCTGCGGCCAAAGCCGAAGCGGTATCCCCGCCCGCCGTGGAAAAGGCGAGCGGGAAGTTCGACGCACCAAAGACGGCCACGGGGCCGATGGCTTTGTGCGTCAGGCGCAGATCAGGACGGGGGAGTGGCGTCCTGTCAGGAAGCGCGCCAACTCTGCGGATATCGAGATACTCGGTGTCTTCGATCAGATCGGCGAACATGCGCAGCTGGCCGGTGGTGCGGCCACGCTCACCCACCAGTCGCGCCTCGGGCAGACCCGTCTCGGCCATGCCGGTTCGGGTAATCTCATCGCCCAGCACATCCATCTGGTCTGAAATCGCGCGCAGGAACGCGGCGCGCTCGGCCCGCGATTTACCCGAATAGGCGCGGAAGTCTCGTCGGGCAGCGCGGCAGGCCGCATCCACCTGCGCGGCGGTGGCCTGAGCAAAGCTCTGCCCTCCAAGGTCGTCTGATGCGCGCAGGTTGTCGGACCCGACCCAGGTGCCATCGATCAGGTTTTGTCCAAGGATCATGTTATCTTCCCCAATTCAGGACCATCGGGTCCAGCGGTTTCAAAAGACCGATCAGCCGGTCGCGGATGGCCGTTTGCAACGGGTCGATCGGGTGACGGCAGAAATCCGAGGTGATCACGCCCCCTTCGACCATCGCGGCCTTGCAGGATTGCCAGCCGCATTGGCGGTTTTCATGGTTGATCACCATCGCCACACGGCCATAGGCGGCGGTCGCCTCGTCCACGCGGCCCGCCAGGTGGTGCGTGATCACCGGCTTGATCTGATCCACGATCATGCCCGAGGTCATTGACCCCGTGGCCCCCGCATCCAGATCGGCCAACAAGGTGATGCCTTCCTCGCCGTCAAAGGGCGCTTCAATCGCATCACCGCCTTCGGCGATCAGCGCGCGCAGCTTGTTGGCCGCCCGAGGGCATTCGATCTTGAACAGCTTCACCATTTCTATCTCTTGCGCCATGCGCACCAACAAGGGAACAGGCAGATCAACGCCTGACAAGGGTGCGTCCTGCACCATTATTGGGATACCGATCTCGCCTACGGCGGCAAACTGATCATAGGTCTGCTGCGCGTTCCCTTTCAGCAGCGCCCCATGATAGGGCGGCATCATCATCACGATGTCCGCGCCCAGATCTTTGGCGAATTTCGCCCGCTCCACCGCGATCTGGGTGGCAAAATGGCTGATCGTCACGATCATCGGCACACGGCCGGCGACATGCTCGAGGCTCAGCCGGGTCAGGATTGCGCGTTCCTCATCCGAGATCAGGAACTGTTCCGAGAAATTGGCGAGCACGCAGATGCCATCCGCGCCCTGATCGATCAGGCAATCCAGAACCCGTTTCATCCCCTCAAGATCAAGCGTTCCGTCCTCATGAAACGGCGTCGGCGCAACGGGCCAGATACCGGTATAGGTCATGGGTTACTCCGTAATTTCGAAATGTTTCAGGTGCTTGTCCGTGATCTCGATCCCCAGACCCGGCTTGTCATCATCCAGATCAAGGAAGCCGTCCAACGCCTCGGGGTCGCCTTCGAAGATGTAGTAGAACAGCTCATTCCCGACCTCGACGTCGAAGACGGGGAAGTATTCGCTGATCATGCAATTGGCGTTGGCCATGGTCAGGTGATAATTGTGCATCTGCCCCGCATGGGGGATGACGGGAACCTGAAACGCCTCGGCAATCGCGTTGATCTTTTGCGCCGCAGTGATGCCGCCCACCCGGTTGGTGTCGTATTGCAGGACTGAGACTGCCTTTTTCTCGATCAGGTCCTTGCAGCCGATGATCGAGAATTCATGCTCACCGCCCGAGATCGGGATGATGTTCATCGCATTCAGCTCGCGATAGCCTTCGACGTCATCGGCGATCACCGGCTCCTCAAGCCAGCGGGGTTCATATTTGACCAGCTTGGGCAGCATCCGCTTGGTGTAATCGAGGTTCCAGCCCATATAGCATTCGACCATCAGATCGACGTCATAGCCGATGACTTCACGCACGGCCTCGACCCGTTTGAGGTTTTTGCGCATCCCCGCCATGCCATCCTTGGGCCCCCAGCCGAACCGCATCTTGTAGGCGGAATAGCCGTTCTTTTGCGCCTCGGCGGCCTCGGCCTGCATCACGTCGATGGGGCCGGAATAGAGCTTGGAATAGTAGACCGGGATCTTCTCCTTGGTGCGCCCGCCCAACAGTTTGAACACTGGTTTCCCTGCCAGCTTGCCCATCAGGTCCCAGATGGCCAGATCAACCGCCGAGATCGCTATCATCCCGATCCCCTTGCGCCCCCAGGCATGGCTGCGGCGGTACATCTTTTCCCATAAGTAAGCGTAGTCGAACGGGTCCTCACCGATCACCAAGGGCGCAAACCATTCGTCGATGGCGGCTTTGACCACCGAGGGCGCAAGGGCCGCGTTGCCGATGCCGACGGTGCCATCTTCGGTCTCGATCTCGCATGTCAGCCATTGGTGAAAACGGAAGGACGACATCGCATCGCCCTTTTCATACAGTGCGTCCGAGGCATTAGTGCAGAAATTGCCGGTGGGCGGCACGGTCGGTCCGGTCCAGTTCCAGACGCGGGTGCGTACGGATTTGATCTTGGTCATCTTTGTCCTCTCAGTCCGCGCTGCGTTCGGCGCGATGTGTTTTCGCCATGCGCACCAGCAGATCGAACGCCTGCCGTGTTGCGCCCGGATCGGCCTTGTTCTGTCCGGCGATATCAAAAGCGGTGCCATGGGCAGGGGTAGCGACCGGAATGGGCAGCCCGCCCGCGACGGTCACACCGCGTTCGAACCCCATAAGCTTGATCGCGATCTGGCCCTGGTCGTGATACATGGTCACAACCGCATCGACCTCGCCCCGCTGCGCCTTTAGGAACACCGTATCCGAGGGCCATGGACCGCTCACACTCATCTGTTTTTGCTGCGCTTTGCGCACGGCGGGTTCGAGAATTTCGATCTCTTCCCGGCCAAACTTGCCATTGTCCCCGGCATGTGGGTTCAGCGCCGCCACCGCGATATTGGGGCGCGTGTTGCCCGCCTTGCGCAAAGTGTCGTTGGCTAGGTTAACCGCCTTCAATATCCCCTCTTCGGTGATATTGGCCGCCACATCCTTAAGCCCGATATGCGAGGTCACGCGGGTCGTCATCAGCTCATCCAGAACGTTGAGTTCCGAGTGATAGCCGGTATGGCCCAGATACCGCGCCATATAGCGGTGCTCATCTTCGGCATTCAGCCCGGCGGCGGTCATCGCAGCCTTGTTGAACGGGCCGAACAGGATGCCATCCACGTGCCCTGTCATCGCCAGATCCATCGCCCTGTCGAGACAGCGCAGCGAGGTCGTGCCGCCCTCGACCGTGACCTCAGCGATCTGCACGTCCTCGGGCGCAATGGTGTCGAGTTCCAGATGCATTAGGCCCGTCTGGTCCGCCACCGCGCCCACCGTGTTCAGCGGCACATCCAGCCCGGCCTGTTTCGCGCCGCGTTGCCACAGGTGGCTGTCGCCCACCAGCACGATATCGGCTGCGTCCTGCACGCCGTCCTGATTGAGCAGCTTAGCGATCAACTCGGGTCCGATGCCGGACGGGTCGCCGGGGACAATGGCGATACGGGGTTTGGTCATGCCGCGCCCTCCCAGTAATTGGAAAACCCGTCCGGCAGGATGACCATCACGTCCGGCTCTTTGCCGGTGTCAAAGGTCTGCACCACTTCGAACGTATCGAGGTTGAAGCGCTGCACTTGTTCGCAATCGATGGCGATATAGGCGAATGCGGCCTCATCATCGATGCACAGCGCCAGCGGGTTGGCGGGTGTTTTCTGTTCGTGCAACATCTCTCCGGTCGCTTCGTCGAACACCGAAAACGACCCGCCGAAATGGTTCATTGTCACCAGCCGGTTGCGCCTTTTGTCATAGTAGATGCGGCAAGGATCGTCCGGCGTTGGAAAGGTCCGCTCGATCTCTAGCGTGTCGATGTTGATCACCGCCACCGT
This sequence comes from Ruegeria sp. AK4, assembly GCF_056541025.1. Lineage (NCBI taxonomy): Bacteria > Pseudomonadati > Pseudomonadota > Alphaproteobacteria > Rhodobacterales > Roseobacteraceae > Ruegeria > Ruegeria sp. AK4. The sequence goes on from NZ_JBQFXS010000012.1 coordinate 56,116, forward strand.
GTTGGAAATCCGTTGCGAGGTGTAAAGCGTCCGCGCCTCTTCGCGCAGGCAGCGCCCCTCGGGTTTCTGCCCGGTCTTGATCGAGATCGGCGTGACCGAGGCATCATAGGGTTTGAACACGGTCACATCGCCCGAGGTCAGGTTCATCGAATAGGCCGTATGCCCGCCCCGGGTCAGCGCAAACAGATGGCATTTGGTGCCGCCGGTCGGCGTGATATGGTCCCAGCCCTGATCGAAGGCACGCGGGTTTTCCTTGACTAGCAGATGCCCGGTCCATTCCGACAACACATAAAGCCGCCCCTGCCCGTCCAGCCCGATCCCATGCGGGCGGCGGTGTTCACCCAGATCATAGGTGTGCACGATTTCCTGCTTGCGGATGTCGATCACGATGACCGAGCGGCCCTCCAGCCCTTCAATGCCCGAGTTCTGCACCCCATAATGCCCGACATAGGCATAGTGAAACTCATCATCGACCACGAATTCATGGGGGAAATGCGGCAAATCCAAACGCCCCTGCCGGGCGCCCGTTTCAATGTCATACCAGCTTACGCAATGGCTGCATTTTTCAATCAGCATCATGGATTGCGCCATTCGATCTCCCTCCGGTGGCCGTCTTAAATTAGGTTCCGTGACCGGCCATTCGCCAGCCGGTCACAGAGAGGGGTATCAGCGTTCCAGCGCGCCGACGCCCGAGAAGCGGAACGCTTCCTGCTCCAGCGCGTTCAGCTCATCCGCGCTCATCCGATCGTGGGCCACCGTGATGCGGCCAAGGAAGACAAAGGGCAGCTCGTCCTGACGGCCCTCCAGATGTGCCTTGATCGCTTCGGCCGTGGCTGCGCCCACGTCATCGCCCATGCGCATCGGTGTTGCGTCCAACTCGCCCCGGCGGATGGCGTCCAGCTCCAGACCCGTGCCGCCCCAACCGGTTGAGAACACGTCTTTCTCTTTGCCGACGGCGACCTGCGCCTCGACTGAGCCCATGGCCATCGCGGTGTTGGCGTTATGGATGATCGTGGCTTCGGGATAGGCCTGCAGGATCAGGCTGGTGCCTTCAAAGCCGCCTTCGCGCTGGTACTCACCGTAATGTTCGTAAACGGTGGTCCAGTTGCCTTTCTCTTCAACGCAGGCCTTGAAATCGCCCGAGCGCTGATCGTCGGTGATGCCCGGAATGCCCCGGTTCATCGCCATGGTCACATCGTTGCCCAGACGTTCCAGCATATAGTCGCACATGGTCAGCGCACCGGCGGCCGAACTGAAGTCGAACCACGCATCCGGCTGGTTCTTCAGGTCCTTGGGTGGCGTGTGGAAGGCCCAGACAAAGGTGGCAAAACCATCATTGCCTGCCATCTTGTCGATATTGTCTGCCTGAATCGCCAGTTCTGACGGCCCGAAGATCACGAAATCATACAGGTCCGCATCCTGAACCACCTGATTGGCATAGGTCGACTGCAGGCTGTGCTCGATCTGACGGCTGGCGAATTCTGTGGTCTCGTATTCGATCCCCAACTCTTCCAGCCGTTTCGTCATCGCCAGATAGTTGCGCGCCCAGAAATCCGAGGTATCCGCCGACGGATAGATCAGCGCGATCTGCAGCGGGCCGTCCTGCGTGCCGCTGTATTTCACCGCCTCGGCCCCCGTTGTCGCCTGAAGCGCCTCGAGCTTGCCGTCGGCGTTCACCTCGCCCGGAACCCAGTAATCCCTGTCTTCGATGCCCGGCAGCTCTTTCAGGGGCAGGTTGCCCTCGGCCCAGGCCGCGGCGGCACACAGGCAAAACGCGCTTGTCGTCAGTAGTGCTTTGTTCAATTGTTTCACGGTAAGTCCTCCCTTTCGCGAATAAGTGGGGTCTTGCAGGTGCGTCGGGGCTCCTATCCCCCGGCGCACCACTTTTGTTGCCCTAGCCGCTAGGCACAGGCTCGGTTGCCAGTCCCGCCCCGAGGGCCAGCAACAGGATCAGGGCGCCGATCAGCGCGGCTGAAAAACGAAGTAGCTTTTGGGCTTCATTGCTGCGCAGCCCGGCCAGCAGGCCATGCGCGCCATCCCGGTCTTTTTTCTGCATCCAGGTGTACAGAGCGACCGAACTGACGATCACCACGCCCGAGGCGACGGATTGCCAGAAGAACTCGATCCGCAGGGTCACCAGCGCATTGATCATCATCGACAGCAGCAGCACACCGGCCAATGATCCCAGCATCGAGGCGCGCCCGCCGAACAGGGACGTGCCGCCCACAACCACCGCCGCAATGACGTGCAGGTTGAAATACGGGGCCGAGGTCGCCTGAATCGCATTCAGCTTTCCGGTCAGCATCACACCCGCCATCGCCGCCGCCGCGCCCATTAGCACATAGGCGTAGATCTTGTGGCGATCGACCGCGACGCCGGTCATCTCACTGGCTTCGGGGTTGGAGCCGATGGCGATGGTGTAGCGCCCGAAATAGGTGCGGGTCAGGACCACATAGCCAACGGCCATGGTGATCAGGCCCAGTACCACCGGCACCGGGATGAAACCGGGGATCTGGCCACGCCCGATCTCGGTGATCAGATCAGGGAAACGGGCCAGCACAAGACCTTTGGCAATCACCAGCGCCAGACCGCGATAGACAAGGTCCATCGCCAGCGTACCGATCAGGTCCGGCACCTTGAACCGGGTAATAACCAGACCGTTGATCAGGCCCATGATCGCGCCCATCAAAATGGCCAGAGGCACCGCAATCCAAGCCGGAAAGCCGTATTGCTTGACCAGAAAGGCCATCAGAATGGCCGACAGCGCCGCGACCGAGCCAATCGACAGGTCAATACCCCGCTGGGTGATGACAAATGTCATCGCCATCGCCATCGGCATGTAAAGCGCCGCGTCCAGCAGGATCAGGTTAAGGTTGGTCAGGCGGAAATACCGCGCCGGTTCGGTGATCCCCATGAAGATCAGGATCGCGAGGATCATGACCATTGGACCGATGAAAGCCAGATAAGGTTCCAGCCGGTCCATCAGTGTCTTTTCGGGATGCGTGGTTGTTGCAGACATCTCTTTACTCCTCACGCAGCCGCATCCTGAGCGCCCACGATTAGGCCCAGAACATCCTGCACGGAACTTTCCGCAGTTTTGACAACGCCAACCGCGCGGCCACGGCGTTGGACGTGAATGCGATCCGACACTTCGAACACATCATCCAGCGAATGCGAGATCAGGATCACCGCCAGCCCCTGCTCGCGCAGCGCCTTGATCAGTTTCAGCGTCCGTGCCGTTTCCTGCGGCCCCAGCGCGGCGGTGGGTTCGTCCATCACAAGCAGGCGCAGATCGTCGTGATACACGGCACGGGAAATCGCAACGGCCTGACGCTGACCACCCGACAGGCTTTCGGTCATCACATCCATTGACCTCAGACGCACGCCCAGGCGTTCTTCCAGCACCCGCGCGGCCTCGGTCTTCATGCGTTTGTTGTCCAGAAACGGGATGCCCAAAAAGCTCGTGGTCAATTCGTTGCCCAAGAACATGTTCGCAGCGGGCGACAGGTGATCGGCCAGCGCCAATGTCTGATAAACAGCATCAATCCCGTTTGCGATGGCGTCCGAGTGACTGGACATCTCCAACGGTTGGCCGTCCAGCAGAATCCGGCCTTCGGTCGGCTGATAGACCCCGGTCAGGATCTTGATCAGCGTGGATTTTCCGGCCCCGTTGTCGCCGACAATGGCCAGAACCTCGCCCGCATAGGCGGTCAGGTCCACATCCTGCAGCGCCGTCACACCGCCAAAGCGCTTTGTTATTTCTTGCATTTGAACCAATGGCGTGTCGCTCATAGTTTCCTCCTCTGCGCATAGCTCCGCCATGGCGGTCAATCGACCGCTCGCAGGTTCTTGCGCGTTTCATCCCTGCCGAAAGCGGCCCCCGTTGTCAGGGGCCACCCGTGGGCTTACTTGCCCCAGATTTTCGAATAGGCCTCGCGGTATGGGCTGTCGGGGTCGAACTGGTTGGTATCGCCCAGCTTGGCCAGCCCCGCCTCGGTCACCAGCGCCGGCGAGGTGATATAGCCCGAGCATGCCTCGCCCTGAATGGCGCGGTTCAGCTCGTCCACCAGTTGCCAGCCCTGCAGGTTCAGTGGCTCGGCCACGGTGATGGTCTGGTAGTTGCCGCTGCGGATGCGCTGGAACGCAGCCTCGGAGCCATCGCCAGCGGACCCCGCCTGCGGACCATCCTCGGACGAGATGCCAGCGGCGGCCAGCGCCGGACCCATGAAGTCGAAGTAAAGGTCATTGATCGCCAGCGCATGCGTCCACTGATCCCCGTATTTCTGCAACAGGCTGGTGGTCAGAGGCCCCATCCGAGCCGAGGTGTCTGCGATGGGCGTATCGACATATTCCAGCACCGTGCCGCCGGCGGCTTCAATGGTTTCCTTGATGCGGTCGGCCTTGTCGATGGCGATCTGATAGGTCGAGTCGGTGAAGATAATCGCACCGACCTCGTCACCGCCATCCTCCATCGCCCATTCCGCAGCCACCTCGGACACGGTCATCGCGTCGGTCGAGACATTGGCGAAAATACCGCCCGGCGCATCGCAGCCGATCTTTGGACCCGAGTGCCATGCGACAATCGGGATACCGGCCTCGACCACGCCTTCCAGCGCGGCCTGCTGTTCGACTGCGTCAAAGCCGTTGATGATGATCCCGTCCGGCTGCAAGGCCAGCGCCTGACCAATCGCCCCTGTGCGGCCCTGAATCGAACCTGCGCCGTCCAGCACGCGGACCTCCCAGCCGATGGTGTCCACGGCCTCTTCCACGCCGTTGGTCACGCCCAGAATGCCGCCGTTCTTCAGGTCGGCGGCGACGACAACAATCGATTTTCCCTCGGCCGCGGTTGGCCCCGCGGTTGGCCCGTCAAAGGCGGTCTCGGCCATCGCTGGCATCCCCAGACCGGTCAGAAGGGCAGCGGCGGATACCGCCATGAACGTCCGTTTCAGCATAATCTCCTCCCTTATGCTTTTACTTGCTGGCGCCCTTGCGCCGCTGGGCGTAACCGGCAATGCCGATTGCGATCAGAAGCGTGACACCGTTGAACATCGGCTCGACCCAGAAGGATCCACCGAATTGTTGAATGCCCGAGATACCAACAGCCAGGATCGCGACACCCACGACTGTTCCCCAGACATTCACACGTCCCGGCTTGATGGTTGTTGACCCCAGAAAGGCCCCGACCAAAGCAGGCAACAGGAATTCCAAACCGACCGAGGCTTGCCCGATCCGAAGTTTCGAGGCCAAGAGCACCCCGGCAAAGGCGGTGATCAGGCCCGATGACATGAAAGCGCCGATGACGAATTTGCGCGTCGGTATACCGTTCAGCTGCGCGGCGCGTTGGTTGGCGCCAATCGCATAGAGGTATCGACCGATGGGCGTGTATTCCAGGATCAGCCACATCGCCACGGTAATCGCCAGCACGTAGAACCCGGTGATCGGCAGGCCGAAGACAAAGGTGCCGTTGATGGCATAGAAGCTTTCGGGCAATGCGCCCACCATCTGACGGCCGCCTGTGTGCCACAGGGCCAGCGCATACAAAACGGTGCCAGTGCCCAGCGTGGCGATGAAGCTGTCGATCTTGGCGACCTCGACCAGCAGCCCGTTCAGGAACCCTGTCAGCAGGCCCAGTGACAAAACGATGGCCACGGCGATGGGCCACGGAATGCCGAACATGGTCTGCAGGGAAATCGCCAGAATGTGCCAAAGCACGATCCCATACCCCACCGTCAGGTCGATCCGGCCCGCCGCCATCGGGATCATCGCCCCCAGCGACAACAGCGCAATGATCGCCTTGTCCGAGATGATCGCCCGCAGGTTCAGCATCGTCGGAAAGGTGTTGGGCAGCAGGATCGAGAACAAGATGATAAGGAACGCAGTCAGCAGAACCAGACCATAGACCGGCAGAAACCGCAGAATGCGCGTTTTCAGCGAGGCGTTTTTCAATTCGGCCTTGGTGGGTTCCAGCGCGTTGGATTCAAGCGATTGCATATTCGTTTTCCTTAACTCGCCACGGCGTTCGAGGCCGAGGCAGCCTGTATGAGGTTTTCAGTGGTCAGTTCCGTGCCCGACAATTCGCTCACGATTTGGCCCTGACTGAACACGATGGCGCGGTGGCAGATCGCGGCGACCTCTTCGAAATCGGTCGAGACAACGATGATGCCCACGCCCTCTTCCATGGCGCGGTTCAGCAAGGCATAGATTTCGGCCTTGGCCCCCACATCCACTCCGGCGGTCGGGTCTTCGCAAATCAGCAGCTTGCGCTTTGTTTCCAGCCAGCGTCCGATCACGACCTTTTGCTGATTGCCGCCCGACAGGCTTTCGATGGCCATGCTCTGGTCATTGGGCGACAGGGCGACCCCCTTGCCGATCCGGGCAGCGCTTTCGGTTTCCGCGCGGGTGCTCATGAAAGACAGCAGCGAGCGCCCGATAGCCGCCGGGTTCAGAAACGTGTTCTCGCGAATGGTCAGCGACATGGCCACCGATTCCTCGGTCCGGTCGCGCGCGACCAGACCGATGCCTGACGCCATGGCCGTCTGCGGTGATGACAGATCGGGGCTTTCGCCATGCAACGTGATCTCGCCGTTGAACATCTCGGACCCGAACAGCGCGCGCGAGACATGCTCGTGCCCGGCCCCGCGGAGGCCAACCAGACCCACGATCTCGCGGGCCTGAAGCTGGAAGCTGACATTATGTGCGGCCTCCATATTCAGGCCGGACACCTGCAAAATCGTATCGCCCGGGGGCGTGTCGGGTTTCATCACCTGCCGCGTCTTGCGACCGACAATCATATAGACCAACTCCTCGGGGGTGGTGTGATCAATGCTGCGCAGCCCGACCATCTCGCCGTCGCGCAACACGGCGACGCGGTCCGCGATTTGGAAAATCTCATCCAGACGGTGCGAGACATAGATCATCCCGACACCCTGCTCCTTGAGGGGGCGCAGTGCCTCGAACAGCCGTTCGACCTCATCTGCAGGCAAAGATGCTGTGGGTTCGTCCAGAACCAGATAGTCGCAATCCACCGCCAGCGCTCGTGCGATGGCAACCAGCGATTTCTCGGTCCGCGACAGGTCCTGTACCCGCGTGCTGGGGTCAAATTCACATCCGACCTTGTCCAGTGCCTGTTGCGCGAAACCTTCGACGGATTTCCAGTTGATCAGCCCGCTTTTGCGCGCATATCCCAGTGCCAGCGCGATGTTTTCCGCCACCGTCATCCATTCGATCATGCCCAGATCCTGATGGATGAAGGCCACCGACTGACGTTCACCGAAACCGCCTGGCCGGTGCTCGTAGGGATGACCGTCGATCAGAACGCGTCCTTCGTCCGCCTTGTGGATGCCGCCGAGTATCTTGATCAGAGTGGATTTCCCGGCCCCGTTTTCACCCAGCAAAGCGACGATTTCACCACGCTCGATGTTCAGCGACACGTCGCGTAGGGCATAGGTGCCTCCGAAATGCTTCTTTATACCGTCAAAGAAGAGATTGTTTTGTGCAGTGCCGGGCACCGAGGCCACCTCCCAGATCGCGGTAACTCTGCTGCTCCTCAACAGCGCCTTGAGTTACCCGTAACGTTACGTTAGCATTCTTGCAGGCCACTCGGATGTCAATAAAAAAGAGTTACCCGTAACGTAAATGAGCAGCGATCCGGAAAAATACAATAAAAACAATAAAATAAGCCTTGCCGAGGTTGCAAGGGCCGCAGGCGTTTCCAAGATGACGGCAAGCCGGGTCCTGCGCGACGAAGGCGGATTTTCGGAAAAGACCCGTGCCAAGGTGATGGCCGAAGTCGACCGTTTGGGTTACCTGCCGAATCGTTTGGCGACGGTGTTTGCGGGCGACAAGAAGTCGACATTTGTAGGTGTCAGCATCCCCGAACTGGGCAACGAAATCTTCGCGCAGGTTCTGGAAGGCATCGACCGCAAGCTGGGCGCGTTTGGCCATCAAACCGTTCTGGGCCTGACCGAGCATGAAATCGATCACGAGGAAAAGTGGATCGAAACAGTGCTGTCCTGGCAGCCGGCCGGATTGATCGTAACCGGCCGCTCTCATAGCCCCAAGGCCATTCAGATGCTGCGCGGCGCGGGCATTCCTCTGGTCGAGATCTGGGACTTCAATTCAAGCCCTCTGGATATGTGTGTCGGCCTGAACCACTTTGACAGCGGCTACAGCATGGGCCGCTATCTTGCCGGGATGGGCTATCGGAAATTCGGTTATGTCGGCACATCCCATGACGTTGCCAATGCTGCAACGGCGCGTCTGCAGGGGTTCTCAAAAGCCATCGAAGATGCAAACGGGCAGCTTGAGAAACAGCTGCTTCTCAAGGACACCCCCGGATTCTATACTGGGTTCTACGGGACCGAGCAGCTTTTGGCCGCGCACCGGGATATCGAGGTGATTTTCTATCAAAACGACAACATGGCGATTGGCGGCCTGCAATATGCGCAGAAGATCGGGCTGCGGGTGCCGGACGATATCGGCATCGCGGGCTGGGGCGACCTGCCGATCTCAGCGATCCAGCCCTACCGTTTGACCTCGATTGCCGTGCCACATCTGAAAATCGGCCAGATCGCTGCCGAGATGGTGCTGGCACAGATCAACAACGAGCCGGTGAAATCCACAAAAGATGTCGGTTTCCGGCTAATACCCGGCAGTACGGTCCGGAAATCCAACGCCAGCGCGTAGGGCCCCCTTAGTGTGTCCGTTCGGCATGTCAGCCCCGCTTGCGCTGCGCATCCCTGATCAGGGCCGCCAACCGGTAAAACCCGTGCGCCATCTTGGTATAGGGCGTCAGCAGGAAAAACGTCAGGACTGATCCGAGATGAATGGCAAGCAGCGCGGGCATCAACGGTGTTGAGCCGAGGGCATAGAGAACCAATCCGCTGAACCCGACAAAGCCGAGCAACAGGATGAACCCGATATCCCCGCCCCAGGCTGACGGATCGCCAAGCTCGCGGTCGGATTTCTGCTTGAGCAGGGCCATGGCGCCACAACCCACTGTCAGCAACAGCCCGCCGGAAATCCCGAACAGTTTGGGCAAGGACCAGAACCCGTAGGGCGCGTGCAATCCTAAGCCATAATGCATGACCGTCGCGACCGAGGTCGATGCGACGCACAGCAGGAAGCCATACATGATGGCGTGATGAATATGACGTCGCGCCTGACTGAACCGGTCTTCGTCCTCGAAGTTGCAGCCCTCACCATGGCCTGCGGCCAGATCCTGCATCTTGCCCGCGCGTTTGAGAGCGGCGGTCAGGTCTGCCATTTGGATGGGATTGCCGCCGACCTCGGCCCAGTAGCGCCGCAGGCTGATGCCGATGCTGAACAGCGGCAGCAGGAACGCAGGTGCAAAGATCGCGACCATCGCATTGTGGGACAGGACGGCGTAGAACCCCTGACCTCCGCTCGATCCGATGGCGCGGATGGCCCAGAACAGCAGGGCAAACCCGATCACAAGCGCCAGCGCTATGGCCCCGCCATGGGTGTGAAACCGGCGCGCCAACGGCTGCGGCCACGCGAAGCTTTCCCAACCGTCGCGCCGCACCTCGGCCAGGGCCTTGGGCAGGTTCAGATCGAACTCATGCGGTGCCGTGTACTGGCAGGCGTAATAGCAGCCCCGGCAGTTGTGGCAGAGGTTGGCGAGTTGGGTGATATCACCATCCGAAAACGCGCGTTCCGCATGCAGGGATGGAAAGACCGAGCAATAGCCCTCGCAATAGCGGCAGGCGTTGCAGATCTCGGCCTGACGGCGGGCTTCCTGTATCAGTTCAGTTTGCATAAGCGGCGGCCTCACGTCCTGCGATGCGTCCAAAAACGGTTCCGATGGTCATGCCGAACCCGGCCAGATACCCTTGCCCAAGGATCGACCCGGCCATGGTTTCTCCCGCCGCCCAAAGGTTCTTGATCTTGCCGCCCGGGGTCGAACATTGCGCCGTGTCGTCGACCTTCAGCCCCAGATAGGTAAAGGTCACGCCGGTGCGCAGCGAGTAGCCATAGAAGGGCGGCTTTGTGATCGGGCGGGCCCAGTTGGTCTTGGGCGGGGTCAGGCCCGAGGTCGAAACACCGTCCAGTTCGGTCGGGTGGAACCCGCTGGTGTCGCCGCAGGCTTCGTTGAATTCACTGACGGTGGCCGTCAGTTTGTCGGCGGGCAGGTCCAGCATTCCCGCCAGTTCGTCCAGAGTATCGGCTTTCAGCGGCGGAAAGACCGAGGGCATGAACAGGTTCAGCGACTTGGCATCGATGATCACATAGCCCACCTGATCCGGCTGGGCCGCCACCAGACGCCCCCAGATCGCGTAGCGTTTCGGCCAGACATCTTCGCCCTCGTCATAGAACCGCTCGGCATCCTTGTTAACGACGATGGAAAACGGCACGCAGTCCAGCCGGGTGACAATGCCGCCATCGAATTTCGGCGCGCGCCCGTCGATGGCGACGGCGTGGCACTGGGTCGGATCGCCGACGCTTTGGACCCCTTGATCCAGAAGGTCGGCCAGCACCACGCCCCGGTTGTAGGGGGTGCCCCGGATCAGGAAGTTCTTTGCAGGCGCGCCCCAGGCGCGAGTCAGCCAGTCGGTGTCGGCCTGAAACCCGCCCGAGGCGACGATGACGGCCTTGGGCGTGATCCGGTGGGTTTGCCCTTCATAGGTATAGTCCACCCAGTCGATCTGATCGCCATTCAGCTCCAGATGCGTGACCGCCGCTTCATACAGCACATCCACGCCCAGACCCGCCGCCGTTCGGTAATAGGCGTTCACCAGAGATTTCCCGCCCCCCATGAAGAACGCGTTGGTGCGTGCCAGCGACAATGTGCCCGAAAGCGATGGCTGAAACCGAACCCCGTGCGCCTCCATCCATGGCAGGCATTCTTCCGAGGTGCGGATTGCCAAGCGCGCCAGATGTTCATCCGTTTTGCCCCCGGTGACCTTTAGCAGGTCCGAGAGGTATTCGTCTTCGCTGTATGCCTCGATCAGCGGACCCAAAGGCGCGCCGTGCATGCAGCGAAAGTTGCGGGTGTGGCGAGAGTTGCCCCCGCGATAGGGTTTCGGCGCCGTTTCAAGGATCAGAACGCGGGCACCGGCCTCAGCGGCGGTCATCGCGGCGCAGAGGGCCGCGTTGCCGCCGCCGATCACAGCGATATCGTAAGCTTCCTTTTGGGGGGCCATATCCTGTCTACCTACTGGGTTTCATCGACCGCGCGGTCGGGTTCAAGCTTTCGTTGCGTCCGTTTGTATACATATGGATACATAGGGAGTCAACACCATCAAAACCGCCGGAATCCGGAACTTCCAGAAACAGACCGCCTTATATTCCGGGAAAGTGAATCGGGCCGTAACACCCGGCCCCGCAGGCGCGTGGGATCGTTCCGGGTTTCCCCGGCCTTGGATGCGGATCATGCCTGTGACCGCTGGCGCAGCCGGAGTGGCCCGTCCGGTTACGCGCCGGTCCAAACCTCGGGATTGATCATGTGGATCGGCGCACCCTTGGCGTAGGCATTCACCTGATCGAAAATGTCGGCGAATTGCAGGTCGAACTCGTCCTCGGTCACGAAACCGATATGCGGCGTCGCGATCAGGTTGGGATGCGACAGCAGCGGATCGTTCGGATCGGTCAGCGGCTCGGCGTCGAAGACGTCAATCGCCGCTTTGCCGGGGCGCTCGGCATCGAGCGCCTCGAGCAAGGCACCCGGTGCGATCAGCCCGGCCCGTGAGGTGTTGACGAACAGCGCGCCCGGCTGCATCTGCGCGAAATCCGACGCGGCGATGATCCCGCGCGTGTCCGGTTTCAGGCGCACATGGACCGAGACCACATCGCTGTCCGCAAAGAAATCCTGACGGCTGGGTGCGACCTGCATACCGTCGGCCTGCGCCCGCGCCCGGCCGTCCTCCGAGGACCACCAGACCACATTCATCCCAAACGCATCGGCATAGCCCGCAACCGCGCGGGCGATGCGGCCATAGCCGTAAAGCCCCAGCTGCCGCCCGCGCAGCGTCTTGCCGACCCCGGCCTGCCAGCGCCCCGCCTTGACCGAGGCCATCTGCCCCGGCAAATCGCGCATCCCGGCCATGATCAGCGCCCAGGTCAACTCGGCCGCCGCATAGGACGGAGTGCCCGCATGCATGTTCGAGCACAGCAGCACGCCATGATCCGAACAGGCCTGCAAGTCGACATGAGGGTAAACACTGCGCTGGCTGATCAGTTTCAGATTGGGCAGGCCCGCAAGCAGGTCCCGCGTCACTTTGGTGCGCTCGCGGAACAGAACCACCGCCTCGGCCTCCTGCAACCTCAAGGCCAGTTTGGCGGGGTCTTCGACGTGATCGGTCCAGACCGTCACCTCATGTTCGACAAGCTTCGCAAAGCAGGGCAAACCGCGCAGCGTGTCGAACCAGTCATCCAGAATGTGAACCTTCATCGGCTTTCGATGCTCCGCCCGGGGGTCAGGTTTCTTGGTGTCGGAACAAAATTTGGCGCTTCAAGGGCGGCCAGCGCGTTGCGAACCCGTTCGCTTTGATCCAGCAGATGATTGAACTGCGCGTCGCATCCGGCAATCGGTGTCGGGTACTGCGCCATGTCCCGCCGCAGCGCGGCCTGTGCCAGCTTGAGCTCCTGCCGGGCGATGTCGAGGCATTCAGAATAGTCCGTCATAAGGGCCTCCTTATTGTATACCTTAGTATACCGAATTGACGGATGCCAATCAACTCCCGTTCCAGACGCTGTTCGGGACATAGATATGCCCGTCCGCCAGCTTGCGCGCGGTGCGTATCAGACCGGCTGAATTCAGCGAAAACCCCGTGTCGGTCGAGAAATCCACCAGAACCTCGATGGTCCCCGAGGCATGTTCCAGAACCACCTGTGCCGGCCGCGCGTTGCCCCGGTTCAGCAGCCCGTCCGCGACGGTTCCGGGCGTCAGGGCGCAGGACGCCATGCATTGCGCGCCGGTGACCGCCATTGTCGGGTGCGTTTTCCACGGCATGAAATACCTGACAGCAATCGTACCTCCGTCCCGGGCTGGGGCAAGAAGCCCGAACTTGGGCGTGACCGACTGAGAGACATCGCCCATGCCCATCAACTGCCCCGCCTCGATCCGAATGGCCTCCATCCGGTCAAAGAAGGCGCGGTTGGCGTCCAGCTCTTCCGCGCTTTCATACCCGGTCAGGCCAAAATCGGCCGCGCGGGCGATGGCCATCGGCATGGCGACATCCATGCAGGTCAGTTCAACCCCCTGAACTGTGTCGCGCAGATGTCCGGTGGGCAGAAAGGCCCCGGTCGATGATCCGACAACCCCCATGAAGCTCAGCTGCACCGGCGCGGCGTGCCCCGGAACACCGGCGATTTCGGCACCCCCGTCATAGGTCAGCTCACCGCCCGGCGTCTGCACCTGGGCGACAACCTGTGCGCCTGTATTGACAGCGCGGATGCGGATTTCGGTCTGATCCCCGTTGGGCCGGATCAGACCCATCTCGATTGCGGCCGGGCCAACCCCGGACAGGATGTTGCCGCAGGTCGGTTTGAAATCCACCAGCTTTTCCTCGACCGAAACCTGGGCGAAGAAATAGTCGATATCCGCCCAGTCATCACCGCTGACCGACAGCATCGCCACCTTGGTTGTCACCGCCGCGCCGCCGCCGATCCCGTCGATATTCAGCGGGTGACCGGCCCCGACCGCGGCGATCAGGACGTCGGCCAGAACCCCCTGATCCCCGGGCAGATCGGACCTGCGGAAATAGGGTCCGCGCGAGGTGCCGCCACGCATGAAGATATAGGGGATTGCGGTTTGCGTCATGGCACGGCTCATTTCAGCGGCCACGGCAGATCGACCATGTCCTGCAACAGCCCCGGTGGGAAATCCCGGTTCAGCGCGCCTGCCATGACGCACATGAAGCCGATACCGCAGGCGGTCAGGATCAGGGTCATCTGCCAGCTGGACCCGGCGCGAATGCGGAAGAAGGCGATCAGGAAGCCCAGCAGCGCAAGGATGAAGCCGACGACCCATGTGGCCGCGATCAGGCTCGCGAACCAGGCCAGCGTGGTCCACAGACCGTGGGGGGCGCTGGCGTCCTCGCCTGCGATTTCCTTGTCGGCGAAGATCGCATCGCCCTCGGGCCGCCGCATCATCTGGATCAACAGGATCACGCAGCAGAACAGCGAGACGCTGCCGATCACCAACGGGATGATCTTGTCGGTCATGTTGTAGTCGGGGATCATGTTGGCGTTCACCAAGGCGACGATCAGATAGGCCATGATCACCAGCAGGAAGACCAGCGGCGCGCGTTTGTGCCCGGCCTGCACGTCGCCTTCGGCCATGATCATCTTGGCCTGACGAATACCCAGAATGACCGAGACAACCGTGACCACGATCAGCACGATGACGATGGGGCTGAAGACATACTCCATACCTTCGCCAAAGCTCTTGCGGAACCGGAATGAGGCGATCTGGAACGCCTGATTGGTGAATTTCTCAACCGGGTTGGACAGCACGAACCCAATCAGGAAGGCCGGGCGCGACCAGTCGAACCGGCGCAGGAAGATGCCGATCAGGCCGATCACGAACAGGGCCAGAAGGTCTTCGAAGTTTTGCCCCGACTGGAAGGCGGCAAAGCTGATCAGCATGAACAGGAACGGCGCCAGATAGGTGAAGCGGATCGTGGTCAGCTTGGCGATCCCGCCCGAGGCCGCGATGCACAGGATGGTGCCCACGACATTGGCCAGCGCCAGCAGCCAGACGATGGAATAGGTGATGTCGAGGTTGTCTTTCAGCATGCTCGGGCCGACCTCGATATCGCCGGACCCCAACAGGGCCACCGCGCCGATGAAGATCGCCATCGAGCCCGAGCCGGGGATGCCGAACAGCAGCGTCGGCACCAGCCCGCCGCCCTCTTTGGCGTTGTTCGAGCTTTCCGGCCCGATCACGCCCCGCACTTCGCCCTTGCCGAAATTGCTTTTGTCTTTGGTGGACTGCACTGAATGGCCGTAGGCGATCCAGTCGACAACCGAGCCGCCGAGGCCGGGTATGACGCCCACAACCACGCCAATGATCGAACAACGGACCGACAGCCATATATTGGCGGCCCAGTCCTTGACCCCGTCCAGCCATCCGGCCCCCAGCGAGGCCCCTTTGGCAATCGACCGGTCCTGCCGCAGCAGCGAGACGATCTCGGGTACCGCAAAGATGCCCAGACCGACGATGACCAGTTTCAGACCGTCCGTCAGATAGGGAATGTCATAGGTCGCCATCCGCAGCGATCCGCCCGCATCGGCTTCGCCAATCGTGCCGACCATCAGGCCCAGACCGGCGGCGGCGACGCCTTTCAGCGGGATGCGCCCGGCGAGGATGGCAACCATCGACAGGCCGAGAATGGTGATCATCAACATCTCGGGCAGACCGAAGGCCAGAACGATGGGCCGCGCGATCAGGATAAACATGGTCAGGAAGGTCGCACCCACCAGACCGCCGAACAGGGACGAGGAAAAGGCCGCCGACAGCGCCCGCGCGGCCTCGCCCTTTTTCGCCATCGGGAAACCGTCGAGCACCGTCGCCTGCGAGGCGGAACTGCCGGGTATCCCCATCAGGACCGAGGCGAACGTGTCCGAGGTGGGCACAACGGCAACCATCCCGATCATCAGCGCCAGACCCAGGATCGGGTCCATCCCGAACATGAAAGGCAGCAACAGGGACAGACCGGCGATGCCGCCCAGCCCCGGAAAGACGCCCACGGCCAGACCCATCACGACGCCGAGAATAAGGTAGCCCAGAACGACAGGTTGCAGGATCAGACCCCACGCGTCGCTGAGCGCAGGTAGAGCGGTGGCGAAAACCTCCATAGCGGCCGCCTTTCATTGTTTGTCTTGTGTGCAGAAAAGCGCGCGCCCTTCGTTTGGGGCACGCGCTACGGCGTGTCGGCTTAGTTCAGCTCGACGCCGTAAGCCTCTTTCAGCCAGTTCAGGACATATTGCTTGGCGTTGTCGTCCACATTGGTCGCCGTCTGCAGCGCCGATTTGGACCCATCGCCGACAAACACCGGATATTTACCCACGCGCTTGGACGAGATATCGGCAAAGTCGCCACGCTCAGTCACGGCCTGGAAAGCGGCGGTGTAGGCATCGACGACCTCTGGCGGTGTGTCACCGGGCAGGAAGGCCAGTTTCTGCACCGGGAAACCCGCGACGAAAAAGGCTTTCCACGCATCCCATGCCTCACCGCTTGTTTCGCAGCCATCGGTGGCTTCGCAGACCTCTTTGAAGGTCGGGATATCCGGGAATGTCGGGTCGCGCACGATGTTGCCATCGGCATCCAGCGCGCCCCATGTCATCATCGGCACGGCCTGACCGGCCTCGACCAGCGGGGCCGAGCCGCCCAGATAGCCCGAGGAGGTCTGATAGTCGATATTGGCTTCGCCACGCTCGAACATCAGGCGGCCGTCACCGCGGCCCTTGATGCCAAAGACCGGTTCCACATTCATGCCCAGCATCTGCCAGGCCAGCAGCGGCACAAGGTCCAGACGGGTTGCGCCCTGCGAGCCGTAGATGAAGTTGGTGTCTTTCAGCGCATTGGCCGAGCCATCAAACTTTGCGCCATCCTCAGCGTTCAGATAGGCGACACCACCGGTTCCCGATGCCATAACCGGAATCCAGTCGTTATATTCATAGCGCACGCGCGGATCGCTCAGCAGATAAGGGAACTGGGTCGAACCGGAGGTGCCGAACAGCAGGGTGCCATCGTCGTGCTCCTGCTCCTGGAACCAGTTGGCTCCCTTGGTCGAACCGGCACCGGGCATGAATTTCACCACCACGGTCGGTTGCCCCGGCAGCGCCTCGGACAGAAGCGGCGCGAAGAAATTGGCCCATTTGGCCGACCCGCCCGTTTCCGAGAACGGGATGACCCATTCGATGGTCTTGCCCGAGAAATCAACTTCAGCGGCAGCGGGCGCGGCGATACCGGCGGCGGCGATCAGCCCCACGACGGCGCGACGGGTGAAATTGGAAATGGTCATTGGTTCCTCCCTGTTGACCAGACAACCACGGCAACGCGACTGGCGCCACTGTGGATGCAAATAGAACTGCGGGGTTGATTCCCCCTCCCATCTGGCAATCATGGAACGCCAACCTTGCGTGAAACTTGCAGGAGAGCGGATGCGGATCGTCATCGTCGAGGATAATGAACCCCTCGCCAACGCCATCGCCTATCGTCTGCGCGACCGGGGCCATGCCGCCGACGTGTTGACCGATGGCGACGCGGCGCATCTGTATCTGCAGCAGGAAGGCGCGGATCTGATCGTGCTGGATATCAACCTGCCGGGCCGGTCCGGGCTTGAGATCCTGCGATCCCTGCGCAACCGGGGCGACGGCGCGCCAGTGATCCTGCTGACCGCACGGACCGAAACCAGCGACCGGGTGTCCGGGCTGGACATGGGGGCGGACGATTACCTGGTCAAACCCTTCGAAATGGACGAGCTCGAGGCGCGCATCCGGGCGCTGTCGCGCCGCAAACAGCTGGATTACGGCGCGCGCGAAACACTCGGGGATCTGGAGTTCGACCGCACCGCCCGTCAGGTCAGTGTCCGGGGCGAGGTTCTGGATATTCCGCGCCGGGAAATGGCCGTGCTTGAATGCCTGTTGGAGCGCCGGGGACGGATCGTGCCGAAAAACCAGCTGACCGATTATGTCTATGGCGTTGGCGCGGATGTCGAACCCTCTGCCGTGGAACCGCATGTGTCGCGGTTGCGCAAACGGCTGCAGGACCTGGGCATCAGGATCAAGACCGCCCGCGGCCTTGGCTATCTGCTCGAGGTGGAACAGTGATCCATCTCGGCTCGCTCCGGCTCAGGCTGTTTGTTCTGATCCTGACGCCGCTGGTCTTGCTGGCGATCCTGCTGGGGCTGTGGCGCTTCTCGGTCGCCCAACGGACCGCGCAGGAACTTTTTGACGACAGCCTGCTGTCGGCGGGTCTGGCGATTTCCCGCGATGTCGCCATCTCGGGCGGCGATGCCTTGCTGCCATCGACCCGCAACATGATCCGCGACGCTTCGGGGGGCGAGATTTTCTATCACGTCACCGGCCCGGGCGGTATCTACGTGACGGGCTATGCCTATCCCCCGACCTCGGCAGGACTGGACCAGCAAGACCCGTATACGCCATTTTTCTTTCAGGCTGTCTATCGGACCGAGCCGGTGCGCGTGCTCAGAATGACGGAACGGGTGACGCTGGAAAACCTGGAAGGGGATGCAACCGTCACCGTCTGGCAGCGCATGGCCGACCGCAATGCGTTTGCCAGCCAGCTATCGATCCGCGCGGCGATCCTGATGGGCATCCTGCTGGCGACACTTGCCATCGTCGTCTGGTTCGGCGTCGCGCGCGGTCTGCGGCCCCTGCTGGATTTGCAGCATGCCATCGAACTGCGCTCCCCCGATGACCTGAGCGAGATCAGGCGGTCGGTCCCGCTTGAGGCTCAGGGCATCGTCAAGACCCTGAACCGGCTGTTCGGGCAGGTGGAACGCAACATCACCGCGCACCAGACGTTCATATCCGAAGCCGCCCATCAACTCCGCAATCCGGCAGCAGCCGTACAGTCCATGGCCGAGGCCCTTCGGAACGCAAAAACCGACACCGACAGGGACAGGCGCATCGCGGATCTGGTGGTCGCGGCAAAGGGGTCGGCGAATGTGGCAGAGCAATTGCTGTCGCTGGAACGCTTGCGCAACCCGACCCATCTGGACCGGATCGAGGAGTTCGATTTTCGTGGCATCGTCGAAGATGTCTGCACCGATATGGGCGTTCATTTTCTTGCCAAAGGTATCGAATTTGAACTCGACATGCCGGACATGGCGATTCCGGTGTCCGGCGACAGGGTTTTCCTGAGCGAGGCCATCAAGAACCTTCTCGACAATGCGCTCAAGCATGGGGGTAAAGACCTGAGCGCGGTGTCGGTGACCGTTCTGCGCAAGACCGACACGGTATCCTTGACGGTGACCGACGATGGCAAGGGCCTGTCCCCCGAGCATAGCGAAACCGCCTTTGGACGGTTTTCTCAACTGGAGCCGTCCGATGGAAGCGGCTTGGGGTTGTCGATCGTCTCTGCGGTCGCACAACGCCACGGTGGGCAGGTCTCAATCAATCGTGCCCGGCGGGGGGCGAGCCTTACGCTTGAGCTTCCGGTGGTGTCGTAAGTTCCTTTTTGGCAGCTTTTGCCATCAGGGGGGTGGTTGCAAATGCCACGACCGGTCTGTTCCGGCTCAGCCGGGATAGGCCGCCGCCAGATACCGCACGAAATGAACCGTCAGGTTCTCGCGCCGCGACTGGTCGGGCCATACCGCGTAGATCCCAAGTGGGCGGAGCCTCCAGCCGGGCAGAAGTTCCACGAAACTTCCCGATCTCAGGCCGCGTTCGGCCAGGTACCGGGGCAGCACTGTGATTCCAAGGTTCTGCTGCGTCAGGTGGTGCAAGGCATCCACGTTATCGACCTGAACCCGCGCC
Organism: Ruegeria sp. AK4; assembly: GCF_056541025.1. Lineage (NCBI taxonomy): Bacteria > Pseudomonadati > Pseudomonadota > Alphaproteobacteria > Rhodobacterales > Roseobacteraceae > Ruegeria > Ruegeria sp. AK4. The sequence goes on from NZ_JBQFXS010000012.1 coordinate 75,583, forward strand.
TCGCCCGCCACTTTCACGGTCTGTCCTTTTTTCCCGATAAACTCAATGATATCAGACCGCTGCGCATAGCTGATCCAATCCCAACCGTCCAAATCACCAGGGTGCCCAGGCTTTGGCCGGGATGCCGCATATTCGCTGCCCGAAACCAGAGCCCGGTCAATTTCACCCAGTTTCCGGGACATCATCGCGCTGTCATCCAGCCAGCCTACCCGGATAATCAGATCAAACCCGTCCTCCAACAGATCGACAGGATGATCGGTAAAGGACAGGGACAGCGCCACATTCGGGTGTTTCCGCGCAAACGCGCCCATCGCGGTCAAAAGCTGCGACGATGACATGAAAGCAGGCACCGAGACCCGCAGCGCGCCGGCAGGTTCCAGCGTCAGGGTGTTCAACTCATTCACTCCGGTTTCGGCGCTGCGGATCATGTCCACCACGCGGGTATAGAACACGCGCCCTTCATTGGTCAGCGCGATCTTCCGCGTGGTGCGGTACAACAGGGTGACACCCAGAAAGTTCTCCAGGTCCGTCACCGTCTCGCTGATCCGCGACGGCGCCACGCCGATGCTTTTCGCGGCGGCCCGGAACGATCCTTCGTCGACCACGCGGGCAAAGACGGCCATGTGCTTGAGATGATCGATCATTGTTCTGTTTTGCGGAACTATATCTTCGGATTTCAGCCAATTCCCAAAACAGTGCAGCGAAAATACCTTGTGTGCAAGCGGGATCACCCCCCTCACCCGAAGCCCGGAGCATGTTATGACCCTCAAGACCCTGGCGCTGAGCGCCGCATTCGCGTCAATCGCAGGCGGAGCACTGGCGGACGACACAGCGACCGTCCAAATCTTCTACGACTTGCTGAGCCATCCAACGTCACAAGACCACGTGGCCGCCTTTCAGGCCTCGGTCGCAGACAATTGGGAAAGCATTGGCGACTATTCCGGGTCCAGCGAATCCAGCGAAGCCTTTCTGGGTCAGATCGGCGGGTTCGGGAAACTCATTCCCGACCTCGAATGGTCGGTGCAGGCCATGCATCAGGCGGGCGACTTCGTGACCGTCCGCAGCCGCGCCACCGGCACGCCCGCCGGACCGATGTTCGGTGTCGACGGACAGGGGCGCAGCTTTGACATCATGACGATCGATATCCACGAACTGGACGACGGCAAGATCATCCGCTCGTACCATGTCGAAGACTGGGCGGGGGCGCTGCAACAGCTTGCTGGCCGGTAATCCGGCACTCCGGCCCGTTCCGGTTCCGAGCAATCGGGTCTATCATGGCCCAAGCCGCCCGAAGGGAGATCGACCATGAAACTGCGCCACCTTCTCAGTCTGGCGACCATCGCCTGCGTAAGCGGGGCATCGCATGGGTTGGCCGACCTTCCCAATCTGCCAGCCCGTGAAACGCCGGTTCCGCGCACGACTAATGGCGTCCCGCATGTTCAGATCGGCGTCCAGCCGGATCCGGAATTGTCCGAGGCGCTTCTGAACAGGGTATCGAACCTGCCCGGGGTCGAGATCAGGCCAACGGTCGTCTCGCTGCCCGGCGCTTTGGGCTTCTGGATCACCGAAGACACGGCGCTGGCGCGGCCGGATGTCATTGTGGGCGGTCGCGAGTTTGCCCATATCCACCCCGATGGCAGCCTGCATGCCGCGCTGTCACCGGCGCTCGCGAAAGTGGCGGCTGAAAAAGGCTGGGCCGTCAGCCATCCATGGGCGGATCAAAGACCCGGCTGGGGCGGATTTGTCATGATCTTCACCCCGGCAAACCCCGAGGAACTGGAGGTCGTATTCGATCTGGTCGAGGCATCTTACCAGTTTGTTACCGGGTTGGGTTCATCCTCAAACTGAATTGCCCCCGCAATTTCATCCTACTGAACCGAAGAACCCAGCCGCGCGACTTTACGACGGTCCGCGGCAACACCCCCTTTGTCGGATTTGCATGTCTTCGTGCGTCCTTGCACCATGCGATCCATGCACGGAGGGAAAGATGATCTACGCTATCACGATTTATGGCGAAGCCGGTGTGTTTGAAGCGCTGCCCGAAGATCGCCAGGACGAGGTGATGTCGGGCCACGGGGCACTGCAATCGGCTTTACAGGACCGGGGTGAGTTTGTGACGATGAAGCTGATGCCGCCCACCTCGGCCGTGATGGTCGAACCCGCCACCGCCGAGGGCGCGGCGCCGCTGATCACTGACGGGCCGTTTTCCGAAACAAAAGAGAATTTCCTCGGGTTCTACGCCGCCGAATTCAAAGACCTTGATGAGGCTTTGGAATATGCCAAGATGATCTCGTCGCCCGTTGCACGGCTGGAAGTGCGGCCCGTCGCCTGGGCCGGGGGTGTCCTTTCATCGGAATAGCCCATGTCGGACTGGCTCGAGGCCACATTTTCGCAACAACGCCCACGGGCCATCGCAGCGCTGACGCGGGTGTTTCGGGATATCGACACGGCGGAAGAGGCCTTTGCCGACGCCTGCCTGAAGGCGCTGACGGTTTGGCCGCGGGACGGCGCGCCCCGCGATCCGCTGGCGTGGCTTCTGACGACGGCGCGCAACTCGGCGCTCGACCATCTGCGCAAGTCGCAACGCCGGGCCGCCATCCTGTCGCGCCATACGGCAGAGTTTCAGCCGATGCCCGCCGAAACGCCTGACCCGGACGAGATGCGCGACGATGTTCTGCGGCTGCTTTTCATCTGCTGCCATCCGGAACTGGATCGACGCGACCAAATCGCCATAGCGCTGCGCGTGGTTCTGGGCCTGAGCGTCGATGAAATCGCCAGCGGATTTCTGATCCGGCCCAAGACCATGGAACAGCGGATCACGCGCGCCAAAAAGAAGATTGCAGCCAGCCCGGTCGCTTTCGAAACCCCCAGCCCGGCTGAGCGTGGCGCGCGGCTGGGTAAAGTGTCGCTGATGATTTACCTGATGTTCAGCGAAGGGTGGTCAACCTCGGCCGGCCCCGGGCAAATGAAGGTTACATTATGTGAAGAGGCGATCCGCCTCGCCCGCCTGCTTGTGGCGTTGTTCCCGGCGATGGGCGAGCAGGCCGCCCTGCTGGCGCTTCTGTTGTTCCAGCACGCGCGGCGGGCTGCACGGATTGACGCGGGCGGCAAGCTTGTCGCGCTCGACGATCAGGACCGGAACCTCTGGGACCGCACAAACATTGCCGAGGCTACGACCCTGTTGCAAAAGGCCCAGCGGATCGGCCATCGCGGCGTCTATATCATTCAGGCCGCGGTGGCTGCGGCCCATGCCCATGCTGCCTCGGCCGACGACACGGACTGGGCCGTGATCGAAGCCCACTATGCCGCCCTATACGCGCTGCAGCCAACCCCTGTGATCCGGCTCAACCAGATCGCGGCGCAGGCCAAGCTGCGGGGTCCGCGCCATGCGTTGAAAGCGATGGAGGCTCTGGAAGCGGATCTATCCGCTTATCGTTGGTTTCACACCATGCGCGGCGGGCTGTTGCAGCAAGCAGGTGACCACAGACCCGCGATTGCAGCCTTTGAAACCGCGCTGACCCTCGCCCCCACGGACCCTGAACGCGTTGCGATCATGGATAAAATCGGGATCAGCAAAAAAGAACTGGGCGGCGTGTAGGGATACCGCCCCCCTCGCGCGTCCTTGGATCAGACCCGCACGGGGCGGGGCGCAACCAAGGGAGATACCCATGAGTATTCTTGAGATGACCACTGTCGGCAATTCCGGCTGGATCGGACATTCTGGACCGGATCAGGGCAAGGCCAAAGCTTTCTACCAGGCGGTGCTGGGCTGGGCGATCAACGACATGCCGATGCAGGACGGGTCAAGCTATTCGGCGGCAGTGGTGGGCGAAACCGCCATTGGCGGCTTTTCCCCGATGCCCGAGGACAGTGGAAGCTGGACGATCTTCTTCACCGTGGCCGACGTGGATGCCAGCGTCGCCAAAGCCGAGGCGCAGGGGGCCGCCGTTGTCCAACCGGCGATGGACATGCCCGGCGTCGGGCGCATGGCCACGCTGACCGACCCGCAGGGGGCGCGGTTCGCGCTGATCACCTATGAAAGCATGGCGTCCTGAGCGCAGTCTGGAAGGAACAATCAGATGCAACAACTCCCCTCTATCGCGCTGGCCGTGACGGCGGTGTTTGTCCTGATGAGCATTCCGATGGCGATGGCCGTCGGGGTAAGGCGCGCCAGAACCGGCATTCCCTTGCTGCATGGCGAGGATGAAGGGCTGCTGCGCCTGATGCGGGCGCATGGCAACTTCATCGAATATGTCCCGCTGGCCCTGCTGGCCCTTGCCGGGGCCGAGGTTACGGGAACCGAGCCCTGGCTTGTGGCCCTGTGCGGCGGCGTGCTGCTGCTGGCCCGCCTGATCCACTATTTCAGCCTGCGCGCCTCGGCCGAGGGCAAAGGGCGCGCGATTGGCGCGGCGCTCACGACCCTGACCATGACGGTGCTGGCGCTAGCGATCCTGTGGCAACTCGGGACCGGTGGATAAAGCGCTCAACGCCCGTATGCGCGACGCTCTGGCCGCGCATACGGGCATCGGGTAGGGCAGCGCCGCTTTGCCTGACCGGGTTTCACCGCATCAATCGGCGTCTTCCGGATCGTGAACGGGATCGAGCACAAGAACCAGACGGGTTTCACCCGAGCCCGCGATTGGCGGAGACCGGTGCAACAGACCCGATGGCGGGTTCACCGGCCACAGCGTGCCGCGCATGACCATCGGGGCTCCGGTCGCGACGGTGAAGATCCGCTTCGGGTCCTGGCCATCGCGCGAAATCCCGTATTGCGTGCCCGTGCCCCGGTAGGTGCAGATCAGGCGCGCCGAGATCGCGTCGATATGGAACTTGCGGCAGGCATTTGTGCTGATCGCATCCAGACGAAGCCGCAGATACGGCGCGCGCATGATCCCGGCAAAGCGTGTGGCCAGATCGGCGATATCGTTTTCCAGCCAGCCGCGTTCGGGCGTGGTGTACATAGCTGCGATATCGCACAGGTGCCGTACCGCCCCGGGAATGGCGGCGGGGCGCAGGATCAGGCGCCCTCTGGGCAGATGTGACGGGTCGAGCGCATTGATCCATGTCTGAAACGCGGGGCTGAGCTGGCGTCGCCAGATCGCCGCCGCGCATCCGGGCGTTCCGATCCGGGCCAGACCCTCAGCCGTGTCGGCAATGCCGACGCTAGCGGCTGATTGTTCGATGTTGGCGCTCACGAAGGTCATGCGGCATCCTCCACCCGACGCCAGAGCGGGAACGGGTCCGGCAAATCAGTCGGCAGCGAGTCTGGGCCCGAAGCGACGGTTTCGGGCAGCAAACAGGCATCAAGCCGCGATTTCAGCAGCGGCCAGTCGATGCCCGCGCCGATAAAGACCAGCTCTTGCCTGCGATCACCCCAGGGGTCCGACCAATGCTGTTTGATATAGCTGAGGACAGACGAGTGTTCCGGCCACCGGCTTTCCGGAACCGAGGCCCACCAGGTGCCGATTGGCTGAACGCTCGACAGCGCGCCCGCGAGCGAGAATTCCGCAACCCATTGAGGCCGTGTCGCGATCCAGAAATGCCCCTTGGCCCGGATCACGCCCGGCAGGTCGCCGTTCAGCAAAGCCAGAATTTTCTCGGGCTTGAAGGGTTGGCGGGCGCGATAGACGAATGAGGAAACACCGTATTCTTCGGTTTCCGGAACATGATCCGCAAAGCCGTAAAGCTCTTTTGCCCACATCGGATGCTGATGGGCCGCTTCGAAATCGAACAGCCCGGTGTCCAGAATGGCGTCGCTGGCCACGTCGGAGTGGTTGGTTTCGATTATCTTCGCATCCGCATTCAGGCTGCGAATGATCTTGCGGGCGGCATCGGTCCGCTCGGGCCCGGCATCACTGACCTTGTTGAGCACGACCACATCGGCAAATTCGATCTGATCCGTCAGAAGGTGCACCAGTGTCCGCTCGTCTTCTTCACCCAGCGTCTCGCCCCGGTCATGCAGGAAATCGTGGCTCGAGAAGTCCCTGAGCAGGTTCACCGCATCCACGACGGTCACCATCGTATCGAGACGGGCGACATCCGACAGGCTGTCACCATCTTCGTCGCGAAAATCAAAGGTCGCCGCGACGGGCAGAGGTTCCGAGATCCCCGTGGATTCGATCAGCAGGTAATCGAACCGGCCTTCCGCCGCCAGCCGCCGCACCTCGGCCAGCAGATCATCGCGCAGAGTGCAGCAGATGCAGCCGTTGGACATCTCAACCAATGTCTCGTCGGTGCGGCTGAGTTCGGTTTCCGCCCGCACGAGGTCGGCGTCGATATTCACCTCGGACATGTCATTGACGATGACGGCGACGCGCCGGCCTTCGCGGTTGTTCAGGACGCGGTTCAGAAGGGTGGTTTTGCCAGCGCCGAGAAAGCCGGACAGGACGGTGACGGGAAGACGGGTATCGGTCATGGCTGGGGGATATCTCGCTTTTTTGGCGGTTGGGTGATCAATTTGCAACGTAATATCATAACATATACAGCAAGCACAAGGGATCCCCCCGCACATGGCCCCCTCAAACCGTGGCGTCCCGTCGCGGGGCCATGCCGTCACCAACCAATACGTTCGTTCAACCCCCCTGCCCTTCACTGGCCGCAGCGGTCAGAAACGCCTCAGGGCTGTCGACTTCCTCCAGCTTCCGCCCGTTGATCCACCAATAGCGGTTGCCTACGTTGCGCAGGAAACTGCGGTCGTGGCTGACCAGCAAACAGGACGCGCCGTGGGCGATCAGCTCGGCCTCCAGCGCCTCCTGCCCGTCGATATCCAGATGGTTTGTCGGCTCGTCCAGCAGGTAGAAATTGGGGTTTTCAAGCCGCAGCATCAGCATCGCCAGCCGGGCCTTCTGTCCGCCCGACAGCGCGGCTATCTTAGTGCTCTGCATCTGAAAATTGATGCCCGCCCCGGCCAGAACCGCCCGCGCGCGTTGATCGCCGATGTCGAATCCGGCGGTCACCAGACCTAGCGGCGTTTCGCCCTTGTCCAGCTGGCTCAGATGCTGATCGGAGATCGCCGGAACAACCGAGGGCGCGCATTTGACCCTGTCATCCGCACTGGTCAGGGCCTGCTGGATCATCCGGACCAGCCGGGTTTTCCCTGCCCCGTTCCTGCCCAACAGAACGATGCGGTCGCCCCGGGCAATCCACTTATGGCCCGTCCGGTAAAGCAGCCGCCCATCCGGTGTCTCGACCGCCAGATCATCCAGCGTGATCAGCGCCTTGGCATGGGTGCCGCTGTTGCCCAGCCGGATATCGCCCGCCGAGCGTTCGCGGTGGACCGGTCTGGCCGCGGCCTCCAGCCGGTTGGCGCGGTCGGTTAGCTGTTTGGTCTTGGTCAGCAACAGATCCGACCCCGAGTTGATCCCGACATTTTTCAGCGCCGCCGCCTGTCGGCGCAGCTGCCGGGCCTTGTTCATATCATTGGCCAGCCGCCTTTCATCCGCCGCATCTGCCGCGTCAAGCGCGGCCCGGGCGGCGGAATAGGGCAGCGGAAACGAACGCGAATTTTCCGGACGCAGGAACAGCGTGCGGTTGGTCGTGGCATCCAGAAACGCCCGGTCATGCGAGGTGATCAGCGCAGGCGTTTCCCGTGGCAGCGCCGCCAGCCAGCGTTCCAGCAGGGCAATGCGGTTCAGATCCAGATGGTTGGTCGGCTCATCCAGCAGCAACATGTCCGGTTCATTGATCCAAACCGCCGCCAGCATCGCCGTGCGCTGCCAGCCCCCGCTCAAGTCGGACAGGGGCCTGTGCTGCAGCTCATGGGGCACGCCGAGGTCATCCAGCACCACATCGACGCGCCAGCTTTCGTAGTCCGCCTGATCCCCCGGAAGCGCCGCCCGCACGTAGTCATACAGCGTCAGCGCGTGCTCCTGCCGCGGGACATATTGTTTCACATATCCGACCCGCAGGCCACGGGCGCGGGTGATGTCGCCGCTGGTCGGGTCATGCTCGCCCGCCAGACAGGCCAGCAAGGTGGATTTGCCGCGTCCGTTTGCGGCAACCAACCCGATCCGGTCGGATTTTGCTATTGTCAGGTTGAGGCCAGAAAAAAGCGGTTCGCCAAGGGTCACGCCCAAAGCAGAGATGTTGAGAAGGGTCATAGGTTATCTCGGGTCACAAAGGTAAGGCCGCAGCGCGGCTATGGGCAGACCGTCGATAAGGTTTGTCTCGGGTCAGCCCTGCAAACGGATCTGCAGGGCAAAACGCGGGCCATGCTGAAGTCGGCGGATGATACGCATGTTCAGCTCGTGCCCTCCCGTTGTTGAATGTGACCGTGCGGTCGACGATAGGGACGAACCGGCTATTTGGCAAGCCGGCGACCCGGTCCAGCCCCGACCGGCAACGTCAGGTCTTGTCCAGATCGCTTTCCGGCTGCAACCGGCTGGACAGCAGGATCAGCAGCAGGAAGGAAAGGTTCAAGGCAACATTGGTCGGTGCGCCGGCAAGAACGGATCCGGCGCTGTCCGTGCAAAACCAGACCCACGCCGCCATCTTCGCAACTTTGGCCGCCGCCGAGGGGGAAACGGGTGCGACGTAAGTTCCCAATGCCCACTGCATCGCGCCCAACCCGGCGGTCAGGCCGCCGACAATCGCCAGCAGCAAGGGCGACGGGATCGGCAGGCCTGACGGAATGGTATGGAACGGCCAGTAGGCCACTGTCAGCAAGACATGCGCGGGACCGTGCAAAGCGGGCAATGCGGTGAGTACCAACAGTACCCCGATGAAGACCAGAACTATGCCGGACAGACGCATGGCGGATTGTTGTTGGGTCATGATGTCCTCCTTTGAAGCCCGCCCTTCATGCTACCCGGGGCGTATGCAGATCAATTACGTCAGAGGTAAGTGATTTCCGTTCAGGCGATTGCTAAACTCGCGCCATGAGCCCCTATCCCAGTTTGTTGAAGGAATGGCGAAAACGTCGCAGGATGAGCCAGCTTGATCTGGCGACCGAGGCGGATGTCAGCGCGCGCCACATCTCGTTTCTCGAAACCGGCCGGTCCCGGCCCAGCCCGGACATGATCCTTCACTTGTCCGGCGTCATGGACATCCCGGTCGAGGCCAGAAACCAGATGATGCGCGCCGAAGGCTTCGCGGCCCGCTTTGCCGCGACGCCCCTTGATGATGCCGCCATGGCACCGATCCGCGACGCCGTCGAATGGACGCTGAAACGGCATGACCCCTTTCCGGGGATGGTGCTGGACCGGGTCTGGAGGATCGTCCGGCTCAACCGGCCCGCCGAACTGCTTTTTGCGCCGCTGGGGGTCGAAACCGGGCAAAGCCTGCTGTCGCTTCTGACCAGCCCGGTCATGGCGGAACTTGTCGAAAACTGGCCCGAGGTTGCGCATCACATGATGCTCAGGCTGCGTTCGGAAAGCGCCAATGCCGGAGGGCTGCCCGAACTGGACGCGGCAGCACAGGCGCTTGCGACCTGGGCGAAAGCCCATAGTGACAGGGCCTTTGGGCCCACCGTCCCGGCGATCTATCGTTTTGGAGACCAGCGGATTTCAATGTTCGGCACCGTCGCGCAATTCAGCACCGTCACGGATGTGACGCTGGACGATCTGAAGATCGAACTGTTCTTTCCGTCCGATGAAACAAGTGCTGCTTTTCTCAGGTCGATTTCCGGTCCGGGGCAGGATTGACGACGGCGGAACAGGGTCAGGAAAGGGCGTCGCAGATTTGCCAACCATGAATGGCTGAATTCTCGTACTCAAACGACCCCTACCCTGCTTCCGTGAACCTCGCCCGCGGATTCACCTGACAAGTCGTTGCCGGACCCGTATTGTTCTGACATTTGATGGCCCGGTTCGACGTGAGGACCAGAACAATGACCAACACGGAACAGCAATCGGGAAAATCGACCGAAGGCATGCTGGATTACAACGAAAACTCCTCGGCGCAGCTGCAGCTGGTGCGTCTGTTGTCGCCGCTTGTTCGGGAACTGGTGGCTTCGATGGACCCGCCCGGTGCCGAGTTCAGGATCGTGGATTACGGGTGCGGGCCGGGTGTCAACTCCATCGAGATGGTCAAACCGGTGATCGCGGCCTGTCAGGAGACATTTAACGAGACTCCGATTGTCGTGTGCCATTCCGATCAGGTTGGCAACGACTGGAACACCCTGTTCAAACTGGTTTCGGGCCCTGATGGTTACCAACACATCGCCAAAGATATCCGCACCGAAGCCGCCATCGGATCCTTTTACGATCAGGTCACATCCCCCGCATCGGTTTCCCTTGGGACATGCGTTTTCGCAAGCCATTGGCTGAGCCGGGGTATTCAACTGGATTCGGCCGGAACCGTCTGGTTTGCCGATCTGCAAGGGGATGCGCGGGATGTTGTCGACCGGATCGCGCATAGGGACTGGACACGGTTCCTGCTGCATCGCGCCCGGGAACTGCGCGGCGGGGGATATCTTGTTGTCGGAACGCTCGGCTCGGTCCCCGACCCGTCCGAGAAGAACGAGAACGCCGCGTCCGGGCGCGGCATATACCGCGCGATTCAGGTTGTTGCACAAACGATGGCCGAGGATGGCCTGATCAGCCCCGAAAGCCTGGGGTCGTTTCTGTTTTCGCTCTGGTTCATGACCGAAGCCGAGGCGCGCCAGGCTCTGGAAGACAACACCGAGCTGAGGACCGAGTTCGACATCTGCCGCATCAGCGTCGAACCCGCCCCGATCAAAGCCGGTGACATCTTCGAAGACTATATCGGCGACCCCCGCACCTATGCCCAAAAATATGTCGGGTATATCCGGGCCTTTGGCGATTCCACGTTAAGAACGCATCTGTTCGGCCACAATTGTGAAGGTTCAGAACAGCTCGATCAGCTCATGACAGAATTCTACGCTCGCCTTGCGCAACTCTATGAGCAGGAAACGAACAGATACGCCTGTGAAGTCTGGCACCTTATCGTCGTTCTGCGCAGAAAATAACGCGGCTCGCAACGCTGCAGGAACCGGCTGATCGAGCGCCAGTGATCAACCGGGATCGGTCACATCGATCCGGTCATCGGCGCGCCAACAGGGAATGCAAAATGAAATCCTCCACGCAGCCGATGATCCCGGTCATCGGTACTTCTGACAGAACGCTGCGATAGGCGCTGCCCTCAAGCACCTCGATCATCATTTGCGCAGCATGCAGGGAATCCGGAACAGCGCGCAGGTCTCCGTCTGTGATCCCGCGCTTTATGACGGCTTCCAGCGCATCGGTCAGCAGCGCCTGGTTTTCCACAAACAGTTGGGCAATATCGGGCTGACGAATGGCTTCGCTGGAAATTTCCAGTGTCAGGATGACGTTTTCCGGTGCAGCCAGGTAGTTGGCATACGCGTTGATGAATGTCTTCAAGACCTCGGGTGCCGATGCGCCCGAGGTCAGAATGCCAAGGAACTGTTCCAGATCACGCCGTTCCAGCATTGCGATTTCCACCAGCACATCGTGTTTTCCGCGAAAGTGGTTGTAGAGATTTCCAAGGCTGACCCCCGCTTTGGCCGCAATGTCCCGCACGCCGGTCTGATGATAGCCCTTTTCCAGAAAGCAAATGACGGCGGCTTCCAATATCTGATTGCGCCGCTTGGCCGTCGCCCTCTGCCGTGAGGAGCCCTGAGTGTTTTCGGATTTTGACATTTTTTGCTTTTCAATATTGAACGAACGATCGTTCATAGTATATGACGTCTCATCACCCCCCGCAAGCCGATGCGGATTCGATTGTGCAGGAAATCTAGGAACCATGACGGACAACGCGCCTGAAAACCCGCAAAACCCAACCCGCCGATGGCTTTGGATCGCAGTGTCACTGGCACTGCTGATCGCGGTTGTCGTCGTGTTGTTCGACACCGAAGATACCATCGATGTGAACGCGTCCCGGGGCCCTGCGCCGCCGCCGGTGGTCTCGGTCGTCACGGTTGCGCCGGAAACGGTGCAGGCGCAGGTCTCGGCCTTTGCTGCGGTTCGGCCGCGATGGGATGCCGAGCTGCGCGCAGCCGTGTCCGGGCGCATTGTCAAAGTGCACGAAGCCGCGCTGGCCGGGTCCAAGGTGACGCGCGGCGCGCTTTTGTTTTCAATCGAAAACGCCCCCTATCAAAGCGCCGTGGCCGCAGCGGAAATGGAATTGGAAGAGGCGGAACTGGCGCTGTTGCGGGCGCAGAACAATGTTACGGTTGCACGGCGGCAATTCAAACGGGACGGTGTGGAGCCCCCCAACGATCTGGCGCTGAACCTGCCGCAGCTGCGCATTGCGGAAAAATCCGTTGCGACGGCCAAAGCGCGTCTGAATGCGGCGCGCAATGAATTGGCCGATGCGGATGTCACCGCGCCGTTTTCGGGTTTTGTCACCCGCCGCTTTGCCAGCCTTGGCCAGACGGTCGCTCCGGGTGAAGCGCTTATACATCTTTCGGATAACCGGCATTTCGAATTGGTGGCCGGGTTCAGTCAGGCGGATTGGGCGCTGCTGGATCACCCGATCTCGGGCAAAACGGCAGAGCTGCTTGATCGCGCCGGTGCCATTCTGGGTCAGGCGCAGGTACGTCGCGGCGGCGGGTTCTTGGATCAGGACACGCGACAGGTGCGTGTGTTTCTGGATGTGACAACTCCCGATGACCGGATACTGGCCGGAGATTTTCTGAGGGTTCGTCTGCCGGGGAGAGCCATTGGGAATGCGCTGACCCTGCCTGAAAGCACCCTGACCCGCGCCGGGACCGTTTGGCTGGTGAATGACGACGGACATCTGCAAAGGATCACCCCGACCATTCTTTTCCGCAACGAAGGCACCATCACGATCTCTGCCCCCGAAGGGCCCGGGCCATGGCGCGTTGCCAGAACGCCTTTGGCCTCTTTTCTGCCCGGCCAGCAGGTCACGCCGCAAGCGGTTGAGGGCTGAGCCATGCATGTCCTGACCTCTTGGTTCATCCGCAACCCCGTCGCCGCAAATCTGATGATGGCGCTGATCCTGTTCCTGGGCGTTCAGACGCTGTTGACCATTCGGATCGAGGGCTTTCCGCGCATCCCGCCCGAAAGCGTGACAATCGCGATCGAGTTTCCGGACGCGACGGCTGAACAGGTGGACGAGTTGATCACGCAAAAGGTCGAGCAGGCTCTTGAAGGGCTGGAAGGCGTGCGCAATGTCACCTCGCAATCCCAGAACGACCTCAGCCTTGTCACGGTCCGCCGGGCCGGGGGCGAGGATCTGCAGGCCGTTCTGGACCGGGTGCGCATTCGGATCGATGGGCTGACCGACCTGCCCGACAGCGCCCGCCGCCCGGTGATCGAGGCTTCGGGGTTTGATTTCCCGGCGCTCTATCTGAACCTCTATGGCGAAACCGACCCGGCCACATTGCAAAACCTGGCGCAGCGCTTGAAAGAAGAGCTGCTGGCACAGCCGGACCTGTCCCGCCTGCAAATCTGGGGCCTGATTCCACGAGAGCTGCGCATCGAAATCGACCCGGCGGTGCTGCGCCACTATGGCCTGACCGTGGCAGACGTGACCCGCGCCATCGAGGAAAACTCGCTGACCTTTCAGGCCGGGCGTCTGCGCACCGATGGCGGCACCATCTTTCTGCGGGCCGATGACCGGGCGAGATACGCGCCGGAATATGCGGACCTGCCCGTCATCCAGCGCGCCGACGGCTCTGTTGTGCCATTGGGCGATATCGCCCGGATCGAGGATGGGTTTGAAGATGGCGAGTACCTGTTTCGGCTGAATGGCAAACCAACCGTAGGGATGGAGGTTCTGGTCGGGCAGAAGGAAAACCTGCTGCAGATCAGCGACGTGGTGCGCGGCACGGTGGATGGGTTCAGCCGCCAGTTGCCGTCGCAGGTTCACATCGATGTCTGGGGGGACAGCGCCGGCTATATCTCGGACCGGCTGGCGCTGCTGCGGTCAAACGGCGTGCAGGGGCTGATCCTTGTCACGCTGATGCTGTCGGTGTTCTTGAACGTGCGGCTGGCCTTCTGGGTGGCAATGGGCATCCCGATCTCGGTCATGGGGGCGATTGCCGTCGCGGGGTCGAAATGGGTGGATTATTCGCTGAACGATGTCACCACATTCGGCCTGATCGTCGCCCTGGGCATCCTTGTCGATGACGCCGTCGTTGTTGGCGAAAGCGTTTTCGAAGAACGCCGGAAGGGCCACGACCCGATCAAGGACACCGAGCGCGGCGTCAACCGCGTGGCCATCGCCACGGTGTTTGGCGTATTGACCACCATCGCTGCCTTCTTCCCGATGCTGCTGATCGACAACCCGCTGGGCAAGGTGCTGGCCGGGTTTTCGGGTATCGTGATTCTGGCGCTGATCTTCTCGCTGATCGAAAGCAAATTCATCCTGCCCGCCCATCTGGCGCATACCCCGATGCGGCAGCAGCGGCGATATCTGATCACCCGTCTGTGGGGTCGCGTGCAGGACGGGGCGCAGGGCGGTTTGAACTGGGTCCGGGACCGGCTTTATCAGCCCGTTCTGGTGGCCGCCTTGCGCCACCGCTATGCGGTGCTGATCCTGTTTGTTGCCGCCGCGACGCTGGGGCTTGGCTTGATGTACAAGGGCAAGGTCCGGACGGTGTTTTTCCCCGAAGTGCCGGGGCAGATCATCACCGTCAATCTGGAAATGGACGCCCGCGCGCCGTTCAGCCTGACCCGCGCCAACGTGGATCGAATTGAACGCAATCTGAACGATCTGAACGCCGAACTGGCCCGGGACGCGGGCATGACCACGCCGCCCGTCCAGACGGTTTTTACCATCATCAACAGCGCCGGCAGCGCGCAGATCTATGCCGAGATGATCCCGGTTGCCGAGCGCCCGGATGTGCCCATCCTGAACGTGGTGCGCGCATGGCGCGACCGGGTGGGCGAGGTCGAAGGCGCGACCGAGCTGGAATTCACCGGATCGGAATCGCTGGCCGGTGGGTTCCGCATCCGGCTGGCCTCGAAAGACGAAGACCTGTTGCAGGATGCCAGCGCCGAGATAAAAGCCTTTCTGTCTGAAATCGAGGGCGTTGCAAATATCCGCGACGGGCTGGTCGGGGGGCAGCCCGAGCTGCGATTGCGCCTGCGCCCGGACGCGCGCCATTTGGGGTTCAACGCCGACAGCCTGGCCCGTCAGATCGGCTATGGGTTCGGCGGTGCCGAGGTGACCAAGGTCAGGCGGGACGGGTCTGAAATAC
This sequence comes from Ruegeria sp. AK4, assembly GCF_056541025.1. Lineage (NCBI taxonomy): Bacteria > Pseudomonadati > Pseudomonadota > Alphaproteobacteria > Rhodobacterales > Roseobacteraceae > Ruegeria > Ruegeria sp. AK4. The sequence continues at coordinate 90,728 of NZ_JBQFXS010000012.1, forward strand.
GGGTGGTCGTGCGGAACGCGCGTGAAAACCGCGATGCGGTGTCCGATCTGATGCAAACCCGCTTGCGCAGCGCATCTGGCTCCTGGGTGCCGCTCGAGACGGTCGCCGAAATCGAAGGGGCCTACGCCTCGGGCATCGTCAATCGCCGCGATGGCAAGCGGATGAATATCGTCGCGGCTTCCATCGACCGCGACCGCGTCGCCCCGGAAGAGGTCGGTCAGGCCGTTTTCGAACAACTGGTCCCCGAACTGCGCGCGAAATATCCCAGCGTCACCGTCCTGCCCGCCGGAGAGCTGGAGGAGATGGCAGATATCAGCGACGGGCTGAAACGCGCGCTGCTGCTGGCGGCGGTGCTGATCTATGTGCTGATGGCGGTGCCGCTCAAAAGCTACTGGCAGCCCTTCGTCATTCTGGCCATCGTTCCGTTCGGATTTATCGCTGCTGCGGTCGGCCACCTGATCATGGGGGTTTCGCTGTCGCTGTTTTCCTTCTTCGGAATGCTGGCGCTGACCGGTGTGATCGTGAATGACAGCCTGGTGATGATCACCCGCTACAACCAGAACCGGGAGGAAGGCCAGCCCGTGGATCTGGCCTTGCACGGTGCGGGCATCGGACGGTTCAAGGCCATCTTTCTGACGACGGCGACGACCGTGATCGGCCTGCTGCCGCTGCTCACCGAAACCTCGGAACAGGCGCAATATCTGATCCCGGCGGCGATCTCTCTGGCCTTTGGCGAGCTCTTCGGCACCGCCCTGATGCTGCTGCTGGTGCCGGTGCTGGTCGCGATCACCGAGGATGTGATCGCCGTTTTCAGATCCCTCCCCACAGATACAGAACCGAAAAGGACAAACGCATGATCCGAACCTCGCGTCAAACCCCTCCTGCGGCAGCAGGTCTGAGCATGACCGAAACGCCCCGTCCGCACGGCCTCGGCCCGACCAGTGCCCCGCATCCCGACAACCTTCGCAATCGCAACGGCCAGTAACCCAGATGCTGAAAGATCAAAAACTGACGATTGGTACGCTGCTCAGCGTGTTTCGCCGGCGCGTCGGTGTGACGTGGGGCCTGATCCTGTCCGAGACCGGGCTGACCGTCATGATCCCGCTTTATATGGGTTTTGCCATCGATGGGCTGCTCGACGGGAATGTCATACCCCTTGTCCATCTCGGGGCACTTATGGCTGTTCTGACCCTAATCGGCGTGATCCGCCGGATCTATGACACGCGGGTCTATGGCACGATCCGCGTTGAATTGGGCAAGGCGCTTGCATCCCGGTTTTCGACCCTGCCCGTATCCTCGCTGAACGCCCGCGTCGGAATGGGGCGGGAGCTGGCCGATTTTCTCGAGGACGTCCTGCCCACGGCAATCGCAGGTGTCGTGCAGTTCGTCATATCCGCAATCCTGCTGTTTTATTTCTCGCCGGTCTTGGCCCTGTCGGCCTGCGGTGCCCTGATTGCCATGCTGACCGTCTACGCCCTGTTTCACACGACGTTCTGGGAATGGAACCGGGCCCTGAATCATCAGATGGAGCAGCAGGTCAGCATCTTGGAGCAACGCAAGGACCGCCCTATTCTGGTTCACCTCAAACGGCTGCGCCAACACGAAGTGAAACTCTCGGATACCGAGGCGGTCCTGTATGGGGTGATCTTCATCCTGCTTATCGGCCTGATCCTGTTCAACCTTTGGTTTGCAACGCAAAATCTTGAGGCGACACCGGGCGCGATCTTCTCGATTGTCAGCTATACATGGGAGTTCGCCGAATCCGCGCTGGCCCTGCCGGTCACGCTGCAATCGTGGTCGCGCCTGTCGGAAATCACCACGCGCCTGCAACGCGGCTGATCAAAAGGCCGCACCCGTCATTGCGGCGGGCACGGCGTGCAATTTAACGCTCAAGCGCGTCGCGCAGGCGGAAGTACCAGATCGCGGCTGTTCCGTAGATCGGGTGCAGCCGGTGCAGGGGCAGCTTTTGGATCGGGTCCACCGGCAGCGGCAGGGGAACGGATGGTGTCGCCAGATGCCGCCCAATTGCGGCGCCCAATGCGCTGCCAAGGGCAAGGCCGCGACCGTTATACCCCAGCGCGGCAGTGACGCCGGGCGCGGGGGTGGTAGACATGCGGCAGATGATCCAGCGTCATCGCGGCGCGGCCGGACCAGGTGAATTCCAGTTTCTGATCCCGCAGCATGGGAAACAGATGTTCGAGATCCGCCCGGTTCGGCGAAATGGCCCCGGCCCCCCACCATCAGACGGTTGCCCGGACCGATGCGGAAGTAATTGGCCAGCCGCCGGGTGTCCGACACCACCGCGCCCTGCGGCAGGATTGTCCGGCTGACCTCATCCGGCAGCGGAGTGGTGGCGACCTGAAAACTGTTTGCAGGCACCATGGTTTGCCGCAGCCCGGGCCACAGGTGCCCGGAATAGCCATTGGTGGCCAGCACGACCTGATCGCAGGTGATGTGCCCCTGCGCGCCCACCGATACGGTCCAGCGCCCGCCATCCCGCTTTATGCCGCTGACGGCGCTGTTGCCGTGAACACGGCCACCGGCCCTGGAAACCGCCTCGGCCAGCCCCATCGCGTAGTTGAGCGGGTGGACGCATCCGGCGCGCAAATCCTTCCACCCCGACACAAATCCGCTTGCGCCGGTCTGCCGAGCGACCGCCTCGGCATCCAGCCATTCAGCGGCGGTTCCACGGCGGACCCATTGTTCCATCCGGCTTTGCAGGGTCGCGATATGCGAGGTCTTGACGGTGGTCTGAATCCACCCTTTCCGGCGCGGATCACAGGCGATCCGGTGCTTTTCGATCACCTCAAAGACATGATCGGCCGCTTTCCCGACAAAGTCGGTTGTCGCCTCGCCAAACCGGCGGTCCAGCGTGTCGGGGTCGTATTTCAGGCCGGGAATGACCTGACCGCCGTTGCGCCCGCTGGCCCCGAAACCGGGCTGTTCGGCATCGACCACGATGACCGAAGCCCCGGCTTCCGCCAGCGCCAGCGCGCAGGACAGGCCGGTATACCCCGCGCCGATCACCGCGACGTCGGTTCTGTGATCGCCGCTCAGGGCCGGGAACTGTGACGCCGGGTTTGCGGTGGCAGACCAGATGGAAGGGTGCATGGCGGGTTCGGTCTCAGGCGGGTGGCGCGGCGGGTCAGCTTTTGTCTTCGATCAGGAAATACAGCTTTCGGACATGTTCGTGAACAATCCAGCTGCCTTTCCACCCTTTCGGCAGGATCAGAAAGTCGTCCGGGCCCAGCGTGACGGAATGCCCGCCATCCGCATCCGTGACCGTCGCCGAGCCCGAAAGGATATGGCAGTATTCGGCAACGTCCGCCCGGTCTGCGGTGAATTCTCCGGGCGTGCATTCCCAAATGCCGATTTTCGTGCCGCCCGTGGGCGAGCTGTGCAACGGCGCTTTGGCTTCGCGCTGGCCGTCGGTCAAAGTTGTGGGTTTCGCTGCGAAGTCGGCGACCTGAACGGTGCTCAGGTCCTTGATGCCGGAAAGGCTGATCATGCTGTTGCCCTAATGTCTGTCGGTTCAAAAAACGGCCGCGGCGTGTGGGGCCACGGTCCTAACCCGCTTCCGGGTGCGTGACCCGTCTGAGGAAATCGCGGGTGCGGGGATGCGAGGGGTTGTGCAGCACCTCTTTTGCCGGTCCCTGTTCGGCGATCTGCCCCTTGTCCAGAAACAGAACCCGGTCGGCGACTTCGCGCGCGAACTGAATCTCGTGGGTCACCACCAGCATGGTCATGTGTTCCTCGGCCAGCGAGCGCATGACCTGCAGAACCTCACCCACCATCTCGGGATCCAGCGCCGAGGTCGGTTCGTCCAGCAAAATGGCACGGGGCTGCATGGCAAGGGCGCGGGCGATGGCAACCCGCTGTTGCTGGCCGCTGGACAGCGAGGCCGGATAGGCGTCGATCTTTTCAGCCAGACCGACCCGTTCCAGCAGGGCAATGGCGCGGTCGCGCACCTCGGCCTTGTCCTGTTGCAGAACGTAGACCGGACCCTCCATGACGTTTTCAAGCGCGGTGCGGTGCGGAAACAGGTTGAACCGCTGGAACACCATGGACACCTGCGCCCGCAAGCCGTGGATCGCGGGGGACGAGACGTCCACGCGCTGCCCGTCGATGAAAAGATCGCCGGCCTCGTAGGATTCCAGCCCGTTGACGCAGCGCAGCATCGTGGATTTGCCCGACCCGGACGGACCGATCAGACAGACGACCTCGCCCGCGTCAACCTTGGCATTGACGCCTTTCAGAACGTCGAGCGGGCCAAAGGACTTGTGTACGTTGTTGAATTCGATCATTTCGCGCCGTCCAGCTTGGCTTCGACCCGCCGGATGGCGATGTTCAGGGGGATGGTCAGGCAGAGATAGAGGAACGCCACCAGCGTGAATACGGTCATGTTGTCAAAGGTCGACGACGCCAGGGTCTTGCCCCGCATGGTCAGTTCCGCGATCGAAATCACCGAGACCTGCGAACTGTCCTTGAGCAGCATGATCGTGTTGTTGCCGTAGGGCGGCAGGATGATCCGGAACGCCTGCGGTAGCACGACCCGGCGCATCATCATGCCATGTTTCATCCCGATGGATTTCGCCGCTTCGATCTGGCCGCGATCCACCGCCTCGATCCCGGCCCGGAAGGTCTCGCCGATAAAGCAGGAATAGGTCAGCGCCAATCCGATCACCCCGGCCTGAAACGCAGTCAGGTCGATGCCGATCTCGGGCATGACGAAGTAGATGTAGAACAGCACCACCAGGATCGGGATGCCGCGGATGAACTCGGTCAGATAGCGGATGGCCTTGGCCAGCGCCGGGATGCCCGAGGTTCTGAGCAGCGCCCAGAACAGCCCCAGCAGCGTTGACAGGATCAGCGCCAGAATGGTGACGGCAATCGTCAGTTTCAGGCCGCTCCACAACAGCGGCATATACTCGACCGAGCGCTCAAAGAAGGAAGACATTGGTATTGGGTCCTGCTGCGATGACGGCCGCAGCGTTTTTCCGCCGCGACCGCCGCCGTCATTTCCGGGTAGCCTGTTACAGACCGTATTTGCCGAAGATGGCCTGCAGCTCTCCGTTGTCCTGCATCTTGACCAGCGCCGCGTTCACCTGGCCCAGCAATTCGGCATTGCCTTTGTCCACGGTCAGACCGACATTGCCCGGTTTCATCGGCTCGTATCCTTCGACCAGCCGGACACCCAGATCGGGGTTCTGGGAAATCTGGTAACCCACGATCGGGCCATCGACGAACCCGGCCTTGATCCGGCCCAGCTGAACGTCGCGCATGATGTCGGCAATCGAGTCATACAGTTTGATTTCGCCAAACCCGCCGATTTCGGTCAGCGCGTCGGCATATACCGTTCCAACCTGCGCCCCGATCACTTCGCCGGCCAGATCGTCGCGGGTGTAATTCTCGGGGTTATCCGCCGCCACGAACATGGCATCGCCATAGCTGTAGGGGCTTTCCGAGAAATCCACGACCTGCGCGCGCCTGTCGGTGATCAGCATCCCGGCCGAGATCAGGTCGATCTTGCCGGTGTTCGGGGCGGGAATAAGTGCGGAAAAGGCGGTGATCTCAAAGTTGATATCGGCCCCGATTTCCGACCCGATCGCATTGGCGATATCGACCATCGCGCCGGTCGGTTCCTGCGTTTGCGTGTCGACGAAGGTGAAGGGAACACCGGTTGTTGTCACAGCCACATTCAGGGTCTCGGCAAGGGCGGCGGCGCCCAGGGACAGATAGGCTGACGCGGCCAGGGCGACGAGTTTATTCACGTGTATAAAAATTCTCCCAGCTGGATTGTACCTTTCTTATCAGCACCATGGATATGCCGCCTATGAAAGGTTCACGGGGAACGCTATAGGAAAGTGAATATACGTCAACAAAATTTTCACGTATTTGAAATCAGGGGGCGATAACCAATGGTTAGCCTTGTATTGACGTCAATTATCAATCCATTTTCATGGACATGAACAATTCCAGCCGATAGGTTGAACGGGCAGCACTCTGGAAGCAACCGGTACATCATCGCCATGTCACACACCGCAGATCACGCAGAACCGACCGAGCACGCGCCGACGGACGAGGATCGGCATCTGGGCCGCACCATACGCGACCGGCGCAAGGAGCTTGGCCTGTCGCTGGCACAGGTGTCCGACTCGGCGGGGATATCGGTCGGTCTGCTCAGTCAGATCGAACGCGGCATCTCTTCGCCCTCCGTCCGGGTGCTGCGCGCGATCAGTTCCGCCTTGCAGGTGCAGGTCCTGTATCTGTTCGGCGGCGAAGAAGGCGGCCCGGCCCATGACGACGGCTATATCGTGCGCGCCAACCGCCGCAGATCCATCGATCTGAGCGGCAAGGGGATGATGAAATCCTTTCTGACGGCGCATGACGAAGGCGAGCTTCAGGTCATGGATCTTGAACTGGACCAGTTCGGCGGTTCCGGCGCCGAACCTTATTCACATGCGGGCGAAGAATGCGGCGTCGTGATTGAAGGCTGCCTGGAATTGCTGATCGACGGCCGCGCCTATACGCTGAACGAGGGCGACTCGTTTCACTTCGAAAGCAAGCTTCCGCACCGGTTCCGCAACCTTGGCAACGGGAAATGCCGGGTCATCTGGGCGACGACCCCGCCGATCTGGTAGAGGGTGCTAAGTCCGGTTCTGAAGGTCATGGTCCGGGTCGCGACCATCCTGCAACAGACGCACAGGCAATCACTGCCCCCAGCCGATTGGCGCACGCCGGTGCCTGTCACTCTGCAGGTGCGATATAGGCGGTGGCCTCGATCTCGATCAGGGCCTCGTCCTCGACAAAATCCTTGATGAACAGCAGGGACATGGCGGGGTAATGCTTGCCAAAGATACGCTGATAGGTCTGGCCAATTTCCCGTTGCCTGGTCACGTATTCGCGCTTGTCCTTCACATACCAGGTCAGGCGCCCGATATCGGTGACATCGCCGCCCGCCGCGCGGACAATCTCGGCGATGTTGGTCAGGACCTGTTCCATCTGCCCGATAAAGCCGCCGCTGGCGAATTTCTTGTCCTTGTCCCAACCGATCTGCCCGCCCACATGCAGGGTTCCATCTGGCATCAGCATGCCGTTGGCGTAACCAAGGGCACGCGCCCATCCTTCGGGGTGAATCACTTTGGGCTTCATTACGTTGCCTCCATCGTGGTCCTGATATTCAGTTTGACCGGTCATCCGTCCAACCCTAGCCGAAAGCGCTGCACCTTGCCGGTTTCGGTGTTCGGCATCGCGGGGCGACTGTCGACCGGAACGCTCATATGTTTGCCATCCATATTCATACCCGGATCACACCCATCCCGGCCCGGGTCGCCGCGCGCAAGGCGTTTTCGGCCGACCACGGGATGGTCGAGGCATCGCCCAACACCACGATCACCGCCCAGACAAGCAATAGGTATGGCACCCTCCCGTTCAAAAGCCGCAGGCTCCTGCGCCTGAATCTGATTGTTGGGAGCGTACACGCGCGGCAAAATATTTCAAGATTAAATGTTTTAGACTTAAAGCATAAAGTGGCCTCCTGTCCGACACACCGTTTGCAGTTCAGGGGCGCAGCAGACGGCTGAATGGCAGTGCGTCGCGTAGTGGGAAACGGATGGTGCCAAAACCCACGAACGCTGGTGGTACGAATAGTGGCGCAATCCCCACCCGACGGTCTTTTGCACCGGCGGATTTCGGGCCTGCAGCGATAATTTTTGTCGCTTGCAGGCCTTTTTGTCGCGAACGCACTTGTCGCCTTTTCGGAAACCGGGGAAAAAGAGGAATGATGCAAAACCGTATTGCAACACGTCCGGATCGCCGCGCCACCGGCTGCGATCTCGTGCCGCGTCGGGCGTGACACCCCGTTAGGTTCAGGGCTCATAGCCAATAGATGACGAGAGCTGCGAGGGCGATTGCTGAGAGGAAGACTTTCGGGCACCTGTCGTAACGGGTTGCCACACGGCGCCAATCCTTGAGCCTGCCAAACATGATCTCGATCCGGTTGCGGCGTTTGTATCGGCGCTTGTCGTACTTCACCGTTGTCTTGCGCTGCTTCCGACCGGGGATACAAGCGCGTATCCCTTTGTCTTGTAACGCTTCTCGGAACCAATCGGCATCGTATCCGCGATCTCCGAGTAGCCAATCGACATTCGGTATGCCGCTGAACAGAGCCCGAGCACCGATGTAGTCGCTGACCTGTCCTGCGGTTATAAACAGGTTCAGCGGGCGTCCCTGACTGTCGCAGATGGCGTGCAGTTTGGTGTTCATGCCGCCCTTGGTTCGACCAATCAGGCGTCCACGCCCCCCTTTTTGACGCCCATGCTGGTCGCTGTCCGGTGAGCCTTCAGATAGGTCGCGTCGATCATCACAGTCTTCTGTTCGCCGTGCTCGGCGGCCAGGCCAGCCATCATTCGCGCGAAGATGCCCTTGTCGCTCCACCGTTTCCATCGATTGTACAGCGTCTTGTGCGGTCCATAGGCAGCAGGGGCATCCCGCCACCGCAAACCATTGCGATTGATGAAGATAATCCCGCTCAACACACGCCGGTCATCGACGCGCGGCTTGCCGTGGGGCTTCGGGAAAAAGGGCTCCAGACGCGCCATTTGCGCATCCGTAAGCCAGAAGAGATCAGACATGTTCACCGCTCGTTTTTGAACCGTGAATCACGCCGCAAAACGGAAATCAATGGGTCCTGACCCTAATAACCAAGGCAAATCGTAACGGGGGGAATCATAACAATGACGTTTTCGATTGCAACGTTGGTGACATTTCGAATTGGGCCGGACTGCTGAAAGACGGTTTCAATTCAGCGCCTTGTCGTTGCGCAGACAGTGGTGTCGCAAACTGGCAAGATTGGTAGAGCGATCGCTCTACCCTGGCCTCTATGAATGATACACAAACGCAGATTGCCGAGAATCTTGACCGTCAGTTTTCCGAAATGGGTTTTGCAACCCAGGGTGTCGAAGCGTTGCGCGTTGGTGCCAATGTCTCGCTTCGGACCCTGTACAAATATTTTCCCAGCCGCGAGGCGATGGTGATCGGGGCGTTGACCCACCGGGATGTCGCTTATTCGGACTGGATCGGTCACGATGATGCCGAAGGCGCGGATCATGTGCTGCATGTGCTTGTCCGCCTGTCGGACTGGCTAGTTGAAGTATCCAACACCGGATGCCTGTTTCGCAACGCTCTGGCGGCTTATCCTGAAAGCGAACCGATCCGCGACGCTGTCGAGACTCACAAGGCGCATGTCCGGGACATGTTCCGCGCGCGGCTGCTGAAGGTCGATGCCGGCTGCGATGCCGACGCTCTGGCGGAAGCCCTGTTCGTCCTGCACGAGGGGCTGACGGAAACCGCGCGCCTGATCGGGGTCAGGCAGGCCTCGGCGGCGACGCTGCGCTGCGCCCGGGCGCTGCTTGGGGCTGCGAATATTCATTAAACCGGATCAACCGGCAGGACGACAAAAGGAACGGACGTGAAGATCAAGGAAATCCACATCTACGCCCATGAACTGCCGGTCAAAAACGGCCCCTACACCATGGCCAATGCCGAGGTCCGGGCGCTGGAGACAACGCTGGTCAAACTGACAGACGACAGCGGCACCGTGGGCTGGGGCGAGACCTGCCCGGTCGGCCCGACCTATGCCGAGGCGCATGCAAAAGGGGCACTGGCCGCGCTGACCGAGATGGCGAAGGGGCTGATCGGGGCCGATCTCTGGCCGGTGGCGCTGACTCACAAGATGAACAGCCTGCTGAACGGTCACAATTATGCCAAGGCGGCCATCGATATCGCGGCGCATGACCTGATCAGCAGGAAGCTGGGCGTCAATGTCGCGGACCTGCTGGGCGGGGCGCAGACGGATCGGGTGCCCTCCTACTATGCCACCGGCATCGGGGCGCCGGATGACATTGCCAGACTGGCGAAAGAGAAAAGGGACGAGGGCTATCCGCGCCTGCAGGTCAAGGTCGGCGGCCGCCCTGTCGAGATCGATATCGAGACCATCCGAAAGGTCTGGGAGGTCATTCGCGGGTCGGGCATGCGCCTTGCCGTCGATGGCAACCGGGGATGGACCACCCGCGATGACCTGCGGGTCAGCCGGGAATGCCCCGAGATACCGTTCATCATGGAACAGCCCTGCAACAGCTATGAGGACCTGCAAAAGATCCGCCCGCAGGTGTGCCACGGGATTTACATGGATGAAAACAGCGTCGATCTGAACACCGTGATCTCGGCCGCCGGAACCGGTCTGGTCGATGGGTTCGGCATGAAGGTGACCCGGATCGGCGGCCTGCAGAACATGCGCGCCTTCCGGGATATCTGCGACGCGCGCAACCTGCCGCATACCTGCGATGACAGCTGGGGCGGCGATATCATCGCGGCGGCCTGCACCCAGATCGCATCGACTGTGCGCCCCTCGTTGATGGAGGGCGCGTGGCTCGCTGCGCCTTATATCGAGGGCAATTATGATCCGGAAAACGGCATCCAAATTGTGGGCGGACATATCCGGCGCCCGACCGGGCCGGGCCTTGGCATCACCCCCGATGAAAGCGCCATTGGCGACCCCATCGCGTCGTTCTGAGGAGAGCCTGATGCGCCGGTTCCCGGCGTAACCGTACACCGCGGCCTGCCGGGACAGGCGGTCGCCACCTTAGGAAAGGGAACCATGTTCAAAGACAAACGCGCCCTTGTCACCGGCGCTGCCGGAGGCATCGGCAAGGCCATCACCGAAAAGCTGCGGGCAAACGGCGCGAAAGTGGCCGTTGCCGACCGCGCGACAGACGGGATCGGGGCCGAGGCGCATCTGCCCGGCGATCTGCTTGATCCGCAGTACAGCGACAATCTGGCCGCAGCGGCGCAAAAAGCGTTGGGCGGGCTGGATATCGTCATCAACAACGCGGGCGTCATCACGCGCGGCCCGGTGACCGAGACCTCGGATACCGACTGGGCGCTGTCGATGGGCGTGAATGTCGAGGCCCCGTTTCGGATCTGCCGCGCTGCCATCCCGCTGATGGCGGAAACCGGCGGCGGAGCCATCGTCAACACCGCGTCCTGCTGGGGCGGCAAGGCGCCCGGTCCGAACCATGCGCTCTATTGCATGACCAAGGCCGCCATCGCCTCGCTGTCCGAATGCATGGGCATGGATCACGCGCATCAGGGCATCCGCATCAATGCGGTCTGCCCCAATGAGGTGAACACGCCGATGCTGCGGTCCGGCTTCGCCAAACGCGGCTTCGACCCCGACAAGGCGGTGGCTGAACTTGGCAAAACCGTCCCTCTTGGTCGCATTGCCGAACCCGAAGACATCGCCGATGTGGTCCTGTTCCTGGCTTCGGACGCGGCGCGTTACATGTGCGGCGCGCTGGTCGAGGTCAATGGCGGGAAACCGGTCGCATGAGGCGGTTCGAAGGCAAAGTGGCGCTGGTCACCGGCGGGCGTTCGGGGATCGGGCAGGCCATCGCCGCGCGGCTGGCTGACGAAGGCGCGCGCGTTTTCACCGCGCAGCGCGGGCCCGACGACATATTTGAAGGGATCGCCGCCGATTTCACTGATCCGGCCTCTCCTGCGCAGGTGGTGGCCGAGCTCATAACCCGCGCCGGGCGGCTGGACGTTCTGGTCAACAATGCCGGGATGATGCAAGAGGCCCGGGTCGAGGATATGAGCCTGACGGACTGGCAGAAAACCGTGACCGTCAACCTGACCGCGCCGTTTCTGATGATACAGGCCGCCCTGCCCCATCTGCGCGCGACGCGGGGCAGTATCGTCAATACCGGCTCTATCGAGGGGTTGGGCAGCAATCCGGGCCACGCGGCCTATTGTGCGTCAAAGGCAGGGCTGCACGGGCTGACCCGCGCCGTCGCGGTCGATCACGGGGCCGAGGGCATCCGCTGCAACGCAATCGCGCCGGGCTGGATCGACACCGATCTGAACCTCGATTTCATCAAGTCCATGCCCGATCCACAGGCGTTCCGGCGCGACATAGGCAAGATCCATCCCGTGGCGCGGACCGGCAAACCCGAAGAAGTCGCCGCCCTGGCCGCGTTTCTGGCTGCCGGGGAAAGCGGCTTCATCACAGGGCAGGTCTATACCGTCGATGGCGGGCGCATGGCGCAATTGAGCTTGCCCTGAGACCGTGATGCCGGGCCCATAAGCCCCTGCAAGAGCAGAAAAAAAGAAGCCCGCCTGTTGCGGCGGGCCAGTTTGGGGAGGGAAGTTTCCTCAGTAGCTCTGGTTCAGTTCTTCCGCCGCCGGAATCTCGCGCTCGCGGCGGGCGATGTAGTCCAGCAGCTCTTCGTTCTTGGCTTCGTCCAGCTTCGGCTCTTCATATTCCCCCAGCAGCTTTCTGGCGTGTTTCAGGGCGCGCTCGGTGATCTCGACACTGCCTTCGGCCTGCCATTGCTCGATCGAGTTGTTGTCGAACAGATCGGGCATGAAAAACGCCTGTTGGAAATTGTCCTGCGTGTGCGGGTGGCCCAGATAGTGACCGCCGGGGCCGATATCGGGAACCGCGGCAACGGCCTGATCGAAATCATGCCATTTCGGCCCCTCGGCCATGCGGTAGGCCATGGCGCATTGTTCCGCATCCACGACGAATTTGGCGACCGAGCAATGCATGCCCGCCTCGTTCCAGCCCGCCGAGTGCCAGATATAATGCGCGCCCGCATGGACAACCGCGCTGAGCGTGGTGGCGGATTCGTATCCGGCCTGCGCGTCGAACGTCTTGGCCCCGCCCAGCGTGTTCGAGGTGCGCCACGGCACGTCGTAGAACCGCGCCATCTGGCCGATCATAAAGTTCATCAGGCTGATCTCGGGTGTGCCCGCCATCGGCGCGCCGGATTTCATCGACACGGTCGACAGGTAGTGGCCCCAGATCGCCGGGCAGCCCTTGCGGACCACCTGCGTATAGGCCAGCGCCGACAGCGCTTCGGCGGTCAGCTGGGCCACGGTGGCGGGGACGGATGCAGGCGTGTTCGCGCCGCCCAGCACGAAGGGCGAGCACAAAACCGGCTGGTTGCGGCGGCAGAAGGCGCGCATCGCGCCCAGCATGGTCTCGTCCCAGACCAGCGGGCTGTTGCCGTTGCAATTGCCGGTGGTGACCGGGTTGTTGTCGATGAACTCATCGCCGAACAGAATGGCGCACATGTCCATCACGTCCTCGGCGTTCTTGGGCGAGGTGGTCATGCCCATGAACATCTTGTCCGAATATTTCATCGACGAATAGGTGATGCGCAAATGCCGCTGGCTGATCGGGTGATCATAAGGTTCGACGATATGGTGGGCCGAGCTGTGCAGCGCGGGCATCATGTGGCTGAGCTTGTGGAACATCGCCAGATCGTCCAGCGTCGGGTTCCGGCGCACATCGTCCAGATCGCGCAGGAAGGGCGCGCCGGTCATCGGCACGAACACCGAATGCTTGCCGCCAAGCCTGACATTGTTGTTGGGATTGCGCGCGTGATAGGTGAACTGCGCCGGAATGGTCGAGATCAGCTCGCGCACCATATTACGGTCCAGATAGACCAGTTCGCCATCGATCCTGGCCCCGGCTTTCCTCCAGTCTTCCAGCGCAATCGGATCGCGGAACTGAACCCCGACATTTTCCAGAATGTCCATGGCCGCGTTGTCGATCATCTCGACCTGCGCATGATCCATCACTTCGCACAGCGGAATGTTGCGGGTCAGGCCGGGCAGCATGTCAAACCGGGGCGCGGTGCGGATCGCCCGACGGGCAGACCGACCGCCCGAACGAGAACGGGTACGGCTTTCAGTGGTCATCGTGAGTCTCCAGTGATTTCGGAGACTATCCCACGTCCCGGATGATCATGCGTCCCGTCTTGCGAAGTAATTTTGATGGAAGCGACATATCTTCGTCACAGGCGCAAAGCCGCCCCTGCTGCCCGATGTGCGGAACGCAAACCGCGCGGCGGTGGCCCCAAACAGCAGCCGAATTGTGATGTCAGCTGATTTTATTCCGCTGAGCGTGCGGCGAGACCCCAAAGCGTGCGCGATAGACCTTGGCAAAGTGACCGGGGCTTTCATAGCCGCAGGCCATGGCAATGTCGGTTATGGAATCCTCGGTCTGCAGCAAAAGCTTTCTGGCCCGGTCCAGACGCATTTCGACATAGTATTTCTTGGGCGTCGAATTCAGATATTTCCCGAACAGCCGTTCAAGCTGGCGGGTGGAAATCCCTAGCCTGGCCGCAATCGAAGACGGAGGGGTCGGGTCATCGATCCGGTCCCGCATGATACGGATCGCGCCCGCAAGATGCTTGTTGCGCATGCCGTTCCGCGATTGCAGTGAAACCCGCTGTTCCGCCGTCGCGTTCCGGACCGCGACATAGACCATCTGATCCGCAACATCGAGCGCAAGGTCCTCGCCATGTTCCGCTTCAATCAGATGCAGCATCAGGTCTGCCGTCGCGGTGCCCCCTGACGCCGTGATGTGTTTTTCGTCGGCAACAAAAACGCTGCGCACCAGATTCACATCCGGAAACTCCTCCATGAAGCTGTCGTGATACTCCCAGTGAATGGCGGCTTTGCATCCGCCCAGAAACCCGGCCTCGGCCAATATCCATGCCCCGGAACACAGAGCGCCGATTCTGGTTCCTTTGGCGCGTTCCCGGCGCAGCGCTGACAGCAACGGACGGCTGACATGGTTTCGCATGTTGATGCCGGACAACACAAAAATCCGGTGGCATTTGGCGACCGCCGAGAAATCCCCGTCTACCGAGGTTTTGGACCCGTTCGAGGACGCAACGGGTTCCCCGTCTTCCGAGTGCAGCGACCATTCGTACAGGTCTTTCCCGCTGATGAGATTTGCGATCCGCAACGGCTCGACCGCGCAGGAAAACGCGAGGTGCGAAAACTCATCCGTCAGAAAGAACACAACTTTTTGCGGCTGGGACATGACCGTCACATAGTCGCCTTGCAACATTCCATGGGGTGAAATTCTGGCTACAGCACAAGGTCATATGACGTCAAGCCGACTTGATGGGCGTTTCGATCGCAAGCGCCCGGCGCTTGCCCCCTTTGGCCCATGCCGGTTCGGGAATGGCGGGCGCGGTTCACCCCTCGCCTAAATTCAGGGCAATTCGGTCCAGCTACAGTCATTTTTTGACGATGCCAGCGCGCCGGAAATGAACGCCATGCCCAGCAAACCGTCCGCAAGACCGGGCAGCAAACGGCCCGCGCCTTGATCGCCCCGGATCAGGTCCGCAGCCTCGGCATAAAGCGTGGCAAAGCCTTCAAGGTAGCCTTCGGGGTGGCCCGGCGGGATGCGGGTGGCGCGTTTGGCCGCCGGGGACGTCATTGCGCCGGAGCCGCGCGTCAAGGTCTGCGGCGGCTGGCCGAACCGGCTGAACCGCATGTGATTGGGATGTTCCTGCGCCCATTCCAGCCCGCCGCGTTCGCCATAGACCCGCAGGCGCAGACCGTTTTCGTTGCCCACCGCCACCTGACTGGCCCACAGCATGCCCCGCGCGCCGCTGGCATAGCGCAGCAGGATGTGGGCGTTGTCATCCACCTGACGGCCCGGAACCATGCTGGTCAGATCGGCGGCCAGGTGCGAGGGCACCTCGCCCGTCACGAAATGCGCCAGGTTGAACGCATGGGTGCCGATATCGCCGATGGCCCCTGCCCCCGACCGCTCCGGATCGGTGCGCCAGTCGGCCTGTTTGTTGTCGGTATCAGCCGGTTCCGTCAGCCAGTCCTGCGCGTATTCCACCTGCAACAGCCGCAACCTGCCCAACTCGCCCGCCTGCACCATGTCGCGCGCCTGCCGAATCATCGGATAGCCGGTGTAGTTATGGGTCAGGATGAAATGCGCGGATGAGGCATCGGCCACCGCCCTGATGCGGGCGGCATCCTCGGTCGTGGCGGCCAGAGGTTTGTCGCAGATCACGTGGATCCCGGCCTGCAGAAATGCAATCGCCGGGTCGGCATGCATATGGTTCGGGGTGACGATGGCAACCGCGTCGATGCCATCGTCGCGCGCGGCCTCGGCGTCTGCCATTTGGCGGAAATCGGCATAGGATCGGTCGGGCGCGATCCCCAGTTCCTGCGCGGATGCCGCAGCACGCTGCGGATCGGACGACAGCGCCCCCGCCACCAGATGCCAGCGCCCGTCCAGCCGGGCCGCGATCCGGTGCACGGCCCCGATGAACGCGCCCTGCCCGCCGCCGACCATGCCCAGTTTCAACACGGTCACTGGCCCAGCCCCAGCATGGTTCGGATCATGGCCTGATCAACCTCGCCACCGGCGAAGTCATCAAACGCCTTGTCGGTGGTCTCGATGATATGGCGCGCGATGAAGGGCGCGCCTTCGGCGGCCCCCTGTTCGAGGGATTTCAGGCAACATTCCCATTCCAGAACCGCCCAGCTGTCATAGCCATATTGCGTCAGCTTCGAGAAAATCGCGCCGAAATCCACCTGCCCGTCGCCCAGAGAACGGAAGCGCCCGGCGCGGTTGGTCCAGCCCTGATAGCCGGAATAAACGCCTTGCCGACCGGTCGGGTTGAACTCTGCATCCTTGACGTGAAAGGCGCAGATGCGGTCGTGGTAGAGGTCGATGAACTCCAGATAATCCATCTGCTGCAACAGGAAATGCGAGGGGTCGTAGTTGATCCGGCAGGCCTCATGCCCGTTCACCGCATCAAGGAACATCTCGAAGCTGGCCCCGTCGAACACATCCTCGCCCGGGTGGATTTCAAAGCCGATGGCCACGCCTTGCTCGGCGTAAGCGTCAAAGATCGGGTGCCAGCGGCGGGCAAGCTCGGCAAAGGCCTCTTCGATCAGGCCCTGCGGGCGCTGCGGCCAGGGATAGAGATAGGGAAAGGCCAGCGACCCGGTGAAGCTGACCGAGGTGTCCAGCCCCATGCGGCGGGATGCGATCGCGGCTTTCCTGACCTGATCTACGGCCCAGCCCTGCCGCGCCTGCGGATTGCCATGGACGGTTTTGGGCGCGAAAGCGTCAAAGGCCAGATCGTAGGCGGGATGCACCGCGACCAGCTGGCCCTGCAGATGGGTCGAAAGCTCACTGACCTCAACGCCCGCCTCGCGGCAGGTGCCGAGGATCTCATCGCAATAGGTCTGGCTGTCGGCGGCTTTGTCCAGATCGAACAAACGCCCGTCAAACGTGGGGATCTGCACCGCCTTATAGCCCAGACCCGCCGCCCATTCCACAATCGCGCCCAGCGAATTGAACGGAGCCGCATCATCGGCAAACTGCGCAAGAAATAGTCCCGGTCCCTTGATCGCACCCGGCATATCAGCCTCCCTTGAAAAATCCGGTGTGTCAGGCCCCGACCGGGGCCTGACGGGGTCAGGTGGTTACTTGCCGCCCCAGCGTTCGGGGTAGCCCGGCATGCCCTCGCAACCGCAGGCCGCGTAGTGCAGCGGCGGCATCGACGGGTTCACGAAATCAGCCAGATTGTCGTTGGTGATCGCCGGTTGCGGCAGGTTCCATTCCGGGCCGGGGATCGCCTCGCCATCCAGAATTTTCAGAGCCGCCAGAATCGGCGTGCGCCACTGATAGGTCGGATAGGTCGGCGCGATGGTGGTCATCCCGATCTCCTGCCATTTCTGCAGGAAATCCTGCTGGTCTTCGCCGGTGACAATCGGCACGTCCAGCCCCATATCCTCGAACGCCTCGATGGCCGCGACCGAGGTTGCGCCCGCGTCCATCCAGACCGCGCCCAACTGGTTGCCGCGCTGGATATAATCCTCGACAATCGCCTTGGTCTTGGCGCGGTCGCCATCGGTGAATTCCGCGCCAACGATGTTCAGACCGGCCTCTTCCAGAATACGTTTCGCGGCAGAGTAGCGGGTTTCCAGAACGTCGACGCCGGGCAGGATGCGCAGCATCAGCACGTCGGACCCTTCGGGCGCGTTGGCGGCGATGAACCCACCCGACTGGATGCCGAAACCATAGCCGCCGACCGGTTTGATAAAGGTCACGGGGCAATCGGTGTTCACACCCCGGTCGAACACGATCACGGGAAGTTGCTCGCAGGCTTTTTCCACAGCGGGGGTCAGAGCTGCGGTCGTGTTGGGGGACACGATCAGGGCGTCACAGGTGCCACCGGCCAGCAGATCCTCGATATCGGCAATCTGCTTGTCGTCTGAGCCTTCGGCGTCGGTCACGACGAACTCGGCGATATTGTCATGCTGTTCCACCTCGGCCTGCATGGTATTCCAGCCGACTACGCGCCACGGGTTGTTAACGCCCGCGTTCGAGAAGCAGATCGTATGCGGGCCATCCTTTTTGAAACCCGAGGTATCGGCCATCACGTCGCCATAATGCTGCAGCCAGGGGGTTGCCGCATCGCCATTGGCGGCTGCGCCCAGCATGTCTTTTTGCTTGGCGAATTCGGCCGGATCGTCAAAGTTCTGCGCCTGGGCGGGCAAGGCCACCACCAGCGCCGTCAGGGCGGTCGCTGTACATTTGTTGATCATCTTGTTTCCTCCTCCTCGGTAAAATATCGGGCGCCTATCCCCCTGATCGGCGTCGTCGGTATCCGGCGATCACCACCGCCGAGATCAAAATCAGCCCCTGCACCACATCGCGGATGGGTTTCGGGAAACCCAGAATGTTGAGCAGCGTGAACATCGCCTGCAGCACCAGCGCGCCCGCAATCGTGGCCCCCACGGTGCCGCGCCCGCCCAGCAATTGCGCCCCGCCGATGACGGCGGCGGTGATCGCCTGAAGCTCAAGCCCGATGCCCACATCGGTGGAGACGCCCGCAAAGCCGCCCAGCAATATCCCGGCGATGACGGCCGAGACCGAGGACATGACAAACGCCACAATCCGCGTTTCCGTCAGTGGGACCCCGGCCAGCAAGGCGGCCTTTGGATTGTCGCCCATGGCGATCAGGCGCTTGCCGTAATTGGTGCGGTGCATCAGCCACCACATGGCGGCGCAGACCACCACCATCACGATCACCGCCACCGGCAGGATTTTGATCAGCGGCAGGTCCTTGATCAGATAGCGTCCGAAAAAGCGGAAATTCTCGGGCAGGTATCCGCGCGGCGCACCGCCCGACCATGTCAGGGCCACACCGCTGAGCGTGATCATCATCCCCAGCGTGGCAATGATCGACGGCACCTTGAGCCACGACACCACCAGCGCATTCACCACGCCCACGATCACGCCCGCGCCCAGCATGACCAGGATCACCCACCATGTCGCGCCGGCATCCCCGTCCAGCAGGATCGAGCTGCCGATCACCGTAAGCGTCACCAATGCGCCTGCCGACAGGTCGAACCCGCCCGAGTTGATGACGTAAAGCTGCCCCACCGCCAGAATCGCAATTGGCGCGGCGCGTTTGAGGAAGTTCATGTAACCGGTCGGCTGCAGGAAATAGGGCGACAGGATCGCGATTGCCACAAAAAGCAGCACCAGCACCAGAAAGACCGGGTTGATCTGTTCCAGCCGGGCCATCATGCCTCGATCCTCCGGCTGCGCACGGCATAGACGGCGACGGCGGCCACGATGATGACCCCGCGCAGGATCTGTTTGGCAAAGGCGTCGACACCGGCAATGTTGAAGATCGAGTCGATCAGCGAAAAGATCATCACCCCCATCAACGTGCCCCAGACGCCGCCGCGCCCGCCGGACAGCGCCGTACCGCCGATGACAACGACGGCGATGGATTCCAGATCGTAAACCCCGTCCCGCCCGATCCACGGCGCGCCCGAGCGTAACCGGCTGGCCAGATACAGCCCCGCGATAGTGGCGCAGACCGAGCAGATCACATGCGCCATGATCACCACGCGGGTGGTGCGCATGCCTGCAAGCTTGGCCGCATCCGGGTTGCCGCCGACCGAATAGATGTTTGACCCCGCGCGGGTGAAACGAAGGAACACCCAGGCCGCCACGGTCAGGGCAATCAGGAAGATCAGGCTGACCGAGATGCCGCCGACCTGCCCGTAAGCGAAGACCTGAAACTCTTCCGGTACCTCTCCGGCGAAATTGTTGAACGTGGCGCTCAGCAACCCTTGCAGGATCAGCGCCATGCCAAGGGTGGCGATCAGCGGGTTGACCTCGAACTGGGTGATCACCAGCCCGTTGATCAGGCCGACCACGACCCCCACCGCCAGAACGGCAGCAATCGCGGGCAACATCATCGCCGGATCGCCCGACATGATCGATGAGGCCAACACGGCAGAGACTGAAATCAGGTTCGCCACGCTCAGATCAATCGAGGCGATCAGGATGGTAAAAGTTTGACCTACTGCGGTGATCCCCAGAGCAATCGAGCGCCCCAACAGGCCCAGCAGGTTTTCGGCGGTCAGATATTGCGTCTGCCCGGTCGCCACGGCGACGATGACATAGATCGCCACCGCCACCAGCAGCAGCAGGAACGGCGCAAGGGCCGCGAGGTTCCGGGGCCTGCCGATCTTCATGAGGCTTCCAGTTCAAGATGCGCCTCGGTCGCTGCATGCATGACCTCGGTCTCGCTGGCACCATGGCCGAACTCGGCCACGATCTTGCCGTCGCTCATCACCAGAACCCGGTCCGAGATGCCCAGAACCTCGGGCAGGTCAGACGAAATCGCCATCACCGCTGCGCCCTCTTGTGCCAGTTTGCGCATCTGGGCGTATATCCCGGCCTTGGTGTTGACGTCGATGCCACGGGTCGGTTCGACAAAGATCAGAACCTTCGGGGCCAGCGACAGCCAGCGCGCAACGATGGCCTTTTGCTGGTTGCCCCCGGACAGAGACTGAATCTCGACCTCGTAATTCGCCGCACGCAGATCGAAGACGTCAAACAGCGCGTCCATCTGATCGAGCGAGGCAATCGGCGAGTGGTTCGGTGCCCCCAGGGCGCTGGAAAAGGCCCGCGCCGAGATCATGCCGTTGTCACGGACCGATTGCATCAGCATCAGGCCCTCGGCCTTGCGGTCGCCGGGCAGCATGGCGATCCCGGCCTTGGCGGCGCTGCGCGGGCTGGTCAGCGGGACCGGTCTGCCCTCAACCGTAACCGCGCCCGACTCGAACGGTTCCGCGCCAAACAGGGCCAGCGCCAGCGCCGTGCGGCCAGCGCCCTGAACACCGGCAAACCCGGTGATCTGACCCGCGCGCAGGTCGAGATCGATGTCGAACAGCCGGTCATTGCCGCCGCCGCGCACGGTCAGCACCGCCGCGCCAATTTCCTCCGGCGTGGCGGGTTCGGGATAGAAATGCCCGATATCGCGCCCGACCATCGCCTCGACGATCTGGCCGGTTTCGGGCACCTGATCGAACGCGGCGGCGACCTTGCCGTCCTTGATGACGGTGACGCGGTCGGCCAGACGGCGGATTTCGCGCATGCGGTGGGTGATATAGACAATCGAGCGCCCCTGCCCGCGCAGATTTTCGACCAGTTGGAACAGCAGATCGCACTCGGTATCGTTCAGCGCCGCCGTTGGTTCATCCATGACGATGACCTGCGCGTTAAGGGACAGCGCCTTGGCGATCTCGACCATCTGCTGCTGCGCGACGTCCAGATCGCTGACCAAGGTGTCCGGGCCAAAGCGATGGCGATCCCCGAACAGCGCCAGGACGTCCTGCGTTTCGCGCCGCATCCTGTCGCTGTCCAGCAGGCCCCAAAGGCGCGTGGGTTCGCGGCCCAGAAAGATGTTTTCGGCCACCGTCCGGTCGGGCAGCAGCGAGAATTCCTGATAGATCACGCTGACCCCTTGCGCGAGCGATTCCAGCGGGTGCTGAAACCGCACCTTCTGACCGCGCAGGAAGATGTCGCCTTGTTCCGCCTGATAGACGCCCGACAGCACCTTCATCAGTGTGGATTTGCCCGCGCCGTTTTCCCCGACCAGCGCGTGCACCTCGCCCGATCGGGCCGAGAAACTGACCGCATCCAGCGCCTTGATCCCCGGAAAGACCTTGGAGATCCCTTTCATCTCAAAGAGGGCATCACCGCTCATGCCTGCGCCCAGCCTTTGCGAATGAACGCGGCGCTGTCGTGAAACAGCTGCGGGTGATCGTCGAACATCGGCCGCCAGATGCGTGTGGCCGCAGCAATTTCGGGAACGCCTGCGCCAAAGGCCTCCATCACCACCCAGCCGTCAAAGCCGGTTTTCTTCACCGCGGAAAAGATCGTGCCGAAATCGATCTGCCCGGTTCCGGGCGTGCCCCGGTCATTTTCCGAGACATGCAGAACGTTGATCCGGCCAGACAGCGCCGCAATCGCCTGCGCCTGATCCTTTTCTTCGATATGCGCGTGGAACGTGTCGTACAGGATCCCGAAAGCGGCATGGTCGACCAGTTCGCAATACTGCGCCGCCTGTTCGGCGGTGTTCAGGAAGTGGGTTTCGAACCGGTTCAGGGGCTCCAGCGCCAGCCGCATCCCCCGCGCTGCCGCGTTTTCAGCCATCCGGTGGTGCAGCTCGGCCCCGCGCTGCCATTCCCCGGCGGTTGGCCCGCTGCCGGTGAAATGCCCGATGGGCGCATGAAACGGCCCGCCGATGGTTTCGGCCCCCAGCGCCGTGGCGCAGTCCAGTATCCAGTTCAGATGAGCAACACCGCCCGCCCGGATATCGGGGTCGGCGCTGGTGGGGTCCGCATTGGGATCGGGCACAATCGCGGTGCAGGTCCGGTCCAGCCCCAGCGCATCCAGTTCGGCCCCCAGCCAGGCATAGTGATCGGCGGTCCCTTCGAGGATCGGGATTTCGACACCGTCATACCCTGCCTCGGCAGCAAGCTGGCAAAACTCCAACTGCGCCCTGTCGATCAGCCCACCGACGCACAGCAGGTTCACACCCAGCTTCATGTCCCCTCCCCAGAAGTTCAGAAGTTGCAACGGTGCGAATCTATGTAATCGATTTCATTGCTTATGTAAACCATTACATTTTCCGTTTCACGCTGCTATAAATCGTCAGCATGACAAGAAATTCGAACAAGAGACCCACGGTTCGGGATGTTGCACGAGTGGCCGGAGTCTCGACCGCGACGGTCAGCCGGGCGTTGCAATCGCCTGATATCGTTTCCCAAAAGACACGCGATGCGGTGTTCACGGCTGTCTCGGAAACCGGGTACAGCGTCAATACCGCCGCACAGATGCTGCGGCGCAACCGGTCGGGGACGGTGCTGGTCATCCTGCCGGATATTTCCAACCCGTTCTTTTCCAAGATCCTGTCGGGCATCGAAGAGGTTGCGACCCGCGCCAATCTGACGATCCTGATTGGCAACACCAACGGCGACGACGCGCGCTATGCGAAGATCCTGGAAAACCTGCGCAACGGGCGCGCCGACGGGGCCCTGATCCTGAACGGCGCCGCGCCGCCGGACGGGATGCTGCCCGAGGGCACCCCGGTCGTCTCGATCTCGGAACGTCTCGAGGATGCGGGCTATGCGCATGTCGGGACCGACAACCGCAAAGCGGCATTCGATGCCACGCATTATCTGCTGGCCCAGGGGCACCGAAAGATCGCCCATGTCACCGGACCCGAAGGCAACGCGCTGACCGAAGACCGCCGCGCCGGGTATGTTCAGGCGATGACCCAAGCCGGTCTGACAGACCACATCCACACAATCCCCGGCGGCTTCACCTATGCCGACGGAGAGCGGGCGGCGGACCAGCTGATTGCGCGGCACCCGGATACAACCGCCGCCTTCTGTGCCAATGACGAATCCGCCATGGGCGTCATCCGGAGCCTTCAGAAACAGGGATATTCCATCCCCGGCCAGATATCCGTCATGGGCTTCGACGACGTACCGTTTTCCCGCATCTTCCAGCCCGAGTTGACGACAGTGCATCAGGCGCGAAACCTGATCGGGCAACGGGCGATGGGAATATTGCTGGAACTGCTGGACAAAAGCGCCCCCCCTGCCGGTCCGGTGTTTCTGGAGCACAGGATCGTGACGCGAAACAGCGTGGCCGCACCGCCTGGGCATGCGTGAAACCCGAGGATGCAGTGGCGATTGGTCGGAACATCAATTCAGGCTGAAATCGCGATCTCAGGCGCGGGTCATTCGGCCAACAGGGCCGACAGCTCGTTCGCCCCCTTTTGCAATATCTCCAGAAACGACATCAGGCTGGTCACGTCATGGCGTTGTGTCGGGGCGTGCACCGACAGCGTGGCCACCAACCGGCCCTGCCCGTCCTGAACCGGCACCGCAAGGGCTGACATTCCGGTCATGAATTCCTCGTCATCGGTGGAATACCTACGCTCGGCAATGCGCTGGATTTCCGTTCGCAACGCCCCGGGTGAAGTCAACGAGCGTTCGGTCTGCGGTTGCAGATTTCCGGCGGCAAGAAAC
>NZ_JBQFXS010000013.1:0-100688 GCF_056541025.1 Ruegeria sp. AK4
CCTTGTCGTGGCCGTAAGGCAGCAGATCGTCGCTGGAGATGCCCAGCTTGGCACCGATTTCCTGGATCGGTTTCTTGTTCGCCTCGCGGGCAATCTCAATGTCGGATTTGTAGCTCATTGGGTTTTGGACTCCCTGCAAAAGTAGGCCGAACGAATTCAAACAGGTCCGCATGTACGGCCTGGCCGGAATCGGATTCTTTCTTTACGGTAAATAAATATTCCCTTTGGTCAACCTCTGAATTACAGAGACTTTGACAGAACGATCATTTATCGCGCGATTGCACCTTCGGATCACGCGTAACGCTTGCGACCTGCGCTGAGCCCCAACAACCAATCCTCGACAATGCGTCGTTCCGGAAATGCTTTTTGCGATGGGCTCTTCAGAAGATAGTATCCCGACTGCGTTCGCACCGATACGTCGTGGATTGGCCTGACCAACGCACCACTTTCGAGCAGCGGGTCAACAAGATGGGCCCAACCCAAAGCAACCCCTAATCCATCGACCGCTGCTTGTATCGAGAGAGGGTAGGTGTTGAAAGCCACAGCGCGTTCCATCAAAGAAGTGGAGATTCCATTGCCGCTAAGCCAGGTATCCCATGTCATCCATTCCGCATGGCTACTGGTCACTTCAATCAGATCCAACTCCGGCAGCGCGGATAGTGCTGCCGCCTTCGGATTACTTTTGAGATAATCAGGGCTACACACCGGGAAAACGGTTTCCCCGAACAAAAGCTGCGCCTCATATCCGGGCCAATCCCCTTCACCGCGCAGTATCGTCAGATCCATTGAATCAGACAGGCACTCTGCGTCGCTGTCCGAAGACACCAGCGAAATACGGATGCGTCCATTGGATTTGTTGAACTTGCGTAGCTGCGGCATCAACCAGAGCGAGGCAACGGAGTTGGTCGCAGAGATCGAAACCGTATTGGCCTGATGTTTGGCCAACATATCACGGCTGACGTCTCGTATCAGATCCAGCGACTTTTCAACGGTCGCCAGCAATATGGCCCCTTGCTGTGTCAGCGAAACCGACCGATGACCTCTGACAAACAAGGGTACGTCATAATGTTGCTCCAACAGACGCACTTTGCGACTGATGGCAGTTTCCGAAATGTTGAGCACCTTGCTGGCCTGCGCAAAGCTCTGGGCCTTGGCGGCCGCTTCAAAAGCCAAAAGGTAGTCGAGCGGCGGGAGGACCTTCCCGGTAACTGGCGCTTTCTTTGGCATCTGACGGCGGATTCCCGATCTGAAGCGGATTGCAATCAAAGAACATTTGCCTGCGTCGACTGGAAACCGATCAGGCAACTGACTGTTAAGATAGTAAAAAACCGATTTAGCCTCAAGATTTTATGGGCAACGCCTCTCAAATTTCTGTTCTGCGTCTCGCGCAAACTTAGGCAGAATGACCAAATTCGGGGCCGGAAGAGCCCTCAATCCAAAATCGAACGTCACTCAGGGAGCAAACATGAAACTTTCAAACCTACTTTCTGCTGCAACCTTGGCAGCGGTAGCGGGCACCGGTGCGATCGCAGAAGACAGCAGCGATCCGATCGTCATCCCAATTCACAACTGGTCCAGCCAGATCGTGATGTCTTACGTGGTCGGTCAGTTGTTCGAAGAGATCGGCGATAATGTCGAATACGTCACGACTGACAGTCAGGCGGTCTACGAGTCGGTGCGTCTGGGCGACGTCACGCTTGAGATGGAAGTCTGGGAAGGCGCGTTTGGCGCATCCTTCCGCGCAGCTCTGGAAAAGGGCGGTCTGCATGATGCAGGCGACCACGATGCTGTCACCCGCGAGGACTGGTGGTATCCGATGTGGACCAAAGAGTCCTGCCCCGGCCTGCCGGATTGGGAAGCTTTGAACGATTGTGCGCATTTGTTTGCGACAGCCGAAACCGGCGACAAAGGCCGATATCTGGACGGTCCGGTAGACTGGTTGAAACATGGTAAAGAGCGTGCTGAAGCGCTCGATCTGAATTTCACCGTGATCAACGCAGGTTCGGCTGCAGCCCTATGGGCCGAGATTGGTGCCGCAGAGGCGGACAAGAAGCCGGTTCTGGTCTTCAACTGGACACCCAACTTTGCCGAAGCTGTCTGGCCCGGTGAGTTTGTCGAGTTTCCGGCCTGGGAAGATGGATGCGACAAAGACCCGTCCAAAGGTCCGAACCCGGATGCGCTGTATGATTGCGGCAATCCGGCTACCGGTTACCTGAAAAAGGCCGCTTGGGACGGTATGAAAGACAAATGGCCTGCTGCTTACTGTGTGTTGACTGAAATTTCCTTCACCAATCCGCAAATCGCAGAGATGGCCAAGCTGGTCGATACGGACGAGCTGGAACCGGAAGAAGCAGCAGCCGAATGGCTGGATGCGAACCGCGCTGTTGTTGATCCATGGATCAGCGCCTGCAGCGGATAATCCGGTCGTACACAACGAAACTGGCGCGGCCTTCCTGATCTCATTTAAGCAAGGCCGTGCTTAACAAGAAAGAAAGGCAGCCATGTCCGCCTCAGCGCCTGTAATCTCAGCCCAAAACGTCTGGAAATTGTTTGGACCTTCGCCCGAGAGCTATCTGAAGTCTATGCCGGCTGGCCGCAGCTTCGACGAGATTCGTGCGGACGGCTATATCGCCGGGGTCAAGAACGTCTCGATTGAGGTTGGCCGGGGCGAAATGCTGGTCATAATGGGACTGTCCGGATCAGGCAAATCAACCCTGGTGCGGTGCTTTTCGCGCCTGCACGACATCACCGGCGGTTCGATCAAGGTTGATGGTCAGGATATCATGGGCCTGAGCGAGCGAGACCTGATCGAATTGCGACGCAATAAGATGGGCATGGTATTCCAGTCCTTCGGCCTGTTGCCGCACCGCACGGTCTTGGATAACGTTGCCTTCCCGCTGGAAATGCGCGGTCAGGATCGCCATGACCGGCGCGAGCGCGCTTTGGAAGTTGTCAAATTGGTCGGCCTTGAGGGCCGCGAAGAATACTTCCCACGCGAGCTTAGCGGTGGGCAACAGCAGCGGGTCGGCATCGCCCGGTCCCTGGCGATTGAACCGGATATTTGGTTTCTGGACGAGCCGTTCTCGGCCCTTGATCCATTGATCCGCCGCGAAATGCAGGATGAATTCCTGCGGCTGCAAGAGATGCTGGGCAAGACCATCGTCTTTATCACTCACGATTTCGACGAAGCGCTACGCCTCGCAGATCGCATCGCAATCATGCGCAACGGTGCGGTTGAACAATGCGATACACCTGATCAGATCGTCATGAACCCGGCCACCGAATACGTGGCAAAATTTACCGAAGACATCGACAAAGCCCGTGTCGTACACGCAAAAGGGCTGGCGAAACCGATCAATGGACATGCTCTTGAAGGAGCGCCCGTCAATGGCGGCTCGACCATCCACGAATTGGCGCGGGTTCTCGTTAATGACAACCGCATCCTTCTGCCGGTTGCGGATGACAAGGGCATTGTCACCGGTGTTCTGGAACGCGACGCCGCTTTGAATGTCTTGCTCGGAGCCGAATGATGGCGACGCTATCCACTGATCTGCACGAGGCCTCGCACAAGCCATGGGGGCGTACCCGCGTGCTTACGGCATTGCTGACCGTGGCCTTTGCACTGATCCTTGTCAAGGTCGTCGGTGTTTTGCCCGAATGGCTGAACCGCATTCCCGAAGCGGCCATCCCACCCACAGCACAGCTTCTGGATGCGATCTTCAACTTCATCCAGAACGACCTTGGCCTGATCTATGTGACTCGCTTCATCGCCGAAGGCCCGCTGGAGTTTTTGTTGGACACGTCGGCCAACCTTTTGGAAGGCAAGCGTCGCTGGCCTAATCTGGGACCGATCCCATGGTCTGCGATTGCCGCAGTTGCCGGTGTTGTCGGCTATGCCGTAGGGGGATGGAAGTTGGCAGCCCTTGGAGCGGGCACATTCATCTGGACGGCGGCAATCGGGCAGTGGAAAATCGCCATGCAAACCATGTCCGTGATTGTCGTCGCGGCACCCTTGGCGTTCCTGCTGGGTCTGGTTCTGGGTATCGCCGCGTGGAAATATGGCTGGTTCGAGCGGATGCTGAAGCCTATCTTGTCGGTGTTGCAGACCCTGCCCTTCTTTACTTACCTGCTGCCTGCGGTGATCTTCTTTAAAGTCGGACCAACAGCCGGTGCCGTGGCAACGATTACCTTCGCCATCCCGCCGATGATCCTGATGACAACACTGGGCCTTAAAAAGGTCAGTCCCGAAGTGATCGAAGCGGGTCAGATGTCTGGCTGCACCCGCTGGCAGATGCTGCGACATGTCTATGTTCCCGCCGCGCGCACCGAGATTTTGGTTGGAGTTAACCAAGTGATCATGTTGTGTCTGGCCATGGTGGTGCTGACCGCATTCATCGGCATGCCCGGCCTTGGCGCCAAGCTGTTAGCGATGATGGGCAGTTTCAAACTCGGGCGTTCTTTTGAGATTGGTGTGACCATCGTTCTTCTGGCGGTCATGCTCGATCGGATGTCAAAGGCTTGGGTCGTCAAACAGCCCGTTCATTTCGAACGCGGCACCCCATGGTGGAAGCGGCACCAGATCTCGCTGGTGGCGCTGGGTCTGTTTGTCGGGTTTATCCTGCTCTCGCAGGTCTTCCCGATCCTTGCCGAAGTTGGCCGCAAGCAGCACCTGAGCCAAGGCAAGGAAATTGACGTGGTAATCAAGTCGATTCTGGCGATTGATGCCATCAAGGGAACGACCGAATGGTTGCGCTGGTTCCTGAACGTCAAGGTTCTGATCCCGTTCCGAGACACGTTGCTGGCGATCCCTACCCCCGCCTTCATCCTGCTGGTCGTTGCCTTTGCCTATTGGGTCGGCGGACGCCGCCCCGGCATCTATGCTGCAGTCTTCTTTACGATCGTGGCTTTCTCGGGCTGGTGGGATCGCTCCGTTATCACGCTCTACACGGTGATTTCGGCGGTCGCGCTGGCGACACTGATCGGTATCCCCCTGGGAGTTGTCGCGGCCCGATCCACCCGCTGGTCCAAGAGCATCCTTCTAGCCTGCGACACCGCGCAGACTTTCCCCAGTTTCATCTATCTGATCCCAGCAATCATGCTGTTCGGCGTCAATGATGTGGCCGTCGTGTTCTCGATCCTGATCTTCGCCGCTGTGCCATTGATCCGGTACACCATTATTGGCCTCAGCAGCGTGCCCCCGGAAATGACAGAAGCGGCGGACATGTCCGGGTCCACGCGGCGCCAAAAGCTGATGTCGGTTCAATTTCCGCTGGCGCTGCCAACAATGGCCGTCGGATTTAATCAGGCGATCATGTTTGCCTTTTTCATGGTCATCATCGCGGCCTTCATCGGCACACAGGACCTGGGACAGGAATTGCAACGCACGCTGGCAGGTACCGAGTTGGGCAAAAACTTTGTCCTTGGCCTGAACGTGTCGCTGATGGCGCTGACCTTTGACATGGCCATCAGCAGCTGGGCGGAAAAACGTAAAAAGCGACTGGGGCTCGACTGAGATGGCACAGCTAAAAAACAGACGCAGTGTTGCCCGTTTCGACGACAACGGCTTTGTCAGGATGCAGATGACAGACCTGCCCGACGAACAAGTTTGGTGGAAGAATGTCAGCTTTGACCAGGATACCGGGCAAGGCAGTTATCTGATGAAAATGGAGCCAGGCACGCGCTCGAACCCGCATGTCCATCATGGCCCAGAAGAGTTCTTTGTCCTTGAGGGTGACCTGACCGATCACGATGGATTCAGCTATCGCAGCGGTGACTTCGTAAGTCTTGCCGCAGGTTCCAGCCATTTTTCACACACCAAATCGGGATGCCTTTTAGTGGTCACGCACCGCGGTACGACCGAATCCATTCAGGAAGGTGCATTATGAATGTGAAGCCGGTTTTTGAGGTACCATACGAACGAAGCGGGGTTCTGGCCCCCGGCCTTCCTATCCTGCCTCATGGAACAGAACGCCATCCCGTCCCCGCCGCTGGATCACGTGCGGTTCCGGTGTCCAAAGGCGACAAGATCACTTTGCTGGATCGCGATGGGATGCAACCGGCCGAAATGGTCTTTTTTGCTCCTGACCGAAGTTCCGACGCAGCCATGCTGGGCACGCAGGGGCATGGGCAGCCCGAAGGGTTGATTGCAACGCTGACAAATGGCTCGGCCTCGGGACAGAAAGTGCTGCGCGCACTAGAGGTCGCAGGCTTCGATATCGGACGCGGGGATGCAGTCCGGGCTTTTTCGGACGGGTCGCGCCCGGGCGATATGGTGCATTTCGTAGCAGAAAATGACGGCCTGCTGATTGTCGCCGCACCGGGCGAAGCGATGCGGCCCGAGAACAACAACCCTCCGACCGACATCATTCTGTACATCCAGAGGGCCGCGCCCGGCCTCGAGAAACCCGAAGTTGGTCCGCCCGAACCGCTAGCCGATCCTATCAAGGACATCAACATCCAACCGGGCAATGCCAAATCCTATGAGGTCAAGGCCGGGGAGTTCATCCAGATCGTCGATATCCGGGGCCGCGAGTGCTCGGACTTTCAGGCCTTTAGCCGCCGCGCCTTAGATCAAGGGATCGAGCGCGAAATTGACCCGACGACAACCCGCAGCCTGATGGGCAGTTTGTATCCTCAACCAGGGATCTTCTCGAAATACTGGTCGGTAGATCAAGAGCCTTTGGTCGAAATCGTACAGGACACTTGCGGACGGCACGACACCTTCGGCCTTGCCTGTACCGCGCGGTATTACGAAGACCTTGGCTATCCCGGTCACGTGAATTGTTCGGACAATATCAACAAGGATCTGAATCAGTATGGTATCAAGCCGCGCGGAGGCTGGCCGGCGATCAACTTCTTCTTCAACACAATGCTGGACCAGACCAACGCAATAGGCATGGATGACCCGTGGTCGCGGCCCGGTGATTTCGTGCTGCTGCGCGCGCTGACGGATCTGGTCTGCGTCAGCACCGGCTGCCCCTGCGACATTGATCCGGCAAATGGTTGGAATCCAACAGATATTCAGGTGCGAACCTACAAGGCGACCGAGAATTTCAAGCGATCCTATGGCTACAGAAAATCTGCGGAGGCGGATGTGGAAGAAACCAAGAAAACAGCATTTCACGACTGCTTTGCACGGCACACCCGTGATTTCATAGAATACAACGGCTATTGGCTGCCCAACACGATGACCAATCATGGTTCCATTGCTGAATACTGGGCCTGTCGGGACAAGGTCGCGGTCATGGACCTTAGCCCCCTGCGGAAATACGAGGTTGTCGGGCCTGACGCAGAAGAGCTGATGCAACTTTGTATGACTCGCAACATGAAAAAGCTGAGTGTTGGTCAGGTCGTCTATACGGCCATGTGCTATGAACACGGCGGGATGATTGACGATGGCACCGTCTATCGTTTGGGTGAAACAAACTTTCGCTGGATTGGCGGGAGTGACACCAGCGGATTGTGGCTGCAGGAACAGGCGCTCAAACGCAATATGAATGTCTGGGTGCGTAACTCGACGGACCAGTTGCACAACATCGCGGTGCAGGGGCGTCACGGCCGCGACATTCTTTCCAAGATCTTCTGGACGCCACCTCAGCAACCAACGATCGAAGAACTGCCATGGTTCCGGCTTACCGTCGCACGTGTGGGCGATGTGCAGGGGACGTCAGTGGTTATTTCCCGGACCGGTTATTCCGGTGAACTTGGATACGAAATCTTCTGCCACCCCAAAGATGCGGTCGAGATCTTTGATCGCGTTTGGGAAGCTGGTCAGGAATATGGTATCGCGCCGCTCGGGCTTGCGGCACTCGACATGTTGCGGATCGAAGGCGGTTTGATTTTTGCCGGGTCGGAATTTGACGATCAGACGGACCCGTTTGAAGCAGGCATCGGCTTTACAGTACCGCTGAAATCAAAAACCGACGATTTCATCGGACGGGCCGCGATCGAGGAACGCAAGGCGCACCCGCACCGCAAACTGGTCGGTTTCGAGATCGAAGGCGGCACTGTCCCTTCGCCCGGCGATTGCGTGCGCGTTGGAAAAGCGCAGGTTGGAGAGATAACCAGCGCAATGAAATCACCCGTCCTTGGCAAAGTCATCGCGTTGGGTCGGATTTCGGTTACACATGCCACCATTGGGGCAGACATTGAGATTGGGCAACTGGACGGGCAGCAAAAGCGGTTGAAAGCCACGATCGTTCCATTCCCGCACTTTGATCCGACAAAGGAACGTGTGAAAGGGATATACGCAGAAGCGACCGTTCCGGACGCTGCAGAGTAGCCGCAAAAAAGGTGACGACATTCGAGGTCATCATGTCGGATCGTTGCCGGGCCTCAAGAAAGCATTCGTCATTTGGTTTTGAGATACTGTCCAAAACGGGCATTTTCAGATTGCCGCTCTTTCAAGTCACCATGGTCGCTTTACTGGCGTTGTATTCAACACCCGGATTGGCCGACGAATGTGATCGGATTACTATGCTGGAAAACTACGAAACGTCTGCTGTCGCACCCGAAAACGCAGTCTGTGAAACCTTTGTGGGCTTGGCCGGCACCAAGGGCATTTCATGCTTTTGGTCATTTTCGTATCGAAACGATAGCGCTGACCTATTTTTTCGCGACGCTTGGCTTGAAGTCATAAGTTGTCGCGAAGGTAGCAGCCCTTCAGCTTCCGACCCTGTGAACCACCCCGACAGCTACAACTTGCGGGAACTGATCACAGAGCGGGGCACATACCGCGTGTCGAAGAAGGACAAGAGCAAGCAAAACCAAACTTTAGTTGTGATGGGTTTTGTAAACCACAACTAAGAAGTCCTGATGGTTCTGTCGCAAACTTTTTCTCCAACTGTGAGGTCGAGCGTACTTTTGATAGCGCGTGCTCGGATAAGACAGGAGCAAATCGTGACGATCTCTTTCAAGGGTGCGCATTTTCCGAAAGAGGTGATTTTGTACGCTGTTTTCTTCTATCTCCGATACGGTGTTTCATACCGGTATTTGGAATAAATCATGGCGGAACGTGGCTTTGATCTGGATCACGCGACGCTGAACCGCTGGGTGAGCGGTTATGCCAGTCTCGTAGCCGATGCTTCACGGTATAGAAAGCGTCCCACCGACCGTTCATGGCTGACATGGTTCGTGCAAAACAGGAAACAAGTTGTTCGAAATTTCCCCCTGCTCAGGTGGTTCTGCTTCTTCCGATTGTGAATGCAAGTATCGAGCGCAGAAATTAGGTTTGATGGCTCGTGTTCAGTTTAGCCGCAACCAGATTTGCGAAGGAGTCAGATGTCAAACTTGGTCGTGATTGAACATAATTTCGCTTACATGCAGAAGTGATCCTTCTTCTGTATTGGTATGATTGCCCCTTTCCATTTGATCACTTCTGTTGCCAAGTTATGGCCTGCTTCCAGACACTCCCGAATGCTCTTACTCCTGACATGCGCAGCAAGAAAACCAGCATTGAAACTGTCCCCTGCGGCGGTGCTGTCCACGACTTCTGCGACGGCATGCAAACCTTCGACCTTCTGCGAAGTAATGAGATCAACCGGACCAAGAGCGCCACGTTTCAGCGCGCCGAATTCTACACCAAGCCTGCCTAAGCGACGCAGCACATCTTTTTCGTTCTGTTCCCCGAAAAGTTCAATCTCATCGTCTAGCGAAGGAAGTGCGATATCGGACAGCTGCCACATCTCAAGATTGAAATCCCTCGCCGCTGTTGTGCTCTCCCACAGTCGTGGCCGGTAGTTACTATCGTAGGCAACAGACCCACCATCATTTCTGAATTCACGCAGAAAGCGGATCAGGTTACTACGTACATTGGGCGGAAGAATCGCAAGGGATATACCGGACAGATACAACAGATCGAACCCTGCTAGTGATTGCATTGAAACGGAGCACGGGGACTGGAAAAGTGTGCGAGCAGCGGAGTTTGAGCGCCAGTAAGTAAAGCTGCGCTCTCCGTTTTCATCCGTATCTATGGCGTAAAGGCCTGGGCATTTATCGTCGCGAATTTCAATATATGAAGTGTCGATATCGTAGGCCGCAATCGACTTTAAAATGATCTGCGAGTAAGGATCCGACCCCAAGGCAGAGCAGTAAGAAATGGACACGTCTGCGTCGGCAAACAATCGGCTCAGGTAAACGGCGGTATTGAACGTATCCCCGGCGACGCCCAGTTTTGCGTTTACGCCATCACCGGATACAAGCTCTATCATCACTTCGCCGATGCAGCAGACCTTGCAGATCGGGCGTTTACTTCCTGTCACTCAAAGCTCTCCGAATGTCTGCCGCACTTGATTCCAGGCACTCTCGAGGTGACGCTTGAGAGCATCTTCGGCCGCGTCCGAATCGCGCATGAGAACCGCATCAAAAATCTCTTTGTGAGCCTCAAAGTTCTTTTGGTTTCGATCCGGCAATCGCGGCATCTGCATCCAGTGCGGTGCCAGCCATGTCGTATAGGCCCGGTTGACCGCAGGCAGGACCGGATTCTGAGGAATTTCATACAATATCCGGTGAAACCCGATATCGGTTTCATAAAACATCTCGCTGTTTTCTATCGCGGCTTCGTTGGCCTCAAGGGCCTGTTTCAAAGCGGCGATGTCGTGCTTGTCCGCTGTTTTGGCGGCGTCCCTGACCAGCGCGGCCTCAAGCAGTATGCGGGTATCGAACAGGTTACGAACGCCTCCTGGCTGGTGAAGCAGATGGGTTACGATGCTTTCGATGGCGCTGAAGGCGCTGTCATATCCCGGCTTTCTCACCAACGGTCGGTGTCTCGGGCGCGCTTCAATCAGCCCTTTGTTCGACAATGCGACCACCGCCTCGCGAACAACCGTGCGGCTGATACCGAACTCTTCCATCATGTCGCGCTCAGGTGGAAGGGGTTGGCCGTCACCCAGTTCACCGGTCTGGATTCTCTGAGCAAGGATTGCGACAACCATGTCCGCAGCTCGCCCTTTTTCAGCTTGGTTCTGCACAAAGATATCCTTTCGGTTATTGGGTCCACACGGGCCAGTGCCCCGTGCGGCCTAAGTTCTATAAACGCCCGAGTATCAGGTCCGCGCAACGATCCCCCATCATCATGGCGGGCGCCTGCGTGTTTCCTGCATTAATGTCTGGCATCGCAGACAAATCGCAGACGCGGAGGTTATCAACACCTCTCACGCGCATACGCGGGTCCAGAACGGCCATCGGGTCGTTGTCAGCTCCCATTTTCGCGGTGCCTGCCGGATGGTAGTTGGTTTTTACGAAGCGGCAGCAATAGGCGCGCAGATCCTGATCCGACCGCGCATCGGGTTGCGGCAACATGACTTTGTCGATCCGGTCGGCAAGAGGGGCTGTGTTGAACGCCTCAAGAAAAAACCGCTGGCCCTCTACCATCCTGTCCATATCCTCTGGTTCTTTCAAAAGGTTCGGCGATAAACGCGGCATAGCCTTGGGATCGGACGAGGACAATTTGACAGTACCGCGCGATTTGGGTTTGACTACGACTGTTGTAACGGTCAGCCCGTATCCGTCTTCAACCAAGTGCCGGGTATCACGATCGACATAGACGATCGGAACGCAAAAGGCCTGAATCGTCGGCTCACCATCCGCGTCCCGGGGATTGACGAATGCACCTGCCTCAACTCCGGCGCTGGTGATCGGTCCGCTGCCGAAGAGCTTGAACTGAAGGCCGTTCTTGATCATGCGCAAGCCTTCACCTTGCCGGTAGTAGCCACCCTTGCCCTTGATGCGCGCGGTAATCGGAACTTCGGGATGGTCCACCAGATTTTCCCCGACCCCGGCCAGGTCCGCAACACATGAGATGTCGAATTCGCGAAGATGATTAGCCGGGCCAATGCCCGAGTGCATCAGGATTTTTGGCGTCACCAGAGAGCCGGCTGAGACGATCACTTCCCCGTTGCATCTTTCGGTATGAACAGTTCCCGAACGGTCGGCAAATCGGACCCCGACGGCTTTGCCATTCTCAATTATTACGTTCAGAACCTCGGCCTGCAGGCGTATCGTCAGGTTCGGGTCGTTTTTTAGCGGCTCAATAAACGCATAAGCTGACGATGACCTTTTACCCTTACGGTTCATGAATTGGTAAAAGCCGACACCGCGCTGTCTTTCACCATTGAAATCAGGCGAGAAGGGTTCGCCCAAACCCTGAACGGCCTGAACAAACAGTCGCGACAAATCATCGATATGGCCCGGATCAGACACCAGCAACGGCCCACCTGCCCCGTGAAGGTCGTTGAACAGCCGGTTGTTGTCTTCCATGCCGCGAAAATGCGGGAGTACGGCATCCCAGTTCCAGTCGATACCGTCATTGCTTCCGCGCAGGTTGTCGTGCCACGCGTCGTAGTCCGACGGGCGTCCGCGCATGTAGACCTGTGCATTCACAGACGAGCCGCCCCCAAGCACATGCCCCTGCGGGATGTCGTGAACACGCCCGCCCAGATGCTCTTGTTCGACCGTCTTGTGATAGCGCATGAATTTTGTGCCGTTTATCATTTTGAAGATGCCCGGCGGCATGTCCAAAAGCGGGTGTTTGTTGGAATACCCCGCCTCAAGCAGAAGAACGCGGTGCTTTCCGTCCTTGGCCAGTCGTGCGGCGGCCACGCATCCGGCGGCCCCTCCTCCGGCAACAATGTAATCGTATTCGACGGCCATATTGGTCCTTCCGAAGAACAGCGCCTGCTCAACGATACAGGCACGACATGCAGCCCCATCCCAACGAAAGCTCTGCTTTATCGAAGGCAGTCAGGACGGTGGCGATTCACACCTATATGATCATACCAAAATTAGCAAGACGCGGCGCATTTTCGGAACTTAGGCCCTTTTTCAGATAATTTTCTTGACCTGAATGCTATTTTGGGCGAGGTAGGAATTGTTTTGGTATGACCAAAGGTGAGCCGTGTTAGATTTTGACATTCAGTCCGGAACAACCCTCAACGCGCGCATGTTCATTGATGGCGCATGGGTTGACGGCGCGCTCGGCGACCGGGTCGAAGTTGAAAATCCCGCAAACGAGCGCGTCATCGCAACAATACCGATTGGATCGGAAAAGGATGCGGGACGGGCGGTGGAAGCCGCGCACAAAGCGCAATCGGAATGGGAAATGGTCCCGGCTGTGCAGCGTGGGCGCATCGTTCGTCGAATTGGCGAGCTCGTGTTGTCCAAGGCCGAACACCTTGCCCGTATCATCACCACGGAACAGGGCAAACCACTTAATCAGGCATCGGGCGAAGTAGCCGCCACCGCGGAGTTCTTTTTTAACGCCGCCGACAGCGCGCGTCGCATCGAAGGGGATATCCTGACCTCGGACAACTGTGACGAAGAGATCTTCATAAGACGCCATCCGTATGGCGTGGTTGTTGGGCTGACGGCCTGGAACTACCCGGCCGCCCTCGTCGCCCGCAAACTAGGCCCGGCACTGGTCGCCGGGAACGGATTTGTTCTGCTTTCGCACGAAATCACGCCGCTCTCGGGTTTGTTTATCGCGGCACTTGCGCAGCAAGCCGGCGTACCGGATGGGCTGTTCAATGTAGTATCGGGTCAAGGTCCGGTGACGGGTCAGGCCCTTGTGCAGCACCCCCTCACCTCAATGATTACAATGACCGGCAGCAACCGGGCCGGGCGTGAGATTTTTCGGGCCGGAGCCGACGGGATGAAGGTGCTGCGCCTGGAACTCGGCGGGAAAGCCCCCTTCATCGTTCTGGACGACGCCGACATAGACCGGGCCGTCGAAGCTGCGATCGTTTCGCGTTTCACAAATTGCGGCCAGATATGCACCTGTAATGAGCGGATGTACCTGCATCGCGCAATCGCCGATGAGTTTTTGGACAAATTTGTTTCCAAGGCGGCAGCATTGACGATTGGCGACCCGATGGACAACCCGGACTTAGGCCCAAAAGTCAGCAGGCTGGAGGTCGACAAGGTGGCATCGCTGGTCCGGACTACGGTTGAGGACGGCGCAGAGGTTCTGTTGGAGGGCGGCCCTCTGAGTCACGGGCCCTACGCCAAAGGCCATTGGATGGCCCCCACGGTTCTGGAAGTCAGAGACAACAAGACCGCAGTGGTAAAAAAAGAAGTATTCGGCCCAGTGGTGCCTGCCATCCGGGTGGAGGATTTCGATCAGGCCTTGGCGATGGCGAATGACACCGCATTCGGATTGTCCGCTTACGTCTTCACAGCAAATCACCGCCGCATCATGCAAACCCCCAAAGCGCTGAAGTTTGGCGAGATTTACGTCAACAGGGCCAATGGCGAACAGGTTCACGCCTTTCACAATGGCTGGGGTCAGTCCGGTCTGGGCGGAGAAGATGGGAAATATGGTTTCGACGGGTACCTGCGCAAGCAGAGCCTTTACTTAAACTGGGGGTGATCCCGGTATCCAGCGGCTTGGAGGAGACGGCCGCATTCAACTTGGAGGAGAGAAAATGAAACGTCGTTATTTGCTTGGATCCGCAATTGCGCTCAGTGTCGGGCTAAGCGCAGGACTGTCCACTGCCGAGACACCGCCGTTGGAAGCCAAAGACACCTACCGCGTGGGCTTCCCGCAGATGGAGTCCAACAATCCCTGGCGCATCGCGCAAACCAAGTCCTTTCACGACACCGCTGAAACCTGTGGCTGGGATTTGATCGCAACGGACGCCGCCGGGTCCGCAGCCAAGCAGGTTGCAGACGTGGATTCAATGATCGCGCAGGGTATCGACGTTCTGTTCCTGCCACCGCGCGAAGAAAAACCTCTCATCCCGGCTGTCATGAAGGCCAAGGCCGCGGGAATTCCAACCTTTTTGGTGGACCGCTCGGTTGACCCAAGCGTTGCTACGGCGGGTGAGCACTATGTGTCGTTCCTTGGGTCCGATTTTATAGAACAGGGTCAGCGCGCTGCAGATTGGTTGATCGCGAATTTTGATGGCGAAAAAGGCGTTATTGTCGAGCTGGAAGGCACTACAGGATCTTCGCCAGCCAACGACCGGAAAAAGGGTTTTGACGATCAGATCGCAACGGATGACCGGTTTGAGATCGTAGCCTCCCAAACGGGCGATTTTGCGCGCGACCTGGGGCGTCAGGTGATGGAAACCCTGTTGCAGGCCCACCCGGACGTGAACGTGGTCTATGCCCATAACGACGAAATGGCGATTGGCGCCATCCAGGCGCTTGAACTGGCAGGCCGGAAGCCGGGCGAAGACGTGATCATCGTATCGATCGATGGCACGCGCGATGCGCTTCAAGCCATTATTGACGGCAAAATGGGCGTGACCGTTGAAAGCTCACCCTTCTTTGGCCCGCTCGCATGCGACGTGATGAAACGCTACGCAGCAGGCGAGGAAATTCCGGGTTGGATCAAGGTCGAAGACCGGATCTTCACCAAGGACAACGCGGCCGATCATATCGACGAAGCCTATTGATCACTCCCTGTGTCGGAGGGGGCGGCTTGCCGTCCCCTTTGATACACCTCATCGCAAGAGATCACGCAGATGACAGACTTAATCGAAATGAGCGGTATCTGTAAGGCGTTCGCCGGGGTCGTGGCCCTACAGGATGCCCGACTTCAGCTGAAGCCCGGCGAAGTTCATGCGATTATCGGCCAGAATGGTGCAGGAAAATCCACTCTTATCAAGATATTGACCGGCGTTTACCGGAAGGACTCCGGGAGTGTGAAAATCAACGGGTCAGAAACCCGGATCAACACCCCCCGCGAAGCGCAGGATGCCGGGATCGCAACGATCTATCAGGAACTGAGCCTCGTGCCCCTGCGCAGCGTGTCGGAAAATGTGATGATGGGGTACGAGCCACGCACGAAACTTGGATTGATCGACTGGAAACGCGCGCACAAGCAGACAGAAGAGATTTTGAAACGGTTCGGCGTCAACATTGACGTGCGCGCGCAGCTTGGGACCTATTCCACCGCCATCCAACAGCTTGTTGCGATTGCCCGAGCTGCATCCATGAAGGCACAGGTTGTGATCATGGATGAGGCCACATCATCGCTGGACGACCAAGAGATTGAAATCCTGTTTGGAGTCGTACGCGAGCTGAAAAAGCAAGGCGTTGCAATCCTGTATATCTCGCATTTTCTGGACGAGCTTTACCAGATTTGCGACCGAGTGACGATCATGCGTGACGGCCAAACCGTTGGCCAACATGTCGTTTCAGGGACAACCAAACTGGGTTTGATTTCTGAAATGCTGGGCCGGGACCCCGAAGAAATAGAAGCCGCTGGCATGACCGGCCTGGCAGGGGAAAAGCGCAATCAACCTGGCGAGCTTTTGCTGAAGGCCGAGGACATCTCGACAGGTCATGGGCTGAAGGGTGTCACAGTCTCTGTCCGAAAAGGCGAGATCGTTGGGCTGGGCGGCCTACTCGGGTCCGGTCGGACCGAAGTTGCACGGGCACTGTTCGGACTGGATGCCCTGAGCAAGGGAAAAATCACACATCGCGACGATCCGGGTCGCATCAGCACCCCGGCACAAGCGATCGAATCCGGTATCGGGTTCCTAACTGAAGACCGCAAACGTGAGGGGATCATCCCGCATATGTCTGTGCGCGAGAACATGACCCTTGCCTTGCTGCCCTGGCTTCGGAAACTCGGCGGCGTCGATCGCAAGCGCGAGCATGAACTGGTCGGGTCATTCATACGTTCGCTGGACATTAAAACCGCAAGTATGGAGCAGCCGATCCGAGAATTGTCAGGCGGCAACCAGCAAAAGGTCCTGCTGGCGCGATGGCTTGCGCTTAACCCCCGAGTGCTGATCCTGGACGAACCGACCCGCGGGGTCGATGTGGGGGCCAAGTTCGAAATCCAGTCGATCATCCGGGACTATGTGGAAAAGGGTCTGGGTGTCCTTCTGATCAGCTCTGAATTCGAGGAACTGGTAGAAGGCGCGGACCGGATCGTTGTGCTGCAGGATGGCCACTCTGTCACGGAGCTGGAAAACCCCGGCGTGACCGAGGAAAGCCTGATCGCCGCCATTGCCCACCACTATGAAAGAGGCGCGGCATGACCCCGGAGAACAAACAAACCTTGCACAGCAGCCGACCCTCAGGGCCGCGACCCCAGTTCGACTGGACCTGGGTCAGCAGCAACGGCGGAGTGATCGCGTTAATCGTAATTCTGGCTTTCAACGTTGTCGTGACGCCGAACTTCCTGAACCCGCAGACCTTATTCGTGAACATCAGCCAGGTGGCGACAATTGCGATTGTGGCCGTTGGGATGACACTGGTGATTGCAACCGGCGGGATCGACCTGAGCGTTGGTGCAGTGATGGCGCTATCAGGGGCAATGGCACCCCTGATCTTCACGTCACCATTTGCCGAGGCAAACCCGCAACTGGGGCTGGCATTATCCATCGTGGTCCCGGTGCTGGTAGCGCTGCTCTGCGGGGCCTTCAACGGGTTTATGGTCAGCTATCTGAATGTGCAACCCATTGTTGCAACACTGATTTTCTTCATCTCAGGCCGGGGCATCGCCTTGGTTCTGACCAACGGTAATCTTCAGACCTTCACCAACCCCGAGTTCAGCTATCTGGGCACCGGAAAGATCCTTGGTTTCCCATTTCAGGGGTATCTGGTCCTCATCATAGCGGTCGTTGTGTGGTGGATGGTAAGCCAGACAGTGTTTGGTCGTCAGCTTTTGGCAGTGGGTGGAAACGAAAAGGCTGCGCGACTGGCCGGTGTACCAGTCAAGCGAGTCAAGATCGGGGCTTACGTAATTTGCTCCGGTCTGGCGGGTCTGGCGGGTCTGATAGTGGTTGCGATCAACTCCGCCTCGGACGCGGCGCGGATCGGCAACTTGATGGAACTGGATGCAATCGCCGCCGCAGTAGTCGGTGGCGCGTTATTGCAGGGCGGCAAGGCGCCTATTTTTGGCGCCATTCTGGGGGCCGTGATCATTCAGCTGGTCAAATACACCCTGTTGGCCAACGGGGTCGCAGACGAAGTCGCGCTGATCGCCAAAGCCGCAATCATCGTGATGGCCGTTTATCTTCAGCAAGCGCGCAAGGAGTGATCAATGCTTGATACATCCGCATTCGACCTGCGCCGCTATCTGCAGGGCAACACACACAGCATCGGCGTCTGGATCGCGCTCGTCGTCCTGATCGTGTTCGGCTTGCTGCGTTATGAGAACTTTGGCGGTGCCTACAACATCTCATCTTTCCTGAATTACAACGCAATGTTCATCGTTATCTCTGTCGGGATGTGCTTTGTGATCCTGACCGGCGGCATCGATCTGTCCGTAGGATCAGTTGCGGCGTTCACATCTGTTATCGCGGCCTATCTGTCACCGTACGGTATTCAGGTCGCTTTGCCCGG
Source organism: Ruegeria sp. AK4 (assembly GCF_056541025.1). Lineage (NCBI taxonomy): Bacteria > Pseudomonadati > Pseudomonadota > Alphaproteobacteria > Rhodobacterales > Roseobacteraceae > Ruegeria > Ruegeria sp. AK4. The sequence continues at coordinate 18,298 of NZ_JBQFXS010000013.1, forward strand.
TGCGGTGGCAGCAGGGCTGGCCATAGGCGGGTTGAACGCCTTCTTTGTTGTCGCAATGCGCATCCCACCTTTTATCGCCACGCTTGCCACAATGCTGGCGGCCAAAGGCGGTGCATTGGTGATCTCAGGCGCGCAAACCATTTCGATCGACTGGGGATCGAATTTCACCAAGCTCGGTCTGGAAAAGGCGTTTGGCATATTGCCCTGGACGATTGTGATAACCCTTGTGTTGGTTGTCGCGCTTTGGGTCGTGCTCGAAAAAACGTCTTTGGGGCGCACGGTTCTTGCAGTCGGCGGCGGTGAAGATGCCAGCATCATGATGGGCCTCAGCGTGAAAAAGGCGAAGATCTTCGTCTACACGCTCAGCGGCGGATGCGCGGGGTTGGCAGGTGTCTTTCTTGCCTCTGGTTTTGGTGCGGGGCAGCCACTTGAAGGTGTCGGCTGGGAACTTTCTGCCATCGCATCGGTCGTCGTCGGCGGTACTTTGTTGACGGGTGGTCTGGGATCAGTCCCGGCAACCGTCGCAGGCGCGCTGTTGCTGGGTCTGGTTTTCAACATCCTTAACTTTGAGAACGGCAGAGGCGTGATCAGCTTAAGCGCTTACTGGCAGATGGTGATCCGCGGAGCCTTCCTGTTTGTCGTCATTGTCTTCCAAAGTCGCGTGGCGTCGTCATCAAAGGAAGGAACAGTTTGACATGGGACAAATCGCAAGCGTTTCCGTGAACCTGTTTGATGTTCCCCTTGCCGAAGTGCTGACGGATGCGAAACACGGGGATCACACCCATTTCGAACTGGTAACCGCGACAATCCGGCTTGACGATGGCCGTGAGGGGACCGGCTATACCTATACCGGTGGCAAAGGCGGGCGATCCATCGCTGCCATGATCGAATTCGATCTGGCGACCTTTCTGACCGGACAAGACGCGGACGATGTCGAAGCATTGCACGACGCGATGCAGTGGCACGTGCACTACGTCGCGCGGGGCGGTATAGCGTCCTTTGCGATCTCTGCCGTCGATATCGCGCTGTGGGATTTGCGTTGCAAGGCACTTGGGAAACCGCTGTGGCAGGTTGCCGGTGGTCACAGCAACCGATGCCGCGCCTATGCAGGTGGCATCGACCTGAATTTTCCGCTTCCAAAACTGCTTACATCCATTCGGGGCTATCTGGACCGGGGCTTCAACGGTGTAAAAATCAAAATCGGGCAGCCCACATTGGAGGAAGATTTAGCGCGGGTCGAAGCGGTGAGAAACCTGATTGGACCGGACATCACCTTTATGGTCGACGCCAACTATTCCATGAGCGTGGATCAGGCCATCGCCGCCGCACGCGCCTTTGAACCTTTCAACCTGACGTGGTTTGAAGAACCCACAATTCCAGACGACTACAAGGGTTTTGGACGGATCGCGGCGAACTCAAACATTCCCTTGGCCATGGGTGAAAACCTGCACACGATCCACGAGTTCGAATACGCAGTGGCCGATGCGTCGCTAAGCTATCTGCAACCGGATGCGTCCAATTGCGGTGGTGTGACGGGTTGGTTGAAAGTCGCGGAACTCAGCCGGGAACACAATTTACCAATTTGCTCCCACGGAATGCAGGAACTGCACGTCAGCCTTGTCAGCGCGCAGGAAAATGCCGGCTGGATCGAGGTGCATTCCTTTCCGATCGACTATTACACCACCCGCCCGCTTCACGTCGAAAACCATCTGGCTGTTGCGCCTGATGATCCGGGGATCGGCGTCACCTTCGACTGGAACAAGCTTCGCCAAGCTCACAAGGAAATGCACTCATGACCCCTGACACGATGACCGCGGCCTACTACCGTGGTGACAAGACATTCATAGTCGAGAACGCCGGAGTTCCACGACCGAAACCGGGTGAAGTTCTATTAAAGATCGCCTATTGCGGCATTTGCGGCACCGACATGCACGTCTATCACGGAAACATGGACGCTCGCGTCGGGCTGAACCGCATCGTCGGCCATGAAATGTCGGCGACCGTGGTAGAGCTTGGCGAAGGCGTGTCCGGGTTTGAGAAAGGCCAGAAAGTCGTCGTGCGCCCCTTGGCAGCCTGCGGAAATTGTCCGGCCTGTGCTGAAGGTTATTCACACATTTGTCACAACCTGCAGTTTCTGGGCTTGGACACGGATGGGGCCATGCAAGAATACTGGTCTGTTCCAGCCGAGACCCTGCATGCTCTGCCAGAAGACATACGCCTGGACCATGCCGCCTTGATTGAACCCGTTGCTGTCGCGTGCCACGACGTGCGGTTGTCAAAGTTGAAGCCCGGCGAAAACGCTGTGGTCATCGGCGGCGGGCCCATCGGTACACTGGTTGCCATGGTCGCAAGAGACGCAGGAGGCAACATCACGATCTCTGAGGTCAACGAAAACCGCTTGGAAATCGCGGAGGGGCTTGGCTTCGACACCGTCAACCCTTTGAAAAGCGACCTGGTCGCAGCGATCAATGAAAAGACGGGCGGCAAAGGCGCCGAGGTCGTGTTCGAAGTATCCGGGTCTCAGCCGGGTGTCGATGCAATGACAACCGTCGCCGCGACCCGCGGGCGGATCGTGATGGTGGCGATCCATGCCGTCCCGCCGAAGGTCGACATGTTTCAGTTTTTCTGGCGTGAGCTCAAATTGATTGGCGCCCGGGTCTATGAGCCCGAGGATTACGAGAAAGCCATCGAGTTAATCAGAAACGGTGCGGTGGATGCCGCCACAATAATCACCGATGTCAGCCCGTTGAGCGACATTCAATCCGCGTTTGAGGCACTGGATTCCAGCCCGGTCGCAATGAAAAGCCTGATCAAGATCGGTGACAGAGGATGAGTGGTTTGTCGATGTTTGACCTTGCTGGAAAGACCGCCGTTGTCACCGGGTGCAAGCGTGGGATCGGGCGAAGCATGGCCGAAGCGTTGGCATTGGCTGGCGCTGACGTTGTTGGCGTCAGTGCAACGCTGGAACCGGAAAACAGCGAGGTCGAAAAAAAAGTCCGGGAACATGGGCGTGCGTTTAAGGCATTTCAGTGTGACTTCCGGGATAGGGACGCGGTGCGCAACTTTGCTGCGCAGTTGTCTCGGGAAGGCATCGTGCCAAACATTCTCGTCAACAATGCCGGAACGATCAGACGTGCGCCAGCGGCTGAGCATTCGGACGACCTCTGGGACGAAGTGATCGACGTGAACCTGTCCGCGCAGTTCCTTTTGGCGCGCGAGATTGGCGGCGCGATGTTGAAACGCGGCAGCGGCAAGATCATCTTCACGGCGTCGCTTCTTACGTTTCAAGGGGGAATCACAGTTCCGGGATACGCAGCCTCCAAAGGCGGGATCGGCCAGCTGACGAAAGCACTGGCAAATGAATGGGGGGGACAAGGAGTAAACGTCAATGCGATCGCCCCCGGCTATATTGCGACGGACAATACTCAGGCCTTGCGCGATGACCCGACACGCTCTCGGGCTATTCTTGAAAGGATACCGCTGGGTCGGTGGGGCAAACCCGACGATTTTGCGGGGCCTGTGGTATTCCTGAGCTCTGCAGCCTCTGACTACGTCAATGGTGAAATTCTTGTCGTGGATGGCGGATGGATGGGTCGCTAGCTCAGGATATCCAACGGTGGAATTCACTTGGAAATGAAATGGATGCGCATCGGTCTCCGAACATTCCGCCCAAGTTAGACCAATGTAACTTTAAGCGCCTACCGCCCGGGACGGCGGCGCGGCGCTGCACTGGAGAACGGCTCTCTGGAAATAAGCCGGACCTTTTGCGCTATGCAGGCGGAACGCTCGCCCTGCTTAGCACCTCACTCTGGGGTCAGCAGATCGGCAAACTTGTCGCGCGCAACAGACCGGAAAACGGTTCCTATACTTTCTATGGTGCGTTTGTGCGCTGAACGTTTTCTCCAGACCAAGCCAACGGACCTTGTGAAACGGTCCTTGCGAAACGACAGAACAGAAACATCCCCGGTGTCCAGGGAAACTTCGGAACGCACGTACAGCGCAGGCAGAAAGCAGACACCCATGTTTAACGCAGTCATTTGCCGTAAGGCATCAAGACTTGTACCTTCATAGTCTTGCCGTGGATTGGCACCCAATTCCTCGCACAAAGCGACGATCTGATTGTGCAACACGTAAGTCGACGTCAAAGCAAGGATGTCTTGCCCGACCAAGTCCGCATCTTGGGCTTCAGACTTGCTCGACAGCGCGTGATCTTTTGCGACGGTCAACTTGAGTGGCTCCCGGAATAGGCGCTCTACCTCCAAGTCGGCTGATCGTACCGGAAGCTGTGTGAGGATTAGATCATGCTGACCGCGAAGAAGCTCTTCTTGCAGAACCAGCGGTGCTGCGTCTCGAACGATTAGCTTTAGCGAGGGGTAGGATGTGTGCAGGCGCCGCATAATATGCGGCAGAAAATAAGGACCCAATGTCGGAGATGTTCCCAAGCGGATGGTGCCACTGATACCTGCGCTGGCATCTCGCGCCAAGCCCCTAAGCGTTTCCGCTTCTTCAAGTACCCGTCGCGCCTGCGCCAGAACTTCGCGCCCAGTTGGGGTCAGTATTGCCCCCCGCTGTCCCCGCTCGACCAATTCGACGCCAAGCGCGGTTTCCAGCCCGGCGATCTGCTGACTCAGCGAAGGCTGGCTGATACCAAGGCGTTCAGCCGCACGCCGATAGTGCCGCGCTTCCGTCAGCGCGACGAAATACTCCAGCTGCTTCAAGGTTACATCGTTGCCCAAAGTGTCGACCTAAAATTGATAGGTTTTTCCTATTCAACTTTAATTTATGATCACCTTTCATAAACTTCAATCCAACCGATATCGAAAGAATTAGAGCTGATTGAGCGGGCTCGTCAGTCAGCCCTAATCAATCGCCACCTGGATAGGAGACAGAGATGCCCCGCAATAACCTTGTAAACGCCATTTCGTTGAAAGCCCGTCTGGCTGAGCTGCGCATAAAAAACATGGAAGTCAAAAAGCTAATAGCCGACGAACTGAAGAGGCCGCTGCCATGTTCATTGTCTTTGCAACGGCTCAAACGCAGGAAACTGGAATTGAAAGACCAAATGTCCCGCTATGACGGGCTGCTTCGCACATTGAGTGCCTTGTCGCCCAGCCAGTCCCTTCATCCCCTAAGGTGATCAATATGTTTTCACAAATGTACCAACTGACCGGCCTCAGATTTTTTCACAGCACTGATCTGAGAGACATGAGAAAAGCCATTCTGGAAGACGAAGAGGATGGACCGGACGGCGGTAGTCCGCACGTCGATCCGCGACAGGCACATCGTCAGGGTCAGCCCCGTATCCGATAGAACAGGATTTCGGCGTCGGCGCGGTGTAGTGATGCGCCGCGGCCAACGGCATGAGTCACTGAGCAGTGGAATCGTCCGTTGGTACGGCCAATCTCACGAATTGATTGCATTCGAAGAAAGCCGGATTTTACGAAGTTTGAATAGCTTACAACCGGTCCAGGTCGAAGATCTGGTAGTGGAATTTAGCCTCAACCCAGCTGAAATCGCCGAAGTGATCGGAGATTCAGACAATCAATCCCTATGAATCAGGTATCTGTGAAACAGGTTGGCGGTGCCCTCTTCGCTCTATTGGAAAGTGCGTATGTGCAGACTTCACATAATTTAGGCTATGCGCGGTTCGGGTGTCGTTAACACCACACATGTCGTTTCAGTGTTCATTGTACCCCGCTGCTAGGTTCTGCCCTTGGAACCAGCTGTTACGTAGGCGCGATACATTTCGCCACACCATCACAAACGTCCCGTCCTTTGCAATGATCTGACAGCCGGGCTGAACGTGAATCGAATTGATTTCCAAATTGCGTGGATATTTTTTCCCGTGTTCGATGCTTGGATGATCAGCGCGGACCGGATTCTTTGAAGCAATCTGTCACGTAGTTTGCATCAATACCGTCGCCTTCGTTTGAAATCCTTCTACATGTGGATCACACGCCCATAGGCATCGAGCACGGCTTCGTGCATCATCTCGGACAAAGTCGGGTGCGGGAAGACGGTGTTCATCAGGTCTTCTTCCGTGGTTTCCAACTGACGGCCCACAACGTAGCCCTGGATCAGTTCGGTCACTTCCGCACCGATCATATGGGCGCCAAGAAGTTCTCCGGTCTTGGCGTCGAAGACCGTTTTGATCAGGCCTTCGGGTTCGCCCAATGCGATGGCTTTGCCATTGCCAATGAACGGGAAGCGGCCAACTTTGATGTCGTAGCCAAGTTCTTTCGCTTTTGCTTCGCTATACCCAACTGAGGCAACTTGAGGCTGACAATAGGTGCAACCGGCAATGCTTTCGGGTTTCACCGGATGTGCGTGCTTTCCTGCGATCAGGTCCGCGACCATGACCCCTTCGTGGCTGGCTTTATGCGCCAGCCAAGGCACGCCTGCGATATCGCCGATGGCATAAAGCCCGTCGACCCCGGTGCGGCAATACTCATCCGTGACCACATGGGTGCGATCAATTTTGACGCCAAGCGCCTCAAGACCAAGGTTCTCGACATTGCCCACGATGCCAACCGCTGAGATCACGGTATCGAAGTCGTGCTTCTCGACCTTGCCTTTGACTTCAATATGCGCGGTGATTTTTCCTTGGGCGCGATCGAGCTGCTTGACCATCGCCTTTTCCATGATGGTCATGCCTTGCTTGGTGAAGGCCTTCTTGGCGAAAGCGCTGATCTCGGCGTCTTCGACCGGCAGCACGCGGTCCATCACCTCGACCACGGTCGTGTCCGCGCCAAGCGTGTTATAGAAGCTTGCAAACTCAATCCCGATGGCACCAGAGCCGATGACCAGCAGCTTCTTCGGCATCCGAGGCGGTTGCAGTGCATGCTTGTAGGTCCAGACCAGATCACCATCGGCCTCAAGCCCTGGCAGTTCCCGCGCGCGCGCACCGGTGGCGAGGATGATGTTCTTTGCGGTCAGTTCTTCCGTGCCTTTGTCGGTCTTGACCGAGACCTTGCCTTTGGCAGGGACCGTCGCCTCACCCATAACCACGCTGACTTTGTTCTTTTTCAGCAGGTGCCCGATGCCACCCGAGAGCTGCCCCGCAACCCCACGCGAGCGTTTGACGACCGCATCCAGATCATAACCGATCTTGTCCGCCTTCAGGCCGAAATCCTTGGCCCGCTCCATCAGGTGGAACACTTCGGACGACCGCAGCAGTGCCTTCGTGGGAATACAGCCCCAGTTCAGGCAGATGCCGCCCAGATGCTCACGCTCGACAACAACAGTTTTCAGTCCCAGCTGCGCCGCGCGAATTGCGGCGACATAGCCTCCGGGGCCTGCCCCGATTACGATCAGATCAAAGAAATTAGACGACACTGTTGTCTCCGCGAGGTCATGGAGTACACCGCATAAACAGCGATGCCCCAGTAGTTAAATGAAAGATTTCATTTTGCTATGTCGAGCGTGACCTTCACCGCCTGTGTCGGTTCTTTCCCCAACTCATACGCCTCAGACGCCTGATCCAAATCGAACACATGCGTTTGGATCGGTGACAGGTCTAGCCCTGTCCGACCGAGGAAGCGAATGGCACCGGGCCAAACGCCCGGCGATCCGATGCAGCCGTTCACTTTCAGATCCTTGATTTGGATGAGGCCGAGTTCTACCGGGAATTTCTGACCGATATTGATACCGACCATTGATACCCGTCCCTCCGGGCGCGCATAGTCGAACACGTTGGCAAGCGACGACGGATGGCCTGCCGCCTCAATCACCAGATCGGCTCCGCCATCGGTCAGTTCTTGCGCTGCCTCGACAGGGTTCCCGTCGGTCGGGTCGACCACCGCATCCGCACCAAGTTTCAATGCTGTCTCGCGTCGCAGTTGGATCGGGTCGACAACGATCACGCGCGCACCCATTCCAATTGCTGCAGCCGCCGAAACCAGACCGATTGTCCCACCACCAGACACGACGACGGTTTCGCTGGCGTTTGTACCGCCTCCCCGCAGGACCGCATAATAGCCGCAGGTGAATGGTTCGATTAGAGCGCCCTTGGCATCGTCAACATCGTCTGGCAATTTGTGAAGCCACTCGGGGCGGGCTTTGAAATACTCCCGGTCCGCGCCGTTCATCGAGAACCCGAAATGGTGAATGCGCTCCGGCGTATTGATCACACATTCGCCAACGACGCGGTCACCCGATGCAAATCCTGTTACGTTTTTGCCAACTTCAACAACCTCGCCGACCCACTCATGACCCGGAACAACGGGATAGCTGATCGGTATGATGTATTGCCCAGCCAAAAGCTCGTAGTCCGAGTGGCAAATGCCGACCTTTCGCGTTTTGACCAGAACCGTGTTGGCGTCAATCTCGGGAACGGGTTGAGAGGAAACGACAAGCTTTTTGGGTTCTTCGAATACAAGTGCTTTCATCGTTGAATTTGTCATGCGATTTCCTCGATCATTCCACTTTGAGCCGATTTGAAAACGCTCTCAAGCAGTGCGATGTTGTTGACCAGATGGTCAGATGTAATTGGGTAGGACTCTTTACCTTTGACCGCGTGGGCAAAGGCGATCAGGTTGGACTTAACGGCTTCCGCTGTAGGGATTTCCTGGACCGTAATGGGCGCATCCACGAGTCCTTTGGTGACAACCCATCCGTTCGGTGCCTCGACATGAGCCTTATCGCGGATTTCGACCCAGCCCTTTGATCCGTAGACCGCAAAACGCGAGACGAATGGATTCGCCAGAGAGGCCGAAACATAAGACGTACCGCCATTTTTGAATTTTACGAAGGCCGCCACGGTGTCGCCCTGCGGTAAATCGGTAGATAGGTTTTCGCAATGACACAGAACGCTTTCCGCCTCACCGAGCAGCCGCACCGACAAATCCAACAGGTGAATGCCGGTGGCGGTCATTCCTCCAGCCGGAGCCTGATCGGCCTTTAGGCGCCAATTGTCTCGATCAAGCGACACGAATTTGTCGTGGCTGAAATTGGCCTCTATCTGATGGACACGCCCCAAGTCCCCTGAATCCGCCATGGCAAGCAATTCCGCCATTGCAGGTTCAAAGCGCCGCTCATGGCCCATGCCCAGAACCAAACCCGCTTCCTTGCATAGGCGCACGGCCTTTTCAGCCCCCGCTTTCGTGAGGGCCAGCGGCTTTTCACAAAAGATGTGTTTACCGGCAGCAACCGCCTGTTCGATCTGCTGTTCATGCAACGAATGCGGCGTTGCCAAAACGACCGCCTCGACCATTGGGTCGTTGAGTGCATCCGCGTAGTCCGTCGTGACAAACAACCCCTTTTCGCGCGCGAAGTCTTTCACCGCATTGAGGTTGGGTTCAACCGCACGCACAATCTCAATCTCATCCGGCGCGGCTTGCAAGACAGAAACCATCTTCTGCCCCCACCAACCCAACCCGATCATGGCGATTTTGACGGTCATGTTAATTCCTTTCCAATCGGAGCCGGGATAATCCGGTTTTTTACGAGCGTCTCAAAAACGTCAAAGAACGAACCAGCACTGTTTTGATGAGAACAAAACCCAGCCTGACGGCTGTTTCGCATATCGTTGAAGCATTCGATCTCGCGCCCCAGATCAGCGTCCGTGTGCCACCACGAGGCAAGTTTCGACGCAGAATGCTCTTGCAGCGCGTGTTTGCTCACGATCACGGGCCAGATTGCACCTGCGTCCTCCATTTGGGATTCCAATGGCGTGACATGGTCGGGCGCGCCTGCATCTTCGAGTCCGAACCAGTCTGCGATACGGCGCCACATCCACTCCCACCGGAACAGATCTCCGTTCACCACGTTGTAGGCAGTGTTTGCCGCGACCGGCGTTGTCGCAGACCATTCCAGGTGTTGGGCCAATAAGCGGGCATCTGTTATATCTGCCACAGCATGGTACTGTGCCTTCGATCCGGGGAACAGAAACGGCCGTCCTGTTTCTGCACAGATCGACGCATAAACGGCCAGCGTAACGGCCATGTTCATTGCATTCCCAAGCGTATAGCCGATCATCGTGTGCGGGCGATGGACCGACCATGTGAAGCCGCGTTTTTCGGCAGCGTCGAAAATTTCGTCTTCCTGTTCGTAGTAGAAGTTATCACCTGGCAATCTGGGCTGTTCTTCCAGAAATGGGGTGTAAGGTCGACCCTGCGCATATGCTTCGAATGGCCCCAGATAGTGCTTGGTTCCAGTCACCAGGGCGACGTGCTTCAATGGGGAATTATATAGCCCGTTCAGCGCGTTGCGCACCATCCCCCGGTTTACCCGACAGTTTTCAGCCTCCGTTTCCTGTCTCGACCAAGTGCAGAAAAAGACATGCGTGACATCGGTTAGCTCAGATAGTAGCGCCACACTGGTTGTTTCATCCGTCAGATCCGCGGCGAGGGGCATGTCGACGCCAGGCACGTCCTTACCTCCACGGGACAAACCATAGACGTACCAGCCCCCGGATTGGTTCAGTCGAGCGGCCAGGTTGCTACCGGACAAGCCGGTAGCACCTATGATCAAGGCTGTACGGGTCATGTTTCAACTAGTATCTTGAGGTGTTCACCGCCTGGGTCCAAAAGGGCCTCGAACCCTTTTTCAACCACGTCTACTGCATCGATCCGACCAGTGATCACTTTTTCCACGGGCAACTTTCCGGCGGCGATCAATCCCGCAAGACGAGGCCAGACATAAGTTGGATAGCACCATGTCGCTTCGACGCTGATATCCTTGAGTGCCCAAAGCATCGCATCAATGCTGGCGGGTTTCATGTGAAGCCCCACCTGAACAACCTTGCCGCCTCTGCGCACCGCGTCGACGCATGTGTTCAGCGATACTTCCAGTCCAACACATTCCAGCGCGACGTCGACGCCAACATGGTCCTCGGTCAGATCTCTGGCGACATCGCCCGCATTTTCGGTTGCTGGATCAACAACGATCACAGCGGCGTCGATCTGTTGGATGATCCGCCGCCGGTTTGGGTTCGGTTCAGAGACGATGATCAGGCTTGCTCCGGCAGCGCGGGCACAAATCACCGTCAACGCACCGATCGGCCCGGCGCCCGAAATCAACACCGTTGATCCTGCTCCGATTTGGCCGCGATCAACGCCGTACATCGCGACCGCAGCTGGCTCGATCATGGCGGCTTGATCATCAGACACCGCATCCGGCACAGGTTGCGCGCAATAGCCCGGCAGCACTGCCTGTTCGGCCATACCACCCCAGGCCCAACTGAGGCCAACACACGCCATTTTGTCACTCAAATGGTATTGACCACGCCGACCATAATAATCATCCCGAGGCGATATCAGTGGCTGAGCGGAAATCCGGTCTCCGGGTTTCACATGGCTGACATTGCCGCCGACGGCTTCGACCACTGCGACGAATTCATGGCCCAGAATCTGGGGGTTCGTGGCCCCTGTATACACATGCGGCGTATCCGGGGTCACGATGGGGCCTGCGATGTATTCATGCAAATCGGTTCCACAAATCCCGCAGGCCCCTGGTCGCACCAGCACTTCGTCAGCGGCCAGATTGCTGTCGGGCGCAGGCACCTCTTCTACGCGGATATCCTTGGCGTTATGAAAGCGGACGGCACGCATATCTTGTCTCCCTATTGTGCAGTATAGCCGCCATCTACGGCCAGGCTTGCTCCTGTCACAAAGCGGGCCTCGTCTGAGGCGAGAAACAAGACACAATTGGCCACGTCAACCGGCTCTCCCAGACAGAGTGGATGAAGCTTGCCCATCATGTCGAGGTAAGCTTGTTTGCCTTCGGGATAGGTTTCTGCCGCCTGCATAAAGATTTCGGTCATGGTCGAGCCGGGATGCACGGTGTTCACCCGGATGCCATGGCGCGCGTAACACATCGCGTCGGTTTTGGTCATCGACAGGATTGCGCCTTTGGTGGCGTGATACGGTGGCAAGTCGTCGTTGCCGATCAAACCGTAGATAGACGAGAAGTTGACGATTGCGCCCTTCTTTTGCTCCATCATCGGCCGAACACCGTACTTGGTGCACAGGAACGAGCCTTTGACGTTCACATCAAAGACCTTGTCCCATTCTTCGGCTTCGACCTCATGGGCAAATTTGTTCACGCCGGTGATCGCCGCGCAATTCACAAGAATATCGAGACGGCCGTGCTTAGCAATCACCTCATCAATTGCCGATTGCACGTTTTCTTCGTTGGTGACATCAACCTTGATGAAGTCAACATCCATACCCCTGCCCCGCAGTTTTTCGGCATGGGCCTGCCCGGCTTCTTCGATCACGTCAAAGATCGTGACCTTCGCGCCTTCTTCACCCAGTCGCGTTACTGTGGCACCACCGATCCCGCGTGAACCACCAGTAACGATGGCGATTTGGTCTTGTGTACGTCCCATTGTATTTGTCCCCTAATTCAGATCAGAACCATGCCGCCGTCGATCATGACGGTTTGGCCGGTCATGTAGTCAGAGGCTGAGGAGGCCAGGAAGGTCGTCGTTCCCACGATATCGGCTGGAACAGCGGCGTGACCGAGTAGAATGGACTCCGAGAACCCGTCGATCGCCTCGTTTTCTTTTTCGGTGACGCCCCGTTCGATGAACTCGCGATCCAACTGCTCCCACAGTTCGGTTTTGACGACTCCGGGTCCGAATGCGTTCACCGTAATTTTGTGCTCGGCCAAAGCGCGCGCTGCAGCCTGAGTAAGCGCAGCGACCGCGAACTTCGAGGCACAGTAGTGGGCAAAAAGCGGATAGCCCTGTTTCGCGGCAATCGATGCTGTATTGATGATCTTACCCGGTGTACCCTGCTCGATGAATTGCCGCGCGGCTTCCTGCGTGCCGACCAACACACCCTTGCCGTTCACATCCATGATGCGCTGCCAATCATCTTCGACGATTTCCATGAACGGGCAGGTCTGACTGATCCCGGCATTGTTGAAGATGACGTCAAGCTTGCCGAATGCCTCCTTTGCTGCGCCGATCATTGCGCGGGTGGATGCTCGATCGGCCACATTGACGCTGACTCCAATGGCCCCATGACCAATCTTAGCGGCTACCTCTTTCGCAGCCTCTTCGTTTAGATCCGCAACGCAGACCTGAGCGCCTTTCTCAGCCAGGTCCTTTGCGATCCCGGCTCCAATTCCGCGACCCGCGCCAGTCACGATGATCGATTTACCTGTAACGTCGTTACCCATGTCTTCCTCCTGGCGCTTCATGCACCGCGTTTGACGTAGAAGGCGGCCGCGATGACGATCACGACGCCCTTAATGATGATCTGAAACTGAACAGGCATTCCGAACAGCAGAACTGCGTTGAACACCACGATCAGGATTGCGGCGCCCACCAGGCCACCTAGAATGCTGCCGCGCCCGCCAGAGAGAGCAATACCTCCCATGACGGCTGCCACGATGGAGTCCAGCTCGAAACCGCGGCCAACCCAGTTGTCCACAATGCCGACAAACCCTGACAGAACCAGTCCGGCAATGGCAGCAAGCCCACCCGAGATAACATAGCAGATGATGGTGACCCGGTCGGCGTTGATCCCGACCAGCCGTGCGACCTTGGGGTTTCCTCCGGTGATATAGACCTGCCGACCAAAGGCCGACTTGTGCAGCACAACCGAGAAAATGACAGCGAGGATTGCCAGAATGACCACGTTGTAGGGCAGCCCATAGAAGGTCTCGGCACCGATTACGCGGAAGAAATGCGGTACGTTTCCTGACGGGGCTCCTTGTGTATAGGCAAAGCGGAACCCCTGTAGAACGATCATGGTTGCAAGCGTGGCAAGAAACGGCGACACGTCCCGCTTGGTAACCAGCAGGCCATTGATCAAGCCCGTGCACAACCCGATACCCAATGCAATCAGGATGATGGGTATTACATCCCCGGGCTGGCCGTTGAAGGCAGTGGCGACAACTGCCGCGGTTGCCATGATAGAGGCCACAGACAGGTCCAACCCGCGCACAAGGATCACGAAAGCTTGACCAATCACGACGATCCCAAGCGGCGCCGCTTGCAGCAGCATGTTCGAGATGTTGTTGCCTGACAAAAAGGCTGGGGACACGATGCCCGATACAACAATCAAGACGATAAGCGCCAAGTGAATACCGTAGCGGGCGCCAAGTTCCTTTATTGCCTTGGATTTCTGGTTTGCGGTCGACAGTTCAGCGTTCACGGCTTGTTGCATCACACAGCCCTCTTTTTCTCGACATAAACGGACACGGCCAGAATGATGATCAGACCCTGAATGATCAGCTGATAGTGCGTAGAAATATCCATGAAATTCAGCAGGTTGTTCAGAAGCGAGATCAGGTAGACCCCAAACAGCGTTCCAATGACACCACCACGACCACCAGTCAGAAGGGTCCCCCCGACAACCACCGGGGTAATCGACGCAAGGGTGTAATTTTGCCCGGTGTAGACATTGCCTACTCCGAACCGGCCTACCAGGTAGATCGCGGTCAGTGCGCAGCAGAAGCCCGAAAACGCATAGACAAAGACAAGCACACGTTTGCGTGGAAGACCCATCAGGCGCGCGCCCGCTTCGTCATCGCCAACTGCATAGATAAACCGGCCAAACGGAACGTACCGAAGGAACAGAGCCACCAAAATGAACAGGACGATCGTGAAGACCGCACCGACCGGCAGCCCGGCAACTCGGCCATAGGCTACAAAGTCGAACTCAAATGGAACTGAGCCTGCCGGTCCCAAAGTATACAGAAGAGTAACCCCCTGCAGCAGTGCACCCATGCCAAGTGTGACGATCAACGGATGCACTTTCAGCCAGATCACGGTCAGGCCGTTCAGACTTCCGATGGCTGCGCCCAGTACCATGATGCCCAGACACACAGGCAGGACCCGCGCCGCTTCTCCGTCAATCGTGCCGGACAGAAGTACGCTGAGCAGGCTGATCATGGAGCCAACCGATAGGTCAATCCCTGCGGTCAGCACCGCCATTGTTTGCCCAAGGCTAACCAGCGCCAGCCCGGTCGATTGTTCAAAGACATTCAATAGGTTCGAGGCAGAGCTGAACCTGTCGGAAATGAATGCGCCAAACAGGAAAAGCAGGACCAACAATCCAATGACAACCAACAGGCCAGACTGACGTTTGGTGAAAAAATTGTAAGAGCGATAAGCAAGTTCCGTCATGTTTCGTCCTCCCTCACGCTGCTTCCTGCTGGGTTGCTAGCTGCATGATTGCTTCCTCTGAGAGTGTGTCTTTTGACAACTCGCCGGTGACGACGCCTTCGCGCATCACAACCACCCGGTCGGACATTCCGACAACTTCCGGCAGCTCAGATGAGATCATTAGTATCGCGATCCCCTTTGCGGCCAGTTCCCGCATAATCCGGTAGATTTCGGTTTTCGCCCCGACATCAACGCCACGAGTGGGTTCATCCAGGATCAGGACTTTGGAGCATGTACGCGCCCAACGCGCGACGATAACCTTTTGCTGGTTGCCACCCGACATCGTTGCAACCGGGTTACGTGGTCCGCGGCAGGCAATCTGATACTCTTTTATTTCCTGCTCCGCGATTTTGAATTCCTTGGCGAAATTGATGAGACCGGATTGTGTGACCGAACCCAAATCAGAGGCCGTTACGTTCGCGGCAACATCCAGTTGCATTGCCAGCCCCTGCCCTTTGCGATCCTCGGTCACAAGACCGATGCCCATTTTAATCGCCAATGCGGGGTTCATCTGAGAATAAGTTTCGCCGTCAATCTCAACGGTTCCGGACTTGAGGGGAAGACCACCGAAGATGCCCATCGCCAACTCCGTACGCCCGGCACCGACCATCCCTGCCAATGCGGTGATCTCGCCAGCCCTCAGTTCGATGCTGGCATTGTGGACTCGCCCATTTACCGAAATGCTTTGGGCACGCAGAACAACGTCACCGGCAGGTGCATCGTCTTCCTTCACAGGAAACAGTTCGGACATATCACGGCCAACCATCAAGGCGATCAGGTGGTCCCGGTCGATCTCTTCGATTTTCTTACTGTCCACGAACTGACCGTCTTTTAGAACGGTGACCCGGTCGCAGATCTCAAAAATCTCTTCCAACCTGTGTGAAATATAGATGATGGCCACGCCATCCGCCTTTAAAGCCTCGAGACGTTTGAACAGCAACTCAACCTCGTGACCCGAGATCACGGCAGTTGGTTCGTCCAGGATAAGCAATTTAACCTTGTGAACCATCGCCTTGGCAATTTCGACCATCTGCTGGTCGGCAACGGTCAGTTCGGACACAAGCTGATCGGGGTCGATGTCAACGCCAAGGCGCTGCAAAAGCTCACGCGCATCCCGGCGCGTTTGCGCATAATCAATCAGCCCCAGCCCATTCCGACGTTCATTTCCCAAAAAGATGTTCTCGGCGACCGAGAGATGCGGGAACAAGACAAACTCCTGATAGATAACATGAATTCCGGCGTCTTTGGCATCGCCTGGCGCGGTCCAGTGAATAATTTCCCCGTCGAACTCGATCTGACCTTCATCGGGCTGGTAAACCCCAGCAATCGTTTTGGTTAGCGTCGACTTACCGGCCCCGTTTTCACCGAGCAGCCCGTGGATCTCACCGACCCGAACATCAAGATCGACCTGATCCAGCGCTCTTACGCCCGGGAATGATTTGGATATGGAAGTGAGTGTCAGCATGTCTGGCCTCAGCTGTGAGTTAGACGGGGTCCTTTCGGACCCCGTCCGGTTTGAGTGGTTTTGGCTTACTTGGGATAGTCGACGGTGTAGGTCGTCGGATCATAGTCCTGACCCATACCGCCGGTAACCAGCATGTCCGGTGCGCCGTTTGGCACAACAAGATCGGTCAGACGCAAGTTGGTCTGAATGGAAGGCGTATTGTGACCTTCGGACACGGCGATTTGAGCGTTGATCTCATAGATGCAAGGCACCGGTGCCCCGGCCAGTACGTCCAGTGCGACGCCGACCGAAATTCCGCCCATCGCCGGAGGATATCCGACCTCAAGCATCGGGATGCCGTGTTCGATCGCCATTTGCAGCGGCCCGTTCACATCCGCCGTGGTATGCGGAGGAATAGTCTCAGGTGCCCACCCTGCTTCGAGGAATGCTTCGACAGAACCCGGCGTTTGCAAACCATGTGCAGACCACACGGCATCAATGTCTTCACCGTATTTGGCAATCATGCCTTGCATGACTTGCTTGCCCTTCACAGGCGACCAGTCGGAATAGACAGTCTCGAGTATATTGATGCCGGGATACTGCGCGAACACTTCTCGTGCAGGTTTTTCGCGGTTTTCCGAAGGGCTGGACCCGGCCTGACCGGCCAGCATTACAACATTACCTTCGCCATCCAGCTTTTCCACAATCCACTGCGCAAATAGCCGCCCCATCATCGCGTCCGACGCGGTTACAAATGTCACGAAATTGTCCGAGGCGATCCGGCGGTCCATCATGACCACGGGAATTCCGCGCTGCATGGCACGAGACACGGCGGGGTCCAGAGCCTGTTGGGTATTTGCGGAAACAATCAGCAGATCCACACCACGCGAAATCAGGTCCTGAATATCCGCCACCTGCTTGGCATCATCATGACCAGCATCAGTGATGATCAGCTTTTCGATCTGGTTCCGATGCTCCGCAGCAGCAGTCATAACCGAATGCTGCATAACAACACGCCAGCTGTCCCCAAGTCCGGCGTTCGAGAACCCAATCGTGTATGGGCCTTCCTTTTTGTATTGCGAGGTGTCGTTGAAACAGACCTCGACGTCCGGGTTGTACAGATATGTTCGCGGCGCGCCGGTATAGACCTCCGACGCTACTGCGGTTGCAGCGATTGAAGTTACAGCCATTGTGGCTGCAATTCTAAGGGTTTTCATTAGGTTCTCCTCCAACTTCAGACGTGCCGGACCGCAAGTTTGAGATCCTCCCCCATTCCGCTTTGCCCCAACTTCGGTGGCTCTCAGAATCGGCACTCGGGTGTACGAAAAAAGGTTACGATTTGGCGGGAATCAGGTGGTCTCGAAGTTATCCGTTATGGATATTGCTGGTGATATTCCCCAGGCGGCACGACACCTGTCATGGCTCCTTGCCAACCATTGTCGGTCGCTAAAACAAAAAAGCCGCATCGCGCCGGGGAGCAGGTGCGATGCGGCGTACCCGACATCGAAGGCAAAACGTTGCATTCAGGCCGGGAACCAAGAATACATTAGGCGAGTATCGTCAATGGCGCTTCGACATAACGTTTGAAAGCTGCAAGAAGCTCTGCGCTAACTGCCCCATCGATCATTCGATGATCTACGGACAGAGACACCGTCATCACTGTTGCGACTTCGACCTGTTCACCGCGAACTACGGCGCGGCGTGTGCCGGAGCCAACTGCAAGGATCGTTCCCTGCGGAGGGTTGATCACCGCATCAAACGAGTCCACGCCAAACATACCCAGATTGGATACCGAAGTTGTCCCGCCCTGGAACTCTTCCGGCGTGAGTTTGCGAGCCCGGGCCCGCGCGGCAAGATCCTTCATTTCTGACGAAATGGCCGAGATGCTTTTCTGCTGGGCATCCCGAATGATCGGCGTGATCAACCCACCATCGATCGCGACAGCAACGGCAACGTCAACAGCCCGGTGACGCAGCACATTGCCGTCTGCCCAAGTGACGTTTGCATCCGGTACTTCTGCCAGAGCCAGAGCAAGGGACTTTATAACCAGATCGTTGACCGAAATCTTAAAGGACGGAGTCTCCGCTACTTTCGGTGCTGCCGTATTGAGTTGCGACCGCAGTGCCAACAAAGCATCCAGTTCAACGTCCGCCCGCAAATAGAAATGGGGAACAGTTTGCTTGGCCTCGGTCAATCGCCGTGCAATCGTTCGGCGCATAGAGTCTAGTTCAACAACCTCATAGCTGCCTTCAGGATATAGGTCCGAAACCGGCGTTGATTCAGGCGATTCTGATTTTTTCGGAATTGAAGCTTCCACTGGTTGCCTCAACGCGTTCTCGACATCCAGCCGAACGATCCGCCCCTTGGGACCCGTGCCTGAGACACCTGAAAGATCCACCCCACCTTCTGCGGCTATTCGTTTCGCCAAAGGTGATGCAAAAACCCGGTCATTCGACTGAGCCGCCGTAGAGGCGATGTCTGGGCTTGGTCTTGGGGCGTCCAACAAGCTGACAATTTCAGCCTGCGGCTCAGGCCTGTTTTGATTTGGGATTTCTATGCCTGCTGCGTCTTCACCGTCTTCGGCGATTATGGCTATCAGTGTACTGACGGCCACGTTTTCAGCCCCTGCGGGCACCAGAATTTTCGCAACGGTCCCAGCATCTGCCGCCTCGAACTCCATCGTCGCTTTATCGGTTTCGATTTCGGCAAGTATGTCACCCGGGCTTACTTGCTCCCCTTCGGAAACAAGCCAGGAGGCGATGGTACCCTCCTCCATAGTTGGGGAAAGTGCTGGCATTGTGATTTCAATGGGCATGGTTTTTCCTGTTCATTCGGAAGGGGTTACAGGTGTCCAAAGGCGTCGGTCGGTGGTCATTTCATACCCTTTGCCATCTGGAAAACTCACAAGTTCCAGTTGCATCCCCCAAGGTGCAAGAAAGTACACCCAGGTCTGCCCCGCTGATGGCCCTTGATGGCGCACCACGGGTTCGCCCAGTATTTCGACATCGTGGTCGCGCAACCAATTCAACGCTTCGTGGAAGTCATCAGTATAAAAAGCCAAATGGTGTCCGCCGATGTCACTGTTTTTTGGTTGGGCCTTCCGTTGGTCCGGTGCTTCGTATTCAAAGATTTCAAAATTCGGCCCATGCCCACAGCGAAAGAAACGGAGTTTCTTCATCACTGTACGGGAGTGAACGTTCAACTGACGCGACATCCAATCGTCATCGAACTGGAACGGACCGAGATCGTAGAATGCCTCGCACCCCAACACGTCGACGAAAAAACGAGTCGCCTGTTCAAGATCCGGCACGGTAAAGCCAACATGCTCAACCCCGCGCAGTCCAGGCATCCTGTTTGGTCTGCCATCAGCCATGTCAAACCCCGACCAAGGCCCCACGGCCCGTATCGATCATCATCTGTTTCAATCTGACTTCGACCTCGGGGGCCATCGCAAAGGCTGCCCGCTCCAGCACTTTGGACACACTGGGAGAGCTTTCGCCGCCATGCACCCGCTGGACGGGTTGATCAAGGTGGTCAAAGAACCGACGCTGCAATTCGTCAGTCAACATCGCGCCATAAGAAACGGTCAACGGACTTTGCTCGACAACCACCACATTGTTGGTTTTGCGGATGCTTTCACCGATGGTCTCCCAATCCATACCAGCACGATCCAGAGAGCGTAAATCGATGATCTCGGCGTCCAACCCAAGTGCCTCGGCCGCCTTGCGGGATTCTTCGACCATCGCTGAGTATGTCATGACGGTCATATCACTACCTTCCCGCACCACCTTGGCTTTTCCAAGCGGTATGAAATAGTCATAGTCCTCGACCGGCCCGGGCATCTTTTGCGTGTACAAACCTACATGTTCGATCACCAGAACAGGGTCGTCGCAGGCCAAAGCACTGTTCATCAACCCGACGTAGTCGAACGCGGTCGAGGGCGCGACAATGCGCCAGCCCGGCCACTGCGCAAACAACCCCGCCGGATCCATCGAGTGCTGCGACCCGTATCCGGTTCCGATAGCGATCTTGGTACGGAACACGATTGGCATCGCGGTATCGCCGCCAAACATGTGCCGGGCCTTGCCGATCTGGTTGAACAACTGATCCGCCGCGACCAGCGCAAAATCGGGATACATCAGTTCGACAACCGGACGGTATTTACCAGACATAGCTACGCCACCGGCCAGCCCGCTAAATCCTGCCTCGGCTATGGGAGTTGGAATGATCCGGTCCGGATATTTTTCGGCAAGTCCCTTTGTGGCACCATTAGTTCCACCCTTCAGGCGGTGAATGTCTTCGCCCAGACAAAAGATTCGGTCATCTTCGGCCATGCGCCGGTTCATAACTTCGGCGACGGCATCCACATATCTGACAGGTACCAACGTACCCGAGAATTCTTCTTGTTCTTCGAAGCGTTTGCCGTCCAATTCACTCAAATCTCCACGCAATCCTGCGTCGCGCATTGCGGTATCTGGCCACAGAGCTTCGATGACAGTGCGTTTGTTGCCATCCTCAACCGTCAGCGCCGAGGCCGCCAGTTGCATCGCGGACTTGGCACGCGTGGCCAATGTGGCGTCACCGTCATCGTCCAGCCATCCACGTGTTTTTAAACCGTCCAGCATCACCAAAATTGGATCGCGTTTGCGCCAAGTGGCTTCGTCTTCTTTGCTACGGTACCCGAACGCGCTGGCCGGAACGCCGCCCCCATGATGGAAAAAACGATAAAGCACGGCTTCGATAACCGTCGGCCCTTTGCCCGAGCGCATGACATCCAAAGCGCGTTCAGTCGCGACGCGGACCGCAACTGGGTCCATGCCGTCAACTCGGAAGGACGGGATTCCAAAAGCCAAACCGCGAGATGAGACCCGAGTTTCGCGCGTTTCTTCTTCGACCGTGGTCGCCACGGCAAACCCGTTGTTTTCAATGAAAAAGCAGACAGGCAAGTCCCAAAGCGCTGCCAGATTCATTGCCTCTGGGACCGAGCCGATATGTGCGCTGCCCTCGCCGAAATAGGAAAACACCGCTTCGTCGGTGCCGCAGCGTTTTTTGGTCCACGCGGCCCCGGTTGCAAATGGCACGCCACCACCAACAATAGCGTTGGTGCCCAACGCGCCAGCCTCTTCCCAACGCAAATGCATCGAGCCGCCGCGACCTTTACAATAGCCTTGTGCCAGTCCCATGATTTCAGCCAAGGATTTCTGCAACAACTGCAGAATGTCGCCCGACAAATCGGTCGTCAGCGGATCGACGTGACCGGGATCAAGATATGCCAAAGCCTTAGCGACAAACTGGTGATGGCCTCGATGGGACCCGGTGACCTGATCTCCGGGTTTCAAGGGTGAGATTGAGCCGATCGCGCCACCCTCTTGCCCGATTGAGCTGTGTGCCGGACCGTGGATCAACCCCTGTGCATCCATTTCCAGCACCATTTCTTCGAATGCGCGCACGAGATGCAGATGGTTGTGCATCTTGATTGCTTCGGCTTTGCCGAGCTTGTCCCAGTCGGCTTCGGTGGCGGTGATATCCACCCAATCGGCCATCGGTTTGATTTTCGTTGTTTTTGGCATTGCGCTCTACTCCGCAGGCAAAGGTCAGGTGTTCAGCCCGCCCATGCACAGGTATTTTGTCTCGACAAATTCCTCGATTCCGTAATGGGCGCCTTCTCGTCCCACGCCGCTTTCTTTGATTCCGCCGAACGGCGCGACTTCGGTCGAGATAATACCTTCGTTAATCCCGACCATGCCGTACTCAAGCGCCTCGGCGACGCGCCAGATCCGACCGATATCACGGGAATAGAAGTAGGCGGCCAGCCCGAATTCAGTATCGTTGGCCAGCTTGATTGCCTCTTCTTCGTTTTCGAATGTGAAAATCGGTGCCAGTGGCCCAAAAGTTTCTTCCCTCGAGACGGCCATATCCTTCGTGACACCGGTCAAAACTGTCGGTTGAAAGAAAGACCCGCCCAACGTATGGCGCGCGCCGCCTGCGGCGACCGAAGCCCCTTTCGAGCACGCATCGGCAATGTGTTCTTCGACTTTCTCGACCGCTGACAAATCAATTAAGGGCCCTTGCTGAACGCCTTCGGAGAATCCGTCCCCAACAGCCAATTTGTTCACACGCGCCACTAATCTTTCAACAAACGCTTCGTGTACGCCGCGCTGCACAAGTATTCGATTGGTGCAAACACAGGTCTGCCCAGTATTTCGGTATTTCGACGCAATAGCGCCGTCCACAGCGGCGTCGATATCCGCGTCATCAAACACGATGAACGGCGCGTTACCGCCCAGCTCCATCGAGACTTTCTTCACGGTATCGGCGCTTTGTCGCATGAGCACCTTGCCGATGTCGGTGGATCCGGTAAACGTCACCTTTTGCACAATCGGATTGGCCGTCAGCTCACCGCCGATCGCCCGCGCTGATCCTGTTACGACGTTCAGCACGCCATCCGGTACGCCAGCCTCTTGCGCAAGGGCCGCAATCGCCAGAGCGGAAAACGGTGTAGCGGAAGCGGGTTTGACGACACAGGTGCAGCCTGCGGCCAATGCCGGCCCGACTTTGCGCGTGATCATTGCAATGGGAAAGTTCCATGGTGTAATGGCCGCAACAACCCCAACCGGTTGTTTCACAACAACAATACGTCGGTCTTCCCAAGGGCTTGGGATGACATCGCCGTATATGCGCTTACCCTCTTCGGCGAACCATTCGATAAAACTGGCACCATAAGCCACCTCGCCCCGCGATTCGGCCAGCGGTTTGCCTTGCTCCGCTGTCATGATCGCTGCGAGGTCTTCTGTATGCTCGAGGATCAGTTGGTACCAGCGACGCAGGATGGTGGCGCGATCCTTGGCCGTACGGCCCCGCCAATTCGCCAAAGCCGATTGAGCCGCAGAGACCGCCTCACGCGTTTCCTCCGGCCCAAAATTCGGCACCGCACCCAGAACTAAACCGGTTGACGGATTGTCTACGGAAACCACTCCACCGGCCCCAGCGGGCCGCCATCTACCGCCAATTAGACAAGCGTGCTTCATCAGGTCTGGGTTCAGGGTCATGCCGCCGTCTCCCTGTCGGCACGAAGGGCTGTGCCTGCGCGCTGCGTGGCCAGTTCGACATATTTGAAGAAGTCCATCTCGCCATCGCCATCGGCGATTAGTTCGCTCCAACCTTCGCGGACCTGCGCGGCCAGCGGCATTGGAACTGCAGATTGACGGCCGGCCTCCAGTATCAGATCGAAATCCTTAGCCATCTGAGTGACTTCGAACGCTGGTGAGTAATCCCGCGCCTTCAACGCATCCAGCTTGTAGCCAACCAATGGCGACGCAATGGCGCTTGCGCCTATCACATCCAGCATGGTTGCCCGATCGAGCCCGTTTTTCAGCCCAAGCGCCAAGGCTTCGCCCATCATGGCCGCCGTGAACCCCACCATCATGTTGATCGACAGCTTCAGAACCCGTGCTTGCTCATGATTTCCAACATAGAACTGGCGTGCACTCATCGCCTTCAGAAGGTCGAGACAGTCGTGAAAGGCACCCTTCGGTCCCGACGCCATAACGGTCAGAGTTCCAGCCTCTGCTAGAGCCACCGACCCGGAAACCGGGGCCCGAAGATACTCAACTCCGTAGTTCTCTGCCACATCGCCAATGGCCTGGGATACAGCAGGGGACACTGTGCTCATGTCGATGAGTACGGACCCTGAGCGCATCTCTCGCAGAGCGCCGTTATCGCCCAAAAGTACCTGTTGCAAAGCACAGTCGTCCGATAGCATGGTAAAGAGAATGTCCGACTGAGCGGCCAACACACTGGCCTTGGGTGCCAATGCGGCTCCCGCGTCCACAACGGGTTTGCATTTGTCCGGGCTTCTGTTGAACACGGTCACATTGGCACCGGCCCGGCACAGATTGATCGCCATCGGAGCGCCCATTTTACCGAGCCCGATCCAGCCTATTCGCGTTGTCATATTTACCTCTCGGACCCTGTACCGTCTCTCGGGCTCAGGGTTTCATCAGGTGCTAGTCTTCCCAGGTTTTGCCGAAACGCGGCTGCGTCGTGTTTTCGGCCTGCGGGAAAACGCGGTGATTGTTGAAATGAGACTCGCTGTGGCGAATACCCGGCAGCATGTCGTGACCGGACCAATACTGACGACCACAAACCAACAGGTCTTCGGCCGGGAATTTCGAAATCACTTCGACCCCGTCCTTGGTTACGACCATTTCTTCTTCGATGCGGGCCGCATGGTGGCTGCCTTTGGCGGGCCAGAAGGTTTCAAGCGCAAAGACCATGCCTTCCTGAATAACCTCAGGATGGTCGATCGAGACCAGACGGCTGATGACCGGTCGTTCCCAAATCCCGAGACCAAGCCCGTGTCCATATTGCAAGCCGAATGCAGCTTCCTCGTTGGGGAACCCGAATTCTTCGGCCTTTGGCCAGACCTTTGCGACTTCTCCGGTGGTCACACCGGGTTTGATCATTGCGATCGCCTGATCAAGGTAATCGCGGCATCGCTTATAGGCATCCTGCATTTCGCGGCTTGCGCTACCCACTGCGAAAGTCCGGTAGTAGCAGGTCCGATATCCCATGTAGCTATGCAGAATATCGAAGTAAGCTGGGTCACCAGGGCGTAATGCCCTATCCGAGAAGACATGGGGGTGCGGGCTGCATCGCTCGCCCGAAATCGCGTTCACACCTTCGACGTATTCCGATCCGTTATTATAGAGGAAGTTCGACGCAATTCCGACCAGTTCGTTTTCGCGAACGCCGGGGCGGATGGCGCGGTAGATTTCCTCGTAGGTGAAATCCACCATGGCCGAGGCGTGGGTCAGCAGGCTAATCTCATCCCGCGTTTTGATGACCCGCGCATCCTGCATAAGCCATTGGCAATCGACAACTTTGACGCCACGCTCCTGCAGCGCAAACATGATGGGCGGTTCAACAAGGTCAATCCCAAGCGGTTCGTTCTTCAACCCGTGCTTTTCCAACTCGCGAACAATCTTGTCAGCGGTTTCTTCAGCCCGACCCATATTCGGTGTCATAGCGCCTCGCAACAAGGGGATACCCGCGCGGGACCGCTCTTCGCCACCCATCCAGCCGCAGTGCAACGCATGGTGTTTTGCTGCGGATCCGAAGTCCCAAAGGATCGGCTCGCCGCCGCGCGGCAGCAGCGTCCAGCGGGACACCTTGTCCTGCGCCCAGGTGCCGATATGAGTGCCCGTGATATAGCGCACATTGGTCATGTCAAAGCACAACAATGCACCCATTTCCGACTGCTCAAGCTTCTCTTTCACGCGCGCGAGGCGTTCAGTCCTCAACCGATCAAAATTGATGCGGTTTTCCCAATCCACGGCCATGGTGCCATAGGTCTCAATCGCCATTTCGCGCCTCTCTCTCATTGTCTTTCATGATGGGGCCACAAGTCAAAAACCGAGGCCCACCGTTGGGCGAATGACCCCTGGAATCCCAGGGATCGTTTTCTATGATTCCCAATATTGCAGAGGGCAGTGAGCGATGTGCTGTGATGATATCCAATTTCGATATTCCACAGACCGCGACAGAAGAAGGTACGTCCAGTTTATTGAAAACAAATGGAAAGCACAGAAATCACGGCGCCATGTGCTAGTAGAGACCGACCGGAAAACTCAGTCGGTCCGATAGGGATTTCGGCCGACACAATTCACCGGCGACTTCAGCAGAACTTGCTGCCTTTACCAATCAATCGTGGTCGGATCCGGCGATTTGTTCGCCTGTCACTTGGGAGACCACATTACTTCGTTCGATGTGGCTTCATACGCCAACCCATCCTGATAACTGACAAGTTCGAGTTGCATACCCCAAGGTGCTAGAAAATACACCCAAGTTAGCCCTTTGCTTGGACCTTCTTCCATAAAACTCGGTTCCCCTTGGAACCGCACGCCGTGAGAATTGAGATAGGCAACCGCCGCGTCCATATCTTCAACATGAAAAGCAAGATGGTGTCCGCCATGATCACTGTTTTTCGGCAAATTTTCCCTTTGATCGGGCGACGAGTATTCAAAGATCTCAAAAGCAGGTCCGTTTCGGCATTTCAGCATACGGAGGGTTTCGATGACGGCACGCGGATGGACGTTCAGATGCTCAGTCATCCAGTCGTCATGCGCCACAAAAGGCCCGACCTCGAACAGTTCAATGCACCCGATTACATCCACAAAGAACCGAGTTGCCTCTTCTATATCCGGAACAGTGAAGCCGATGTGGTCACTTCCTGCGAGGCCGGGGATTCCTGTGCTCATGTCGCGGCCTTTCCCTAAACGGTTTCTGTCTCAGCAGGGACCGGGGCCGCATCTGCGATCAGACCCACGTGCTTCAATTCCGCCCACAGGTCATCGGGAATGTCTGCTTCCAGAGCGGCAATATTCTGTTCGAACCGTTCGGGGCGACCGGCCCCGACGGGGATGCTGGATACGATAGGATGTGCTGCTGAAAACTGGATTGCTGCCGTCGAGAGAGGTACATCGTGCCGATCACATACGGCCTTCAGCGACTGTGCCCGCTTCAACCAGTATTCGCCGGTCTCATGCTCCGCAGGTGCGCGCACACCGTGGTCCAGAACATTGGCGCGCCAGTTTTCATCCAACGGCACGTAGTCAAACGACGCACCCTCAACCGGAGTATTCAGGACACCGGAATTATACACGCCGCCGATCAGAATGGTCGTGCTACGCTTTTCGCAGATCGGGAACAATTCGGTCAGCGCCGAATGATCTAACAGCGTGTATCGGCCAGCCAACAGAAACACGTCCATATCAACCTCAGCCGCCATCCGCGCCAGCGCCGGGTTTTGGTTCATGCCTGCCCCGATGGCGGACACCGTCCCCTCGGATCTCAGTTTGTCGAGCGCCTTGTAGCATCCGCCAAGGGCCTCATCGAGGTGGTCATCGGCGTCATGGATCAGCAACATATCGAACCGGTCCAGACCGGTGCGTTCAAGGCTATGTTCCACCGAACGCATGACACCGTCATACGAAAAATCGAATTGGTAAATCCGGGGCGGAGCACCCTTCCAAAACTCATCATCGCTCGTTGGTTCGCTGTTGTCGGGATCGTCTTCGACGATACGGCCGACCTTTGTTGAAATCACAAACGACTCTTTGGGCTTGTAGGCCAGATAGCGCCCCAACCGCTCTTCGGACATGCCCATGCCATACATCGGTGCCGTATCAAAGGTACGCAGCCCGGCATCCCAGGCGGCATCAAGAACCTTCACGGCGTCCTCTTCCGACAGGCGACGCGGCCAACCGCCGATCTGGACGGTCCCCAGGCCAAGGAGGTTGGTCTTGAGCTTTGTGCGTCCGATCTGGCGCAATTCGGTTGGGTCGAATGGCATGGCGTTGTCCTCCTTAATAAAGAAAGGGCGAGCTCCAAAGGCTCGCCCGAAATGGATTTATTTTGGGTAGTCCGCGTTGAACGTCGTGGGGTCATAATCCGGACCCAGGCCTGTCGACAGGATCAGATCGTTCGGTCGGTCAAGCCGAGCGTAGTCTTCCATCCAGATGTCTGCCTTGACCGACTCGGTTTCGTCACCTTCGGTGATCGAAATCTGTGCGTTCACTTCGTATTGCTTAGGCACCGGTTTGCCGGCCAGCACGTCTAGTGCCACATTGACGGATGCGCCCCCCATAGCCGGCGGGTAGTCAAAATTGATTGCCTTGACGTCATGCTCGACCGCTTGCTTGACGCAGCCGTTGAGATCCGAGCAGGTGATCGGGGGAATGCTTCCGTCCTCCCACCCCGCTTCGACAAACGCCTCCAACGCACCCGAGCCTTGCAAACCACTGTCAGACCACACGCCGTGGATTTCCTTGCCATATTTCTGGATCAGCGCGGCCATGACCTGCTTGCCCTTTGCCGGACTCCAGTCGGTGTATTGCAAGTCGATTACGTTGATATCTGGGAATTCAGCGAACACCTGTTTGGCAACCGAGATCCGGATTTCGGCCGGGCTGGCCCCCGCGATGCCACCCAGCATGACGACATTTCCTTTGCCGCCGAGTGTTTCAGCCATCCATTGGGCCTCAAACCGGCCAAGTGCATGGTCTGAGGCAGTTACGAACGAGATGAAGTTGTCCGAGGTCACCCGGCGGTCGACCATAACCACCGGCACACCGCTGCGCATTGCGCGGGTCACAACTGGGTCCAATGCTTCGGATTGGGCAGCCGACACGATCAGGATATCGACGTCACGTTGCAGCAGGTCTTGAATGTCGGACACTTGCTTTGAGGGATCATCGTTTGCGTCGGTGATGATCAGCTTCTCGATCAGATCGCTGTTATCTGCCGCGGCCTGCTGTATCGAATGTAGCATCCCAACCCGCCAGATATTTGAAATCGAAGCATTCGAAAATCCGACAACATAGGGCGGTTCCTTGGCATATTCCGACGTATCCACATACTCGATGTCCCGGTTCGACCACAGCAGCGTGCGGGGTTTGCCTGCATACCCCGGACTATCCTCGGCAATGGCTGTGTGTGCAGCGGGCAAACTCATCAAAAGTGCCAAGGAAGCCGTGGCGAAAGTCTTGATGGGCGAATGCGATTTCATGGTGTCTCCTCCTGAGTGGTCACAGCAGCCGATTACGGCGTTCGTGAAGCTGCGAATATTGTTGGAGACGTTTGTTGGGACCGGGAGACAAAGATATCCGCATGGGATTTTCTCTCTCAAAAACGACGAGAAACCGTGACACCAGAAGGACTTGCTGCACCTGCATTGAACTTGCCTGAAATGGATATCTTTGCCGCCCGCCCGACTGGCTTCGACCGGTATCAAGTGTTCAACGGAAGGAGATACAATGACCCGCATCGTGATTCTGGGCGGCGGTTTTGCAGGTTTGTTTGCCGCGAAATCGCTTGTGAAACATCTGGGAAAATCCGCTGAAATCGAACTGATCAGCGACCAGAATTTCTTCGTGTTTCAACCGCTGCTACCTGAGGTTGCCGCGGGTTCAATCACTGCAGCACATGCTATTTCCTCGCTCCGCGGTTTGTTGAAACACGTCAAGACAAGGAAGGCACGGGTTCATTCCATCGATTTCGAAGCAAAGACTGTAACCGTGTTTCAGGGTGTCCAAAGACGCCCGACACAAGTGGCTTATGATCAGCTTGTCATAGCTCTGGGACAATCTACTGACCTGTCCAGAACACCCGGTCTATCGGACCACGCGCTTGCGATGAAAACGCTGGCAGATGCCAGCAGACTGCGGGCGCATGTCATCGAGAAACTGGAGCACGCCGACATCACGCAACTGCCCGAAGTCAAGCAAGAGGCCCTTACTTTCTGCGTCATCGGTGGCGGGTTTTCCGGAGTTGAAACTGTCGGCGAGATCAAAGAGCTGATTGACCGGTCTTTGAAATATTACCCTTCTATCGACCCATCCGAAATTCGAGTCATTTTGCTGGAATATGCAGACAGTATCCTCTACGAACTGCCCCCGCGTCTGCGCCAATACGCGGCCCAAAAGCTGGATGCGCGGGGTATCGAGGTCCACACGTCAACCGGTGTTGCCAGTGCAACCGGTACGGCAATCGTAACAACAAACAATGACGTTATCGGCACTCGGACGGTTATTGCGACCATCGGCAATGCACCTTCAGGCGTCGTTCGTGGAATGAATGTCCACTGCGAACGCGGCAAGATCGTAGTTGACCGTTCGCTCGCGGTTGCGGGTGTTCCAGATGTCTGGGCCTTGGGCGATTGTGCATTGGTTCCCTTGGTAGAAGATGCGAGCGCACAGAATGAATTTGCACCGCCAACGGCACAGTTTGCAGTGCGTGAGGCACGGACAGTGGCGGAAAATATCCGCAGAAAACTGGCCGGGCAGCAGCCCTGTCTGTTCAACTACAAATCAAAGGGGGCAATGGCGTCCTTAGGCGGCAAACGCGGCGTTGCCGAAGTGATGGGCCTGACGCTGACGGGGTTTCCAGCATGGCTGTTATGGCGCGGCTTCTACTTGTTCTTTTTGCCTGGGGCGTCTGCCAAACTGAAAGTCCTTCTGAATTGGGTGTTAGACGGTCTGATGCCTCGGAGCATTGTTCAGGATGTTAAGCCAGAGAACAGCCATACCCAAATTGCGCACTACCGGGCCGGAGACCGCATTTTCGAGGCGGGCAATCGGGCAGACGGGTTTTACACCATCATCAGCGGCGGGGTCGAAGTGCGCATGAAGGATGCCAACACCGGTGAGTTGACCACCCGGGAGATCGCAGCCGGAGGGCATTTCGGTGAAAGGTTGATACTTGGGGAAAGCCGGCGCGCAGGAACTGTACGCGCCCTCGAGGCTACGGAAGTTCTGGTGATGGATCGCCAGGAATTCCTCAGGTTGGCTTCGGCATTTCCGGCGTTCCAGGACTATTTCCAGACCTATTTCAAAGACACTTACGGCATCGACTGGACACCAACGGTTCAAGCTCAATAACGTCCGCTATTCTGCATGGCGCGGTCAACTTCATTCTGCGCCATCGTCAACGCCTCTTTGTTGGACAATGCGCCGGACAGAGCATCATGTATCCTCGCTCCAAGTATGCTTTCGATTGTACGATACTCAGGTACCGGAGGACGCTGCCAGGTACACAGCATTCCCCGTTGCGACAACCGGTCGACGAACCGAACAATAGGCGAAGCCGCAGCGGCCTCTGGATCTGCGGCAACCGAGAATCGAGGCGCAACCGGCAAACCATTCGTGACGTGCCGCTTCATCGCCTCTGGCGAGGCCATCCAGGCAATTGCCTCAAATGCCAGCTTAGCGCGCGATTTTGGCAGGTTGGCCGGTATGCCTAGCAGAAAGCCCCCGGTCGGATTGGCACTCATGCCCATTGGACCTTTGGGCTGAGGAATAAGCTCAGAGCGTTTCTTGACCATAGAGCCGATATCATAATCAAACCGCGCCGCCCGCATGGTCCAGCAATAGGCCATGGCGACCTCACCTTCCAGAAAAGCTTCGATCCGGCGGTTCCAATCCATGTTCAGGATATCAGGTGGTGAAATTTCGACCAGACGGTGCATGTAGTCCAAGACGATCTGACCTTCTTCGCTGTCGATCTTCGGACGGAGACTGTTGCCGGCAAGATCGGCCCAGTTGTGATACCGCCGCGCACGCGGGATGCTCAGAATAGGTGCACCGCAACAGCCCATCAAGATCATGAAACTTGAGGCGATCGGCATTCCCCTCGCGGCGTTCCAGGCAACACCAAAGAAACCTCGGGATGGGTCCTGCAATTGCCGACCCGTTTCGATCACCTGATCGAATGTTCTGGGATGAGGCAGTTCATGTTCGGAAAACAAATCCTTGCGTACTGCCATTGCTTCGATCGTCACATAAATCGGAACGCCGTACTGCCGGTTGCCCCAAGTGCCTGACGCCCAAACCGCCGGGTGGAAATCCATCACGCGGATGTTGGTTTCTTCGATGAACTCGTCCAGTGGCATGAGCATGTCATTTTCGGCAAACTCACCTAGCCAGGGCATGTTCAGCGTCACCACATCAAATTCAGATTTAGGCAGGAACTCATGCAGGCGTTCGTGTAGGTCGGGCAGAAAGTGCAACGAGAAACTCTTTCTGGACCCCAGATTGTTTCGATAATCCGCCCACATGTTGCGCATGGCCGAGAAGTAGTTATCGTTGTGCAACAAGAACTTCAGTTCCTGATCGCTCTCGGCCAGTTGAGATTGCAATGGCGGTGGAGGCAAAATGTCCCGCGCAAAATCTGCGCCGCCAAAGTAAAATTCATCTGCATTTTCCACGCCGGTTAGCCCAACTGTTTCGGCCAACAACGACTTGACTTTAACGATATAGTCGACAAATGCCGAATACATCTCGGGGCTGGGCTGCAGGTAAAAGGATTTGCCTGTTGTCGAGCGCGCGACCTTTACGATCTGTCCATCTTCAATCATCGAGTGAATGCGCCGCTGGGCCGTTCCATAAGGCACTTCCGCCGCATCGATGAGCATTGAAATCGTGACCGGTTCACCCTTTAGGTAAGACGTCACCAAGAAAGACGTCAGGTTCCAGGACGGATCCCCAGGTCCACCCCGTACCAGTTCATTAAACGGAGCTCTGGTTCGCGAGAGGAACCTGATGATCCTTATAACTTCGTGGTCAGTGATATCCGATTTGATATTAGAGACAGGCACCTCGACTCTCCCCAAAAAAGCGCCAGCAATGCGCCGGCGCCAAGTCCAGGGAGGATTTTTTAGCTGCACAACGCGTCGTTGTTCAAAACACCATATCAAAGTTCTGACGAACTGTGTGCATTGAATATCCAAAATGGATTTTCTTGTTTACAATAATGTGTGCAGATTGTGCAGAAGATGATCCGCAAATATCGCCGAACCTCGCGCTTGTCCTGATTCCTAATCATCTCCTTTTCCCAAAATTCGAGAGGTTACGGGAAATGTCCCGCGAGTAACGGGATATCTGCAGGCGAACGGAAAGTTCAGTCGTGATACGGAGGTCAAAATGGCAAAGAACCTGAACATGTTTTCGCTTGAAGGTAGGATCGCAGTTGTCACCGGCGCGGCCCGCGGGATTGGCGAGGCGATTTGCCGTCAACTGGGCGAAATGGGTGCCCATGTTGTTATGGCCGACCTGCTTGATCTCGTCGACGAGACCGCATCAAAACTCGCCGACGAGGGGCTTTCGACCGAAGCTGAACGAATTAACGTGACCTCCAGTCAATCCGTGCAGGAACTGGCAGATAGTGTGAACGCGAAACACGGCCGTGTCGATATTGTCGTCG
This sequence comes from Ruegeria sp. AK4, assembly GCF_056541025.1. NCBI lineage: Bacteria > Pseudomonadati > Pseudomonadota > Alphaproteobacteria > Rhodobacterales > Roseobacteraceae > Ruegeria > Ruegeria sp. AK4. The sequence continues at coordinate 51,618 of NZ_JBQFXS010000013.1, forward strand.
CAAATGCGGGTGTGGCCTATGAAAGCTCCACCGAAGATCACAGCGACGAGGACTGGCGCCGTGTGATGGCAATCAACCTAGACGGTGTGTTCTTCGTGGCCCGCGCATTCGGAAATATCATGTTGGATCAGGGCAAAGGATCGATCGTCGCGATTTCATCGATCGCCGGGGTCAAGGCCGTGCGTCCAGAGCTTCACATCGGATATGATGTCACCAAGGCTGGTGTCGCACATTTCTGCAAGGTCGCCGGAGTAGAATGGGCAGCGCGCGGTGTTCGGGTGAACGCTGTTGGGCCAGGCTACACCAACACTGAAATGCTTCAAAAGGTAGGGATCGAGCAGCCTGATGTCATGGCGCGCTGGATCGACGATATTCCGATGAGCCGACTCCTTGAACCAGCCGAAATCGCCCAAGCGGTTGCCTTCCTCGCCTCAGACGCGGCGAGTGGGATCACCGGTCAGCTTCTTATGGCGGATGCGGGGTATTCTGCTGCGTGAGGTGCAACCGGGATCAATGCGAGTGGGTCAGGCATCTCTAAAATTGGTTGGAATTGCGCTGCTTATTTTTCCGAAAGAAGCGCGCGCACCCAAGCTTCACATAATTTGGCTTACCGGTAACAAGGCCGAAGTCCAGGTATCGCTCACACACGCGCTACGGAGCCGTTGGTAGCGCCCATCAACATGTTACACCCTGACATCGATTGACACTGACCGTACTGGGCACACTTGCGTTCCCCGCCATTCCACTTATGAAAGTGCCGTCAATTGACCTAGGGGAAAGCTTGCGATGCGCATGCGCGATACGTTCATCAAACCGATGCACCCAGAAGGTATTCGGTTTGTCGCAATCTTTGCCGCCGTAACCGTCGGGCTGTTTCTGTTGTCAGACATTCTGGGCTGGATCGGCGTCGGCCTCACGATCTGGTGCTACTATTTCTTTCGCGACCCGGAACGGGTGTCACCTACAGGTGAAGGACTGATTGTCAGCCCGGCGGACGGGGTGGTTTCTCTGATCGAAGCGGCGGTACCACCGAAAGAGCTCGGGATGCCCGACACGCCTCTGACCCGTGTCAGTGTGTTCATGAGTGTTTTCAATTGTCATGTGAACCGCACTCCCACTGAAGGTGAGATAACCGCTGTCGCCTACCGCCCCGGCAAGTTTTTCAACGCTTCCCTGGACAAGGCCAGTGCTGATAACGAGCGTAACAGCCTGCGTATTCAAATGAGGAATGGTCAGGACCTGGCTGTGGTCCAGATTGCGGGCCTCGTGGCCAGACGGATCGTCTGCTTCGTGAAACCTGGCACCGCGCTTCAAATCGGACAGCGATTTGGATTGATCCGTTTTGGATCCCGGCTGGATGTTTATCTTCCAGATGGTGTGGAGCCGCAGGTGCGTCTCGGGCAGACGATGATTGCAGGTGAAACCATCCTTGCCAGTTTGCACACACCCAATGAAAAGTAGGTGGCTGGATCAGTGACAGAACCATCCGAACAGGAAGAGACCGGGTTTGCGCTGATCCATTTGTTGCCCAATGCGCTGACCATTACGGCTGTTTGTGCGGGTCTGTCGGCAATCAGATTTGGCGTTCAGGGCAACTACGTACTTGCGGTGCAACTCATCATTGCCGCCTGTGTGCTGGATGGGTTGGACGGGCGCATTGCACGCCTACTCAGTAGTGATAGTAAAATGGGCGCTGAGCTCGATTCACTCGCTGATTTTTTGAACTTCGGAGTTGCCCCTCCGCTTGTTCTCTATTTCTGGGCCTTGCAGGACATACGCAGTGCGGCGTGGCTTGCAGTTCTGTTCTTTGCGGTGTGCTGCGTCATGCGCCTAGCCCGGTTCAACGTGGGTAGCAAGTCCGAGACCTGCGATCAGGACAGTGCTTATTTCGAGGGGGTTCCCGCCCCTGCAGGAGCGCTGCTGGTCATGTTGCCAATGTATCTGTCCTTCGCCTTCGCGGATGCCCCATTGCTGCCCAGTATAGTGATTTGCCTCTACATGGTGATCATCGGTCTTCTGCTTATCAGCCGCATACCGACCTGGTCTTTTAAAACCACGCGGATCTCACGCGAAAATGCGAAATTCTTTCTCATCGGCGTCGCTGTTGTTGGCGCCGCGCTGCTGACCTTTGCCTGGGCCACGCTGATCGCGCTTTGTGTCGGGTATGTGGGAATGGTCGCCTGGGCGTTGCTCGACAGCGAAAGACCTTCTAACCGTTAAGGACAAGATATGGACATCAAAGCCGTTCAGACCTCTTACGCTCGCTGGGCACCCGTCTATGACAAGACGTTTGGAGCTGTCACGAACGTCGGGCGCCAGTGCGCAGTTGAATACATCAATACACGCCCCGGCAAAGTATTGGAGGTGGGCGTGGGTACCGGGCTGTCACTGGAACACTACAAGTCCGAGATGCAGGTGACCGGAATCGATTTCAGCGAGGACATGCTGCAAAAGGCACGCGACAAAGTAAAAGATCTATCGCTGAACCATGTCGCAGTCCTCCGGCAAATGGATGCCCGCAGGCTTGATTTTCCGGACGACAGTTTCGACACTATTGCAGCGATGCATGTTCTGTCTGTCGTTCCGGAACCGGAAAGGGTGATGGCGGAAATTGCAAGGGTTTGTAGACCGGGTGGAAAAGTGGTGATCACCAATCATTTTCAACGAAAACGGGGGCTGCTTGCATCCCTGGAACGCGTCTTTGCTCCGCTCGCAAACACGATTGGTTGGCATTCCGACTTCAAGATCGAAACGGTATTGCAAGAGGACGCACTGACCGTCGAAGAGCAAAAACCACTTCCGCCGCTGGGGATGATGACTTTTCTGGTATTGAAGAAATCAAAAGTCGTATAACGGCCTCGTCAGTCAACCTAGTGGGCCATAAAGAGTAAAGTGAGCACACCAATTTTTGCTCAACCATTTAACACATTTAAGCTTATGTCGGTCTTGCCCTGTGCCAGAGTCGCCACGACGGGATGGCCGCTCAGGTATTGCGCTTAGACTACGAGGTCCGCGTTTGAAGTCCCGCAATTGACCTTAAGTCGGCTACATCAGATCGTTGCCGAAAGAAATTTGTCTGCTACGTGGAGCTTTTCCTATGTCCAAAGTCATTCTGATCACCGGGACGTCGACTGGCCTTGGCGTTCAAATCGCCGTGCAAGCCGCGCGGGCCGGTCATACGGTCTACGCCACCATGCGCAACCTTGCCAAGCGCGATGCCCTAGACGCAGCGACCGCCGAAGCGGGCGTCAGTCTAAATGTGCTTGCCCTGGACGTACAGGAAAGTGCCAGCGTGAACGCCGCTGTCGACCAGATCATCGCGGACGAAGGGCGGATCGACACGTTGATCAACAATGCAGGTGCTGGGTTTGTGCGCACAACCGAACAGGCCAGCGAAGAGGACGTTGCCTGGGTCATGGATGTAAATTTCAAGGGTGTCGTGCGCTGCACAAAAGCGGTAATGCCACACATGCGCACTGCACGCACAGGTCACGTCATCACGATCTCATCCGTAGGTGGCCTTGTGGGCCAACCGTTCAATGAAATCTACTGTGCTGCAAAGTTCGCAGTAGAGGGATACACAGAAGCCCTGGCCAGTTATATCACGCCCAATTTCGGCATCCATTTCTCAGCTGTCGAACCGGGCGGCATCCAATCTGAATTTGCCGCTAACGTGCTAAAACATGTTGAGGCCACGGGCGGGATGCTTGAGGATGAGTACCTGCCCATTCTCCAGAAATACATTGGTGGCGCGCAAGCGCGAATGGATGGGAGCGATATCTATCAGACCTCTGAACAGGTCGCCTCGGTCGTGATGGACGTGGTTGACGCCTCCGAACCGCCAATCCGCATGCGAACTTCGGATTGGGGTGAAGAGTTCACGCGCCTGAAAACCGAAGCAGACCCGGATGGAAAAAAGCAACAGGCGGCTGTAATCGAGCAGTTCCTCAGTTGAACCAAGCTACTCGAACGCGGTTGACTGGAACGTGACGACCTCTCTGCGATTGCTGCAAGATTTCATGCCATACCACTGACGGCGCTTACTATTTTTGATCTCTCTCAGTTCAGTTTAGTGTCGGTTCTTGGAATTGTGGGCGGTATTCTCCGAATGCGGCCACATGGCATATTTTTCCCTATTTGCAACTGTTGCGTACGTTCCAAAATACGCACCGATCAATCCGATCTCTTCAGAATCAGAAATTTTATTGCACCTAAATGCTCAGCGCGAAGCCATCGACTGACAAAAAAATGCACCAGAACCAGCTTAAGACATAATTGCTTGAGAATTTGCAGCTAAATTGTAAGTGGCGTGATGCCACCTGCGAACGATGCGAGAATAGGAGCGGTAAGTGCAAAGCCAGCGCGCAACACCTCTCCAACGCCTTCTTTCAATCCGTGAGATGCCTTCCAGTCTTCAACATCAAAAACGTCTTCTGTCGTTTCGCTTTTATGGGCCTTGCGGGCAAGGTCTTTGATGCGACCGTCCAGTATCAAGGCGACAGGAAGATAGAAACTCAACATCAGCAAGCAAAAATAGGTTCCGGTAAACAATGCCCATGCGGTCACCAACGAGGTATAAGCGGATCTGTTGCGAAGTTTTGACTGGCGACAGCGATAGCATTGTATCGGCGGGCTAAGCGGCCAGCTCTGCAAATTGCCGAAACGGACAGACTCCGGGCGTGATTTGACCTTTGCGTGCGGATCATGTGTGCCACTTCGATTTCGTCGAGGGTTGCCGCCGCTGAAGCGAACGCCTTGAACCCTAGCATTGGCCGGATGCGTCTCTTGATGAAACGATGGTCCTGTTCCACGATGTTGTTCAGGTATTTCCGCCTCACCATCTCAATCGGGATCGGGCAGCCAAAGCCATTCAGCATTTTGTTGATCGCCTTGATACCAGCTGTGTTGGCGCCACTTTTGTCGATGACGATCTTACGTGGAAGGGCGTTGACCTCCAGCATTCGAGCAAAGAATTTTGTCGCAGCCGGTTTGTTTCGACGTTGTGAAAGCATGAAATCGAGAGTTTTACCGTGTTTGTCGATCGCTCGGTAGAGGTAAACCCATGATCCCTTTACTTTAATATAGGTTTCATCCATTCGCCAGGAGCGGTCGCATGGGCCTTTGCGGCGGCGTGCTGTTTCAGCGATTGCGCAAGAGTATCGTGTCACCCAGCGGTTCAGCGTGGTGTGATCGACGGAAACACCTCGCTCTGCCATGATCTCTTCCAGATCGCGGTAGGAAACGCCGTATCGAACGTAGAAGAATACTGCGAATAGGATCACATCTTTCGGATACTGTGCACCATTGAAGGAAATCATGAGCTGGCTTTCGACTTGATACGACCGACGAGTCATTCACTCGTTAATTCCGAAAGCGTCAATGGCCGAAAGTTTGCAACGGAACCGCTCGGCGTCGCGCTAGTACCGCGTAACAGAAGTGACGTTTGACGTCTTCTCCAAACCCTCCATGGCACTTCCGAAGTTTTTCACTGCGTAGATCGAGTACAAAATGTCGATCATCTGAAGTTGCGCAATTTTGGAGACCATAGACTCATGGTAGTCTGCCGTGCCTGTCGCTCCTGTAACCGTTGGCGTGAACAGTTTGATATCTGAGTATTTCACAATGGGGCTATCAGTGAAGCTCGTTATACACAGCGTTCTTGCGCCTTGTTCTCGTGCGGCTTTGAGTGCATCTACAGTCGAAATTGTGCGACCGGAATTAGAAATACCAATCGCCAGGTTGTGGGGGCCAAGCGATGCTGTCGAAATCTGACGAACTCCAAGATCGCGAAAGAACTGACAGCTCTTGCCGACGCGCATGAACCGCATCAATGCGTTTTCAACGCATATCATGGACGAGCCCATGGCAAAAAACGAAAGCGTATCTGCTTCCTCGATTGCCGCAACCGCGGCCTCAAATTGTCCAGAATGCGACCCGGCCATAGTGTCCTGAACAGTCATGGCATAACGCGCAGATACCTTGTCGATGATCGCTTTTGAATCGTCCGTTTCGGAAATATCTTCATAAACGTGCCGATCTGATCCGGAGGTCTCGGTCGCCTGAGACTGCGACAGCTCTTCTGCAATCAGGATTTTGAACTGCTGGAAACTCGACACATCAATTTCCCGCACGAAACGGGTAACTGTAGATTCCGACACGTCGCAGATTGTGGCCAGCTCCTTGATCGACATCGACTTCACTTTTTCCGGTTTTTTCAGAACCTGCTCTGCAATACGGCGCAAGGCTGGGTTGAGATATGCAGACATATAGCGAATCCGGCTCAAAATCCCGGTTGAGTGCGCACCATCCATATGATCGTCCTTGTTCGGTTCCATTCTTTCCTCATGCCGGACTTTGCTGTCGAACATGTAGCACGAAAGAAAATTTTATTGCATCCTCATTTATTCCAAGGAGAAACAGACAATTCCGCAGTCTGCATATGTGATTTGACAACAGCGTGGGCCGAAGTGGCGGCGTCTTTCGCGTCGAGCCAACCCTTACGCCAGAGGCTGACCCCTCCAACCAGGTCGGGGCCGAGGACTTCGGACGAGAAGCTTTCAACGGTAAAATCGCCGGAATAACCCACATCTGCTAGGGCGCGGAAATATGCACTCCAATTAAAATTGCCGGTCCCGAGAAGGCCACGATGGTTTTCCGCGACATGGGCGTAACCCAAAAGATCGGCGTTCCGCGAAATAACAGACGGCAAATCCGCTTCTTCGATGTTCATGTGGAACGTATCCATATGAATAAACATGTTGGCCGCACCGATTGACCGGATCATATCTCCAGCCTGGTCCAGACTGTTGATCATGTTTGATTCATATCGATTTACCGGCTCGAGTCCGAGCTTGACACCCAGATTGCCCGCAAATTTGTCCAGACGCGCCATTGCTGCCACAACAGCGGCTCTTTGCGCATTGGTTGGCGGCGCTGCGTAGTTGTTGAAGGCCGCATAAGTGATCCCACTGACCGCCGGCACGCAGAGGTCGCTTGCTATTTCCAGGCAACGCGTAACGGTTGCTTCGCCGGCTTTGGCAATTTCTGGATTGGTGCTGGAAATATCCGCGCCCGGGCTAAGGGCCATACCAAGTCGCAACTCAAGTCCGGCGTCTTTGACGACCCGGCCCGTCATTCCGGTATCCAGCGTCTCAGGATCAAAAATCAGCACCTCAAACAGATCATAGCCGATCTCGGCCGCAATACCTGTTGCCCGCTGCGCGGTTTCCTCGGTCCAGGTGTCTCCGAAAACAAGGCTATGGATGCCAATCTTGCTCATCTTCTTCCCTTACCCAAAAATCGAACGGATTGTACCGCCGTCGGCCCGATGGCAGACCCCGTTCATCGCCGCATTTGTGGCCAGTTGCAGAACGCCGCGCCCATGCATTGCTGGGTCAATTAGTTTTTGCGGCAGATTGCCCGGCTGTACGTCACGGTAGAAGTCTTTTAAAGCAGCCTCGACCGTAGTGCCCTGATCACTAGCCAAACCTTCGAAGTAGCCCATCACCGACTCCGTTGCGGTTGTGCCAGGCATGTAACTCGTCACACGCACATCAGTGCCGCGTGTTAATTCGGATAGTGAACGGCTGAGGCCAAGCATCGCAGATTTTGTAGTGGAATAGGGCACCATATTACCGATCGACCGGATTGCGGCTTCGGAAGCAATGAAAACGATGCTTCCGGAGTTCCGATCCAGCATATCACTCAGCACCAAACGGCTGATCCGGACAGACGTCATGATGTTGTGATCAAAATACTCCATCCAACGGTCATCGCTGACCTCGAAAAAGTCGTTCACATCGAACACGCCAATGTTGTTCACCAAGAACTCCACAGCTCCATGTGCTTTGGCGAACTCAAAGAGATCCGCTGCCCCTTTGGCATTGCGTAAATCGGCAACAACTCCGTGCGCACGTTCACCAATCTCGGCGCAGGCAGAGTCCAGCTTCGACTGCGTCCGACCGTTGATGATGACGATGGCACCCTCGTCGTGGAAGGTCTGGGCGATGGCCCTGCCAATTCCAGTTGCACCGCCTGTCACGATGACGACTTTTCCATTAACCCCGAAATCCATGGCTTACACTTCCTTTGTCTTGGCATTCAGAAACCCAGCGATCGATGCACCTATTCGACTCCGCCAGACATCTACACCGACGGCGACCAGAATGATCAGACCGATGGTCAAGCTTTGCATCGAGGTGGTAACCGCATTCAGGTTTAGGCCGTTTTGCACCACGATGATGATCAGCGCTCCGATCAAAGTTGAGATCACGCGCCCCCTGCCCCCGGCCAAGCTGGCGCCACCAACCACGGCCGCCGCAATCGCCTGCAGTTCAATCAAGGTGCCATAATTCGGTGAACCTGAGTTCAAACGTGATGAAAGAAGCACTGCACCAACTGCCGCACAGAGCGCCGCAAACACAAATGCGATCAACCGCACACGGGCAACATTGATCCCTGAGAGTCGCGCCGCAGATTCATTTCCACCAACCGCATAGATCTCTCTTCCCAACCGGGTGTGCTCCATGATGATTGTGAAAAGCGCATAGGCGCCGACTACGTAATAGAATGGCAGCGGCAAGCCCAGGAAAGTGCCATAAAACACTTCACGCAATTCCGGTGACAGTGAAAAGGCAGGAGTGCCACCATTTAGGGTTAGGGCAAGACCCTTGAACGCTGATAGTCCGGCAAGGGTTACAATGAAGGCTGGAATACCGACATAGGCTACGAGAATGCCGTTGATGACGCCCAGCCCACAGCCGATCAGCAAGGTAAGAGGAATCGCGACCCAAAGCGAGAGCCCATAGGTCTTGATGAAAACTGCAAGACACATGGTAAGCAGCGCAATCATCGAGCCCGGTGACAGATCGATGCCACCGGTGATGATTACAATGGTCGACCCAATTGCCACAATTGATAGGATGGACACTTGCAGCGCGATATTACGAAAGTTTTGCGGCTCCAAAAATGCGGGCGTGGTCGCTGCTACGATTACCACAATCAGTAGAAGTGCGATTAGCGGCCCAATGAACTCCTGACGTGCCAGACGTCCAAGAAAACTTGACTCACTCATGTCATTCCTCCTTAGGCCGCATCATGGGTCAGTTCCTGTGCGGATGCCTGAACCAGATGGGTGTGTGTCACGCGCGCTGCAGGCATGGTCTCGACGAGGGAGCCTTCGCGGATGATGCCGATACGATCGGACATCGCGATCAGCTCGTTATGATCCGAGCTGATAAGGATCACGGCGTAACCACGCGCTGTCAGCGCATTGATCAGATTGTAAACGGCGATCTTGGCACCGATATCGATGCCCTGAGTTGGCTCATCCAGGATCAGCACCCGGCTGTCGGCAAAGAGCCACCGAGCGATGACGATCTTTTGCTGATTGCCACCTGACAGCAAATTGACGAATTTCCTGGCCGCTGCAGGCGAGATCTCGAGCTGATCGATGTAGTCTTGTGCGACGTCTGCCTCAGTGCGTTTTTTTAGCAGAAACTGGCCGCGGATTTTGTCCAGCGCCGCTGCGGTCATGTTGGGGCCGCCATTGAAGTTGAAGAAAAGCCCGTCGAACTTGCGGTTCTCCGGTACCAACGCCAATCCTGCGCGAATTGCACCCTGCGGGTTGCGGATCCGCAGTGTCTTCCCGTCGATACTAACCTTGCCGCTTGTCAACGGATCAACGCCAAAGATTGCGCGGGCAATTTCAGTCCGTCCGGATCCGATGACACCGCCCAATCCGTAGACTTCTCCGGCATGCACATCAAAACTGACGTCTCTCACGCCGTTATCCGTCGACAGGTTCCGCGCGGAAAATAGAACGGTGTTGGTCGCATTTTTCTGTTTGGGATAGTGTTCGTCGATATCCTCTCCCACCATCTTGGAAACGATCTCATCGACGTCCAGATTGGTACCAGTGGCGGTTGAGACGACCTTGCCATCCTTCAAAATCGTGGCTGAGTCGACCAATGAAACCACCTCATCCAACCTGTGGGAGATGTAAAGGATCGACACGCCGCGATCCTTCATGCGCCGTAGAAGCTGATGGAGAGCGACAATCTCTTGCTCGCCGAGCGCGGTGGATGGTTCATCCAGAATGAGCAGCGTTGCATCGATAGAGATCGCTTTGGCGATTTCGACCAATTGCTGCTCGGCCACTGACAATGTTCCAACAATGCGATCCGGAGCAATTGCGATATCGAGCGAACCCAAGACGTCAGCCGCTTCACGTTTCATGCGTGGCCAGTCGACCAACGGCCCCCGCCGTGGATAACGGCCAAGAAATATATTTTCTGCCACTGTCAACGTAGGGGCGAGAGAGAACTCTTGAAATACGGTCGCAACGCCTTGCCCTCTTGCTTGGATTGGACTGGTGAGTTGGACCACATCGCCGCGCCTGCGGATCGTACCGGCGTCTGGCTGATGCACGCCGGACAGAATCTTAATCAGCGTCGACTTACCACAGCCGTTTTCGCCTAGTAGCGCATGAATCTCACCTGCATGTAAGCGGATCGAGATTCCGTCATTCGCGCGAACACCGGGAAAAGTTTTGGTGATCCCTTCGAGTTCCCAAAGTGGGGATTGATTTTGCATTGGAAGCCTCCTTCAAAAACGGGGGCGGTTTCCCGCCCCCGACCCAGTTGGGGAGGTATTAATAATCCTTGGACGGCAGGGGGAAGAGGTCTTCAGGTGCTTGCAGAACCTGAACTGCATTGCCTTCATGCACGATCCGTGTCGGCGTATTCACATATCCGCCCTCGCTCTTCCCTTCGATAAGGTCGAGCGCAAAGCAGGCTGCCTTGCGGCCCATGATGACGGGCGAAGTATCAGACGTGGCCGTCATACCTCCCGCCGCAATGTCCTCAAGCGCGCCTGTATCGCCGTCGTAACCCAGAATGGAGATATCATCCCGACCAAGAGCTTGGGTGGCCAAGACAGCGCCCAAAGCCATGTAGTCGTTCGAGGCGTAGATCACTTCGACCCCAGGATTTGCCTGGATCAGGTCCATCGCCGCAGTGTTGCCCTTTTCGACGCTCCAGCCACCATTGATGCGCGCGACGAGCTCCCAGTTAGTGCCTTCGATTCCGTCGGTAAAACCACCGGCCCGTTCAGTCGCCAGATATCCCGGCTCGCCGTCGAGCACACCAACCTTACGCGCCGCGCCATCGGCCTGCTCCATGGCCCAATCGGCCAAGGCGTGATTTACAGCCCGCTGGTTTACACCAACAACGCCATGTACCGGTGTCGGAAAGTCCGGGATGTCAGAGTTTATGATCACGACGGCCTTGCCAGCGTTTACCGCCTCTTCAACCAGCGGCGCCAACGCACTTTCGTCAAAGCTGATCAGGATAATGGCATCAACATCGTCGCGGGCCGTCACATCCTGCAGCATGCCCATTTGACCTGCCAGATCACCGCCGGAATAGGGCGACAACAAGAAGCTATCAACTCCGTCGCGTGTTTCGGTGACGTCAGTGATGCCTTCGCCGAGCGCGATGTGGTAGTTAAATTCGGTTCCCATCGGCAGATAGGCGATCGTAATTCCGTCTTGGTCATTCTGGATCGTACCGGTTGCGGCTTGCGCGCCATCGTTCAGGGCCGTAGGGGCTGCATAATCGCACATGTCTTCGGCCCAAGCACCGCCCGCGATGCTCACAAAAGCAACACTCGTCAGCAAGGTCTGTCTCAGGTTCATATCGTTCTCCTCCAGTTGAACTTTGATCTCGCCTTCTGGCGATTCCCTTCTCCAGATTTCATAAAATTCTGTTCCATTAACTTTTGCTTGTAAAGAATTTCTTTCTTTTTTGAGATAAATGAAATCAAATTCTCTTTACGAGTTGAACACAAGCAGTTGATATTTCGGCGAAACACTTCTCAAACTCTGCTTCGCCAAAATCATATGGGTCCGCAATATCGTGGCGTTGACCTGGGCGGATCAAGTCACCAAGTCTCAAAATACGTGCCGTTGCATCCACGGGTGCGATCTCGGCGAGCGCGGTGCAATCGTCCGCGTCCATCGCCAGGATCAGGTCGAAGTCACGAAAGTCCGCAGAAGTGATTTGCCGCGCGCTCTGCCTCGTTAGGTCCAACCCATGAGTTTTCGCGATATTGATCGAGCGTTTGTCTGGCGCACACCCTACATTCCAATTCTTGATTGCCGCGCTGTCCACAACCCAGTCCGAACGATGCTTCAACAAATCTGCCAAAATGCCCTCTGCCAACGGCGACCTGCAAATGTTGCCGCGGCAAATCGCCAGAATCTTTCGAGGTGCCCCGGCTGACTTGGACCTCACAACGTAACGTTTCCCCAATTCCACAAGACGAACACGCGAACAGTCAGCGTTTTTGCTCAGCCATTTTTGTCCAATGTCTCGGTCGAGTGTGTTGAAGTCGAACAGATCTAAATGGTGCCCCAGCATGGCCCCTGCCCCAACCTCCTCGGTCAACGCAACAGCCTCTTCCAAAGTGAGGTTTCCGGGCACACCATTGCTTGCGCGGACTTTATCGCGGCCGTTCACAGGTAAGAGGACAAGATCAACCAAGAGAGGAGCAACCGATTCAACCAGCCCTGGAAAAGGAATGGTATCTCCTGAATGCCAGATCGTCGCGTCTGGACCTCTCAGGGCGTAGCCCAGAAACTGCGCGTTCCCCTGGCCGTCGCGGCTCAACGTTTCATGAGCCGCTGGCGTAGCGAACAGCGTCACGCCGCCCAAGTCCAACCACTCACCGTCATTGACGGCAACCAAACGATCTTGCGAAACTCCACGTTCCTTGGCGCGCGCTACGTCCGATCTGGGCACCACGACCTTCGCCTCCGGGTTTGCCGCAAGGAGCGGAGGAATAGTGCCCGGGTCCATATGATCGGTGTGCCCGTGGGTGCAAAGTAACCAATCAATGCCTTCCAAATCGCCGGGTCCGACAGGAGCTTGGGTCATTCGGATATGTGGGAACTTTTGACCCTTGTATTTTTCTGCCAGGGAATCCGACAAATAAGCGTCGATCACGATCCGCAACCCACCCATTTCGATCAGGAAACCCGCCTGCCCCAACCACCAGACGGCTGCCCCCGAGCTTGGGCAGCCCAGCGTATCGGGAGAGGGCCAAGGATCGCCCGTGATACTCATTGCTCCAAAACTTTCAGCAAATTGTACACGGCGGTTTCTGTGGCGCGCGTAACGCTTTCCTCAGTGAATCCACCGGCATGAGGGGTCATGATCACTCGATCGTGCGACAAAAGGTTGGACAGCTCTGGAGGTTCTTCCCGGAACACATCCGTCGCAAGACATGAGACTTTCTCGCTCTCCAATCCCGCCAGAACCGCCGCGTCGTCAAGGAGTTCAGCTCGTGCGGTATTGATGATCAGGACGCCGGACTTCAAACGTGCAATGACACTTGCATCGATCAAAGGATTTTCTGAAGGCGGGCAATGCAAAGTTATGGCGTCTGACCTTTCAAATACCTCGTCCAAAGATGCCTGCCGAAAGCCTTCCGGTGAAAAACCTTGCGGAGGATAGGGATCATGTCCCAGGACCTTCATTCCCAAACCGATGGCAATACGCGCCACGGTCTGGCCGATGGCACCGCAGCCAATGACACCCAGCACGCGGTCTTCGGCTTCAACCCCTTTGCGGCGTTCCCACTTGCCCTGATGCAGCATAGCGTCGGACCATGGCACATGACGGAACCCCGCCAACATGAGCGCAATGGCAAGCTCTGCAACGCCGCGCGCATTGGTTCCTGCGGCGCGTTCAATGGCAATGCCGTGGCGTTGGGCAGCGGCCAGGTCGATGTTGTTCACGCCAACTCCGTTGCGGCTGATCACGCGCAATCCGTCTGCCTGATCAAGAACCCGAGCCGGAATCGGCTCCACTCCGGCCAGCCAGCCGACGCAACCCGGCACTGAAGACAAGAGCGCATCCTCGGAAGGTGTCTGCCCCGGTGCGGGAAAGACAAGCTCATATCCTTGATCAGTCAGCAAAGACAAAGCGGGATGGCCAGCGCCCGAAAGCGAGCGCGGCGTGATTGCAATTTTAGATGTCATCTGAGTACCTTAGATGCTATCCTAGCCAGCGCGGATTATCGATCAGCGTGGGTTTGCCATCGCGTTCCACCAGCAGTTTGCGGAATCCCTTGGTTTCGATCGTCCCATAGTCGTGACCGGCGTGCCCCGGGAAGGCGAAGAACATCACAAAGTCCTCGCTGTCAGAAATGTTGATTGATCGATGCGCCCAGCGACCCGGCACGTAAACCGCATCGCCTTTCTTCATCTCACGCCATTCGACCCTGCCTTCAGGTGTCTCCATCATCATTCCACCATTGCCGGAGAGGCAGTAGTATACTTCGGCGGTGTCCAGCACGGTATGGAAGTGACCCTTGGTCATGTAGTATTCCTCACCGATTTTGCCGGGACGGATACGGGTGGTGCCATAGGCAACATTTCCGCTGGTCTCTGGAACGCCCATGTCAAAATACTCATAGACCATGGCATCATCTGCCGTGACCGCTGCGTTGAAAGCGTCCTCGTCAGCAAAGTAGCCCTTAAGGGTCGACAAAGGGCGTGCAATCGGCTCGGCGGTTTTGGACGCGCCAGTTTCGACGTCGAAATCAAACAGTGTGGGTGCCATATCGTTCATGGAATAATCCTTTCAGGAAGTCGCTTCTTTTGCGATCCGGCTCAGCTCGTCAAAAGCCGGTCCGGACATGGGGATATCGATGTCGAAAACCTCGGCGATCACACGCGTCCAGCCGTGGATGAAATAGACCCAGCCATCCACCACGGTGAGGTTTTTCGCCTCTGCCTGCGCGTTTGCCTGATCGAGAAAGACCAGATCGCCACGGTAGTTAAACTCCCAGATCAGAGCGTCCTCGGGGTAGCTCACCGCATCTGAGACAGGTGACCCGGGGCCGTCTTTGCCAAGCCCAGTGGCGTTGATCACCATTGAGCCTTTCGGCAATTCCGAGACAACTACATCGGCTTCTGATGGGGTCGGAGCCAGCCGGTATTCGATTGGAATGCTGAACCCGATATTGCCATGAACGGTGCGCATCTCGTCGAGGCTAGCGTCGCGCCGGGCGGTGATGATGATCTTACCGGGCACATCGCCGCTTTCTGCGACTTTGTTATGTAGATAAAGCGTTAGAGCCAGCGACGAACCGCCGGACCCAAGTATGAGCATTTCACCACCGGTTTGTACCCAATGACCGTCTGCAACAATCGCTTCATACGCGGCTCCAGCACTGATGGGATCCTTTGCATGGCCCGCCAGCCGGTCACCCAGCTTCGAGATCGATGAAATCTCGTGTAATGTCTGTGCATAAGGATCGAGATCATCAAATAGATCGCGCGAGGCTTTCAGAAGATTGACCTTATGGGTCGTCACAAGCGCCCCAAGCGACAAGGGATCCGACTTGATAAAAGAAACAGCACTGCGATAAGCGTCGTGGTCCGAGTTCGGCACAAAGTCGATGCCCTTAAGTTCGGCGTTCAACCCCAGATGATCCGCCCAAGCAGGAAACACCTTCATGATGGACGATTTGGTCGTGGTCACGCCAATGAAGTACATCGTCCGGCGCGTTGCAACGGCGTAGTTGGTCATTGTTTTTCCTATTCGTGTTCGGCCCAGTCGCGCGATCGCTCAACGGCACGGGTCCAACCCGCGTACAGCTCATCGGCTTGCGTCCGGTCCATCTGTGGATCGAATCGCCTGTCCAGTGTGAATGTCGCGCGTAGGTCGTCTGTGGTTTCCCAGAATCCGACTGCAAGACCCGCGAGGAAGGCAGCGCCGCGTGCCGTGGTGTCGACGATCTTGGGTCGGAGCACTGAGACATCCAGCATGTCAGCCTGAAACTGCATGACGAAATTATTCATGGCCGCGCCCCCGTCGACCTTGAGGTCGGCAAGCGTGATCCCTGTGTCCTTCTCCATGCAGGTGATGACGTCTCGGATCTGGTAGGCCATGCTTTCCAGCGACGCCCGCACGATGTGATCGCGGTTGGCCCCTCGAGTGATGCCAACAATCGTGCCCCGCGCATATTGATCCCAATGCGGCGCCGAAAGGCCTGTGAATGCCGGAACAACATAAACACCATTTGTGTCATCAACGTTGTTTGCCGAGACTTCACTCTCGGCGGCGTTGTGAAGGATTTTCATTTCGTCGCGAAGCCATTGAATGACCGAGCCCACGGTAAAGAGCAGACCTTCGACCGCGTATTGTGTTTTGCCATTCACGCGACAGGCAACAGTCGTCAGCAGGCCGTTCTCGGAGTATTTCACCTCTTCGCCGACGTTCATCATAAGTGAACCACCGGTGCCGTAGGTCGCCTTGACCATGCCCGGCTCAAAACAGGCCTGACCAAAGAGCGCGCCTTGTTGATCCCCGATGGCAGAGGCAACCGGGATCTCCGCACCGTCAAAGACATTCGGATGTGTGGTTCCATACACTCCAGAGCTGTCTTTTATATCCGGCAATATCGCGCGCGGCACCCGCAATTCGCGCATCAGCTCCTCGTCCCATTCACAGGTCCGGATATCCATCAGCTGCGTCCGCGACGCATTCGAGACATCCGTGACATGCACTCCACCAGTGAGCTTCCAGATCAACCAACTGTCGATGGTGCCTGCAGCTAATTCGCCCCGTTCGGCCCGCTCCCGCGCGCCTTCCACGTTGTCAAGGATCCAGGCAATTTTGGTTCCTGAAAAATAGGCGTCCACAACAAGTCCGGTCTTTTCGCGGATCGCTTCCTCAAGCCCCCGCGCCTTGAGCCCGTCACACACGTCTGCCGTGCGGCGATCCTGCCAAACCAGGGCATTGTAAATGGGACGGCTGGTTTTGCGGTCCCAGATCACCACGGTTTCGCGTTGGTTGGTTATTCCAATGGAGGCAATCTCTGCTGGATTGGCATTAGCCGACTTCATGGCTTCCTGAATGACTGCCAGCTGCGTTGTCCAAATCTCGCGAGGATCATGTTCAACCCAACCCGGTTGAGGGTAAACCTGACGAAATTCCTGCTGACCGATGGCCGCGATTTCCCCGGCTTTGTCAAATAGAATTGCGCGGGCGCTTGACGTCCCTTCGTCCAGTGCCAGCACATATTTCTTGTCAGTCATATCGCCCTCCCTCGCTCTTGCCTTCAAGTGTTCGGCTTGAACAGAATCTTGTGATACGGCCCAAAGCTACGATCTTTCAGTTTGCGAAAGATCCTTGGCGCTTCATCCAGAGAAGCTCGATGCGTGATCAGCGGCTCAACATCCAGACGCTCAGCTTCAAGCAAACCCATGATGTCGAACCACTCTTTGCCCGGAAACGGCACAGAGTAAGAATTCCACGAGCCAATCACTTCAACCTCTTCGCGCACAACTTTGTCGAACGCCGCTTTGGAGAAAGTTACATCCCCATAGGCCGTCCCATAGAGCACGACTTTGCCCTGTTTCGCGCAGGACAGGATAGACAAGTCTCGCCCTGCGTCATTCCCGGCCGCTTCCAGCGCAAGTGCAACGCCCCGGCCCTTTGTCGCCTGCTTGATTGCCGCAAACGCATCAGTCTGAGCAGGATTGATGCAGACGTCCGCTCCGACCCGTCGCGCCAGTTCGAGCTTTTCCTCATCAACATCCACGGCAATCAGGGGCTGCGCGCCGGACAGCTTGGCGAACTGAAGGGCAAAATACCCGAGCGCACCGCATCCCACGACAACCACGGCATCGCCCAGGCTTAGATCCACCTTATGGATACCATGAAGGATAATGGCCGCCGGTTCGATGGTCGCAGCGACCTCGAGGCTGACATTGTCCGGAACCTTTAGGACATTTTGTGCAGGGGCCTTGAGATACTGCGCAAAAGCGCCATCGGTACGAGAGCCCAGGAAGTTGTAATTCTCGCACAAGGAGTAATTTCCGCGCGCGCAGTCATCACAGGTCCCGCAGGGCATCAACGGTGCAACGGCAACTTTGTCCCCGGGCTTCAGATGCGAGACCTCGGTACCGATCTCTTCCACGACCCCTGCGAATTCGTGCCCTGGTATCGTTGGGAAACTATATGTCCCCGTAACCATAACGCGACCGATATCTGAGCCGCAGATGCCACAGGCAGCCACCTTGACGAGTACCTCGTTGTCTCCCAAGTCCTTGGGAACCGGAACGTCTTCAACCCGAAGATCAGCCGGGGCGTGGAGAACTGCAGCCTTCATCATGCGCTTGCCTCTTGCGGAAGTATAAGTGTTTTCAAGCCCTTGCCGGTCAGTGCGTGATCGAAACCCGCGATGGCGTCATTCATGCCGAAACGATGGGACACGATGGATGTCACGTCGATCTGATTACTTTCGACCAGCTTTAACGAGCGTGCGTAGTCCTCAACGCTAGACCCGGTGCTGCCCAGAAGAGTCAGTCCCCAATAGTGCACCTTGTTTGTATCCAGATCGACTGTGCTGCCTTTGGTCAGCCCAGAAAAGAAGTTCATCCGGCCGTAGCGGGCAAGCAATCCTAGAGCGACGCCTTGCAGCTCTGGCGCGGGTGCGCAGGTCAATGCAACATCCACCCCATGTCCGCCTGTGATCCGCATAACCTCGTCGTGCACATCAACTTCCGCAGAGTTGACCGTGTCTGTGGCCCCCTGCCCCGCAATCTCACGCAACCGGCTGTCTCGACGTCCCACGACGATCACCTGTCGCGCGCCGTAAGAACGGGCGAGTTGCAGGAAGAGAGCGGCGATCGGTCCCGTACCCAGGATCAATACACGATCCTCTGGCGTAACGTGTAAATCTTTCCATGCGTTGAAACAGCACGACAGCGGCTCGACCAAGGCGGCAGCTTCATAGTCAAGACTGCGAGGAATTTCGAAGAGGTTGCCACCATAAAGCGCGGCCGGCGTCACAATCATATATTGCTGAAAACCGCCGTCGATGTTGATACCAAAGGCATCGTATTTCGGACACATATTGTTAAGCCCTTTGCGGCACATGTCGCAGTGCCCGCAGCCGATATTGGGAACAACCGAAACTCGCTGACCAACCTTCCAATGGGCAACATGATCGCCAACCGCCACAATGTCCCCGGCAAGCTCGTGACCCAGAACGCGTGTTTCATCAGGGCCGACCCGGAAATGGCCACCGCGCACAATCTTCAGATCGGTGCCGCAAATCGATGCGGCATGCACCTTGACCAACACTTCCTCAGCGCTGATTGCAGGCATCTCGCGCTCATCGAGCGTGACCGTGCCGACCCCTTTGAAAACAGCCGCCTTCACTGGTTCAGACCTCCATCCCGTAGCGGTGCACCTTGTGCGTGGGATAGAGCGAGATCGTCGGGATCGTGACGTCGGGTGTACGTGTCGCAACGTAGAGTGCCAACCAGCCTACGTTTTCCACGTCGATGCACGAGGCATGGATGCCTTCCTTCAGTTCTTTCTCGTCCAGCCAACCGTCTGTGTAGGCCTTCAAGTCACCGTCATAGAGACCCTTGTCGATGATCTCGGTCATCGGAGTTTTCACATGGCTCGGGTTCAGTACCGTGACACCGATATTCTTCTTCTCACCATCCAACAGGATGTTCTTCGAGAAACCTATCATACCGTGTTTGGAAGCTCGGTAAGGGCTGTGGCCGGGTCCCGATGCAACTCGGGTTGAAGACGATCCCATATTAATGATGCGTCCGCCGCCCTGCGGTTCCATGTAGATGAAAGCCTCGCGGCAGCAGAGGAACACGGCCGTCAGGTTTGGCCCGATGGTCTTGTTCCATTCCTCCAGCGTCACTTCGTTCAGCGGAGGCGCCAGGCTGTCGCGCCCGGCCGAATTGACCAGGACATCGATCTTGCCCCACTTTTCATGCACCTGTTTGAAAAACGCGCGGACCGTCTCTTCTTCTGTGACATCAGCGTAGATTGGCAGAACATCCCCGCCTTCGGCTGCGATTTCCTTAGCGACGCGATCAAGACGTTCCTTATCAAAATCCACCATCGCAATTTTGCATCCGGCGTCTGCATAGACGCGGGCCACCTCTTCTCCGATCCCCGAAGCCGCGCCGGTGATGATGCTGACCTTGCCCTCAAGCGTCATTGGAGCGCGTCTGCCATTTCCATTTATCGACATGATGTTTCCTTTTCTTGAAGAACTTGAACTCTGTTCAGGCAGCACGAGCAGCGCTTAAGGCTGCGGCCGTCAATTTTCTGATTTCGTCAAATTTCCCGGCGGCGATCAGCTTGGGATCAACCATCCAGGATCCACCGCAAGCAACCACTTGCGATATCCCAAGGTAGTCCGACACATTCCGCGCGTTGACGCCCCCGGTGGGAACGAACCGCATGTCGCCATAGGGCCCCGTCAACGCTTTGAGGAATGGAACTCCGCCCGTTGGTTCGGCGGGGAAGAATTTGACAACTTTCAACCCGTGCGACATTGCCTGCTCGACACCGGTTGGATTGTTGATCCCTGGAACAATCGGAATTCCCTTGGATTGCGCGTGGCGGACAACGTCAGGGTTGAACCCTGGGGTCACGATGAAAGTTGCGCCCGCCTCGGCGGCGGCATCCAACTGATCTACGTTCGTGACCGTGCCTGCCCCCAAAAGGATCTCCGGGACGGCTTGTGCGATGGCGTGTATGGAATCTTTAGCCGCTGCTGTTCGAAAAGTGACTTCTGCGACGTCCAACCCACCCGCAAGCAGAGCCTTCGCCAGCGGCACGGCATCTTCAGCTCTCTTCAGGACTACCACAGGCAAAAGCCGTGCTGCGTTGATGCGCTGGATGATGTCTTGCTCTGTCACCGTTCTTGTCTCCATCGAATGAAACGCGATTCTTTTCACAATCAGCTTATCGCGCAAAATTTTATTCTGCAATAAAATTGAAAAAATTATTTTTCTAACTTGTGCCGGCCTCGAAATTTACTTCCCCCGCCGTGCTCGGCGTAGAGAACGCCAACCATCGGACACAACAACAGAAATCAGAACTGAGCCAACGACAACCTTTTGCCATTCCGCAGCAACCTCAAATAGGTTGAATGCGTTATTGACCAGCGTG
The DNA here is from genome assembly GCF_056541025.1 of Ruegeria sp. AK4. Lineage (NCBI taxonomy): Bacteria > Pseudomonadati > Pseudomonadota > Alphaproteobacteria > Rhodobacterales > Roseobacteraceae > Ruegeria > Ruegeria sp. AK4. The sequence goes on from NZ_JBQFXS010000013.1 coordinate 72,623, forward strand.
ATGAACAGCACACCCAAAACAGACCCAAGCACCGAGCCGCGCCCTCCCGCGATGCTGGCTCCGCCTACGAGACAGGCAATGATGATCTGCAACTCCACGCCAGAGCCAATATGACGACTGGCCAAACCGGTTCGCGCGGCGATGAACATACCGGCTATCGCGGCCAAAACACCGCACAAAACGAAACCTGCCAACTGAAGTCGACGCACCGGTATACCCAATGACCGCGCCGCATCCGGATTGTCACCAGCAAGATAGAGGCGGCGCCCAATCGGATGGCGGCGCAATATGACATCTGCGCCAAGCGCCAAGACAATCGCCAAAAGGAGAATAATGTGAAGCGGTCCGATATGCAGCGATCCAAACGCATAAAAGCCTGGATCAACCTCGGGACCTGACACATACATCCAAGGCTGTGGACGACCGCCTCCGATCATCAGGTCAACCAAACCACGCAGTACATACAGCGCCCCAAGGGTCACAATCAAAGGGTTCAACCCGACATAAGACACCAACACGCCGTTGAATACTCCGACAATTGCTCCAACACCGACACCGCCGATCATGGCCATTTGCCAAGGCAGACCCGCAGAAAGAAGCCATGTCGCCACGAGACCGGCCAAAGCCATGGTGGCCCCGATCGACAGGTCGAATGTGCCGGTCACAAAAAGCGCTGTCATGCCAATTGCCAGAAGGACCATTGGTCCAATGCTGGTTTGCAGGGAGGCGAGGTTGTTCGCGTTCAGAAAAAAGGGACTGCCAAACACCAAAACCAGAAGCAGCACTGCAACCACAATACCGGCTGTCACCTCGGGCTGTGCAAGCAAGCGGCTTAGCGTTATTGATTGTGCGGGAACAGTCTTGGGTGTCGCCACTGTTTCAGCAGACATCACGCGCCCTCCTTCTTGTTCATGATCATGTCGACCAACACTGCGCAAATCAGCAGCACACCAATGGCGACCTGTTGGGCAAGCGGGTTGACGTTGTACATGACGAGGCCATTCAGGATCAGCGCAAGAAAGAGTAGGCCCAGCACCGAGCCTCCGACACCACCACGCCCTCCATATAGACTGGCACCCCCCAAGATGGCCGCCGTGACATAAGTGAATTCCAGGCCAACCCCCATATCGGTGCTCGCATGGGTTAAACGAGATGCGGTCAGGACCCCTCCGACCCCGGCGAAAAAGGCCGACGCAACAAATGCCCAAAGCTTGAATGCGTCAGTTCGGATGCCATAGATACGCGCTGTCTCTGAATTTTCTCCAACCAGATACATCTTGCGGAACAGCGATGAGCGCAGTTGCAGGAACACAAGTACGGCAAGTGCAAAACCCGCGACAATGATTGTTGCACTTATTCCGAACCAACGGGTCTTTGCCAAAAGCCTGAAATCTCGCGGATAAACGCCCCCAACCAAATCGGTGGCCAGGACACCGACGACCCCTTGAACAAGGATCAAAGTGCCGATTGTTAACATCAAGGAATTGACCTTGAACCGGGTTACCAGAAAACCATTGGCAAACCCGACAGCGGTTGCAACGCAGAGCGCCAGAAAGATCGCGGGATAAAGGTCCAGCCCACCCACCTTGAGAAGCCACCCTGTCAGTGTTCCGGCCAGCGCGTAGACGGCACCTACCGACAGATCGATCTCCCCGAGCACCATCACATAGGTGAATCCAAAAATCGCAATCGCGTCGATCGAAAGCGCGAAAGCAAGGGAGTAGAGATTGTTGTAGGCAGAAAACTGAGCCTTTGTGACCGCGAGGAAGACAAACAGCAAAAGCACCACTGCAACGAGAATACCGCCGGAGGCGGCAAATCCGCGGAGATTGAAAGGCTCGATTATGGATTGGTCGGTTGAAGCCATGTATCTTCCCCTCAGTGCACGGCGCTGCCAGCGGCCAGCGTCATCGCACTATCTTCGGTGATTTCATTTCCACGCAATTCGCCGACAATGCGATTGCTCCGCATGACGATCACGCGGTCGCAGAGGCTCACGAGTTCTGGAAGTTCGGAGGAAAACACCATCACGCTGGTGCCGTTTTCGGCCAACTCAATCAACTTGCGGTGCATCTCGGCCTTGGCACCAACGTCTACGCCTCTGGTTGGTTCATTGACGATCACCACATCTGGATCTGGCGTCAGACAAGCGGCCATCATCACTTTCTGCTGATTGCCGCCACTAAGCGATGCGGGCGTGCTGGCCAACCCGCCCGCCTTGATCTCAAATCGGTCCGAATACGCCCGGGACGTATCTTGCACCTTCGCGCGCCGGATCAACCCCATACGGCTGAGCCGAGACAGGACAGGCGCGGTAATGTTGTCCGTCAATGCCCGGTATTTAAACAACCCGGATTCAGAGCGGTCTGGCGATAAGTAGGTGACCCCTGCGTCGATCATCTTGAGCGGCGTAGGGTTGGGAACGACGTTTTCCTTCACGTGCAGGGTTCCCGCGGCCGGAACATCAAGCCCAAAGAGAAGGCGGGAAAGCTCACTCGCCCCCGAACCTTCCAGACCGAAAACCCCCAAGACCTCGCCCTGGTACAAATCTAGAGTTACGTCGTTGAGGCCGCCAACACCTGACAACCCTTTGGCGCCAAAGGCGACGATGTCCCGGTTTGCGCCGCTTGACGCTCGGCGCCTATGCAGCTCGCCCATGTCACGCCCAACCATGCGTCGCACCAAGTCCGCCTCGGTCAGACCCGCATTCTCCAGCGTCTCAATGTACTCTCCGTCTCGCAGCACGGTTATCCGATCACTGATCTCCAGGACTTCCGGGATCCGGTGCGAGACAAACAAAACACTTTTACCTTCCGCCCGCAGTGACTTGATGAGATCTAACAAAGTTTCCGTTTCCTGCGCATTCAGGCTGGACGTTGGCTCATCAAGTATGATCAGGCGGCGGCTCTCAGAAATGGTCCGGAGGATCTCTACAATCTGCTTCTGCCCGGTTGTCAGTGAGGACATCAGCTGATCCGGCGCAATATTTAAATTGAAAAGATTGAGCTTGGCAGTTGCAAATTCATTCAGTGCTTTTCGGTTTACAAAACCGGCCCGGTTGCGTGTAGGCAAGTCGGGGGCGAGGTTCTCGGCGACGGTCAAGCCATTAAAGATCGCCAGTTCCTGGTGAACCATCGCGATACCGAGATCATCAGAAACGGCTGGAGTGAACCGCGTCAGCGTTTGACCGACCACAACCACCTCGCCCTTCGAAGGGGCGGTCTCACCTCGCACCACACGCATTGTTGTGCTTTTGCCCGCCCCGTTCTCGCCAAGGAGCGCGTGGACTTCACCGGCGCGTATGGAGAAACTCACATCCTTCAGCGCCTGAACCGGCCCGTAGGACTTGGACACATGCCTGAGTTCGACAAGATCTGGCATCTTTTCCTCCGCGAAGCAGGGCTTGGTCCCACGCGCTGGCAACTTCCTGCGCGCAGGACTTGTTCTCCTCAGTCGTACTGGGGGATGTTCTCATGCATGAACGACCCAACGTTTTCTGCATTGATGACCTGGGCACCCATATAGATGACCTCGGGTGCCGAGGTGATGCCGGATGCTGTATTGTCTGCCGAGATCGGTACACCAGCCAAACCAACATTCGCATCGTTGAAAGCTTCGAGGATTTGGATCGCCATGAAGCTTTCCAATGCAGTCTTGTTAATGATCGAGCTGTCGATCACACCATCCGCGATACACTCAAGAACCGGAGCTTCCCGATCGTTGACCACCACCGCGAGGTCAGCGATATCAAGGCCAAGTTCCTCTGCCGCCAGACATATTCCGGTGCCCGATGAAGCGTCGAAGCCAACAATGGCGTCGATGTCCTCATAGGTGTTGAAGATCGCCTTACCAGCTTCAATAGCATCTGCCGTATTGGCTTTGTCGTCAACGCGCCCGGCTTCCTGCCAATTGGAATTAGCGGTGACGTAATCGGTAAAGCCCGTGATCTTTGCGTCAGTGTTGGACGCGCCCCAGTTCCCACTTGCAACATAAGCACCTTCGGTTCCCGCGAGACGGATCAACTCTTTGGCCTGTTCCACGCCGGATTGATAGTTGTCCAAACCAATAAAGGTCATCGCGCCGTGGTCATCGACGGTCGCTTCGATAACAACGACGGGAATGCCTTGGTCCATCGCTCGTTTGATTGCAGGAACCGCACCTGGCTCCCAAAGCGATGTGATGATCCCATCAGGTTCTTTGGCGATCGCTTGCTCGACTGCTTCGGCATGACCTGCAGGATCCCAGCCCTGGGGGCCGGTGGTGCGGATCTCTACACCGAACTTATCGGCCGCATAGCGCATGCCAAGATGGTTATCGAGCAGATAAGGGTGACCCAGAAGTTGGGATGCATAGTAATAGACGCGATCTTCAGCAAACGCGGAACTTGCCGCACCAATGACCGTTCCTCCGGCCACCGCTGCTTTGAGCAAAGTCAAAAGTTTCATGGGCTCCTCCCTTCGAGAAAATTATTTTCACGAATCCTTCTTAGCATCGCATGAAATTTTATTGCAAGACTAAACTGTAGAATCTTATGAAATTGCAGGCCTCGCTTTGTGACATTGGTCAGCGGATGAACAACGGGCTCCATTAGCCGAATGTCAGTGGCCGACCGCAGCTATGGTTTCAAATACAAACACCCAACGAAGAAACATTGGCAGAGTGGCAAAGTTCTGAAACCGCCGAACCGTTACCGGCTATGAGGCAGGGTCGCCGATGGCCTGATCAATGGCGTTCTGGTGGGCTACGCTGGTTTACCTGCCCTCAACACCACCATCGCGACTGGGAGCATTGCGCGGTCCCACTTGTTTATCTCCTTTGAAGACGGCAGACTGGTTCGGGACGCTGTCAGCTTTAGGTCGGTCCAGATCACAGATCTCGCGAGAGAGTTCAACCTTAGTGCAAACGAGGTGGTCGAAATACTTCGATGTTGCTGCGGTCAAAGAATCTGGATCAAGTATCTCTGAATTGGGCTAAAACGGAGTGGGTCGCCTTTGAAAAAGTCCGCAGGAGCATGTTTCACATAAATTAGCTTATGGGGGAATACCGCTCACACTGAACCTGGATATTCTAGCCATACAGGACAGGCAGAGGTGATTGAGAACATGAAACCGCGAATGGATTTTTCGAAACGACTAAATGCTTTCCCAACTTGGCATCTGTCCAATCCTGTCCAACAGGAAATCCATGAAAACCCGAACCTTAGCGGACAAGACATTTGCTTTCGGATAGACAAGCCATAGTACAGATGCGTCGGTTACCCGGTAGTCTGGCAGGACCTGAACAAGACTGCCTTCCGACAGTTCACGGTGGACGCTCCAAAGCGAATTCATTGAAATACCTGCTCCAGCCACCGTGGCGAGTTTTTGGCTGAGGCCATCATCAAAAGTTAGCTGACAACGGGCCGCGCGGGGATCGAATTCTCCGGATGAGCCATTAGAACCGGTGAGAGGACGCGGCTCCTGATCTCTGAATGCGATCAAATCATGATCTACCAGATCGGATGGTGCTGCCGGTGCCCCACGCTGGGCCAAATATTGAGGAGAGGCACAAAGTACGCGATTGTCGTCAGCGAGCTTGCGGCCTTTGAGGCTGGTATCTTCAAGCGCTGAGTTCCGAATAGCCAAATCGTAGCTGCCCTCAATCAGGTTGAACTGGCTGTCGGACAGACGAAGGTCGAGATTAACCCCCGGGTACTTAAGGAGGAATTCTGGCAGGATTGGCGCGATGTATAACTGTGCAAAAGTGCTGGGTGCAGTAAAGCGCAGTGTTCCTTTGGGCTGAGATTGTCCCTGCCCCAATGCGGCGCGCCCAGCACTCTCTTGCGCCAGAATTTCGCGGGCGTAGGGCAGAAATTCAGCACCTTCCAATGATAAAGCAACTTTACGGGTCGAGCGGTGCAGCAAGTCAGCACCCAATGTGTTTTCGAGCTTGGCAAGCCGGGCGCTTGCTACAGCCGGTGCAAAACCTAGTTCGCGCCCTGCTGCGCTAATATTGAGCTTTTCAGCTGCAAGAACAAACAGGCGAAGGCTTTCCGTATCCATCTCATTATATCCAAAACCCGAATTATCTATCTTCTAATGACCCATTTTTATTCCGTCTTCAATGCGTATCTTGGAGTCCAGCCGAAACAAGGTCGCGACGCGAACTCAAATCGCTTGTCGGGTCGCGGATCAAAAATGTTAAAAAAGGAGAAGGCTATGCCAGGTGCTGCAACTGTCAATTATCACGTGCACAGTGCGTCGAGGCAGGCGTTTCAAATCGATGCTGGTGGTGTCGCGGGAAACCTGATCTCGCCAGAACTTGTTACAACGGAAATTTCGCTCCGAGACCTGCGGGGATCAGAGGATGCGATTTCGTTTGCAACGGATGGCGTCTCGTTTGTTACATCACCTAGCAAAGTAACTTCGTTTGGCGATGGAAACGACTGGCAACAGGTTTATGACCGTGAATTGACCGAGTTGCTTTTCCAACATCTGGGTGCCAAAGAGGTCGTTGTTTTCGACCACACATTAAGGGTTGATGACCCCGATTCCGATCGCAAACCAGCCCGGAATGTCCATAGCGACTACAGCACTGAGGGGGCGGAAAAGCGACTGGTAGACATTCTGGGATCAGACAAGGCCGCAGAATGGAGCACGGGGCACTACGCCTTCATCAATGTATGGCGCCCAGTTGAAAACCCTATCAATAGCGCGCCGCTTGGTTTTGTTCGCCCATCCAGCGTCACGAATGAAGACTGGATTCTGATCGATCTGATTTACCCGGATCGGCGCGGCCACATTATGGGGCTGGCGGCGAGCGACGCACATGATTGGGTTTATCAGTCAAGAATGACCCCGGATGAGATTGTCCTGTTCAATATCTACGACAACCAAGGACTGCCCTCAGTGGGTCACAGTGCAGTCGATTTGATCGAGGATCCAAGTATCCATTCAATTCGAAAGAGCCTCGAGAGCCGAACTGTTGTTCGCTTCTGATAGGCTACTGAAAAGCGACACACATAGCTAAAACGAACTTCAGGATAGTTCGGCTTTTTGAGACCGGGTGAATGCTAGCTTCAAAGTGCAGTCCATCCTCAAATGTCCGAAGCCCGGCTTACGAACAAAGGAACGAACCATGTCCAAAACAATTCTTATCACTGGATCAACGGACGGCCTCGGTCTCTTGACTGCCAAAACCCTCTCGGCACAAGGTCATAGAATTCTGCTACATGGTCGAAACCAACCAAAACTTGAGGTGGCTGCAGCAGAAGTTGGCGACCATACAGAAAGCTATGTCGCCGACTTTTCAAAACTGAGTGATGTCGAAGCGTTGTCGACAGAGATTCTTGAGCGACATGACCGCATCGATGTCTTGATCAACAATGCTGGCGTCTACAAGACGCCTACCACACGAACACCGGATGGCTTCGACGTTCGCTTTGTGGTGAATACGTTCGCGCCGTGGGTGCTGACGCAACGGCTGTTGCCGATCATCCCGCAAGATGGCCGTATAATTAACTTGTCGTCGGCCGCACAATCCCCAGTCGATGCAAAGGCAATGGTCGGTCATGGTCCGCTGGACGATTTTGGGGCCTATGCCCAAAGCAAACTGGCGATCACTATCTGGTCACAGGAACTGGCAAAAGCGCTGCCAAATGGCCCGTCTGTCATTGCGGTGAATCCCGGCTCACTGCTTGCCTCCAAGATGGTGAAAGAGGGGTTTGGCGTCGCAGGGAATGATATGAGCATAGGCGCGGACATCATATGCCGTACCGCACTTGACCCCGAGTTTTCCAATGCTTCCGGCAAGTACTTCGACAACGACTCGGGACAGTTGGCCAAACCCCATTCAGCAGCAATGGATGAAGACCATAGAAAATCTGTGATGAAAGCTATCCAAGAGGTCACAGCCACCTCGCGGTAAACTCTCAGACAGGCGGGAAAACCGCGGGAGCATCGACGTTTTTTTGTCGAAATTGCTCTCAATGCTGTAAGCTGATGGCACGGGGAGGACATAGGGTGGAAACCGATAATTCCTTACACTTTGGAAATGCTATTAGTGAATCGTGGGAACGCTGTGAGCTCAAGTACAAGCTTGTTCGGGATACAGCTCGCCCCATCCTTCGCCTACAATCATCTGAAGTGGCTCCTCGGTTAGAGGAATTGGTAGAACGTTCCGGCGGCCGCCAAGGGATAATCAGCCAACTCGCTAAAATAGCAGCCAATGCCGGCCATTGCCTTGTTGTCACGGACACCGATGGTGTTTCGGTTCGTCTGGAGGGCACCGACCAGGGCCGGTCCGTTTTTGAAGAAAACGGCATCGCCGTCGGTTCCTGTTGGGATGAGCGAATTGCAGGAACTAATGGTGTTAGCATGGCGTTATCTGAGAGAGATGCCTTCACCGTTAGCGGAGGAAACCACTACTTTTCTTCTTTGCGTCCATTCGCCTGCACAGCTGCCCCTATTTTTGACGCAGAAAACCAGACACTCGGTGCAATCAGCTTGGCCATGCTGGATCGCAATAACTCGTTAGACTATCTCTTTGCGTCTCAGCTTTTGGGCGCCGCCGCAGACAGAATCCAACGCATACTATTCGAAAAGCAGTTTGCAGATAAATTGATCATATCTGTTTCCTCAGCTGATGGGCGCGACTTGCTGAAGCGGGATGAACATGTGGCATTGAACGAAGCTGGGATCATCTTGGGCACTACAGCAGGGGCACACCGCCTCGTAGGTGAAAAAACTCCCGCGGCACTAAAAGGGAAGGCCTTTGAGTTAGTGTTCGGTACTGATTCAAAAGTTATGGAAACAGTCCCCGAAAGAGTAACGAGTGTTCGATCCAAGAACGGAACAGTTCTAAATTTCTCGGCGCTAACTAAGAGCGGTAAGCGCGCTTCTCCAGCGTCATGGAAAAACCGAAAAACGACAACTTCGCTAAGACCAAAACGTACCCGACTGGCCACCTCGTTACGCCAGCTTTCAATCGGAAGCGATCGAATGGCTGCGCTTTGTACGAGGGCCCTGGCCAACTTCAGAAAGGGATTACCCTTCTTGATCGAAGGTGAGTCCGGTACCGGTAAGTCTGCCCTCATTGTAGCGATCCTTGAAGCTACCAAGTTCGACTCAGCACGTGTAACGACCGTTGATTGTGCGTCTCTGGGTGAATCTGAACAGGACAAACTTTACTTTCAGACCTTGCTGGAACAAGCGCGTATTGCGAGTTCCTTTGGAATGGCAGACCAGGAACATATTGTTCTGGTTTTTGAGAACGTAGACGAACTGCCAGAGTTCGCGCAGGCTCGACTCAGGATGCTGATGGGTGAAATTGAAGCAGACGGGTTGCTACTCGAAGAGCAGTATTCGGGACCGACACCGAGAATAATAGCAACGTGCCGTCAACCGCTTCGCGTTGCCGTCCAGGACGGGTTGTTCCGTGATGATCTTTATTTCCTGCTGGCAAATACGATTGTTCAACTTCCTCCTCTTCGACACCGTGAACGCATCGAGGTCTTGGCTGGCGAGATCGCTCGGCAGTTGGCGGGAGAGGCAGTGCAAATAACAGAAGAAGCAAAAAGCTTGATCTCCTGCTCTGATTGGCCAGGCAATGTCCGAGAGCTCAAAAACGCCCTGCAGCAATCGCTTATGGAAGGGGATGGTCGTCGTATCTCACGGCTGGACCTACCGGAATGCACCATATCTGGGTCAGAAACCCGCAAGATCGTAGAGACAAGGCAGAATTATTCCGACCAGTCAAATTCGAACTATGATGAGCAGACACTCATTCAGGACGCGCTGATCGGAGCCCGATGGAACGTTTCGAAAGCAGCGCGTAACTTAGGAATGGGCCGCGCAACCATTCATCGAAAGATGAAACAATATGGCATCGCGCGACCCCGTTAGCATCAACATGGTCGGCAACAAGTAATGTTGCTGACGAGCGATTGAGCGAAGCTACTTGTGGATGACTCTTCCGAAAGCATCGAGAGCGCTTTCATGCATCATTTCGCTAAGCGTTGGGTGCGGGAATACAGTTTCCATCAAATCTGGACCTGTTGCATTGAGCTTTTGCCCGACGACATATCCTTGGATCAGTTCGGTCACTTCGGCCCCGACCATATGCGCTCCAAGCAATCGCTCGGTTTTGGCATCAAAGACGGTCTTGATCATCCCCTGCGCGTCGCCCAATGCAATGGCTTTGCCATTGCCCTGGTAAGGAAACCGCCCGACTTTTATTTCAAATCCGGCTTCGATTGCTTGCGCTTCGGTCATCCCAACGCTCGCGATCTGAGGGTGGCAATATGTGCAACCTGCAATACTCTCCGGCTTAACAGGGTGACCTTCAAGTCCAGCAATGAGTTCAGCGACCATAACACCCTCATGACTTGCCTTGTGAGCAAGCCAAGGAGCCCCCGCGACATCTCCGATAGCATAGAGTCCAGGTATATTGGTGCGGCAATACTCGTCTGTGACGACGTGATTTCGGTCGATCTCAATACCCATCTCTTCGAGACCAAGGTTCTCAACGTTACCGGTGATGCCAACAGCTGAAATCACGGTGTCAAAATCCTGAACCGTTACCTCGCCGTCTTTTACGATATGAGCGACAACTCGGTCGCTGTGACGTTCAAGCTGCGTAACTTTCGAGCCCTCGAAAAACTTCATGCCCTGTTTGCTGAAGCTCTTCTTGGCATAGGTCGATATCTCGGCGTCTTCGGCAGGCAAAATGCGACCCATTACTTCCACTACGGTCGTTTTTGCTCCGATCGCGTTGTAAAAACTGGCAAATTCGATACCGATCGCACCGGAACCGATGACCAGCAGCTTGTTCGGTTCATGCGGCGGCTGCAAAGCATGTTTGTAAGACCAAACGCGTTTCCCATCAGCTTCAAGTCCAGGAAGATCTCTCGCGCGTGCACCGGTTGCCAGAACGATATTGTTAGCACGCAGTTTCTTTTCGCCATCGTTGGTTTTCACAACAACTTCGCCATTCCCGGCCAAGCGCGCTTCACCCATAATGGATGGAACTTTGTTCTTCTTGAACAAATAACCAACGCCATTTGAAAGCTGTTTGGCAACCCTCCGAGACCGCACGACAATGGCTTCGAGATCGTGTTCCGGATCTTCAATCTTGAGGCCAAAGTCTTTTGCATTCTGAGCTAAGTGTAGCACTTCGCTCGAGCGGAGAAGTGCCTTTGTGGGAATGCAGCCCCAGTTCAGACAAATACCACCGAGGTGTTCACGCTCGATACAAACGACATCCAACCCCAGTTGGGCTGCACGGATTGCAGCAACATAACCACCTGGTCCTGCTCCGATTACGATCATATCGAATTTTGTTTCAGTCATTTTGGATCTCCGAGGTGAATGGTCTAAACTAGGCCAAAAGCGTCTGCTGCTTCAGTAACGCGGGTGAATGTAGCGGACGCGGCAAACAGCGCGATGAACACCGCAACACCTCTGCGCCACGTGTCGTGTAGCAATGGGAATAGGCGATCTGTCAGCAGGATGATCGGTAGGATCATGGCGTAGATCGCGAATTGGCAGGCTTCCAGCCCAAAGGTGAATGCCAATAGGTCGAGGAAATCAAACTGACCTGCAAACATTGCCTGAGACGCAGAGGCGGCAAACCCGTAGCCATGGACCAGCCCAATGACGAACAACGCTAACCAACCCAGCGGATGTCTGATCTGAAAGCATATAAAAGCGCCAGCAACAACGATCGATAGCGCAATGCTAAATTCCACCAACGGTATGAACCAGATCGTTGCCGGGGCGATGCCGTAGAGGCCGGCAGCAAGAGTGATCATATGTCCAATGGTGAAGGCCGAAGCCATCCCCAGAGCTTGGCGCCAGCTTTGTGCGGCAATAGCGATAAGGACAATTATGGCCAGGTGATCAAGACCAAAGTAAATATGTTCTGCTCCGATTAAGGCCGCATCGCGCATAACGATCCATTTGTTTGAAGCCGCTGGATACGAGACATCCAGCACCCCAATCATCGCCTGCGTCTCGATTGAGTTGCTGCGATGTAGCTTCACGACAGTTCCAAACCTGTCCATCACCTGAAAATTCTTACCAAGATCCGAAGCAACGCGCAGATCCTGATTTAGAGATCCAGCCGGGACCGAAAGCGCGACGTCTACAGTGAGGTCGAAGTATGGCAAGGCTGCCACATTTGTTTGGGCGGCCTCTTGAAATGCTGCCTTTGCAGATTTGACAGTTCCAAATGAGGGCCTCTCAGTATCAGCCCAGAACCGAACTTGCTCAACTTTCGTATCTGATCTATGCCCATCAATCCAAATAGACAACGATCGGTTCAATACGTCCAAAAGCTCAAGTGTGTTGTTTTCAATCGCATGCGCATCCAGAAAAGTGTCAGCACCGTTGCTGATACCAAATGGGGGTAAGCGAGTTTCGCTCTGTCCTTGCCAATCGTCGGGAAGCAGAGCCAAAGGAGCGGGCATGCGAATGAGAACGAGTGCTTGGTCTCCGCCGTCGTCAACAATGTGGATGATCCGCGGGTCGGAATAGCTGAAGTGAGCGTATCCTCGCTGCGGCCACCAGCAGAGCGCTAGTAAGAGAACTAAAACACCCGTTAAGATAGGCTGGCGTCGTGTATATTTCGAGGAGCTCAACCAAGCCATGTTCGCCTCCTTAAGAAGGGTGGCGGCTTGGGGTGCCGCAGCCCGTTTTCGTATTTGGATTATCTTCAGGAGCGCGGGTCCCAGAAATTCCGATTATTCTGCTTTTCGTCCAGAATGCCGTTGGGCGCGCTGACGATTTCCATCTGCATGCCCCAAGGCGTCAGAAAATAGACCCAGTCCATCCCCTCCAACAATGTGCCCGTCAGCGGGTGAGGGCTTTCCAAGACCTGTACACCGTTATCACGCAGGTACTGGGTCGCTTCGTTGATATCATCGACATAAAAAGCGATGTGGTACCCACCGATGTCGCTGTTCTTTGGCGGGTTCGGGTTCTGATCCGGCGATGTGTATTTGAACACTTCAAAAGCCGGACCGTTGCCGCACCGAACCATTGTAATGACTTCGATGACCGCGCGCGGGTTCACGTTCAGGTTTTTTGTCATCCAGTCATCTTCAAACGGACCAAAAGGACCGAAAGAGAAAAACGCCTCGCATCCCATGATGTCGACGAGAAACTCAACGGCTTCGTCCACGTTGGGTACGGTGATGCCGATATGTTGAGTTCCCCGCATACCTGGTAGCTCGGCAAACGCAGATGCTGGAATGCCCAGAGTCAGTGCCGTGGCGCAGGCAAATTTACTTAACTTTTTTAACATCTTATCCTCCTTAAGTTTGTTAGTTATTCGGCGTTCGCACGCGATGGTTCGCACTCGTTCCTCCTCCAATGCAGCCAGGCACAAAGGCCTGACCGCACCAGGGAGAGACGCATGCGATTTCAGATGTTTTGGGCGTTCATCTCTTGCGCGATGTATTCCGCCTGTCGGATCGCCAAAGCGACAATCGTTAGCGTCGGATTGCAGGCGCCCGATGATGTGAACTGACTACCATCCGACACAAAAAGATTTGAGATGTCGTGCGATTGGCCATAGGCATTGACCACACCTTTCGCCGGATCGGCATGCATCCGGTTGGTACCCATGTTGTGAGACGCGGGATAGGCAGGCAGTTCGTAGATATCGGTTGCCCCGACCGACTCATAAATCTGAGCTGTCGACTCGTACATGTAGTTGGTCATGTTGACGTCGTTGATATGCGGGGTCTTCGACACGATTGGCACAGGCAAACCATACTGGTCTACTTCGCTATCATGCAGAGCCACCCCATTCTGCTCTTGCGCCAGGTCTTCACCCAGCACCCAGACACCAGACATATGATCATACTTCTCAAGTGCACTGGAAACGCTGCGTCCCCAGCCCGTGTTGCCTGGTTCCAAAAATGCAGCCATGAACGGCAGGCCAAGTGACAGGAACTCCAAGTAAAAACCACCAGAGAAACCGCGCGAGGGGTCGTGTTTGACGTCATCTCCGACAATGCCTGCCACCGAGGTGCCGCGGAACATGTGGACTGGCTCGGGCATGGCTGCGTAAAGGCCGCCCGTGGTATGCACCATGTAGTTCTTGCCAACCTGTCCTGATGAATTTGCGAGACCGTCGGGGAACATTGTAGAAGCGGAATTGAGCAGCAGGCGTGGGCTCTCGATTGAGTTCCCGGCAACGCAAACAATGCGTGCATTCTGCAGGTGTTGGTTACCTTCCGCGTCCGCATAAAGGACGCCGGTCACCTTCCCAGTTTCATCATGCTCAATCTTCAGCACCATGGCATCCGTGCGGACTTCACAGAATTCGGTGTCCTCAGCTCTGGGAAGTTCTGCAACCATCGTCGACCATTTGGCACCGATTGCACAGCCCTGCATACAGAACCCGATCTGCATGCAGGCCGGACGTTCATCGCGATCAATGGAGTTTATAGCCATCGGACCAGACGCGTAATCCGTGCGACCAGTGCGACGACATCCTTCTGCGAGGACGCGGAAGCCGTTGTTCCAAGGCAGGTGTGGCATGCCCGTGGTCTTGCCGGTCACACCCATTTTGAGCTCAGCCTTTTCGTACCAGGGCGTCATCTCTTCCAGTGAAAAGGGCCAATCTTCGATATTCGCGTCTGCAATTTCGCCATAGGTTGAGCGGGTCTTGAACTCAAAGTCCTTAAATCGCAGAGCGACACCCGCCCAGTGCACGGTCGATCCCCCGTAGCCCTTGACGATCCAAGCCGGCAAGTTTGGGTGGTTGACGGAACCATGCCAACCGCCGCCTGAGTATCTTTTGTCCAGCCACGACAATTTCTGGAACTGGGTCCATTCATCGTTTTCCATGTCGGTACTGTCGAACCGGGGCCCAGCTTCCAGCACGACGGATTTGATCCCTTTTTGCGCCAGTTCATACGCAAGGGTTCCACCTCCGGCACCTGAACCGATGATGACAACAACGCTGTCGTCGTCTTTTTCAAACGTAGCCATGATCGCCTCCCTTAGCCCTGAACTTGCGCCAACCGCTCTTCCAGGGTCGGGCCCGGAGGAACGAAGGTGATGTCTGAAAATCCACGGTCGATGTAGCCGCCGTGCTCAACGGAAGAGCCTTGGTATCCAAACAGCGGCCACACATCTTTGTTGTTGTAGATGGCGAAATAGGCGGTCCAGCGTACGCCTTGGAAGAAGCCTTCGTTTTGGAATTTTCGAAGGAGGCCTTCGCGTGCGTCTGGATCGTCAATTTCAACGTATGGCACCCCAAACAGGGCTTCTGCCTGCTCGTTGATCCGCTTCAGCCCATCCCGCAAGCCGTCCGCAGTGTCCGCAGCCCCCTCGGCATTTGTGGTGACCGTGTCTGCAATCGTCTGATAGTGGCTGATTTCCAGAAGGTCCGGGTGGGGATATATGTCCTGAGTCATTTGCAGAAGCGTCGCGCTTTCCGCCTCATCAAAGACGGCGGCGAAAGCAGGGCTCGCACTGCCAAGCATCGCGCTTGTCGTGACGCCAGCCATCGCAGTCGTCATTAGAAACATGCGGCGACTGACACCTGATGTGTCCAAACCCCGCCGCTTTTGACGATGGAAACGTATGTTCATTTTCTCCTCCAGATTTTAGCTGTCTTGTTGGCTGGGCGTGTTGGATCGCCCATTGAATCCCTGGGCAGCGGCGCGTACGAGGTCCCGTCGAGAAACCGTGGGGAAACTCTTGCGTCGGTCGCTGGCGAATTGCGTGGATCAGAAGCGGTGAAATCCGCCTTTCTGCGAGACGTATAGGGGCGCGATACCCTCCAGGATGCCGCGGATGTATGGAGTCGCATTTTCCGATACGATGGCTTCGCACCCGTCGATCAGATCGAAGAACCGGCCAGCGTAGTTTTCGGCAAACCCTTTCACATGCAGGTCGCCATTCTCAGCGTCCGCATATCTTTCAATGATGTGCCAGGTGTTGCCGTCGTCAGTTCGATACCATTCGTAAACCAGTGTGCCCGGCTCGTTTTGAGTTCTCGCGACGAGCTCAGTCATGAGGTCTTCGAACTTATCGCCGTTTTCTGAGGGCACACCAACTTTTAGGTGAATGTGGATCGTTTCGTTGGACATGGTTTCCTCCCTTTACTTAAAAGCCGCTCTCCTCTTGCGGCTTATGTCTTTGCTCATGCCGCGACAGAGGTCTGTGCTTCGAAGTGGATGGATCGCAGAGCTGAAACTGAAGCTGCGTGCAGGTCTTGAACGAGGGTGCGAGGAGCCCGCATGGCCTTGTCCGTGGCAAGCTCCAAACTCGTGTGAGCGGCACAAGAGACCGCACCTAATCCGAGGTCGGCATTAAAGGCGTCTACTGCCCGTGCGCCGGGTTCAACTGGGCCTTGTGTCAGGATCAGGGCATGCGCCAAAACCCGGGTGTTGGTTTCACCAAGCGGCTTCCAGCGCTGTGCTGTGCCTACGACCTTCTTGCCCCCAAGAGAGAGATTCCAGTCGCCGTCGCAGAAACTGGTCGGCGTTGGACCTGTTGCCAGCCGGTTTCCTGTGGAACCAAGCCCGTCTCGGATGATGCCGGTAATTAGCCTATAGCCATCATTGATCGTGAAGCCGCGCGGCGCGTTAAAAGTGATCGCCAGATTGACAATCCCCGACCCTTGCGGAACAGCACCGCCCCCGGTTGGCCGAGTAAAGATAGGCCAACCTCGCTTTAGCGAATGCGCTGCAGCTTCTTTGAAACCAGGGCTTTTGCGATACGAAGCCGGACAGACCAGTGCTTCGTTTTCGCTGGCCCAGAGGCCCACGGCAGATTCCCGTGCGGAAAAAAGCTTGGCTTCAAAAACCAAACCCTCTTCCGGGCTGGAAAACTGACGTAGAAGGCCGGTCATTTGCCCATTCCTTCAATTTCTTCGCATATCGAAGTCAGGAGGTCGCCCGCCGGGGCTCCGTCGAGGGCACGATGGTCAAAAGTTAATGACAGGCCCACATGCGGACGCAGTTCAATGCCGCCATCTTCACCTCTAACTGCCCTGTCAATAAGGCGCCCAATACCCAGAATGCAGATTTGCGGGGCATTGATGATTGGTGTGAAGTGCTCGACCCTGGTCAATCCAAGATTACTTACAGTGAACGTGCCGCCAGTCATTTCTGTTACGCTGAGCTTGTTGGTCTTTGCCCGAGCGGCAAGGTCTTGTCGCGCCGCCCTCAGTTCAGAAACATCCATCTCACCCGCACCGAAGATCGCTGGTGCGACCAACAAGTTGCCTGGCAAGGCAATCGCAACCGACAGATCGATTGCGCTAAAAAGTTTGACTTCTTTTCCTTCCACTCTGCCATTGGCGTCTGGGTTCTTTTTCAAAGCGCGGATGACCGCTGACATCAAAAGATCTTCAACCGAAGCCTTGATTCCTGCCTCGGCCAACCGGGCCTTTTCCGCCAAAAGAGCCGTCGCGTCGGCGCTGCCCTGATGCGTTAGCTGAGCGGCTGTCTGCAGGCTTTTCACCATCGCGTCAGCGATCATCCCGCGCACACCCTTGAGCGGGACAGTTTTCACTTCACCGCTCATTCTATCGATCCGATCACGGCGCCTTTGGCGACGACAGCATCGGCCTCTTCTTTGATGCTTATAGTCCCCGATGCTGGGGCAAGGATTTCATACTGAACCTTGGCCGTCATAATTTCGGCGATCAGGGCGCCTTCTTCGACGGTAGATCCATCATCAACCAGCCAGCTTGTGATGACGGTTTCCTCGTCCTCTTCCCAAAGGTCCGAAGGGATAACGATATCAGTTGCCATTTAGGCACTCCTTCCTTGTTCGGGGCCGCAATGTGCTGCCCCGTGCTTGTTGGTTTCCACTGGTGTTTAGATCAGGCGGCTTTCATGTCGTTCCAGGCTGCGACGATCTTGTCCGGGTTCGGCAAGCAGTGTTGCTCCATGACGCGTGAGAACGGGATCGGCACATCCGGGAACGCGATCCGCTTTGGCGCAGCTTTCAGCACCGAGATGTCATGCTCTGTAACTGTCGCGATGATTTCACCGGAGACACCATAACTCATGTAGTCTTCGTCAACGACGATCAGTCGGCCGGTCTTGGCCACCGAGGCGCGGATCGTTTCTCGGTCCAGCGGCACGAGGCTGACGAGGTCGACAACTTCGGCACTAACGCCTTGCGCTTCCAGCTTGGCAGCCGCCTTCAATGCGTTGTGAACGCCCATGCCAAGGCTAACAATGGTGACATCTGAACCTTCGCGAACCACTTTGGCCTTGCCGATTTCCACGGTGTAACTTTCCTCGGGAACATGAACCGTTGCTCCGGCCTCGGTACCTAACCACCCCATCCCTTGAAGGCTTTTGTGGTACATGTAGACCACGGGGCTATCGTCACGCATTGCTGCCGTCATCAACCCTTTGGCGTCGTAAGCGTTGGAAGGAGCCACGACTTTCATACCCGGTAAATGGGCAAATGTGCCGTAGACACATTGCGAGTGCTGACCAGCGTCCGAGTAGCCGCCTCCGGTCGAAGTCATCAGCACCATCGGTACTTTGAAATTGCCACCCGAGAAGTAGATGTTCTTGGCCATTAGATTGTAGATCGCATCGAAGCAAACGCCGAAGAAGTCCACGAACATCAATTCTACGACCGGCCGCATACCATCCTGGGCTGCACCAACTGCGGCACCAATAAACGCTGTTTCCGAGATCGGAGTGTCGCGAACCCGTTCGGCGCCAAACTCGTCCAAGAGGCCGCGCGTATTGCCGTAAACTCCGCCCAGTGCACCGATATCTTCACCCATTACGAATACGGAAGGGTCAATCTGCATTTCCTGCTGCATCGCTTCGGCCATAGCTCGGGCGATAGTCAGCTTTCTTTCGTTTGGTTTGTTCATTTTTCCTCCCTCCAGCTCAGGCAAAGACTGCTGTCAGTGCATCTTCAGGTTCTGGCTCTTCGCTTTCCCGGGCGAATTTGATTGCAGCCTCGACGCGTGCCGCGCTTTCGGCTTCGATTGCGTCGAGCTCAGCTTCGGTGGCTATGCCATCGGCAAGCATTTTGGTCCGCATCTTCGGGATTGGATCCTTCTCGAAAAGCGCGTCCTTTTCGCCTTCTGGCCGATAGCCTTCCGCATCTCCCATGAAATGCCCCGCCAGGCGATATGTCTCGATTTCCAGAAGGGTCGGACCTTCGCCAGCGCGTGCGCGCGTTATGGCTTCTCCGGCTGCGTCATAGATCGCGAAAGGATCATTACCTTCGATGCGTTTCCCGGGGATGCCGTAAGCCGCAGCGCGATCCGCATTGTTCGTAACGGCTGTTGAGGCTTCTTTGGAAACGGAGATGCCCCATGCATTGTCCTCGATCACGCAGACAAAGGGCAAGTTCCAAACGGCGGCCAAATTCATGGCTTCATGCCAACCGCCCTGGTTAACTGCGCCTTCGCCAACAAACGCGACCGCTACTCCGGGTTTGTTTTGCATCTTGCGGGAAAGTGCCGCGCCTACGGCTGGCCCCATGCCTTGGGCGATGATCCCCGAGCAGGCAAAATTCACGTCAGCATCAAAGATATGCATGTGACCACCGCGCCCACCGGACAGGCCTGTCTTTTTCCCAAAGATTTCTGCTGCCATTTTGTCCAGATCGACACCCTTGGCGATCGCTTGATGGTGTGGGCGATGCGTTGCTGTTACGACGTCATCAGGGTTGAGGTGCGCACATACGCCGACGGCGACCGGCTCCTGACCGTCGCTGAGATGCATTTCCCCAGGGATCGGTCCGTTAGCCATATTAAAAACGGGCGTTTTGCCCTCGAAATAGATGCCCGCAATAGTTTCTTCGAACCGGCGGCTCGTGACCATATTGCGATACATCCAATGCTGTTCTTCGCGAGTTGGTGTCATGCGCTCCTCCCAAGCATGCGATCATGATGTCGCTCATGTTTCGTTGGGAAGGCTGGCGAGAAGCGCTGAATTCGGCAAGGAACTCGTTGGTCCTGCATCTCGCCAATTGCTTAACTGTCTCACCGCGAGACAGTTTGAGACAGTTTGAGACAACGGCACCCCAAACTTTCACCACCACCGCCTGTGGGTACGTACCAAAACCGATATTGGAGATTCACCCAAATTATTCTCAGAATCGGAAAACTGAACTCCGATTTAGATCAATTTATCCGGCTGGGTGTTCAATCTACGTATGAGCCGTCAAACATCCATCCGGAGATGCCCAATGAAAGCAATGACCCTTATTGAGTACGGCGAGAACGCAAAGTTCGAACTCGCTGAGATTGATACGCCCACTGCCGACCCCGGCTATGTTATCGTGCGCGTTGCAGCCACCAGCGTGAACACAGTGGATACTATGATCCGCGCGATGGGCACGGATCTCCCTCTCTCGCCCGAACTACCCGCTGTTCTGGGTATGGACTTTGCTGGAACTGTCGAGGCCGTTGGGGACGGCGTGAGAGGCTTCAAGGTAGGCGATGAGGTTTACGGATGTGCTGGCGGTCTACTGAAGCTACAGGGCGCACTGGCTGAATACATGGTCGCTGATGCGCGTCTTATTGCACACAAACCCAAGTCCCTTTCGATGCGAGAAGCTGCTGCGATCCCGTTGGTCGGCATTACTGCCTATGAGGGGCTGACCCGCGCAGGTACTCAAGCAGGTCAGAAGGTTCTGGTGCAAGGTGGTGCCGGTGGAGTCGGCCACTTAGCCGTGCAAGTTGCCAGGCATATTGGTGCAGACGTCTTCGCAACCGGAACCGGTGCGTCGCAACTTGAAATGATCGAGAGCTACGGTGCGACGGCAATCGATTTCATGAAGGAGAAGGTCGCAGACTATGTCGAGGAACACACTGCTGGTGCAGGTTTCGAGACCATCTTTGACTCGGTCGGCGGCCCAAACATGACCAACTCCTTCGAGGCGGCAGCGCTGAACGGCAACATCGCCTCAACCGTTGCTTTGGTCGAACTGGACCTTACTCCTGCACATTTCAAAGGTTTGTCTCTGCACATCATCTTCATGCTGATCCCGATGATCCACGACCATAAACGCGAAGAGCATGGCGTGATCCTTGCCAAGCTGGCCGAGATCGTAGACGCAGGCGCGTTGAAGCCACTGCTTGATGACCAGCGTTTCGGGTTTGAACAAGTTGGTGATGCTTATGATCGACTGACCAGTGGTCAAGCCATCGGCAAGGTCGTTGTCGAACTCTGAGGCACTTCACCAAAACCAAACTCTCGGGCAGCGCGCATTCCATATGCGCCGCTGCCCTCTTTTCTTTCCTCGAACTCAGTTTGAGAACTAAAGGAACTAAATTACGATGCATTCGGCGACCCGACAAAATTCTGACGCTCGGTCCAACGAACTGGATCCTGCACCGAGGACATATGCTTCTGGTGTTAGTCTGCTCAGGCGTAGCCGGTTCGACCTGGACCTGAATCAACAATGCGCTCCGGACGATGTCAGGGATTGGCTGTTGAACACAGCAGTTCTGACTAAAGACACCATCGATCTTACAAAAGAGTTTGCGGAAAGGTTGGTGCAAGCTGGGTTGGGGGTTGGTCGTCTGAGTCTCAATGTTGGAACGCTGCATCCGCAAGCCTTTGGATATGCGTGGAACTGGAGCACAACCGACGGGTTTTGCGATGAGATTCAAATTGGCGAGGACACCCTTTATTCTGATGGCTACAGAAAAAACCCTCTTTTCAACGTGATGGAGTACGGCCGAACGGTTCGGGTGGCTCTTGAAAACGATGAAGGCGAAGCGGCAAGCCCTCTCATGAAGAGTCTTGGTAAGGAGGGTTTCTCCGAATATGTGGCGCTTCCGATGTCTGCGAGTTGCGGCAGATTTAACGCGATCACGCTGGCCACGCGACAGCAAGGCGGATTCAAGACGGACCAACTGGAAAGTTTGATCCTCTTGATCAAGCTGTTCGGTTTGCATGTGGATCGACACGTCGCAGAGCGGATTACGAAGAACATCTCCTATACCTATCTTGGATGGGAAGCAGGCGACCGCGTTGCAAGCGGGACGATCCGGCGGGGAACGGGCGTTCCGATCAGGGCAGTTGTATGGAGCTCTGATATGCGTGGTTTTACTACGCTTTCGGAAAACATGGACAACCAATCCGTCGCAACGGTGCTCGATCATTACTTCACAGCCATGGCAGACGCAGTAAATCAGCATGGCGGCGACGTCTTGAAATTTATTGGTGACGGTATGCTCGCCGTGTTTCCATTTGCTTCTTTTGAAACGTCTCAAAGCGCCGCTCAAGCGGCTGTTGAAGCCGCGCGACAAGCACTATCTGAGCTGGATTTACTGAACGAGCGCATGCGTAGTGAAACGGCTTGGACTCCACTACATGCGGGCATTGGTTTGCACTTGGGTGAAATCTTCTTTGGAAACATCGGTGCGGCGCAGCGCTTGGATTTTACCGTCATTGGCGATGCCGTAAATCTGGCAAGCCGTATCGAGGGCTGCTGTAAACACCTGAAACGAGACCTGCTTTTCTCTTCAGACGTCGCATGCCTTCTTGATGACAAGGTCGAGTCTCTGGGCACACGATATCTCAAAGGATTCAACAAATCAAAGCAACTGTTTTCATTGCGTTCAATGGTTTGAAGGTTGGTAATGACCGTATTTTCCGGATTATTATATAAATATTTTAAATACTGAAATCTGATTATGCCCATTTATTAAAGTTTTCCAGTCAATAGATTGCGGTTCGGGCAGGGTGTTTTTCAAGAACCGCTTCGCCCTTAGGGAAACGCCAACCTCCAAAACCGTTCTTGTCCGAACGGTTCGAAACAGGAAATGAGGAACCAAAATGAAGTATGAGAACTTCAGCACGTTTAACGTGAAGGTTGAGAACGCAATCGCTACCGTCACGTTTGATTTCGGATCCGTCAACGTTCAGGGTCAGGAAATGCTGGCTGATCTGAACAGCCTCGCGATGCGGCTGGAGAGGGATCGCAGCGTAAAAGTTGTGGTCTTTGAATCTGCCAATCCGGAAATCTGGGTCTGTCACTATGACACTGAACTGTTGAAAGACATTTCGACCGAGGCTGTGTCGCGCGATGAAGCCAAGCTGCTGGACTTGCAAGCCGTCTGCGAAAGGATCAGCCGTGTACCACAGGCGACCATCGCTAAACTGGAAGGCTTCGCCCGTGGTGGCGGTCACGAGTTGGCCCTGGCGCTGGACATGCGATTTGCAGCACGCGGTAAGTTCAAGTTTATGCAGATGGAAGTCGGCATGGGTATCCTGCCTTGCGGCGGCGGTGCATCACGCATGGCCCGTCAAACGGGTCTGGGTCGCGCACTGGAAATCATCCTCAGCGCGCAGGACTATGATGCGGATGACGCGGAACGGTTCGGCACCATCAACAAGGCGCTGGAACCAGACGAGATCGGACCATTTGTCGACGCGCTGGCCAAACGCATCGCACAGTTCCCGGCGGAGTCGATCAATGCCTGCAAACAAATGGTCTACGAGTCCATCGATAAGCCGATTGATGAGGCTCTGAAAGCTGAAGCCTATTGGCTGTATCAGGCAACCAGCAAAACCCCTGCGGTCAAACGCTTTGCTATCGCAGATGAGCAGGGACTCGAGCATGACATCGAAAACCAGCGCAACTGGAGCGAACTGGTGATGAAGGTTCAGGACATCAACTGATGTCTGCCACCCAGAACAAGGAAACCGTTCAAAGCTTTTTTGAGCGGTTTTCTGAAACCGATGTTGAGGGGGCACTGGCCTTGCTGGACGCGGACGTCGTTTGGCAAGCGATGGGCCTCAAAAGCAACCCACCTGTGGATACACGGATGGATCGACAAGGAATAGCGGAGCTTATCAAAAAGATGCGTGAAAGAATGCCTGATGGCCTTCAGCTTGCGCCGACAGGCTGGACTGCAGAAGGTGATCGGGTCGCGATGGAAATGGAGTCCTACGGGACCAAAGTGAACGGAACTGTCTACAACAACTTCTACCATTTCTTGGTGACGTTGAAGGACGGCAAGATCACTGCAATCCGCGAATACATGGACACGCTGCATCTCAAGCAGGTCCTAATTGACGACGTCTGACCAAAATCTGCGCAGCTGACGGGCGATTTCCAAGTCCAGACGTTGTTAGGCGGCGGACCCGGTGCCCGCGATTTTAGACAACTTCACTTGCTGCTGCGGCGCTATAGGCGGCGCGGCCTCCCACAAACGGAGACTAATGTAATCATGTCAGTCACTTCACTGGAACGGGCTCGTACAATCGAGCGACCTACACGAGACGAGATGTTGCAACGCGCACCTTCTGTTCAACAATTCTGGACCAAGAACCGGGACTTGTTCAAAGACGCCTGGACTGATTGGGAAAGTTTAGAGGGACGAGAACACGTGCTCGACTCGTCCCTTTTTCATCCACAACTGCGATCGGCTGTCGAGCAAGCATGGGATGACCCAACCAAAGAGGCAGCGGTTCGAGAACTTTGGAATGAAGTATTTCCTGGTGTTTACGCGACACAGTTCTTCGACCCGCAACGGCTCGCCGCTCTCAGGGATTACCTGGACGAGGTATCCAGCGCGGAAATTCCACTACGTCCTCCCTATGGGATCGTGCTGAACCGGGGCGGCGCGCTGCTTGATCCGCGTTCGGAAGGGTATCTTGCGGCCCCAAGTTTCCAAGCGTTTTATAAAGGGCTGATGGACAGCTATATGAGGCCGGTTTCTCGTCTGCTGTTCCCCGATGTTGTCGGCTATGACACACAAACCTTTGGGTTCTCGATCCGCTGGCAAGAAAACAAAGATACCTCGTTGCGCCCGCATACCGACGCGTCCGCTGTGACGCTCAACATCAATCTGAACCTGCCGGGCGAGGATTTTTCAGGTTCTGCTGTCAGCTTTTTTGACAATGAAACGCGTCAGGTCAGCAAGCTTACATTCGAGCCTGGCACTGCATTGATACACCATGGCAGTGTGCCCCATGCGTCCGAGCCGATCACCAGCGGCGAGCGCTACAACTTTGTGCTCTGGCTCTACGGTGAAAACGGTCAGATCCCACCTCAAGGGGCGGAGCACAAGGAAATAGACGCGCGTCAGCGTTGGACTGTGCCAGCGGCCTCGTCTGACAATTTTGCACCGTTTTAGCAGAGTCGTTGAATCAGCTTCATCGGTGCAAAACAAACCTCGTCAGTCTGCACAGCGTTACCAGGTTACAAAATTGTGCCTGGTTGCGGTGCAGCTGACGAGCCGCGACAACCAGGATTGACTCCGTATGATCCACCGAAGTCACAACCGAAGTGAGGGCTAAAATGTCCAGAGTGATCGTGTATTTCGCCCATCCCGGTCAGCGCCATAGCCGAGCAAATACGGTCATGGCAAAAGCGGCCAAGGATGTTGAGGGTTTAACCTTCGTCGATCTTTACGCCGAATACCCCCGCCACGACATAAATGTCGAACAGGAACAGCGTCGCATGCTCGATCACGACGTGATCGTGTTTCAGTTTCCGCTGTATTGGTACTCGACGCCGAGCCTTCTGAAAGAGTGGCAGGACCTCGTTCTGCAACATGGGTTTGCATATGGTCACGGCGGGAACAAGCTGACAGGCAAGTCGATGGTGCTTGCAATCACCACTGGCGGGTCTGAAGAGGCTTATACCGCCGCAGGGTATCAAAACTTTCCACTACGCTCCTTTCTGTATCCGCTTGAGCAAACCGCACGCCTCTGCCGGATGACTTTCGTGACGCCATATGTGCTGTACTCCGCTCTGCAGGCGGATGAGGAAGGTGCCATCGCAAAACACACAAACGGCTACACGAAACTGTTGAACGCGCTTCAGGACGAGACCTTTGATTTCGGAAAGGCTGAGCAACAAGACATCATGACATTTTCCGATCTGCCCATCCGAGAAAAGGCCTGACCCATGAACGATTTTTTGCTCCTCGCGTTCGTCTTTCTGACAGCTGGTGTTGTCGCGGTCCCTATTGCTACACGTTTGGGTCTGGGGTCAGTCTTGGGTTACCTGATCGCTGGCATTGCGATCAGCCCTGTGCTGGTGGCACTCGGCGTAGATGTAATCTCGATCCAGCATTTCGCTGAATTCGGCGTCGTGATGATGCTGTTCCTTGTCGGGTTGGAGCTTGAGCCCAGAATGCTCTGGGCCATGCGATCCAAGCTGCTTGGTTTAGGCGGACTTCAGGTTGCTGCGACAACCGGTCTTGTGATGGTCGTCGCGCTTTTCTTTGGGCAGCCCTGGACGGTTTCTCTTGCTATCGGCATGGTCCTCGCTTTGTCCTCGACGGCGATTGTCTTGCAGACCCTAAACGAAAAAGGGTTGATGAAAACGGAGGGAGGTCAGTCAAGCTTCTCCGTCTTGCTTTTTCAGGATATCGCAGTCATTCCGATGTTGGCATTTATCCCTCTTCTCGCATTACCGGAACTCTCAGATATTTCGCTCGGTGTCGTCTCCAACACAGGTCACGGGGCTGAAGTGGCTCATACTGTAGACTCGCACGCATCCGATGGGCACGGAAGCGATGGTCACGCAAGCCTCAGCCTCGTGGACGGTCTGGCCGGTTGGCAAGTTGCATCCGTAACGATCGGAGCAGTCGCCGCCATCGTTCTCGGTGGCACATTCCTGACCCGTCCGATCTTTCGCTTCATCGCGATGGCTGGCCTGCGTGAACTATTTGTGGCAACCGCTCTTCTCTTCGTTATCGGAATTGCGCTTTTGATGATCGTCGTCGGCTTGTCCCCAGCGCTTGGGACCTTCTTAGCCGGTGTGGTTCTTGCGAACAGCGAATACAGGCACGAGTTGGAATCGAACATAGATCCATTCAGAGGGCTTCTTCTGGGGTTGTTCTTTATTACCGTCGGTGCAGGAATTGATTTTGCGCTGCTTGGCGAGAACTTCGTGCCCATCTTGGCACTGACGCTTGGCGTGATCCTTTTGAAAGCCAGTGTTCTGTTTGCTTTGGCTTACATCTTCCGGATTAAAGGAAACGACAAGTGGCTCTTTGGATTGGGGCTTGCTCAAGCTGGGGAATTCGGGTTCGTTTTGCTATCCTTCACCGTCGCAAGCCACGTCATCCCGAAACCAATCGCTGATCAACTGCTGTTGGTTGTCGCGCTGTCCATGCTGCTTACTCCGGCCTTGTTCATCATCTACGAAAAACTCGTTCTGCCCCGTTCCGCCCAGGAACAGGAACGAGAAACAGACGCAATTGATGAGGACGGGGACGTGATTATTGTGGGTCACGGGCGTTTTGGTGGTGTCGTCAACCGAATGCTGCGCGCGGCGGGGTATACCACAACCGTTCTCGACTACAGCGCGTCACATCTCGAACTGCTCCGTTCGTTTGGTTTCAAAGTGTTTTTCGGAGATGCTACCAGGCCAGACCTGTTGCATGCGGCAGGAATATCTAAAGCACGGCTGCTGGTGGTCGCGATTGACGGGAAAGAGCAGATCAATTCTTTGGTACACCACGTGCGCCATAGCTACCCGAATGTAAAAATCATCGCGCGGGCGATAGACCGTCAGCATGTCTACGACCTCTATGCGGCCGGCGTGCAAGAAATCATTCGCGAGACGTTTGACTCCTCGGTGCGAACCGGGCGGTCGGCGTTTGAAATCTTGGGCATGCACCCTTTTGAAGCCGAACTGCTCGCGCGGCAATTTTCAGAGGATGACCGGCACATTCTTCAGGAAATGGCTGAAGTCTATGATCCCAATATCCCGTTGCAGGAAAACGCTGCCTACATCGAGAAATCACGGGCGCTGATGGAGGAACGCGATGCGCAGATTTTCGGTAAAGGCGATGCTTACGGTGATCGAACAGATTCCGGTTGGTTGCCGCCGTCCGGGAAGGATGTCGAGGCAGTTAAGGCAAATCACGTGAAAACCAAGAAGGCTTAACATCAATAGAGTATAGTTCAGAACGGAAACCAGCGAGTCTCAGTCAGAAAGCGGATCAGGTTTCTGCGTGTGTCGAGCGGTAGAATCGCCGGGAAAGTACCCGACAAATACAACAGATCAAACCCTGCTAGGCTCCAGACTCATTGATTTACAGCCAGAATAGGACCGTAGCCGCGAGCGCGATGGCTGACAGGAAGACCTTGGGGCATCTGTCATAG
>NZ_JBQFXS010000014.1:0-88962 GCF_056541025.1 Ruegeria sp. AK4
CGCAACCCGATATGACCGCTCCCCCAAAGTCTTCCTCTCAGCAATCGCCCTCGCCGCAACTGTCATCTATTGGTTATGAGTCCTGAGCCTAGGCAGAACACCAAATTATAACTAAAATCCGACCCAGTGTTGCTGCCGAGTCCGACTTACTTCTTTTCTATCGTACCGTCGCTGGCATTATTGACGATGTTCACCTGCACAGGCTGCTGATTGACACCAAAAGCGGTTATCAGTCCCCAAATCCATGCGCCGATCATCATCGGAATGCCTATGATGGCTCCGATGCCCAGCGTTCCGATTGTGATCAAGAAACCCAATCCGTACAGAATAATCTGAGCTATTCCCTGGCCGACCTGACCTACAAAAAATGAGCCGACACCCGGAATGAAAATGTTACAAACAATTGCTAGTGCTTTCATCGTACCCTCACTTCGCACACAAAAAACTCGATCTATCGTAAGGTAACGAAGCACACATTCATATCTTTTGCAATTTCAAACAAGCGCAGTTTTCATCCGGCCTGTGCAAACACGCCCGGCTTCCGAAGCGCCCCGTGACGAACTGCGTCACGAGGAGCGTACAACCCTAACTGTCCATCTTAAGCGCCGAAATAAACGCCTCCTGCGGGATATCCACCTTCCCGAACTGGCGCATTTTTTTCTTACCGGCCTTCTGCTTGTCCAGCAGTTTGCGTTTCCGCGTGGCGTCACCTCCGTAGCATTTGGCGGTCACGTCCTTGCGCAGCGCCGAGAGGGTCTCGCGGGCGATGACCTTGCCTCCGATGGCGGCCTGGATCGGGATTTTGAACATGTGGCGCGGGATCAGGTCCTTGAGCTTTTCGCACATCGCCCGGCCCCGCATCTCGGCCCGGTCGCGGTGAACCATGGTTGACAGCGCATCCACCGGCTCGTCATTCACAAGGATCGACATCTTGACCAGCGCATCCTCGCGGTAGCCAGTCATCTGATAGTCGAAGGACGCGTAACCTTTTGTTACCGATTTCAGGCGATCATAGAAGTCGAACACAACTTCGCTGAGGGGGAGGTCATAGACAACCATCGCACGTGAGCCCGCATAGGTCAGGTCCATCTGGATGCCACGGCGGTCCTGACACAGTTTCAGCACATCGCCCAGATATTCATCCGGCACCAGAATGGTCGCCTTGATGCGCGGTTCCTCAAGGTGGTCGACCTTGGACAGGTCCGGCATGTCGGCGGGGTTGTGCAGCTCGATCATCTCGCCGTCTTTCATGAAGACGTGGTAGATCACCGACGGCGCGGTGGTGATGAGCTCGATATCGTATTCGCGTTCGATGCGGTCGCGGATGACCTCTAGGTGCAGCAGGCCGAGGAAGCCGCAGCGGAAACCGAAACCCAGCGCCGCCGAGGTTTCCATTTCGAACGAGAACGAGGCGTCGTTCAGCGCAAGTTTGTCGATCGCGTCGCGCAGGTCTTCGAATTCGGCCGAGTCCACCGGAAAGAGGCCACAGAACACCACAGGCTGCGCGGGTTTGAAGCCCGGCAGGGCGTCCTCGGTCCCGTTGCGGTCATTGGTGATGGTGTCGCCGACCCGGGTGTCGCGAACCTGTTTGATCGAGGCGGTGAGAAAGCCGATCTCACCGGGGCCCAAGGAGTCGACCATCTCCATCTCGGGCCGGAAGACACCAACGCGGTCGACATGGTGCAGTGTGCCGTTCGACATGAACTTCACCCGCATGCCCTTTTTCAGCGTGCCGTCCATGATGCGGACCAGAACGATGACGCCGAGATAGGCGTCGTACCACGAATCCACCAGCATCGCCTTGAGCGGCGCGTCCAGATTGCCCTGCGGCGCGGGCAGATGGGTGACGATGGCTTCGAGCGTGTCGTGGATGCCCTGCCCCGTCTTGGCGCTGACCTGAATGGCGTCGGTCGCGTCGATGCCGATCACATCCTCGATCTGTTCGGCCACGCGGTCGCAGTCGGACGCGGGCAGGTCGATCTTGTTCAACACCGGCACGATCTCATGATCGGCGTCGATGGCCTGATAGACATTCGCCAGCGTCTGCGCCTCGACCCCCTGGGTCGAGTCCACGACCAGCAGCGAGCCTTCGACCGCGCGCATGGAGCGGCTGACCTCATAGGCGAAATCCACGTGACCGGGGGTGTCGATCAGGTTCAGCACATATTTCTCGCCATCATCGGCGGTATAGTCGATGCGGACCGTGTTGGCCTTGATAGTGATGCCCCGCTCGCGCTCGATATCCATGCTGTCGAGCAGCTGTTCCTTCATGTCGCGATCCTTGACCGTTCCGGTCTCTTGGATGAGCCGGTCAGCAAGGGTGGATTTGCCATGGTCGATATGCGCGACGATGGAGAAATTGCGGATATGAGCGAGGTCTGTCATGGGTTGGGGATATGTAGAGGAATCGTGGGTTGGTCAATAGAAACGCGACAGAGTTTCGTTGCCTTGTGTGTTGCGCAATGTAATTGCAGATTGGAACGGTCGTATTGCAGGGTTAGAGCGTGGCCGAACTCACCGTTGAAGAATTGTATGAGAGGCTTCGAGCCCTCCCAGCTTTGTCCTTGAAAGCAGTTGCAGCTCGTGCAGCACTGCAAGAACTTCCTTACGCCTTTGAGTTGTCCCATCACAGCTGGCATATTATCGGTGGTCAGCAAATTTTGCTGGTGTACATGCGAGCAGGTATAGTTTCCGGGCTCGCGGCCACAAGGCCGACTCCTGAGATACTTGGTCTCAATGCCGATGTGATCGCCAACCTCAATGCTCCCTCTGTAATAGACAACGTGCTCAGCACTCCCAAAAATGCAGAAAGTACGTTCAGAGCGGCCCTATGTACCACTAGCGACGTCAGCGACATGCTTCAGCAGCTCGTTAACAACCTCACTACTTACTATTGGGATGGCGTCCGCGAACGCAGTACCGACGCCTCCGCCCTTACCATTGCACCTGATGACACCGAGCAAGTGTTCGCTTCCAAACTATGGTATGGCGAGGCACCTGAATATTACGCCAGCTTGTCGCAGCAATTCTTCGACAATGCTCCCGGGACGCCGTGGGAATTTTGGGCTGAGTGATATGAGGGAATGCTCAACGGCGAACCTTTGGACTGGGAACTACAGCGCGGAATTGCGTTGATTAATAACGATATTTGGATGGAAGGCCCAGAAGCAGTCGCAAAAGAAATTGAAAAGGTTCAAACGCGATGGCAGGTCGGATTCACGTTAGCTGGCCTTAAGGACAGCTTCAAAGCACAGAGTTCTGCCCGTCACGGCATAGGTGGCAATAATCCTCCCGAATACATCGAAGACGAACGTTTGTCTGGCCCAATCACTTTGATTTGGGAAGCCGCCCAGGAGCTCTCGACAGCTTTGGAAGAAAAAAGCCCCGCTCGCGAGAGTATTGAATCGATCCTAGACAAGCTGAAATCAGGGTTGGCTGACCTGCTTAAATGGAGCGCTCTAACGGTCAAGTTGGCAGTCGGCACTGTTGTTGTCATAGGCTCCAAGCAATTCACAACCGCAGTTGTTGATGCCTATATTGCGAAACACCCGGAGAAAATCGAAGCGTTGATAGTAGCCTTGGAGCGGTGGTTGCCTTTCCTCTCATGATCGATTCTGGGCGGAAGCCCAGCCTACGGTGAGGGGTGTTTCCGCTTCATGCAATCACTTTTTCGAACCACCCAATTGATCCGTTAAACACTTTGATTCATACTCCCGCGCAGACCGAGAGGGGCACAAGACCCGTCCGGGCAGGCAAAAAACGAGGCTCGAGTATGAAACAGTTCCTCTTAATCGCATTCTGTGCGGCATCGCTGACGGCGGTGGCTCCGGTTGCGGATGCGGCGCAGATCAAGCGGGCGTGTCTGGCGTCGGACCGGGCGGCGGCGACGCGGGCGCGGTGCAGTTGCATTCAGCGCGTGGCCGATCAGGCGTTGACGCGCAGTGATCAGAAGACCGTCTCGAAATGGTTCGAAGACCCGCACAAGGCGCAGGAGTTGAAGATGTCGCAGTCCGCGCGCGATGACGCGCTGTGGGATCGGTATCAGAACTTCGGCCAGATGGCGCAGGCGATCTGCAGCTGACACCTGTCCGTCCTTGACCTGACCCGCCCTGCGCCTCAGAAAAGGCGCAGCGAAAGGTGTGTCTTATGGTGATGAAAGGGCTGACCCTGCGGGGCCTTGAAGTGTTCGAGGCGCTGGCGCGGACGGGATCGGTGGCGCAGGCGGCCGAGATCACGGGGCTCAGCCAGCCGTCGGTCAGCCAGCAGTTGCGCAATCTGGAAAAGGCTCTGGGCACCGATCTGGTGGACCACGGGCGGCGGCCGATGCGGCTGACGCAGGCCGGGCGCAGCTTTCTGACCCGCGCCGAGGCGGTTCTGGCCGAGCTGCAAATGGCCCAGAGCGAGCTTACCGTCATGGACCTTGGCCACCTGACCACCTTGTCCATCGGGTTGATCGACGATTTCGACAATGACCTGACGCCCCGGCTGGCGACCCTGCTGGCCGATAACCTCACCCGCTCGAAGTTCAAGCTGATCACCCTGCCCAGCCTGGACCTGTTCGCCGAGCTTGAGGCGCAGCGCCTGCATCTGATGGTCTCGGCCCATAGCGGCGAGGTGCTTGAAGGCGTTGTTGAATACCCTTTGGTGCGGGACCCGTTCATTCTGGTGGCTCCCAAAGGCGCAGGTGGGGCAGAGGCTGTGATGCAGGAACTGCCGTTCCTGCGCTACGCGCGCGAACAGCTGATCAGCCGCCAGATCGAAAGCCATCTGGCCCGCCAGCAGGTGGTGTTCGAGGAACGGTTCGAAATCGGTTCGCACCTGGCCCTGATGGCGATGGTCGCGCGCGGGCTGGGCTGGTCGATCACCACGCCGCTGGGCTTCATGCGGGCGGCGCGGTTCCATGACGGTCTCGAGGCTTACCCCACCGGGTTCGGTGACTTCTCACGCACGATCTCGCTGTTCACCCGCACCGACTGGTCGGATCAGGTGCCGCAAGAGGTCGCGGGGATGATGCGCCGACTGATGCAAAGCCAGATCGTCGACCCTGCCATTGCAAAGCTGCCGTGGTTGAGCGGGCAGTTGAGGGTTATGGCAGACTAGCCGTCCAGATATGCCCTCAGCCCCTCGACCGCCGTTTCGATCAGGTCCAGCGCCCCGTCGAAATCCCGCGTGTAATAGGGATCGGGCACGTGATCGGCACCGGTTTCAGGCGCGAAGTCGGTCAGCAGACGCACCGGGGTGTCGTTGCCCTTGGGGCGCAGACTTTCGATATCAGCGATGTTGTTGGCGTCCATCCCGATGATCAGGTCGAACCGGTCGAAATCCGCGGCGATGAATTGCCGGGCGCGCAGATCGCTCAGATCATATCCGCGCGCGCGGGCGGCGGATTGCATCGGGCCGTATGGGGGACCGCCGACATGCCAGTCCGAGGTTCCGGCACTGTCTGTGTCAAACTGCGGCGCACGGGCGCGAAAGACGCCTTCGGCGGCTGGTGAGCGGCAGATATTGCCCAGACAGACAAAGAGGATACGGTGTGTCATGCGCCAAGGTGTAACGCGCGGAGGGCAAATGGAAAAGATCGTCATACTCACCGGGGCCGGAATATCCGCCGAAAGCGGGCTCAGCACGTTTCGCGATGAAGATGGGCTGTGGGCGAAACACCGGATCGAGGATGTCGCCACGCCCGAAGCCTTTGCCCGCAACCCGGCGCTGGTGCAGGGGATCTACAATGCCCGCCGCGTGCAGGCCGCCAAGGTGCAGCCCAACGCAGCCCATCAGGCGCTGGCCCGGCTGCAGCGGGAGTGGCCCGGCGAGGTGGTGATCGTCACCCAGAACGTGGACGGGTTGCATGAGGCCGGCGGGGCAACGGACGTGGTCCACATGCATGGCACTCTGGCCGGGGCGCTTTGCGCCAATTGCGGGCATCGCTGGTCGTCACCGCCTGAAATGGAGGTTGGTGAGTCCTGCCCCGCCTGCGCCGCCCCGATGGCGCGGCCCGACGTGGTCTGGTTCGGCGAATTGCCCTATCACATGGACGAGATCTTCGATCATCTGGCCAGCGCGTCCGTTTTCGCCGCAATCGGGACCTCGGGTCAGGTCTATCCGGCGGCCAATTTCGTGCACGAGGCGCGCGCCGCCGGAGCGCATACGGTCGAGATCAATCTGGAACCCTCTTTCGGCGCATCGGGGTTTGCCGAACGGCTTGTGGGCAAGGCCACCGAGACGGTTCCGCGCTGGGTCGATCAATTGCTGAACCAACCCACGCAATGACTGCAGACAGACCGGTTTTTTCCCGGCTATTGTGAACGCATAGCAACTTCAGGGCGACCCATGACAGATCAAGACCCCCGGACCGGCGAAATTCTCGAGGACGGCAGCATGAAAGGCCGCGACCAGTTGAGCGAACAACTGGCCAGCCTCTGGTGGACCTTTCTGTTGCGGGGGCTTGCCGCCGCCGCTGTGGGCGTCGCAGCGCTGTTCTGGCCGAAACAGGGCATCGAATTGCTGGTGCGGCTGGTCGGGGTGCTGCTGGTCCTGGACGGCGGTCTGACGCTGCTGGGCTTCGGACGGCGCGGCCTGATCGGCGGCGTGGGGATTGGTGCGGCTCTTATCGGGCTGGTATTGCTGATCTGGCCCGAAGGCACCGTCAGGATTGCCTTTTTCCTGATCGGGGTCTGGATTTTGATCATTGGGATCGGCGCATTGGCGGCAACCCAGCAGATGCATGAGAGTGATCCGCAACGCGGGTCGATGCGGGTTTCCGGGTTTGTTGCCCTTCTGTTTGGGCTGATGCTGATGGTCTGGCCAACGGTCGTCTTCGTCGCGCTGGGGTGGGTCATTGCCTTTGGCGCGCTGGCCATGGCTGTCGTGATGTTCTGGCTCGCCTCGCGCTTTCGGCAGGCGGGCGACCGGGTCGGGATGAAAAACATCAACAGGTAACGCGCAGCGTCGTCCGGAACGGCAACAGGCCGGGCAAAGCCCGGCCTGACGCGTGGATGACGGTCGTAATGCGACCCGAAGACAGGCGTGGCCTCAGTTCGAATGCGCGCCGTGGCCGCCGTGGTCCTGACGCTCAAGATCGACCGGGATATCCAACTGAACCTCGCCCGCCTGTTCGAAGATCAGCGTGACCGGCACGGTTGCACCCTGTTCGAACGGCTGGGTCAGACCCATGAACATCACGTGATCCCCGCCACGTTTCAGGCTGTGGGCTTCCCCCGCGGGAATTACAAAGCCTTCTTCGACATGCACCATCTGGGCTACGCCATCGTCATTGATCTTGTGCGTATGCAATTCGACCCGCGCCGCCGCGTCCGAGGTTACTCCGATCAGGCGATCATCGGTCTCGCCCTGATTTTCAATGATCATAAAGGCAGCACCGGCCTTGGCGGCTTTGCCGCCCGAGCGGGCATAGGCGTCATCAACCACGATTGGGCCTTCGGCAAAGGCGGGAACGGCCAGCGCGGCAGCGGCCAGGGTTGCAAGCAGAGTAGTTTTGAGGGACATCGCGCCTCTCCTGTATAACAGTTTGAAATTTTGAGTGTTTTCAAACCAGAACAGGCGGCGCGCGCGCCGGTCTTTGGGGAATTGGCAGTGCAACCAGATTTCCGGCCTTCCGCACCGGCGCAGGCAGGGCCTGCTGCGGTTTTTCAGGCAACAGAGATGGTGGCGCAGCAAGCGCCCCGAGCAAGAACAGCGCATAATCCGGACAATAGTGCGGGGCGCGCGTCGGCCGACCGTCCCGGTCCATATAGACCACGACGGGACCTGTCCCGGTGCACAGCACCATCTGGCCGACGGCATTGTCGACCCCGCGCGATGCGGCCACGCTCTGCCCTGTCGCAACCAACAGAAGCGACAGTAAAACAGGCAGAATTTTAGCTTTTCCGGCTCTCATCCTGGCCTTGGTATAGGCCCTGAAAAGGGATGGCTTCAAGCGCCAAAGGGTCGCGCTTGAAGCCTGTTTTCAATAGTCCAGTCCGCGTCGTTTCACAGACCCTTTTGTAAGGCTTGTATGCGACCGGTTCACCCAACGCTGCATCCGGTTACAGGCCGAAAAGGTTCTGCGGTACAGCGACGAAAGCAGGATAAAAATATATGAACTCTTAAATGACATTTGTTAGCCCCGTCAGTTGGATGCCCATAGTCTTGCGCACGGACGGGGGCCTTGTCTGTGAACCATGTCACCAAACGCGGGTTTTTGTTCCGATTTTAGAAACAAAGCGATGGCCGCGCCTCAACCTGAAACCAAGAAGCCCTGCGCCACTGGGGGCACAGGGCTAAAAATTCTTTAAGCGCGAAAGGCTTAGGCCGAGGCTTGTGCCTTGGCGATTTCCTTTTTCACTTTCAGTGCGTTCGCGGACAGGTCTTCGTCCTTGGCTTTAGCCAGGAACGCGTCCAGACCACCGCGGTGGTCAACCGAACGCAGCGCCGCCGCCGAGATGCGCAGCTTGACGCCACGGCCCAGGGTTTCCGACTGCAGGGTAACGTCGTTCAGGTTGGGCAGGAAACGACGACGAGTTCTGTTTTTGGCGTGGCTGACATTGTTGCCAGTCATCGGGCCTTTTCCGGTCAGTTCGCAACGGCGCGACATGGTTTCTTCCTTTGTTTCTGGAGGCCGGGCAAACCGCCCACGGCCAAATCACAAGGGGCGCAACCCGAAGTCGCGCCCGAAAACTGGTTGGATGCGTGTAGTGGGAATCGCCGGAAGGGTCAAGACGGATCGCAGGAATTCTTCGACATTGGTTCCGGGCATGGAAATGGCCCTTGCGGGCCATGCCCCCGGCGGGAGTATTTGGGAAAAGATGAAGGGGTGCCGTGTCTTTGTCAGGTGAGGCTTGCCAGCATCTTCTCCGCTGCGGCACCGGGGCTGATCTGGCCTGTTGACACCTTTGCGTTCAGCGCCGCCATATCGGCTTTGGCCTGCGCCGTTTCCAGCTTTGCCAACAGGGCATGGCGCACCTCTTGCTCAAACCAGTACTGGGCCTGCGCCGCGCGGTTTGTGGCCCAGTGCCCGGCCTCGCGCCGCCATTCCGCGAGGGTCTGCATTTCGGTCCAGGCATCGGTCAGGCCATGTTCTTCGACCGCCGAGACGGTCATGGCCTTGGGAAAGCTTTCAGGGTCCTGCGGGCGTTTGCGCAGCAGGCGCAGCGCGCCCGCGTAGTCGGCGCAGGTGCGGGTGGCTGTGGCCTTGAGGTCTCCATCGGCCTTGTTGATCAGTATCATGTCGGCCATTTCCATGATGCCGCGTTTGACACCCTGTAATTCATCCCCTCCGGCAGGGGCCAAAAGCAGCAGGAACAGGTCGGACATCTCGGACACTACAGTTTCCGATTGGCCAACACCGACCGTTTCGATCAGGACCACATCATATCCCGCCGCCTCGCACAGGGCGATCGCCTCGCGCGTCCGACGGGCGACACCGCCCAAGTGGCTTTGGCTGGGGGACGGGCGGATGAACGCGTTTTTCTCGCGACTCAAACGCTCCATCCGGGTCTTGTCGCCCAGAATCGAGCCGCCCGAGCGGGCCGAGCTGGGATCGACTGCCAGAACCGCAACGCGCAGCCCCTGCCCTGTCAGCATCATGCCGAAGCTTTCGATGAAGGTGGATTTGCCCACACCCGGTGTGCCCGACAGGCCGATGCGCAACGATTGCCGGTCGGATTGCGACAGACGGGCCAGCAACTCGGCCGCCTGCGCACGGTGATCGGCGCGGCCACTTTCGACCAGCGTGATGGCACGGGCCAGGGCGCGGCGTTCTCCGTTCAAAATCCTGTCACTCAGGCTGTCTATGTCCATGTCGACCCCGATCTGTTGCGGCACGCCTACTTGCCGCCGCCGGGGGCGATTTGTCCAGCCCACACCTGTACGGAAATCTGCCATGCGCAGACTGCGCCGGTTACTGTTGCCGCCGATCCCCATGCGAAACGGTGGCGCTAGACCTTAGGCACCACTTGGCGGATAAAGCCGGAATGACGCACCGCCTGCCCATCGACGACGCCATCCCCGAGCTTTTGGCCGCGCTGAAAGCCCATGGCCGGGCCGTGCTGCAGGCCCCTCCGGGCGCGGGGAAGACCACGCGGGTTCCGCTTGCGATGCTTGAGGCCGGCCTGTGCGACGGCAAGATCGTGATGCTGGAGCCCCGGCGTCTGGCCGCGCGGGCGGCGGCTGAACGTATGGCCGAGACCCTGGGCGAACGGGCAGGGCAAACCGTCGGCTACCGCGTGCGGGGCGACGCGAAAGTGTCCAAAGCGACGCGGATCGAGGTTGTGACCGAGGGTATCCTGACCCGGATGCTGCAATCCGAGCCTGACCTGCCAGGCATCAGCGCAGTGATATTCGATGAATTCCACGAACGCTCGCTGAACGCCGATCTGGGGTTGGCGTTATGCCTCGAGGTCACCGAGGCACTGCGCGATGATCTGATCCTTCTGGCGATGTCGGCGACGCTGGATGCCGACCCCGTAAGCCGGTTGATGCAGGCCCCGCTGGTGACGTCCGAGGGGCGCAGTTACCCGGTTGAAACACGCTGGCTGGACCGCCCGATGGGACCCAAGACGCGGCGACTGGATGCGCTTGTCGATCTGGTGGTGCAGGCCGAGCGTGAGACGCGCGGTACCGGCGGCGGCATGCTGGTGTTTCTACCCGGCGAGGGCGAAATCCGGCGGGCGGAAGCGGCTTTAACAAGCCGCCTGCCGCAGGATTGCGCCCTGCGTCCGTTGTTCGGGGCCCTGCCCTTTGCCGCCCAGCGCGCGGCGATTGCGCCGGTCGAGGCCGGGCGCAAAGTGGTTCTGGCGACGTCGATTGCCGAAACCTCGCTGACCATACCGGACATTCGGGTGGTCGTGGATATGGGACAGGCGCGGCGGGCGCGGTTCGATCCCGGTTCGGGCATGTCGCGGCTGGTGACCGAGCGGGTCACGCGGGCCGAGGCCACTCAGCGGGCCGGGCGCGCGGGACGTGTCGCCGAAGGGGTCTGTTACCGGCTGTGGTCCAAGGGGGAAGACGGGGCATTGGCCGCCTATCCACCTGCCGAGATTGAAGCGGCGGATCTGACCGGTCTGGCGCTGGAACTGGCGCTTTGGGGGGCGGATGCGGGCGATCTGGCCTTTCTGACGCCGCCGCCCGAAGGTGCACTGGCCGAGGCGCGGGCGTTGCTTGGGATGCTGGGCGCATTCGACGGCAAGGGGCGGATCACCGGGCATGGGCGGGCCTTGGCGGCACTGCCCCTGCATCCTCGTTTGGGCCATACGCTGGTAACGGCGGGCGCGCAGGCTGCGCCCCTTGCCGCGATGATGGCCGAGCGGGACCCGTTGAAGGGCGCTCCTGCCGATATGCTGCTGCGGATGGAGGCCCTGCGCGATCTTCGCGCGTTTCAGCGCAATCGGGTCTGGCAAGCCAATGCGGGCACCATCGACCGGATCAAGGCCGAGACCAAACGTTTGCGCGCGCAGTCAGGGGATGGGCCCGATGACCTAAGCATGGCGGCGATGGCAGCTTTGGCCTATCCCGACCGGATCGGGCAGCGGCGCAAGGGGGATGCGCCGCGATATGTGTTGTCGGGTGGCAAGGGCGTCGTGCTCGACCGCGGGGACACGCTTGCCGCGGCGCCTTATCTGGTGGTGATCGACACCGATGGAGATCCGCGCGAGGCTCGGGTTCGGATGGCCGCACAGATCTCGGAACATGAAATCCGGGACCTGTTTGCCGATCAGATCGAATGGGTCGAGACCTGTGAATGGTCGAAACGGGACCGGCGCGTGATCGCCCGGCGGCAGGAGCGGCTGGGCGCGATTACCTTAACGGACCGCGTCTGGAAAGACGTGCCGGAACAAGCGGTAGCGCGGGCCATGCTGGATGGCGTGCGCGATCTGGGGTTGCGGCTGAACGGGGCGGCCGCCCGGCTGGCGGCGCGGGTGGAACTGGTGCGCGCCGACGGGGTGGACCTGCCGGATTTCTCGGAAGCCGGGCTGATGGCCGATCTGGAAGACTGGCTGCTGCCGATGCTGACCGGGGTGCGCAATGCCGAGGAGTGGAAGCGGTTCGATCCGGTCCCTGCGCTGCGGGCGCGGCTGGACTGGACACAGACGCAGGAACTGAACCGCCGGGCACCGGGCGCATTCGAGACACCACTGGGCCGCAAGGTGCCGATTGACTACAGCAACGCCGCCCCCGAAATCTCGGTCAGGTTGCAAGAGATGTTCGGTGTCACCCGGCATCCGATAGTCGGTGGCGCGCCGCTGAAGATCACTCTGCTGTCACCCGCCCAGCGCCCGATCCAGATTACCCGCGACCTGCCGGGATTCTGGGCCGGGTCCTACGCGGATGTCCGCAAGGATATGCGGGCGCAATATCCCAAGCACCCCTGGCCCGAAGACCCCACTCAGGCCGATCCCACATTGCGCGCCAAACGCAGGCGCGACTGACGTATAATTGCCGAATTCCGAACGTAACTTGTTAATTAATAACGGTTTCATTGAAAAAACGCATTTCACAGTTATTTTAACCTACCTGAAACAACACACCGGCCAGAACACAAGACACATGATTTCCGTGCTTCAAAAACTCTGGGATGAGGTCGGGCGACCATTGTTCCTCCGCCCCAGACGGGTGCAGTTTGCGGCGCTTTGCACGCGGGCAAACGGGTCGGATCACGAGGTTTTGCTGATTACCAGCCGGGAAACCAAACGCTGGGTTATCCCCAAAGGCTGGCCCATCGACGGGCTGGACGGGGCGGAAACCGCCCGGCAGGAGGCATGGGAAGAAGCCGGTGTGCAAACGGCAGATGTCGAAAAAGAGCCTGTTGGCCAGTACACCTACGACAAGTTACTCAAGGACGGTTCGGCACAGCCGGTCCTGACCAGCGTCTACCGCATCCATGTCCACGAATTGTCCGACAGCTTCCCCGAGGCGCATGAGCGCGAGCGGTGCTGGGTGTCGCCGCAGGTCGCTGCTGAACGCGTGGACGAACCTGAGCTGAGCGCACTGCTGCATCAAATCTGATCATACGGGTGGCGTTTCAGCGCCATTGCGGTTGCCACCGGGCGAGGAAACCGATAGCGCCAGATGTCAATCAGAAAAACCGCAGGGAAGAATGCCGGATACCCGTTCCAAATCGCGTTGGCAGACGCTGGACGACGACCTGAACCGCATATCGCGGGTCGAGTCGGCGAACTCGCATGTCTCGCGCCCCCTGTTTGCGCCGGGGATGGTGATGGTCTTCATGGCGCTGGCCGGGCTGATGGCCGCCGTGCTGTTCGGTCAGGCGCATGGCAGCCTGATTGTTGTCGCCGCAGCGGCCTTTGGGGCCTATATGGCGATCAATATCGGTGCCAACGACGTAGCAAACAACATGGGCCCGGCGGTTGGGGCCAACGCGATGTCCATGGGGGCCGCGATCTCGATTGCCGCCGTAGCCGAAAGCGCGGGTGCGTTGCTGGCCGGCGGCGACGTGGTTGCGACCATCTCGCAGGACATTATCGATCCCGCCTCAGTGCAGAACAGCTCGGTCTTCATCTGGGCGATGATGGCGGCGCTGATATCCTCGGCCATGTGGGTCAATCTGGCGACCTGGGTCGGGGCCCCGGTTTCGACCACGCATTCGGTTGTGGGCGGCGTCATGGGCGCGGGCATCGCCGCCGCAGGATTGGGCGCGGTGAACTGGAACACGATGGGCACGATTACCGCCAGTTGGGTGATCTCGCCCCTTCTGGGCGGCGTGATTGCCGCGGGTTTTCTGGCGCTGATCAAATCCAGGATTCAGTATCAGGACGACAAAATCGCCGCCGCCCGGTTCTGGGTGCCGCTGCTTGTGGCGCTGATGGCGGCGACATTTACCACCTATCTGGCCGTCAAGGGTCTGGCGCGGATCGTCTCGGTCGAGCTTGGAACGGCGGCTCTGATCGGGCTGGTCGCGGGTCTGATCACCTGGGTTGTCACCGGCCCCTGGGTGCGGCGGAAATCCGAAGGGCTGGAGAACCGCACGCGGTCGCTGAAAACCCTGTTCGGCCTGCCGCTGGCGGTGTCAGCCACATTCCTCAGCTTCGCGCATGGGGCCAATGATGTCGCCAATGCGGTGGGACCATTGGCGGGCATCGTCTATGCGGCGAAATCCGGCGGGTTTGCGGCGCAGGTTGCCATTCCCTCATGGGTGATGATCATCGGCGCGTTCGGCATCTCTTTCGGCCTGTTCCTGTTCGGCCCCAAGCTGATCCGCATGGTGGGCAGCCAGATCACACGCCTGAACCCGATGCGCGCCTTTTGCGTGGCGCTTTCGGCGGCGATCACCGTGATCGTCGCAAGTTGGCTGGGGCTGCCGGTCAGTTCCACCCATATCGCTGTCGGGGCCGTGTTCGGCGTCGGGTTTTACCGCGAATGGCATCTGGAGCGGCGGTGGAAACTGTCCAACCTGCAGCGCCCTTCGGGCCAGAGGTTGGCGCGGGAAGAGCATCAAAGGCGCAAGCTGGTCCGGCGGTCGCATTTCATGACCATTGTGGCGGCCTGGGTTGTCACGGTTCCGGCCGCGGCAACCATGTCGGCCGTGATCTTCTGGATGCTGACCGCCTTTGCCTGACCCGGAGTTCAGGGCCTGATCTGATCCGGCGTCAGCGACGTCTCGGGCGCGTGTTTGATCAGGTCCGACACCCGCACACAGAGCGGCGTCGGTGTCCCGGTTGCCTGACCGAGACGTATGATCTCTCCCTGCAGGCAGTCGATTTCCGTGGGGCGGCCAGCCGACAGATCGTATGCCATCGATGTTCGGGCATTGGGGTCAATGGTCAGCATGCGCGCGGCAATGCGGGTGAACAACGGTGTCGGCAAACGCAGGATATGGGGCGTCATCCACGCGGGCAGCGGCGTGGTCGACG
Organism: Ruegeria sp. AK4; assembly: GCF_056541025.1. Lineage (NCBI taxonomy): Bacteria > Pseudomonadati > Pseudomonadota > Alphaproteobacteria > Rhodobacterales > Roseobacteraceae > Ruegeria > Ruegeria sp. AK4. Next base: position 14,868 of record NZ_JBQFXS010000014.1, read on the forward strand.
CAACGGGGTGACCGGCGGCTTTCAGAACGGTCAAAGCCTCGGACATCTGATCTGCCATCAGGTGCCGCCACGTGCGGTTCAGCAATTGCTCAACCAGTGTCAGACCCGACAGGGCATTGAGCGCATTGTTGAGGTTGATGACCAGCTTGCCCCACTGCACCGCCTCAATCTCATCGCTTTCGGTCACCGGCAGGTCGGGATTGTCGAGTTGTTCGGCCAGACCACCGGGTCCCGACTGAATGACAATCTCACCCGACGTGGCCCGGTGATAGGTCGCTGTTTCGGTCGGCACCACGTTGAAGGGCACCATCCCGGCGCGCACGTCTCGCCCCGGCAGGGCGGCGCGCAGGATGCGCGCGTTCTCCATCCCGTTTTGCCACGACAGGACCGGTGCTGCTTCCGGCGCATTGGCGGCGATCAGTTCGGCCATACCCGGCGTCGCGACGGATTTGACCGTCACGATGACCAGTTCGGCAGCGCCAAGGCTTTCGGGATTTTCATCAAGGGTCAGATTGGCGGCGGGCACGGAACGGCGCAGACCCGAGAAATCCGTCAGCGTCAGCCCATGCGCCCGGATCGGGTCCAGCACATGGGCGCGGCCCAGCAAAGTCACATCATGACCCGCATGCGCCAGCAAACCCCCGCAGTAGCAGCCAATGCTGCCTGCGCCCGCAAACACGATCTTCATGGCGACCCTCCTCACCTGATGGAAGGATCGCCGGGAATTCATTATCGCGCAAGTATGGTTAACCCTGACCCTGCCGGGCCGTTTTTGCCCGTCTAGGCTTTGTCTGCTGCAGTTCATCCGAGATGGGAATGAACTCCTGATCGTCACCGGGCGGCAGGTGGAAGGCCCCGTTGGCCCAATCTGCCGCTTTCCATTCACGCGTCGCGGTTTCGATTTTTTCTTTCGAGGATGAGACGAAATTCCACCAGATATAGCGATCCTCGTTCAGCGTCGCCCCGCCCAGCAGCATCAGCCGCGCGCCCAGAGGCCCGGCCTTGGCCGAGAGCCGATCACCCGGGCGGAACACCATCATGCGGCCCGCATCGAACATGTCCCCGGCGATTTCGACCGAGCCTTCGGTGACATAAACGCCGCGATCCTCATGATCGTCGGGCAGCGGGAAGGATGCGCCGGGGTCCAGTTGCACGTCCAGATAAAAGGTTTCCGACAGCATGGTGACCGGGCTGTTCTCGCCATAGGCCGAGCCAAGGATCAGCCGCGCGCTTACGCCTGTGTCCTGAATATGGGGCAGCGCGCCCTGTTTGTGGTGTTCGAAATCGGGGGCCATATCCTCCTGCGCTTCGGGCAGCGCAATCCAGGTCTGGATGCCGAACAGGCTGTGTTTTGTGCCTCGGGTTTCGTCGCTGGTGCGTTCGGAATGGGTCACGCCGCGTCCGGCGACCATCCAGTTCACCTCGCCGGGATAGATCATCTGATGGGTGCCCAGGCTGTCGCGATGTTCGAATTCGCCCTGATACAGATAAGTCACGGTGCCCAGCCCGATATGCGGGTGCGGGCGCACATCGATGCCGCCTTCGGTGATGAACTCGGCAGGACCCATCTGGTCGAAGAAGATGAACGGACCCACAAGCTGGCGCTGGACCGAGGGCAAGGCGCGGCGCACCTCGAACCCGCCCAGATCGCGGGCGCGCGGGATGATCAGCGTTTCCAGCGCCGGGTTTTCGGACACGCATTCTGGGGTGTGGGTGGGGTTCCAACTCATGCCTGTTCTCCAAAATCCTGTGGGGCCGCAATTGACACCTTGTTCGTGATTGCAAATGTAGAGCAGGCAATTTGAATGAAAAGTGCGCCACCGCACATATCAGGTGCAATTGCTAAGCCTGCTCGCGCGGCCAGAGCTGTGGGAAAAACGGCCCGGCAATCCGGTCGCCTTCGCGATAGCCTGCGGCCTCGAACTGGGCGCGCTCGTCTTTGGCCCAGTTGCCGCGATAGCGGATCACACCGTCCGGCGCGGTCATTCTGAGGGTGAACCGGCGCACGGTCTCGGTCGGCGTGGTCGAGGACAAACCGCCATGCAGGGTGCGCATGTCGAAGAAAATGCAATCGCCGGGCTCCATATCCCATTGCAGCAGGTCATAGGCGCCGGGATCGGCGTTGATATCCGGAGGCGGATGATAGGTCTGGCCCGCGACCTCGGTCGGTTCATAGCTGGGATGCCCGTCGGCAAACCGCACGCGCATGAACAGCTTTTCCCACAAATGAGAGCCCTTCACGAACGCGATGCCGTTTTCCTTGCTCACTGGCTCCAGCGGCAGCCAGAGCACACACATCGTGCCTTCGAAATCGAAATAGGACAGGTCCTGATGGAAGGGCGGGCGCGAGGTCGATCCGGCCTCGCGCAGGAACCAGTTATCCATGACGAGATTAACCGACGGGGCCTCCAGCAATCCAGCGGCAAGGGGCGCGCAGGGGGACTGGCGGACAAACTTCGTAAATTGCGGGATCTTGTTCCACGCCCAGTAGTCTTCGAAATAGGCCGGCGCGCGCGGGTCTTTGGTGTGGCGGGTGAAATTGTCCGTGGGGCGTGCGAGGTCGGCGTCGATGCCGTCGCGCAGCAGGTCCAGCCAGTCGGCAGAGAATTTCGACCTCAGAACAACCGCCCCGTCCCGCTGAAACGCGGCGATATCTTCGCGTGTGACCTGGTTTTGCATCGTCATTGGCTACCTTTCCGGACGATCCAAAGGATGACATCCCGGCTCGCGTGGCGTCAAAGAGTTTCGGTCTGGCCGCTTTGGTCCCGCGAGCGGTCGCGATTCTCTGCCCGATCGATCTCGGAATCCGCGGAAAGCGTGCTATCTTGGACAATGGATGCCGCAGACTGACCCGAATGGATTGCCTATTTGCAGGAGGTCGCTTGATGACTGAATTGCTTTTCTCCCGCCGTTCCGTGATTGCCGCGGGAACTGCCGCAGTGGCCACCGGCCTTTGGGTTCCAGCGCGTGCGGCGGGGCTTGAGCCCACGCGGTCGATGCGCGGCGGGTCCAACAACTATCGCCCCGGCGCGCCCATCGTCGACCGGATCGGCGGTGGCGGGTTCTGGATGACGGGCACGGTACGGCGCGCGGGCGACGGAGCGCCCCTGCCCAACCAACGCATTCAAATCTGGGCCCACACGACCGAGGGGCACGAACGCGACCAACGCAGCCATGGCGCGACACTGACCGATGCGAACGGCGCGTTCCGGCTGGAAATGCCCCAGATCGTACCCGCTTTTGGCCAGCCGCACGGGCATCTGGCGTATGATAGCGGCGAGTTCGAGACGGTCTTTCTGCGCCCGGTCATGGCCAGTTCCAAAGACAAGACCCTGGCGGCGCATTTCGTGTTGCAGCCTGCCTGAGCTTCAGTGCGTCGCAATGTTGTAATCTGGGGCGCGCTGATTGTGGCCCTCTCGGTGCCGGTCATCGCGGCGGCGTTCAGCCCTTTGCTGGCGTGGCGGCAACCGGTCTACATCGTTGCCGGGTTTGCCGGGGTTATCAGCATGTGCCTGTTGCTGATGCAACCCTTGCTGGCCGGGCGCTGGTTGCCCGGTCTGTCCGCGATGGTCAGCCGTCGCTGGCACAGGGTGTGCGGTCTGGCGCTGATAACGGCGATTGTGATCCATGTGGTCGGACTGTGGCTGACCAGCCCGCCGGATGTTGTGGACGCTTTGCTTTTCGTCTCACCCACGCCGTTTTCGGTCTGGGGTGTGACCGCGATGTGGGCGGCGTTTTCTGCGGCTTTTCTGGGCATTTACCGGCAGCGGCTGGGGGTGCGATTTCGCCTCTGGCGACTGACCCACGCGGGGCTGGCCATCGTCACCATATCGGGCAGCGTGGTGCACGCGCTGTTGATCGAGGGCACGATGGAGGTCATGACCAAGGTTGTGCTGTGTGTACTGGTTGTATTGGCAAGCGCAGCGACGGTGATCAAGCTTCGCATCTGGGAGATCGGGCGGCGCACCTGAACGCGGATGCGCCGCCGGGCGCCGGGTTATGGTCCGGCCAGCCGTTTGGCATATGAAGCACGGTCCATCTGAACGTCTTGCACCGTGATGCTTCCAACCTCGGGCATGGCCCCGGCCAGAACATCCAGAATAATCGCGTTGAGCGCCCTGCGCGTCGCCTCGTCCCGGCCCTACATCAGCAATAGTGTGGCATGAACAAAGCTCTGAGGCTCTGAGCCGATACGATAGTAGGCGACCGGCGCGGCGCGGATCTTGATCGTGTCGGCGTCGAATTCGGGATGTTCCGCCAGGACCGAGAACAGCCGGTCGCAGATGGCCTGAACATCATGGGTCTGTTCGATGCCTTTCGAGAACTCCAATGTCACATGGGGCATGGTGTCGTCCCGTTAGACGCCCAGACACCAGCGCATCACCGCTTTTTGCGCGTGCAGGCGGTTTTCGGCCTCATCGAAGATGACCGAGTTGGGGCCGTCCATGACCTCGGAAGTGGCTTCCTCCTCGCGGTGCGCGGGCAGGCAGTGCATGAACAGCGCATCCGGCTTGGCGTGGGACATGAGGTCAGCGTTCACCTGATAGGGGCGCAGCAGGTTGTGGCGGCGTTCCTTGGCGGACTGGCTGTCATGCATCGAGACCCATGTATCGGCCACCACAAGGTCTGCGCCTTCGACCGCTTTATAGGCGTCCCGTTCGACCACGATTTTCGAACCCTTCTGGCGGGCGAAACCCATGAACTCTTCCTCGGGGTCGAACTGGGCGGGGCCGGTGAAAGTGAGGTCAAAACCGAACTGGCCCGCCGCGTGCAGGAACGAGGCGCAGACATTGTTGCCGTCGCCGGTCCAGACCACCTTTTTGCCCGCGATGGGCCCGCGGTGTTCCTCGAAGGTCTGGACATCGGCCATGATCTGGCAGGGATGGGTGCGATCGGTCAGGCCGTTGATCACGGGCACGTCCGAATATTCAGCCATCTCGGTCAGGATCGTTTCGTCAAACGTCCGGATCATGATCATGTCGACATAGCGCGACAGCACGCGGGCGGTGTCGGCGATGGTTTCTCCGTGACCCAATTGCATGTCCTTGCCGGACAGCACCATGGTCTGACCGCCCATCTGACGGACACCCACATCGAAGGAAACGCGCGTACGGGTCGACGGCTTTTCAAAGATCAGCGCCACCATGCGGCCTGCCAGCGGCTGTTCGTCATCCGGGGCGGCTTTGGGCCGGCCAAGACGGGCTTGTTTCATGGCGCTGGCCTGGTCGATCATGGACCGCAACGCTGTGGCGTCGGTCTTGTGGATATCGAGGAAGTGGTTCATATCGTGTCGCTTTTGGCTGATGGCGGGTGGGGGCCAGCCCCCACACCCCCGGAGTATTTGAGAAAAGATGAAGATCAGGCAGTGGCCAGATTGGATTCAACCTGTGTGGCGGCCTTATCGAGGCGGATCAGGGCCTGGGCGATGTCATCCTCGGTCAGGGTCAGCGGCGGCAGCAGGCGGATCACGTTGTCGGCGGCGGGGACGGTGATGACCTCGTTGTCATAACCTGCATTGACCACGTCGATATTGGCGGGCTTGCATTTCAGGCCCAGCATGAGGCCCGCGCCGCGCACCTCTTCGAACACGTCTGGGTGGTCGGCGATCAGGCCTTCAAGCTTCTGCCGCAGCAGCCCCGCCTTGCGGTTAACGCCTTCGAGGAACGCGGGCGTGGCGACCTGGTCGATCACCGCGCAACCGACGGCGCAGCCCAGCGGGTTGCCCCCGTATGTCGAGCCGTGGGTGCCTGCGGTCATGCCGCTGGCCGCGTCTTCGGTGGCCAGAACCGCGCCCAGGGGGAAGCCGCCGCCGATGCCTTTGGCGACCATCATGATATCGGGGGTGATCCCGGCCCATTCATGGGCGAAGAGCTTACCGGTGCGCCCGACGCCGCATTGCACCTCGTCCAGGATCAGCAGCAGGCCATGGTCGTCGCAGATCTGGCGTAGGGCTTTCAGTTCCGCATCCGGGACGGGGCGGATGCCGCCTTCGCCCTGAATGGGTTCGATCAGGATGGCGGCGGTTTTGTCGGAGATGGCGTTGGTGACGCCATCCAGATCGCCGAAGGTCAGGTGCACGAATCCGGGCAGCAGCGGGCCGAAGCCTTTGGTCATTTTCTCGCCACCAGCGGCAGCGATCCCGGCCGAGGACCGGCCGTGGAACGAGCCGTCGAAGGTGAGGATTTCGACCCGGTCGGGCTGGCCTTTGTCATAGAAATACTTGCGGGCCATTTTCACGGCCAGTTCACAGGATTCGGTGCCCGAATTGGTGAAGAACACCGTGTCGGCAAAGGTATGTTCCACCAGCCTGTCGGCCAGCGCCTGCTGTTGCGGGATGTTGTAGAGGTTCGAGACATGCCACAGCGCATGCGCCTGTTCGGTCAGCGCGTTGACCAGCGCGGGATGCGCGTGACCCAGCGCGTTCACCGCGATCCCGGCGCCGAGGTCCAGAAAACGTCGGCCATCCGCCTCGGTCAGCCAGGCGCCTTCGCCCTTCACGAAACTCAGGGGCGCACGGTTATAGGTCGGCAGAACGGACGGGATCATCGGATCATCCTTTTCGCTAGGTTAAGCCCTGTGAGTGATACAACAGGGCCGTGTTCGTCAACTGATTTGGTGGGGATTGCGCAGATTTGGCCTGCGCACACAGATCAAACGGGCCGGTTACGCGGCAAAGCGTCGGCGTCGGAGGCGCAGGATATGTGCGTGTTTGATCATGAGGGGCCGTATAGCGGGCACAACGCAGCCTGAAAACCCTGAAAATTCCCGGCGACGCACTTTCAGATTGAGACGCCATTTCGCGCTTGCCATTTGCCCCGCCCTGCATCACCGCTGGCACATGTTCGTTGCCAAGGCCCATAATCCACCCCTTGCGGCGCTGCTGATTGTCGCCGCCAGTTCGTTCATGGCCAGCACGACCCTGCTGGCCAAGGCTTTGGGCACCGATACGCTGGGGCCGGCGCTGCATCCGATGCAGATCAGCCATGGGCGGTTCCTGTTTGCCTTTCTGACGATCATCTGCGCCGTAGGCATTCTGCGTCCGCGCCTGCGCCGCCCACATTGGGGTCTGCATATCGGGCGCACAAGTTTCGGCTGGGTCGGGATCACGCTGATGTTCGCCTCGGTCGCGTTCATCCCGATTGCCGATGCCACCGCGATATCCTTTCTGAACCCGGTCTTCGCGATGGTTCTGGCGATCCCGCTGCTGAAAGAAGGCGTCGGCCCGTGGCGTTGGCTGGCCGCTGCGGTGGCCCTGACCGGGGCGCTGATCCTGCTGCGGCCCACGGCGGCGAGTTTTCAGCCCGCCGCCCTGCTGGCCCTGACCGCTGCGGCCATGATCGGGATGGAGGTGATTTTCATCAAGAAACTCTCGGGCCGCGAGAGTCCGATCCAGATTCTGCTGATCAACAACACGATGGGGCTGACGATCGCCTCGGTCGCGGTGAGTTTCGTGTTTCAGATGCCGACACCCGCGCAATGGGCCGCGCTGGCAGGGATCGGTGTGCTGATGGCCTGCGCGCAAGCCTGTTTCGTCAATGGGATGGCGCGGGCGGATGCCTCATTCGTGGCGCCAATCAGCTATGCAACGTTGATCTTCGCGGCCTTTTTCGACTTTGTCGTGTTTGGCGTTGTGCCGGACGGGATCAGCCTGACCGGATCGGCCATCATCCTTGCGGGCGGGCTGATCCTGGTCTGGCGCGAGGCCATTCACCGTCAGGCTTTGAGCCGGTAGCCCGTCCGCAGCATCTGCCAGATCAGCGCGCAGACCAGCAAAGTCGCCACGGCGCACACGGCACCGCCCAGCAGCGGCGCGCTGTCCGACACGCCGATCATGCCGTAGCGCAGCCCGTCGATCAGATAAAACACAGGGTTCACGTGGCTGATCGCGTTCAGCACCGGCGGCAGGGCCTGAACAGAATAGAAGGTGCCTGACAGGAAGGCCAAGGGCGTCACGATGAAGTTGGTGATCGCCGCCATTTGGTCGAACTTGTTGGCAAAAATCCCCGCCAGCAGCCCCAGCGCGCCCATGAAGGCCCCGCCGAGGACCACGAAAACCAGCGCAATCAGCGGATGCTGCGGCACCAGACCCAGCACAAGCGCCAGCGCGGTTGCCACGACACAGGCGATCAGGACACCGCGCACGATGCCTCCGGCCAGATAGCCCAGCAGGATTTCCAGCGGCGACAGCGGCGGCATCAGCGTATCGACGATATTGCCCTGCACCTTGGCAATCACCATCGACGAGGACGTGTTGGCAAAGGCATTCTGGATCACCGTCATCATCATGATGCCGGGGGCCAGAAAAGTCAGGAAGGGCACGCCCATCACATCCGACCGGCTGGGGCCGATGGCGATGTTGAAGATCAGCAGGAACAGGCCCGCAGTCACCAGCGGGGCCAGCAATGTTTGCGTCCAGACCGCCAGGAAGCGCTGCGTTTCACGCTGCGCCAGCGTGTAAAGGCCCATCCAGTTCACCGCCCCAAAGCGGCGTGCATCGTGATCCATGAGATTCTGCATGATCCGCCCCATAGCTGATTCGAAGCCGCTTGTAACTCGGGCAGCAGTGATTAAAATAGGGGGCTGAGACGAATTCCCAAGGCGGCCCGAATCCGGGGCCGCTTTCCGCTTTTGAAAGGCAAATGATGTCCTGGACTGACGAGCGTGTAGAGCTGCTGAAAAAGATGTGGGGCGAGGGCCAGTCGGCCAGCCAGATCGCCAAGGAACTGGGCGGCGTGACCCGCAATGCGGTGATCGGCAAGGTGCACCGTCTGGGCCTGTCGAACCGTGCAACCGGTGCAGCCCCGGCGAAAGCCGAGCCCAAGGAAAAACCGGCCCCCGCGCCCAAGGCCGAGGCCAAGCCGAAACCGGCGCCCAAGACCGAACCGGCACGCCCTGCCCCGGCCCCGGCAGCTGAGGCAAAACCGGCCATACCGGCGCGCCGCCAGATCATCCCCGCCGGTCAGCCGCTGCCGCCGCAGCCCTCGGCCAACGAAATCAGCCCTGAGGCGCTGGCCAAGGTCAATGAGGTCGAGAAGAAAGCGAAGAAGCTGTCGCTGATGGAACTGACCGAAAAAACCTGCAAATGGCCCGTCGGCGACCCCGCGACCGAGGATTTTTGGTTCTGCGGCCTGCCGGTCGAAGCTGGCAAACCCTATTGCGAGGCGCATGTGGGCGTGGCCTTTCAGCCAATGAGCTCGCGCCGCGACCGGCGGCGGTAAGGGCAATGCGCCAGGATCCGACAGCGATGGAGGATACCTGGCTGGCCCGTGCAAAACGCCTGCTGGCGCTGGCCGAAACCGGCCAGCACTTCACCAAAGACCCCTTTGACCGCGAACGCTATGACGAGATCGCCCAGATGGCCCGCACCATGCTGGCCGATCTGGGCCGCGTACCGCTGTCGCGGATCGAAGGGCTGATCTCGGAACATGTCGGCGGTTATGCAACGCCCAGCATCGACATCCGGGGGGCTGTCATCCGCGACGGTCGCATTCTGCTGGTACGCGAACGCAGCGACGGGCGGTGGTCGTTGCCGGGTGGTTTTGCGGATATCGGCAGTTCTCCGGCGGAAAACGCAGAACGGGAAGTATGGGAAGAAGCCGGGCTGAAGGTCCGGGCGCGGCATCTGTTCGCGCTACGCCACAAGGCCCGGCACCCCTACCCGGCGGATGCACGGGATTTCTACAAACTGTTCTTTCTCTGTCACGAGTTGGGCAAAGGCGATCCTGTTCCCGGCTCGGAAACCAGCGAAGCCGCGTTCTTTGCGCCGGACGCTTTGCCCGAATTGTCTTTGGTCAGGAATCTGCGAACCGATATTCAGGGCGCGTTTCAGGCAAGTGCGTCGGGCCACATCCAGGCGTCGTTTGACTAGGCAAAACGTCTATTGCGCCGGGTGCGACGGCAAGTCCGGCATCGGCACCCACCGGGGCAACTCATCTGGTGCCACCGAAACATGCAGCCGTTCGGATTGATCCCGCCCGACCTTCCGGTGCTTGCGCAGCAGGAAAATCTTGCCCCAGCCGCGCCAGGTGCCGACCGAGGGGGCAGTGGTTGAGGTCGGGAAGCGGTCTCGCCAGCCTTCGGGCAGCGGCAGACCGTGCATCTCGGCCTTGTCCAGCATCCAAATCAGGGAAATGTTGCTCAGGGGGCGGGCCTGTTCAAACCCGTTCAATTGCCCGCCGACATCGCCGTGGGTGCCGCGGAACCAGACCTGCTCCACATGGCCTTGGAATTCGGGGGTACACTTCCACAGCACCGGCTCGAACACCTCACGCGTTTCGTCCAACGCCATGGCGTGATAGCCGTGACGGGTGGCGGGGCCAAGCTGGTGGTTGTGGAAGGCATGCCGGTCCTCGGCCCAGCGCCAGAGCAATGGCAGCCGCAGGCCCAGCGCCTTGACGGTGTCCCAGACGCCAATCATCTCAATCGCTACATCTTCGTGGCAGAAATTGCGGCGAAAATCGCGGGCCGCCATGCCGCTGGGATTGCATTCATAGTGGCGGTACGCCTGCTTGATATTGCGCTCGGTCGCGTGTTCGGCCTTGAGCAGCCCGATCATGTCGATCACACCCGCAAGACTGCGCACCCCATAGGCCCCGCGCGAATAGCCGATGAAATAGATGCGGTCGCCCGGTTTGTAGCGCGACGCCAGATAGCCATAGGCGCGGCGGATCTGGCGGTTGATGCCTCGCCCCATCATCACGTCCAGCGAGGATTTCCAGCTTTCCCACTGCACCCCGGCCTCATAGAATACCGAGACCTTGCTGCCCATTTCGCAGCACAGGCGCAGGGTCTGGCCTGCGTGGGTTTCGCGGCCTGGTTCCAGCGTCGACATGGTGCCGTCCAGAATAATGACATGGCTGATCGGTTCGCGATGGAGCGCCTCGGCAGAATGCTCGGACCGTAAGGGCCGCCCGAGCCATCCCAGTACCTTTCTACTCAGCCGCGACAGAACCATTGTTCAGCAATTCCCATACTTTGTGAGGTGTGAAAGGCATATCCGCCTGCCGCACCCCGTGATCCCAGAGCGCATCCTGCACCGCGTTTGCCACCGCGGCCAGCGCGCCTACGGTCCCGGCCTCGCCACAGCCTTTCATCCCCATCGGGTTGGCCGTTGACGGAACCGGCGCCGAGGTAAACTTAATCATGGGTATCTCAGCCGCACGGGGCAAGGCGTAATCCATCAACGAAGCCGTGAGCAGTTGCCCCTGCGCATCATGTACAACACGCTCGTTCAGCGCCTGACCGATGTCTCGGTGCATGTTGTAACGCACCTTATCATTGACTCCCATCCAATTGATAAAGTTTCCGAAATCGTCAAGCGCGGTGCAGCCGCGGCCCCGAAATTCGCCAATGTAAGAATCAATCACGACATTGCCACCCAGCCCCCTGTCCAGACAGTTGCGGGCCTGTGCCCTGAGCCGAAGCAGTTCGGCGCGCGCCATCGCGGCGACCTCGGGCCGGGTGGGCGTCAGGCTCGAACCTGGCGCAGGAAGGGTGTCATAGTCAAAGGTCACATCAATTTCCTTGCCTCTTACTCTATCGGCAAGTTGGGGCGTGAATGGGGCGATCAGGACGCCAATTATGGCCGGTGCCGCCGCACTGTGCTGCGTGATCGACGGGTATCCGCCCGGAGCCGCGCGCAGACCCTTCCCCTTTCGCAATCCTTCCGATATTGCAGGCGCTGACCCTCAATTTGTTGACGCAGGACGCATCCCATGGCGATGGAAAAGACATTCAACGCGGCCGAGGCCGAGGCCCGCATCTACAAGGCCTGGGAAGAGGCCGGAGCCTTCAAGGCAGGCGCGAACCGTTCGCGCGATGAAAGCTTTACCATCATGATCCCGCCGCCCAACGTGACGGGTGCCTTGCACGTCGGCCACGCCTTCAACAACACACTGCAGGACATTCTGACCCGCTGGCACCGGATGCGCGGCTTCGACACGCTGTGGCAGCCCGGTCAGGACCACGCGGGCATCGCCACGCAGATGCAGGTGGAAAAGATGCTGGCGGCCACCCAGCAACCCAGCCGCCGCGAGTTGGGGCGTGAGGCGTTTCTGGACAAGGTCTGGGAATGGAAAGGTGAATACGGCGGCACGATCATCGAGCAGTTGAAACGGCTGGGCTCGTCCTGCGACTGGTCGCGCAACGCCTTCACCATGGCAGGCGCGCCGCGTGACCCGCGCACCGGGCACGAAAATTCTGCGAATTTTCACGACGCGGTGATCAAGGTTTTCGTCGACATGTACGAAAAGGGTCTGATCTATCGCGGCAAGCGTTTGGTCAACTGGGACCCGCATTTCGAGACCGCGATTTCGGATCTCGAGGTCGAGAATATCGAAGTCGCCGGACATATGTGGCACTTTAAGTACCCCCTGGCCGACGGTGAGACATATGAGTATTTGGAAAAAGATGAAGATGGGAATGTGATCTTCCGCGAAGAGCGGGATTATATTTCGATTGCAACCACGCGCCCCGAGACCATGCTGGGCGACGGTGCGGTCGCGGTTCATCCGTCAGATGAACGGTATGCGCCAATTATTGGAAAACTCTGCGAAATCCCGGTTGGTCCGAAAGAGCATCGCCGTCAGATTCCGATCATCACCGATGATTATCCGGACCCCGATTTCGGCTCGGGCGCGGTGAAGATCACCGGCGCGCATGATTTCAACGACAACATGGTGGCCAAGCGTGGCGGCATTCCGATGTACCGCCTGATGGATACCAAAGGCGCGATGCGGGCCGATGGCGCGCCTTACGCCGATGAGGCTGGCAAGGCACAGGAATACGCGCGCGGTCGCGAGTTCACCGAGAACGAGATCGACGCGATCAACCTGATCCCCGATCATCTACGCGGCCTCGACAGGTTCGAGGCGCGGGCGAAAGTGGTTGAGGAAATCACGGCTGACGGTCTGGCCGTGATGACCCGCGCGGATGATCCGCGTCTGGGCTCGACCGCATTGAAGCCGGATCATGAGGGCGCGGACAAGCTGGTCCCGCTGGTCGAGAGCAAACCGATCATGCAGCCCTTTGGCGACCGCTCGAAAGTGGTCATCGAGCCGATGTTCACCGACCAATGGTTCGTTGATGCCGAAAAGGTCGTCGGCCCCGCGCTGGATGCGGTCAAGGACGGCACGGTCAAGATCATCCCGGAATCGGGCGAGAAGACCTACTACCACTGGCTGGAAAACATCGAGCCCTGGTGCATCTCGCGCCAATTGTGGTGGGGCCATCAGATTCCGGTTTGGTATGGGCTCGATCTGTCGGCTGAGAACTTCAAGGATGACGAAAACGATGGCGACCTTGATTTGGTTGAATTGGGGCGTTTGCTGAATGAAGGCGGCATGCTGCATCGTGGCAATGTCATGGAATGCGCGGCAAACCTTGAAGCCGTCACAGAGAAATTCCTCGACGACAATGCAAACATTCCCAGCCCGCTGAGCCACGCGACAGTCATCGAAGTCGCCGACAAGCAGGAAGCGATCCATCAATTCGCTGAAAGCCTGGCTCAATATGCAATTGAACAAGACCCCACCACGCTGGTCTATCCCGTTTGGCGCGACCCCGACGTCCTCGACACGTGGTTCTCCTCCGGGCTCTGGCCCATCGGCACGCTGGGCTGGCCCGAGCAGACCGAGGAGCTAAAGCGCTACTTCCCAACGGACGTGCTGATCACCGGCGCGGACATCCTGTTTTTTTGGGTCGCCCGAATGATGATGATGCAACTGGCCGTGGTGAACGAGGTTCCGTTCCACACAGTCTACCTGCACTCGCTCGTCCGTGACGAGAAGGGCAAGAAGATGTCCAAGACCACCGGCAACGTTATCGACCCGCTGGAAATCGTGGACGAATTCGGCGCCGACGCGCTGCGCTTCACCAACGCCTCGATGGCGGCCATCGGCGGTGTGCTGAAACTGTCCCGCGAACGCATCACCGGCTATCGCAATTTCGGCACCAAGCTCTGGAATGCCGTCCGCTTTGCCGAGATGAATGAGGTCTTTACCGACGCCGTCCCACAACTGGACGTGGCCGATCTGAAACCCAAAGCCGCCGTCAACCGCTGGATCATCGGCGAAACCGCCCGTGTGCGGGAAGAGGTTGATGCGGCGCTGGAAACTTACCGCTTCAACGACGCGGCCAACGGGCTTTACGCCTTTGTCTGGGGTAAAGTCTGCGACTGGTACGTCGAACTGTCCAAACCCCTGCTGCAAGGCGATGATACTGAGGCACAGGCCGAAACCCGCGCAACCATGCGTTGGGTTCTGGATCAGTGCATGGTCCTGCTGCACCCGATCATGCCCTTCATCACCGAAGAGCTCTGGGGCTTGACCGGTAACCGCGCGAAAATGGTGGTCCACGCCGACTGGCCAACCTACGCTGCCGCCGACCTGATCGACTCCGATGCGGATCGCGAGATGAACTGGGTGATCTCGGTGATCGAAAACACCCGCTCGGCCCGCGCGCAGATGCGGGTTCCGGCGGGCCTCTACGTGCCGATGCTGGTGACTGCGATCGACGCCAACGGTCAGGCCGCATGGGACCGCAACGAGGCGCTGATCAAACGCCTCGCGCGGATCGACAGCCTGACCAAGGCTGATGAGTTGCCCAAGGGCACCATCTCCATCGCTGCCCCCGGAGCCTCTTTCGGCCTGCCGCTGGCGGATATCATCGACATCGGCGCAGAAAAAGAACGGCTCGAAAAAGCCAAGGGCAAACTGGCCAAGGAACTCGGCGGGTTGCGCGGGCGCTTGAACAACCCCAAATTCGTGGCCTCGGCCCCGGAAGAGGTGGTCGAAGAAGCCAAAGCAAACCTCGCCGCCCGCGAAGAGGAAGAAGCGAAACTGAATGAGGCCCTCGCCCGTCTGGCCGAAATCGCCTGATCTTCATCTTTTCAAAAATACTCAAATCCCGAACCCCGCCGCGCGCACCCCGGCGGGGTTTTTGTCTGCCGGGTCAGCCATTTGCCCTGTTCACCGCCCCTCACGATTGTTAGCAAGTGCGGGTAGCAACCCCAAAGGGACCGATGGCGCAGACTTTCCCCCCGATGCAAACCGTCTCAACCGGGCTTGTCGTTGCGGTAGTCGGTTTTTTCAGTTCCTTTCCCATCGTGTTGCAGGGGCTGGCGGCTATGGGCGCATCGCCGTCCGAGGCAGCCTCGGGCCTGATGAGCGCCGCCATCGCCATGGGGCTGGCAGCCATCGCCCTCAGCCTGTGGTACAGGCAGCCCGTCAGCGTTGCGTGGTCCACACCGGGTGCGGCTTTGCTGGCCGTATCGGCAACCCCGGCCGAAGGGTTTTCGGGCGCGATTGGCGCGTTTCTCTGCGCCGGTGCGCTGACAGTTCTTGCCGGGCTGTGGAAACCGTTGGGGCGGTTGGCGGCGGCAATCCCGACCACGCTGGCGCAGGCCATGCTGGGCGGGGTGTTGCTGCCGCTCTGCATCGTACCTTTCAAAGCCGCCGTCGCGCTGCCCTGGCAGGCCCTGCCCGTGTTCCTGACATGGTTCATCGCAGGCCGTCTGAACCGCCTGTTCGCCGTGCCCGCCGCAGTGGTTGCCGCCGCGCTGGTTGTGATCTTCAATGCCGGAGATACCTCGGTGCGCCCAGAACACTACCTTGCGGCCCCGGTCTGGACCATGCCGAGCTTTTCGCTGGCGTCGGCCATCGGGATCGGGCTGCCGCTGTTCATCGTCACCATGGCCACACAGAACATCCCCGGCATCGCGGTCATGCGCAGCTACGGATACACGCCGCACCCGGGCAAGCTGTTCTCGTCAGTTGGTGCGGCCAGCCTGATCTCGGCACCCTTTGGCGCTCCGGCCACCTGCCTTGCGGCCATTACTGCCGCGATGTGTTCGAATCCCGACAGCCACCCTGACCCGGCGCAAAGGTACTGGTCAGCCGTCATGGCCGGGGTGTTCTACACTCTGTTCGGTGTCTTCGCCGTGGCCATCACCGGATTTGCCGCCCACGCGGACCCGCTGTTGATGGGAACGCTGACGGGGGTCGCTCTGATCGGCGTGATGGCAAATGCCACCTTCGCCGCGTTGGAATTCCAAAAGAGCGCGAGGCCGCAATCCTGACATTTGCGATCACGGCGTCCGGGATCACCGTGTTCGGTCTGGGGGCGGCGGTTTGGGGGTTGTTGGCCGGGGGCATTGCCTATCTGGTTTCACACAAGGCGCGCTAGCGACTTTCAAATTGCGCCAACACTTCTTATATTCCGCATATGCTTGGATCGCTCGGAAAACTGGTTGAACGCCAGATCAGGAAGGCACAGACCGAAGGCCAGTTCGACGGGCTGGACGGCGAAGGAAAACCCCTGCCCGACCGATCAGCTGAGGCGCAGACCGATCCGGCGATTGCAGCCGGGCACCGGATCATGGCGCAGGCGGGCGTTCTGCCAGAAGAGTTCGGCATCAAGAAAGAACTGGATGCTGCACGCACCGCCTATGCGACCCTGATGGACCCCGCCGAGCGCAAAGCCGCGATGTCGAACATCGCCGATCTTGAGATGCGTTACAACATGGCCCGCGACGCGCGGCGGGCTTTCCTGCGATAGCTATTTGAACTCGGGCTTCCGGCCCTGCATCCGGGCTGCGATCACCTCCATCTGGTCCGGCTTGCCGATCAATTCGACCTGCTCGGCGGATTCTTCCAGCAAAACCTCGGCCCGTGATTTCGACTCGGCCACCTCGATCAAACGTTTCGCGGCGCGGATGGCCGAGGGGCTTTGTGCCGCAATGGTCTCGGCCAGGGCCAAAGCCTCGGTCAGCGGATCGTCCGAAAGGCTCGTGACCAGCCCCCAATCGGCGGCCTGCGGCGCGCCGATTGGGCGGGCGGTATAGGTCAGCAGGCGCAGCACGTCCGAGCGGACAAGTTCGGGCAGCAAGATCATTCCGCCCATGTCGGGGATGATGCCCCATTTCATCTCCATCACCGCCAGTTTCGCCTCGGGATGCGCGATACGGATATCGGCCCCCAGCGCGATTTGCAGACCGCCGCCATAGGCCACGCCTTGAATGGCGCAGATCACGGGTACCGGGACGCGGCGCCAGATCAGGGCCAGTTCCTGCATCTCGTTGGCGTCCTCATGGCTGCGGGCCATCAGCCATTCGGTCGGGTCCGTTTGGGCCATCGACGCAAAGCTGGCCATATCGAGACCGGCGCAGAAGCTTTTGCCCTCACCCGACAGGACCACGGCGCGGGCGTCCGAGGCCGCGACCTCCTGCCCGGCAGACAGGATGGCTTTGATCATTGCATCGTCCAGCGCGTTCATCTTGTCGCCGCGGGTCAGCGTGACGTGGGCAATGTGATCTTTGTATTCAACGGATACGCGCGCCATGCGGGACCTCCCAAACTTCGTTTCATCAACAATGACCCGAAAGCCGGGTCAAGTTCCACTGCGACGTCAGGGCAAACCGCCATTGCGCGCGGGACTTGCCCGGATCGACACCTTGCGCTTATCTGCCCACATGACTGGCCCCCGCTACACCCCGCTTGCCCGATCCCTGCCCGCAACCGTTCCCTTCGTCGGCCCCGAAACGCAGGAGCGGCAGCGCGGCGCACCCTTCGTTGCGCGGCTGGGCGCGAATGAGAGCGTGTTCGGCCCCTCGCCCCGCGCCGTTGAGGCAATGCAGCGGGCGGCGGGTGATATCTGGATGTATGGCGACCCCGAGAACCACGATCTGCGCCATGCGCTGGCCGCCCATCATGGGGTGAGGCCAGAGAATATCGTGGTGGGCGAAGGGATTGACGGGTTGCTGGGCTATCTGGTGCGGCTGATGGTGGAACCGGGCGATGCGGTTGTGACCTCGGACGGGGCTTATCCGACGTTCAACTACCATGTGGCGGGCTATGGCGGGGTTCTGCAAAAGGTACCCTATGTGGACGACCATGAAGACCCATCCGCCCTGTTTGCCAAAGCTGCTGATGTGGGTGCCAAGCTGGTCTACCTCGCCAATCCCGACAATCCGATGGGCAGTTGGCATCGTGGCGCGGATATCGTGGTCGCGATGGACGCGCTGCCCGATGGTTGCCTGCTGGTTCTGGACGAAGCTTATTTGGAATGCGCGCCCGAGGGCACGGCGTTACCGGTTTCAGCGG
The DNA here is from genome assembly GCF_056541025.1 of Ruegeria sp. AK4. Taxonomy (NCBI): domain Bacteria; kingdom Pseudomonadati; phylum Pseudomonadota; class Alphaproteobacteria; order Rhodobacterales; family Roseobacteraceae; genus Ruegeria; species Ruegeria sp. AK4. The sequence goes on from NZ_JBQFXS010000014.1 coordinate 32,966, forward strand.
ATGATCCCCGGGTGATCCGGATGCGCACGTTTTCAAAAGTGTACGGCATGGCTGGCGCCCGCGTGGGATACGCGATGGGCGCGCCCGATCTGATTTCGGCCTTCAACAAGGTTCGCAATCACTTTGGAATGAACCGGGCGGCTCAGGCCGGGGCGCTTGCCGCGTTGCAGGATCAGGGCTGGCTGACACAGGTGCAGGGTAACATCCGAAAGGCCCGCGACCGCATCGCTCAGATCGCGCGTGAAATCGGGTTGCAGCCACTGCCGTCCGCCACCAACTTCGTGGCGATTGACTGCGGGAAAGACGGGGCATTTGCCAAAGCGGTACTGGATTCGCTTGTGGCACAGGGCGTGTTTGTGCGCATGCCGTTTGCAGCCCCTCAGAACCGGTGTATTCGGGTGAGTTGTGGGACCAAAACCGATTTGGACGCGTTTGCTATGGCCTTGCCCAAAGCCCTGCGCGCAGCGCGGGCTGGCTGACCGGTGCGGGGGCTGTCTGCCCCCATCGCGCCTGTGGCGCGATTCCCCCGAGGATATTTTTAGCCCGATGAAGCAGGAGATCCGCTGGCCAGGGTTGCGGCGGCGGCCTCGAGCGCGCCGGTGCCGCGAGGGATGTTCAGGGCGGCCATGGCGGTTTCCATGCCACCCAGCATCGCCATCACCATCTGGGCGTTCACGTGGCCCATATGGCCGAGGCGGAAGCAGCCGTCCCAGTCCTCCATCCCCAGACCGATGCCCAGCGTCAGGCCAAGCTGACGCTCGGTGTAGCTGCGCAGCGGGGTGCCGCGGCCTTGGGTCAGGCGCAAGGCGGTGACGGCGTGGCTGCGGTGGGCGGGATCGGTCACGTTGAGGTACAGCGCGCCGCCTTCGGACCAAATCTCGCAGGCGGTCCAGATCGCGCGGGCGAGGCGTTCGTGGCGCGCCCAGACATGCTCGATCCCTTCGGCATGAATCAGGTCGAGCGCGGCCCGCAGGCCGTAGAGGTGGTGGGTCGGCGCGGTGCCGTTGAAGTATTGGTAGAACAGCTCGGGATTGGCGCGGGGTTGCCAGTCCCAGTATTGCGAGACGCGGGGCATTGCCGCGCGTTTGGCCTGAGCTTTTTGGTTGAAGAAGACGAAACCCATGCCCGCCGGCGTCATCAGGCCCTTCTGGCAGGCGGTGACGGTGACGTCGACGCCCCAGGCATCCATCTCGAACCGGTCGCAGCCCAGTGAGGCGATGCAGTCCGCCATGAGCAGCGCCGGGTGGTTCAGGTCATCCAGCAAGGCGCGCAAGGCGGGGATGTCGTTGCGTATTGAACTGGAGGTATCGACATGAACGGCGAGGACCGCCTTGATCTTATGTTCCGTGTCAGCGCGTAACGCCTCCTCGATCTGGTTGAAATCCCATGGTGAGGACAGGCCAAAATCAATCCGTTGGGCCTGCGCTCCGATGCCTTGCGCTATGTCGGCCCAGCCATGGGTGAACCGGCCCGACGCCGGGGCCAGCACGGTTTCGCCGGGGGCGATGACGTTGGACAGCGCGGCCTCCCACGTGCCGTGGCCGTTGGCGATGTAGATGGCAACGTTGTGTTCGGTGCGGGCGACGCGGCGCAGGTCCTGCAGCAGGGCGGGCATCATCTCGATCAGCTCGCCGTCATAGATATTGGGCGACGGGCGATGCATCGCCTGCAGCACCGCATCGGGCATGATCGAAGGGCCCGGGATGGCCAGATACTCGCGCCCCTGCGCGAGGGAGATTTGATTTGTCATGAGGGCAACCTGTTTGACTTGAGGCCTACCCTAGCGCGTCGGCCTTTGGCGTCAATCCATCAGGCTGGCGGCCTCGCGCGCGAGCGTTTCGATCCCGGACCAGTCGCCGCTTTGCACCATCTGTTTGGGCGCAACCCAGCTGCCGCCAGCGCAGATCACGTTGGAGAGCGACAGGTAGTCGCGCGCGTTCGACGGAGACACGCCACCCGTCGGGCAGAAGGTGATTTGCGGCAGCGGCGCGCCGATGGCTTTCAGGGCGGGCGCGCCGCCCGAGGCCTCGGCGGGGAAGAATTTCAGCATGTCATAGCCCTTTTCCAGCAGGGCCATCGCCTCGGTGGCCGTCGCTGCACCGGGCAGCAGCGGCAGGCCTTCGGCCTCACAGGCCGCGATCAGGGCATCGGTTGCGCCGGGTGAGACCCCGAACTGTGCGCCCGCTTCCTTGGCCGCGCGGACGTCTTCGGCTGTGACCAGCGTGCCTGCACCGACAACACCGCCCGGCACATCGGCCATGGCGCGGATCACATCCAGCGCGGCGGGGGTGCGCAGGGTAACCTCGAGCGCAGGCAGGCCACCGGCAACCAAGGCTTCGGCCAGCGGGCGGGCGTGGGTTACGTCATCGACCACCAGGACCGGAACGATCGGGGCCAGCGCGCAAATCTCGCGGGTGCGTTGGGTTTTGGACATAGGGTTACACTCCGAAAATGCTGGCACCGGTGTCGGCGGAACCGACATTCTGCCGGAAGGCTCCGAATAGGTCGCGGCCGACGCCGTGCTGGTTGGCCGTCAGGTCGGCGGTGGCCGGGGCACGGTCCAGCACGCCGGGGGTCAGGATTTCCAACTCCCCCTTCACCGCATCGACGCGCAGGATGTCACCGTCTTGCAGACAGGCGATGGCACCGCCATCCAGCGCCTCGGGGCAGACATGGATGGCAGCGGGCACCTTGCCGGACGCGCCGGACATGCGGCCATCAGTGACCAGCGCCACTTTCTGGCCCCGGCCCTGCAGGATCGATAGGATGGGCGTCAGCGAGTGAAGCTCGGGCATTCCGTTTGCCTTGGGGCCCTGGAAGCGGACGACAACAATGACGTCGCCCGTGAACTCTCCGGCCTTGAAGGCGGCTTTCACATCTTCCTGATCGTGGAAGACGCGCACCGGCGCTTCGACCACCTGATGCTCGGGCGTGACAGCCGAGACTTTCATAACGCCTGTGCCCAGATTGCCGGTCAAGCGCGACAGGCCTCCGGTAGGCTGGAACGGATCTTTGGCGGGGCGAACGATCTTGTCGTTCAGGCTGTGGCCTGCGCCCTCTTCCCAGACCAGTTCGCCGTCTTTAAGCTTGGGTTCCCTGGTGTAGTTGTGCAGGCCCTGTCCCGCGACGGTGAGCGTGTCGGGGTGCAGCAGCCCGTCCTCGAGCAAGGTACCAATGGCAAAGCCCAGCCCCCCGGCCGCGTGGAAATGGTTCACATCGGCCAAACCGTTGGGATAGACCCGCGCGACCAGCGGCACCACGGCGGAGATGTCCGAGAAATCTTCCCAATCCAGCACGATACCACCGGCGCGCGCCATGGCGATCAGGTGGATCAGCAGGTTGGTGGAACCTCCGGTCGCCATCAGCCCCACGATACCGTTCACAAAGGCGCGTTCGTCGAGAATCTGGCAAACCGGCGTATAGTGGTTGCCCAGCGCGCTCAGCGACAGGGCGCGGCGGGCGCCTTCCTCGGTCAGGGCATCGCGCAGGGGTGTGTTGGGGTTGATGAAGCTGGAGCCCGGCAGGTGCAGGCCCATGAACTCCATCAGCATCTGGTTGGTGTTGGCGGTGCCGTAGAAGGTGCAGGTGCCGGGGCCGTGATAGGCGGCCATCTCGGCGGCCATGAGTTCCTCGCGGCCCACTTCACCGGCGGCGAATTTCTGGCGGACCTTGGCCTTTTCGTCATTCGGCAAACCGCTGGTCATCGGACCGGCGGGCAGGAAGACGGCGGGCAGATGACCAAAGGCCTGCGCCCCCATGATCAGGCCGGGGACGATCTTGTCACAGACGCCAAGGAACACTGCGGCGTCATAGGTGTTGTGGCTAAGCGCCACGCCTGTCGCCAGGGCAATCACGTCGCGCGAAAACAGCGACAGTTCCATGCCCGCTTCGCCTTGGGTGACCCCGTCGCACATGGCAGGCACGCCGCCCGCAACCTGCGCGGTGCCGCCCGCCGCGCGGATCGCATCGCGGATAAGGGCGGGGTAGCGTTCGAACGGCTGGTGGGCCGAGAGCATGTCGTTATAGGCCGTGACGATGCCTAGATTACCTGCTGTGCCGGTTGCCATGGACTGCTGGTCTTCGCCCGCCCCGGCATAGGCATGAGCCTGACCGCTGCAGGACAGATGCGCGCGCGCCGGGCCTTTGGATTTGGCCTGCTCCATCCGCTCAAGATGCGGGCCGCGCAAGTCCGCGCTGCGGTCAATGATACGTTGAGTGACGTCGGCGATAACGTTGTGAACCATGATTATCCTCCGATCTGACGCCAGCGGCGTCCATCCCGATGCATCAGCATCAATGCTTCTTCGGGGCCCGAGCTGCCCTGATCATATTTCGCGGGCTTGTCACCGCGTTCTTCCCAGCCGTGGATGATGGGATCGACCCAGGCCCAGGCGGCCTCGGCCTCATCCCCGCGCATGAACAGGGTCTGATCGCCGCGGATCACGTCCATGATCAGCCTTTCATAGGCGTCAGGCGATTGCGAGTCGTCGCCCAGCGCGTCGGCAAAACTCATGTCCAGCGCCACATCGGACAGGCGGAAACCGCCCTGCCCCGGTTCCTTAATCGTGGTGCGAAGGGTGATGCCCTCGTCCGGTTGCAGGCGGATCACCAGCACGTTGCCGCGCAAGGGACCAACATTGGGAAAGATCGTGTGCGGCGGGTCGCGGAAGAACACCGCAATCTCGGATTCGCGGGCCCGCAGGCGCTTGCCAGTGCGCAGGTAGAACGGCACCCCGGCCCAGCGCCAGTTGCCCAGATGGACCTTCAGTGCGATGAAACTTTCGGTGCGGCTGGCGGGGTTGTCGACATGGTCGAGATACCCGTCCCCGCCCTTGCCGGTGCGATACTGCCCGCGCGCGATATCCTTGGGCTCCACCGGTTCCAGCGCTTCGATCACCTTGACCTTTTCGTCGCGCACCGAATTGGGCGAGAATTTCGAGGGCGGCTCCATCGCCGTCAAACACAGCAGCTGCACCAGATGGTTCTGGATCATATCCCGCATTGCGCCCGACTGATCGTAATAGGCACCGCGCCCTTCGACACCAACGGTCTCGGCCACAGTGATCTGAACATGGTCGATATGGGTCGCGGTCCAGAGCGGTTCGAACAGCGAATTGGCAAAGCGCAGGGCCATCAGGTTCTGCACGGTCTCCTTGCCCAGGTAATGGTCGATCCGGTAAATCTGATGTTCTTCGAAACAGGCGCGCAACCCTTCGTTCAGGGCCTTGGCCGAAGCAAGATCGTGACCGAAAGGTTTTTCGACCACAATGCGGCTGTCGGGCGTGGCCATCCCGTGGTCATGCAGACGCTGGGCAATGCCCGAGAACAGGCTCGGCCCGACCGAAAGATAAAAGGCCCGGACCGTATCGTCGCGCAGCGTGGTTCTCAGCGTATCCCACCCCGCATCTCCGATCGCGTCGACGGGGACGTATTCGACGCAGCCTAGAAACCGGTCGAGCGTTTCTTGTTTAAAACTAGGTGCGAATTCCTTCATCGAGGTCCGCACCTGTTCGCGAAAGGCCTCGCTGTCCATGTCCGAACGCGCGGTGCCGATGATCCGGGCCGCCTCGGGCATCTGGCCCCCTTCGAACCGGTGATACAGCCCCGGCAGAATTTTCCGCTGCGCCAGATCGCCGGTCGCGCCAAACAGCACGAGGTCGAACGGATTTACCGGAATGACGCGTGAAACCATGGCGAGGCTCCTTTTCGGGGTTTGCCCTGTTTAGCAGCGGGCAGCCCGAATGTGTAAGGTTGAGGCGTTGCGTATATGTTATCGCTAACATTCATCGTGTGGATATGAAACCCGGAGGTAAAAATCAAGCCTGGATTTCGCTGCGCGATCCTTTGATCCCTGGCACTGGCGGTTTCTTGAAAAGAAACCGGGCCTGAAACTTTGAAAGTTTCAGGCATCGCAGGTCAGGTTTGCGTGCGCAGCCAGTCCATCACCGCCGGGCGCACGGATTGCTCGCCGCGATGGCGGGCATCGGCGATGATCTTGCGCACATCCTGCAGGTTCGACCGCAGCAACAGGCTTTTGACCGGCCCGATTGAGGCCGGACGCATCGACAACGTCCGAATGCCCATCGCGGCAAGGCACAACGCCTCGACCGGGCGGCCTGCGTCTTCGCCGCAGAAGCTGAGCGGCGTTTCCGAGATATCGCAGCGTTCCACGATCCGTTCGATGAAACTGAGGAAACTGACATTCAGCGTATCATACCGGCGACGTACCAGCTCGTTTTCCCGGTCGGCAGCGAAGAAGAACTGTTTCAGATCGTTGCCACCGATCGAGATAAAGCCGACCTCGTCAAAGAATTTCTGCGGCGCGAAAGCCAGCGACGGGGTTTCCAGCATCGCCCCGACCTCGAGCGTTTCGGGCAGGACGTGGCCCAGACGACGCTCGCGTTCGATAGTCTTCTTGACCTCCCACCGGGCTTCGCGGAACTCATCGGCCTGCGCAACGAAGGGAAACATCACGGTCAGCGGGCGGCCATTGGCGGCGCGGATCAGCGCCTGTAGCTGCATCCGCATGACGCCGCGCTTGTCCAGACCGACGCGGATGGCACGCCATCCCAGCGCCGGGTTCGGTTCGGCCACATGCTTCATATAGGGCAGCACCTTGTCCGAACCAATGTCGAGCGTGCGAAACACCACACGCTTGTCGCCTGCCGCGTCCAGCACGCGCTGATATTGCGTCACAAGCTCGGACCGTTTGGGCATCTGGTTGCGGATGAGGAACTGCAACTCGGTCCGGAACAGGCCGACCCCTTCGGCCCCGGAATGGCCCAGCGAGGGCAGATCGGCCATCAGACCCGCATTCATCACCAGATTGATCCGCGCCCCGTCCCGCGTCACGCAGGGCGTTTCCCGGATCGAGGCATAGCGTTCCTGCGCCTTGGCCTGCATCGCGATCTTATCGCGGAACGCGTTGACCACGGTGTCTTCGGGGCGCAGGTGGACAACACCCTGATCGCCATCGACCAGAATGTGGTCACCATTCAGCGCTTCGGTCGTGATCCGACCCACATGAACCACCAGAGGAATCGCCAGCGCTCGGGCCACGATGGTCGCGTGGCTGCCGACCGAGCCTTCCTCAAGCACGATGCCTTTCAGCGACCGGCCATATTCCAGCAAATCGCCGGGGCCGATATTGCGGGCGATCAGGATCGGGTCCGGCGGCAGATCGGCCCCATTGGTATTGCCCTGCCCGGTCAGGATGCGCAAAAGCCGGTTGCTGAGGTCATCCAGATCGGCCAGCCGCTCCCGCAGATACGGGTCCGTCACCTGCTCCATGCGGGCGCGGGCCTGGGACTGTTCCTTTTCCACCGCCGCCTCGGCGCTCAGGCCCAGCGCGATGTCCTCTTCCATCCGGCGCATCCAGCCTTTGGAGTTGGCGAACATCCGATAGGCTTCCAGAACCTGAAGCTGTTCCTTGTCGCCGCCCTGCGAGATTTCCAGCATCTTGTCCACGCCCACGCGCAACTCCTCGACCGCTTCGGTCAGGCGTTCGCGTTCGCGGTGCGGATCTTCGGCAATCGGGTTGGTGACAACGACGCGGGGTTCATGCAGCCAGACATGGCCTTCTGCCGAGCCTTCCTGCGCCGGACCGCCGCTGAACTGGACCGACTGCTGGTGAAGGGGCGACAGAGCGGCGCCTTCGCCGACAAAAGCCCCCAGTTCGGCCATTTCGGCCAGAACCATGGCGACAACCTCCAGCGCATAAATCTCATCGGCCGAGAACTGGCGCGCCTCGCGGGATTGCACCACCAGAACGCCCAGTTTTTCGCCCAGACGCTGAACCGGCACGCCAAGGAACGAGGAAAACCGCTCTTCCCCGGTTTCGGGCATATAGCGGAACCCCTTTGCCGAGGGCGCGTCGGCGGTGTTCACCACTTTACCGGATTGGGCGACGCGGCCCACCAGCCCCTCGCCCAACCGCATCCGCGTCTTGTGCACCGCCTCGGGCGACAGGCCTTCGGTTGCGCAAAGCTCCAGCGTGTCTTCGTCGCGGAACAGGTAGATCGAGCAGACCTCGGCCCGGATGCTGTCGGCAATCAGATGCGTGATCCGGTCAAGACGCTCCTGACCGGCGGCCTCGCTCGCCATCTCTTCGCGCAGCCGCCCCAGCAGCTTGCGGGATTCAGTTTCGGTGCCGTCCGCCATGGCCCACCCAAATTAGTGCGTCAGGCGAGACCTTTGGCAGAAATTGCTCAGGCCGCCTTGTCCAGTTCAAAGGCATCATGCAGCGCCTGAACCGCAAGTTCCATGTATTTCCGATCAACAAGAACGGAAATTTTTATCTCGGAGGTTGTAATGACCTTGATGTTGATCCCCTCATCCGAGAGAATCTTGAACATCTTGGCCGCCACACCGGATTGCGAGCGCATGCCGATCCCTACGACGGACACCTTGCAGACGTCTTCGTCGGCAACCAGTTCGGCATAGTTCAACTCGCCCTTGTCCTTGATCGCCAGCAGCGCCTTTTCGGCACGGGCCACCTGATTGGTCGGGCAGGAAAAGGTCATGTCGGTGCGCCCTTCGTCCGAGATGTTCTGGACGATCATGTCGACATTCACGCCTTCATCGCTGAGCGCGGTAAAGATGGTCGAGGCGATGCCGGGGCGGTCGGCCACCGATACAACAGTCATCTTGGCTTCGTCGCGGGAATAGGCCACACCGGCCACAACATTGGATTCCATGATATCCTCCTCATCGACGACCAGCGTACCGGCCTTGTCGGATTGTTCTTCGAAACTCGACAGAACGCGCAGTTTCACCTTGTACCGCATCGCCAGCTCGACCGAGCGGGTTTGCAGCACCTTGGCCCCCAGCGAGGCCAGTTCAAGCATCTCTTCAAACGAGATACGGTCCAGTTTGCGCGCCTTGCCACAGACGCGCGGATCGGTGGTATAGACCCCGTCCACGTCGGTATAGATGTCGCAGCGCTCGGCCCCGAACGCGGCGGCAAAGGCCACGGCTGTCGTATCCGACCCGCCCCGGCCCAGCGTGGTGATACGGCCCTCGGGGCTGATCCCCTGAAAGCCTGCGACCACGGCAACCTTCATGCCTTCGTCGAACTTCTGGCTTATGTTGTTGGTCGGGATTTCTTCGATCCGGGCCTGAGAATGGGCGCTGGTGGTCATCAGGGGCACCTGCCAGCCCTGCCAGCTGCGCGCCGGCACGTCCATTTCCTGCAGCGTCAGCGCCATCAGACCAGCGGTGACGTTTTCGCCCGAGGACACAACCGCATCATATTCACGCGCGTCATATAAAGGCGAGGTTTCGTCGACCCAGCCGACCAGTTCATTGGTCTTCCCCGACATTGCCGACACGATGACGATCACGTCGTATCCCTTGGCCACCTCGACACCCACGCGTTTCGCCGCGCGGCGGATGCGGTCAAGATTGGCAACCGATGTGCCACCGAATTTCATCACGAGTACGGGCATGGGGGCAAGTGTCTCCGCGCCTTGGATTTGAAGTCCTGAGCCTCTTATGCGAGGGGGGCCGCAAGAGCAAGGCGCAATGAAACCCTGCCTGAGCCAAGGCGCGGCTTTACAATGCGCGGGTGGAATGCCAGCTTATCGGCAGAATTCATCCAAGAGGTTGTTCATGCTCCGTATTGCCGCCGCTTTTGCCCTGATGTCGTCCCCCGCCCTGGCGCAGGTCGCAAGCCTGACAGCAACCGATGGCCAGAACGCGCTGGGCACCATTCCCTGCGCCGCGAATGCGGGCGATCCGCTGCAAAGCTGCCACGCCGAACTGCGCCGTCACGACGATGGAACCGCAACTCTGGCCGTGGCGATCGGCGCCGGGAATGTCCGCAATATCTATTTCAAAGATGGCGTGCCGGAATCCAGCAGTTCGACCTCGAAACTCCTCCACGAAACCCGCGGCGATCTGATTGTCATCTTCATCGAACCCGGTGAAGTGTATGAGCTGCCCAAAGCCGCGCTGAACACTCAGTAGGGGTGGGGCTGGCCATCGTAGTTTTCGAAACAGCCCGTGTTTTCCAGCGACAGGGCCGCGAACCTGTCGACCAGACCGGCAACAGCCTGATCCACATGTATATCCGCCCCTGATCCGCCCATATCGGTTTGCACCCATCCGGGGTGGTAGATGCCAACCGCAATCCGGTCAGCCCGCAAGTCAGTCGCCAGATTGCGCCCCAGATTGAGCGCCGCCGCCTTTGAGGCGCGGTACATGTAGCTGCCGCCGGGCGCGCGGGTATGCGATGCCATCAGCGACGACAGGATCGCGATCCTGCCATGCGCCGCCCGCAGATTGGGCAGCAAGGCCTGAATTGTCAGAAACACGCCGGTCACGTTGGTCGCAAAGCTTTGCGCCCACATGTCGGCGGGATAACCTTCAATGCTTTGATGTCTGTCCAGGTACACACCTGCATTGCAAATCAGCAGATCCACGGGCCGGGCCTGTAGCTGCTCGGCCATCGCGACCTGTTGGTCCGGGTCGGACACATCAAGCCTGACCTGCGCGCTGTCATCGCGGGCGGTTCCGGTGACGTCATGACCCTGCGCACGGTATTGATCCGCCAAAGCCCGCCCTATTCCGCGATTGGCACCGGTGATCACGATATGCATGGATCAGTTCGTCTTCCGGCTGGGGATGAAGGGCAATGGCGCGACAGGCACACCGTCCTCAATCAGGGCCTTGGCCTCATCAGGCTTTGCTTCGCCGTGAATCAAACGGTCCGGTGCTTCGCCCAGATGAATCCTGCGCGCTTCGCTGGCAAAGTCCTTGCCGACGTAGTCCGAGTTTTCTTCCACCTTGCGCCGCAATTCGGCCAGCACCTGTTCAACCTGGGATGACGGCGTCGCCACGCAGATATCCTGCGGCTCGGTCTGCGCCACCTCGGGCTGCGCCTTGCCTTTGCGCGCAGGACGAACGCGTGGTGTCATGATCGCCTTTTCCACCTGCGAACAGCCGCAGACCGCGCATGTCACCATGCGCGCAGCAGCCAGTTTGTCGTAGGCTTCAGCCGATTGGAACCAACTGTCGAAAGTATGGCCCTCGCTGCATTTCAACGCGTATTGAATCATGTTCCGTCCAAAATGTCGGTTGCCGAATAGATACCGACCGGGTCACTAATATCAAGCCTGTCTGGCGGCAGCCTAGTTCGTATATGGCCGAAAACCGCGCAAAATTTCAGCAAGTTCCGACGATCTGACCTTTTGCGCAGCCTTTTTAGGCGAATACCACTTGCGTTTTCGTTCGCCCCGTTCCGGAAAATTAATGACAAGAGATTGCACGTATAACGGAAATACATCCACAAGACACAGCGCCGCACCCGGATTACAGCGCTGTTTAAGATAGGCAAACTGGCCCACAGCGCCCAAGCCGCACTGACCCACGACACCCGCTTCTTCCCACGCCTCTTGCGTGGCGGTCTGGGCCGGGCTCAGCCCGTCAATCAGCCAGCCTTTGGGAATAATCCAGTGCCCCGAGCGTCGTGTGGTGACCAAAAGAACCTCGGGCCGTCCCCGTTTCAGGCGGTAACACAAAGCGCCCGATTGCGGCAAAACCGGAACACCCCCGGATTTGAGCAACTGGTTGGGCGAAAGCCTTGCGTTCATGCCGCCGTGACGCCTTTCGAATGGTAACAATGCCTGTCCACCGAACCGCTGTTTATGGAGTTATTTTGCGGTCGGCTATACAATGCATACCACATGATGCGGACTGGGCCAAGACTGACGATTGGGCGGGCAGTGCCGTTTCACATACGGGTCGCCAACTTTTTCACCAGATCGTCATGCGGAATATCGGCATCCATCGCCAAGCGCCGCAGACCGAAATGCACCCGCGCGATCTGTTGATAGTACCGCGTGTAGACGTAATTCGTGCCGCCACCGGCAAGCGCCCCTAAAACGGGCACCGACTGCGCTGCAAGTTTTTGCCCCAGAACGATCGACAGGCGCGGCGCGACGGCAGCGATCAGGCGCTGCATCGCCGGTCCGGTCAGCGTGAGGCGTACAGAATAGAACCCCAGATCGGCCCCGTCATCATAGGACAGCGGGCCAGCCGCAGACAGCACCTGAACACAGTCGAATTTCACATTTTCCTCAGCCGGATCAAAGCCTTCCCGCGCAGCGGCGCCTTGAATGGATCGCAACAGCATCGTGGTGGTCGCAGGAAGCTCCATCAATGCGGTCGAGACACCTCCAAGCCCCCCGGCCGCGCCCATGGCGGTCGTGACGGCGGTGTTCACCCACGGCTGCTGGTCGGGAACAGCCCGGCGCGAGCCCTGCGCGGCGTGAACAGCAAACCACAGCGCCTGTTCTGTCGCGCCGGTCAGGCCGTTTCGCACCGGTTCCGGCAATTGCTCCAGCAAGGATTCAGCCGATCCGCCCAGCCGGTTCAGCAGTTTTATCCCTGCCCCGCCAGCGGATCGATAGTGTTCGGCCAGACGATCCAATTCGGCGTCGGCATCCACTTTGTCGACAAGAACAATGTCCTGCATATGCGCCCTCCTGTCCTTTAGACATCGGCGCTTTGCGCGGCGGTTTCAATAGGTCAGCGGGTCCAGCGTGTGACGGGGCCCTGAATTCCGGACCAGACACCGGGCATCAGTTCCAATCCCAGAACACGGTCCGGGTTCGTCGGCGGCGGCATCTCGACCCCCCGCAGGGGCGAAAAGCCAAAGCGTTGATAATAAGGGGCATCTCCGACCAGCATGACCCGCTGCCAGCCCAGCTCGCGACCGGTTTCGACACCGGCATGGATCAGATATCCGCCAAGCCCTTCGCCCTGATGCGTGGGGTGAACCGCGACCGGACCCAGCAGAAGCGCATCATGCGCACCGACATGGACCGGCCAAAATCGGATCGCGCCCGCCAGGATGCCCTGCCCGTCACGCGCCACCAGAGAAAGATCTGCAACCGGCGGCACATCATCGCGCAGTCGGTAGGACGACAGCGCCTCGCGCCCGGGCGCAAAGCACAGGTCGTACAGGGCTTCGACCTCCCACCAATCATCCGGCTCTTCCGGCCTGATCCCGAACTGCTGCACCCTGGCCCTCTTTTCCTTGCTGGCAATCGCCCTAGCACTTCGATACGCCTTGGGCAAACGCTTGGAGATCAGATGTTCTATCGCCCCGAAGACGGTCACGGCCTGCCGCATAACCCGTTCAATGCCATCATCACACCCCGCCCGATCGGGTGGATCTCGACCCGCGACGCGGACGGGGTCAACAATCTGGCGCCCTATTCGTTTTTCAATGGGGTCGCCTACACGCCGCCCCAGGTCATGTTCGCCTCAACCGGGACGAAGCACGATCAGGATGGCGGCAAGGACAGCCTCGCCAATATCGAGGCGACGGGTGTGTTCTGCGTCAACGTCGTGGCCCACGCCCATCGCGACGCGATGAACGCCAGTTCAGAGGGCCTGCCCAAACATATCGACGAGTTCGCCCATGCCGGCCTGATCCCGGTGGAATGCGAAACCATCCCCTGCGCCCGGATCAAGGGGGCACCCGCGTCGCTGGAATGCAAACTGACCCGGATCGTGACACTGCCCGGTGAGCACAACAGGGTCGCCTTTGGCGAAGTGACAGGCATTCACCTGCACGATGACCATATGCGCGACGGGAAGTTCGACGTCACCTCATTCCGACCGTTGGCGCGGCTGGGCTATAGGGACTATTCGGTGGTGAACGATCTGTTCAGCCTCAGCCGCCCAGACGATTGAATGCGCTGCAATCGGGGGCTCTGCCCCCGCCGCGGCAAGCCGCGACTCCCCCGGGATTTTTATTGGCCAGATGAAGCAGGGGATCCGCACTTCATCTGGCTAAAAATATCCCGGAGCGCGAGGCGGAGCCTCGCAAAAAGCCTCAGTGGCCACCCAGAATGCCGGTGCGGACCGAGTAATCCACGGCGAGCTCGTAATCCGGGTCATCATCGCTGTCGACCATCAGGTGTCCGGCCTTGTTCAGCAGCTTGTGACAATCCCGGCTGAGATGGCGGAGCATCACCCGCTTGCCTGCAGCCTCGTATTTCGCGGCGATGTTTTCGATGGCCTGCAAGGCCGATTGGTCCACCACGCGGCTGTCCGCAAAGTCGACAATGACCGTTTCCGGGTCGTCGGCCACATCGAACAGCTCGACAAACCCTTCGGACGAGCCGAAGAACAGTGGTCCCTGGATTTCATACACTTTGGCGCCTTTTTCGGTCTCGGACTCGCGTGTGATCGCATGGATGCGCTTGGCGTTGTTCCAGGCATAGGCCAGCGCCGAGACGATGACGCCCACAACCACGGCGACTGCCAGGTCTTCCATCACGGTCACGACCGTCACCAGAACGATGACGAAAGCGTCGGTCAGGGGCACTTTGCGCATGATCTTGAACGAGTTCCAGGCGAAGGTTCCGATCACCACCATGAACATCACGCCGACCAGCGCGGCCAGCGGGATTTGCTCGATCAGCGCAGGAATCGACACAATTCCAAGAGGTGTGTCAAAGTCGAGAACAATGAAAACCAGCAGGAAGAGAGCCGCAGACACACCAGCAATCCGGGTACGCCCGCCGGATTTCACGTTGATCATCGACTGACCGATCATGGCGCAGCCGCCCATGCCCCCGAAGAAACCCGTGACGACATTGGCTGTGCCTTGCGCAATGCATTCCTGAGACGCCCCGCCCCGCTTGCCGGTCATTTCGCCCACAAGGTTCAGGGTCAGCAGCGATTCAATCAGACCGATGGCGGCCAGAATGACGGCGTAGGGCAGGATGATTTCGAAGGTTTCCCAGTTCAGCGGCACCATCGGGACGTGGAACGCAGGCAGACCACCTTCGATCGAGGCCAGATCACCAACGCGCGGCACGTCCAGCCCGAACCCGATCACCAGCGCTGCCACAACGACGATACCGGCCAGAGGCGCGGGCACAACGCGCGTGATGCGCGGCATGACCCAGATCACGGCCATGGTCAGGGCGACAAGACCCAGCATGGTATAAAGCTGCATGCCCGACAGCCACTCTCCGCCGCCCATGCCGTGGCCGGTGTTTTCCATTGTTCCGGGGACTTTGAACTGGCCCATCTGGGCCAGAAAGATCACGATGGCCAGACCGTTCACAAAGCCCAGCATCACCGGATGCGGCACCAGCCGGATGAACCGGCCCCAGTGCATCGCGCCTGCGATCACCTGCAGAATGCCCATCAGAACAACGGTCGCGAACAGGTATTCGACGCCGTGCTGCGCCACCAGCGCCACCATCACGACCGCCAGCGCCCCGGTTGCGCCTGAAATCATGCCCGGACGGCCCCCGATCAGCGCCGTGATCAGGCCGACCAGAAAGGCCGCATAGAGGCCAACCAGCGGATGCACACCAGCTACAAAGGCAAAGGCCACGGCCTCGGGCACCAGCGCAAGCGCGACGGTCAGCCCCGACAGAAGCTCGATCCGCAGGCGGGACAGGGTCAGCCCCTCGTCCGGCGACCAGCGCAGATCGGGAATAGCAAGACGATTGGCAAAGCTTGCCAGCAAGGCTCGGGGCATTGGACAGTCCTATAGGTCGGTATGTTCGCGCGAATGGGCTTACTTAGCGGGCAAGACTTACCTGAGCTACTGCAGCAAGCGGGATGCAGCCATGCGCATGCCGCATAGCGTAGCCTCGCAACATCGTGAATTGTCTGCCGCCGCACGGGGGGCAATTGTGGCGCATGCGCTGGATCTCCCTGCTTTTGTTAGGTGCCCTGCCTGCATTTGCGCAGGATTTACAAGGCAATGACACGCCGGGAAACTGGCGCGTGACCCATCACGAGGTTTTCGGCATCTGGACCTCGATCTGCGATGAGCGCGAAGAAGGCGGCGCATTGAGGCAGCGCTGCTACATCCGGCGGGTCGATGTTTTTTCGGGGCGGCCGAAATTTGCGGCACAGTTCATGTTCATCAAGCCCGAACCCGAGGGCACAAGGATTGAATTCGGGATGGAGCCGGGCACGCTTTTCTCACCCTCGGGCTTTCGCATTGATCGCGGTGATGAGGTCGTCTGGCGCACCCGGCGACCGGGGTGTCTGACCGGTTTGAGCTGCGTGTTCGAAGGTGACCGAGCGGAAGAAATCGTTGATGCGATGCTGACCGGTGATGCCTATCGCTTTGTGTTTCGGGATCGCCACGGGCAGCCACGAGACCTGACCTGGCCGCTGGACGGGTTTGACAAAGCCTGGGCGGACTTCAACACGCAGTCGCAGGTGCGCAATCTGCCGGGCCGGACCGAATAGACCCCTTGCCAAAGCGCGGGCCAGACCACACAAAACTGTCATCAGATATCCACGCGGAGGCGAAACAGTGACTCAGACCAAAATTGCCGTCATCGGCGGCTCGGGCGTCTACGACATCGACGGGTTGGAAAATGCGGAATGGGTTACGGTCGAAACGCCTTGGGGGGCGCCCTCGGACCAGATACTGACCGGATCGCTGGAAGGCGTTGAAATGGCGTTCCTGCCCCGTCACGGGCGCGGGCATGTGCATTCGCCGACCGAGGTGCCCTATCGTGCCAACATTGATGCGCTGAAACGGCTGGGCGTGACCGATGTGATCTCGGTTTCGGCCTGCGGATCGTTCCGCGAGCACATGGCTCCGGGGGATTTCGTGATCGTTGACCAGTTCATCGACCGGACCTTTGCGCGGGAAAAAAGCTTCTTTGGAACAGGATGCGTGGCGCATGTCAGCGTGGCGCACCCCACCTGTCCGCGCCTGAGCGATGCCTGTGAAGCCGCTGGAAAGGATGCGGGGATCACCATCCATCGCGGCGGCACTTATCTGGCGATGGAAGGGCCGCAATTCTCATCCCTGGCCGAGTCGAAGATGTACCGCGAACACTGGGGCTGCGACGTGATCGGCATGACCAATATGCCCGAGGCGAAACTCGCCCGCGAAGCCGAGCTGTGTTACGCCTCGGTCGCGATGGTCACGGATTACGACAGTTGGCACCCCGATCACGGAGAGGTGGACGTGACCACAATCATCGCCACGCTCACAGGGAATGCCGAGAAAGCCCGGGCTTTGGTCAAGGGCCTGCCCGCTCTTTTGGGCACGGACCGGGCACCCTGCCCCCATGGCTGCGACCGGGCTTTGGAATACGCAATCCTAACTGCGCCCGAAAAGCGGGACCCGGCGGTGCTGGCCAAACTGGACGCGGTGGCCGGGCGCATTCTCTGATCCGCGTCAAAGGGGCGGCAGGCTGGCCTGAACCTGCTGCCACAACCCGTGCGACCACAGGTCGTTATGGGAGCCATCCGGGATCAGAAAAAGCTGCACGTTGTCATCGGCCATCGCAGCTAAAGCCTCGCTATGGTGAACCGGGACCACGACATCCTCGGTGCCGTGGAAGATCAGCGTAGGCACCTCAATCTGGTTGATGACGTCACGCGTGGCAAACTTGTCCTGCATCAGCATGTTCACCGGCAGCCAGGGGTAGCGTTCGCCCGCAACATCGACGGTTGCGGTGAACGGAGCCTCGAGCACCAAAAGTTCCGCCGAGGCGCGCTGCGCGGCAACGGCAGCGGCCACGCCGGTTCCAAGGCTCTGGCCGTGCAGGACAACCGGCTTGCCTTGCTCGGTCAACCGGTCGAACAGTTCCAGACCGTCCGACACAAACGCCACCTCGGACGGCTGGCCCTCACTTCCAGGAAACCCGCGATAGCTCGGGGCAAGCAGCCCGTAACCGCTGTTGAGGATTTCCCGCATCCGATCTGCGCGGTCGCCCAGATTTCCGCTCTGGCCGTGAAAGAACAGAACGGTGGGCGCACCCTCGGACACGGCGGGCGCGGACCATGCGGTCAGCACCACACCATCTGACATGGGCAGAGAGATCACGTCGACATCCGACAGCCCCACTGCGCCGGGCTCGGGCAGTTCACCGGATGCTTTGAACAGCAAGTCGCGCTGGTTGATGTACATGTACCCAACGGCGGCAACGTAAGCCAACACGATCAGGGCGGTCAGGGTGTAGATGATCCGCAGAAAGCGCCGCGCACCGGACGCGCCGGGCCGCGAAAGCGCGTTTGGATAAACGTCTCGTGTCTGTGTCATCGGATCCTCCGCAGCAGGTGGGTACTATCAGTCTGGGGACCATCGGCGCAGATTCAAGGAGTGTGCAGCAAGCTTAATCTTCCCTTCAGGATTTCCGGGCTACGCGTTACGGGCTTGACGCACCGATAACTTCGGTGCTTCCTGCAGGGCGCGCAACCAAGGATGACCCATGTCTTTTGAACTCTGGCTGGCCTTTGTGGCCGCATCGACCGCATTGCTGCTGATCCCGGGACCCACAGTGTTGCTTGTTCTCAGCTATGCGCTGTCCAAGGGCCGCAGCGTCGCGGTGGCCTCGGCCACAGGTGTCGCGGTGGGCGATCTGGTGGCGATGACCGCGTCGCTGCTGGGGTTGGGCGCGCTTGTTCTGGCCTCGGCCACATTGTTTTCCGCGTTGAAATGGGTCGGTGCCGCGTATCTGGTCTGGCTGGGGATCAAACTGCTGCGCAGCGCCCCCGCGGGCGGGCTGAGCACGGTGGACACGGGCAGCGACGTGTCGGCCCGCAGCGTTTTCGGCCACGCAGCGGCGGTGACGGCGCTGAACCCGAAATCCATCGCCTTTTTCATCGCCTTCGTGCCGCAATTCCTGCGTCCGGCAGACCCTTTGGGCCCGCAATTCGCCATCCTGATCGCAACATTTGTCGGCCTGGCCTGGCTGAACGCTTTGGCCTATGCGCTGCTGGCGGACCGCCTGCGCCGCATGATCGGACGTGCAGGCGTGATCACCGCGATAACCCGTTTTGGCGGTTTGACCCTGATTGGAATGGGTGTGGCCACGGCTGTTCTGCGCCGCCCGGCCTGACTTAATCGTCCGCGTTTTCTTTCATGAAACCGCGGATAAAGCGGCGGATTTCGCGCGCGGCCGAAGTGTCCAGCTCTTTGCACAAATCGACAAACGCATCGCGTTCGTCCTTATCCAACCGCAAGACTAACTGACTGTTTTTCTTGGTAGACCCCTTGCCGACTTTCTTTGCCACGCGCTTTGACTCCGTCCAGCCCTTGATTCTTACACCTATGCTTTGTATATACATAGCATAGAGGTTGTAGTTATCGGGCAACTAACAAAAATAAAGGACTAAGGCAATGAATCTTCATGTCGCTCAGGCATTTCTTTTGCGAGACCAGCGCAATTGGCGCAAACCGCACCTGTCGTGGCTGCCCGCAGCGCTGTATCGATATTACAGCCTGCCCAACGCTGTTGCAGAACGTCGCAAGTAATCGCCGGCAATCAATCCTTGCATGACTGACCCCGATGGGCCAAACAACCCTGCGTGTTGTCACGCCAAAGGGGTCGGCCATGTCCAGAAACAAAACGGTCAAGGATTACATCCGCACCATCGTTGATTTCCCGCATGAGGGGATCATGTTCCGGGATGTCACCACCCTGTTCTCGGACCCGCGCGGGTTTCGCATCGCCATCGATCAGATGCTGCATCCTTACGCGGGCGAGCGGATCGACAAGGTGGTCGGCCTTGAGGCCCGAGGCTTCATTCTGGGCGGCGCGATTGCGCATCAACTGAGCGTGGGCTTTGTGCCGATCCGCAAGAAAGGCAAGCTGCCCGGCACCACAATCAGCCAGGATTACAAGCTGGAATATGGCGAGGCCATCGTGGAGATCCACGATGACGCCATTCTGCCGGGCGAGAAAATCCTTGTGGTCGATGATCTGCTCGCCACCGGAGGCACCGCCGCCGCAGGGATCAAGCTGATCGAACGGTTGGGGGGCCAGATCATCTCGTGCGCCTTCATCATCGATCTGCCCGAGCTTGGCGGCCGCAAAGTGCTGGAAGAAATGGGCATGGATGTCCACGTCCTGTGCGAATTCGAAGGCCTTTGACCCCACCGCGTTCACAAAACCGTGATTGGAAATCTGCCGCCCCGGCGGCTTAGCGCGGAACGGTCCGCTTTCAACCGGAATTGTCCAACACGACCAGTGATCTTTTCGCGATAACCCCCCGTACCCCAAGTGATGCTGCTTCAAGCATTTCAACTTATGGGAGATACGATATGTTCCGCAAATTCGCCGCCGCCAGTGTCGCGACCCTTCTTCTCAGCACCTCTGTCATGGCCGACGGTCACGGCAAGGACATCGTGGATACGGCCGTCGCGGCCGGAGATTTCGAAACCCTCGTCGCAGCCGTTCAGGCGGCTGAACTGGTCGATACGCTGAAGGGCGAAGGCCCGTTCACCGTGTTTGCCCCAACCGACGCAGCCTTTGCGGCGCTGCCCGAGGGCACGGTTGAAAACCTGCTGAAGCCTGAAAACAAGGACCAACTGGTTGCGATCCTGACCTATCACGTGGTTCCGGGCAAAGTGATGTCCGGCGACCTGTCGGACGATATGACTGCGGCTACGGTTCAGGGCGGTGACATCACTGTCGATCTGGATTCGGGCGTCATGATCAACGACGCCAACGTGGTGCAGGCCGATATCGAAACCAAGAACGGCGTGATCCATGTGATCGACAAGGTGATCCTGCCCGAGTCGTGATTTGCTACCGGAACACGGCCTGTCCGGGCCGTGTTCACCCCTTCAATACCGCTCCGGGATTCATGATCCCCTTGGGATCGAGCGCGGCCTTTATCGCCCGCATGGCGTTGAGCTTGGCCGGATCGCCGTAGCGGACCAGATCATCGGTTTTCAGACGCCCCACCCCATGCTCGGCGCTGACAGACCCCCTGAACTGATGCACCAGATCATAAACGGCGTGCTGGACTGCAGCGCGCTGGTCATCGAATTCCGCCCTGTCATGTCCGCGCGGCGGGAACACGTTGTAGTGCAGGTTGCCATCGCCAACATGCCCGAAGCAGTTGATCCGAAACGGACCGATTGCTTGGATGGCGTCCACCCCGCGCCGAATAAATTCAGGGATTGCCGAGATCGGGACCGAGATATCGTGGCTTGAAACTGATCCAATCAGGCGGTTCGCCTCGGGGATACGCTCGCGCACCGCCCACAGGTCGGCGCGCTGCGCCTCGCTCTGTGCAATGACACCGTCGCTGATCAGGCCCTTCGCATTGGCAGCGACATACATGGCTTCCAGAGCATCGGCAGGCGACTGACCGGATGACATGCCAAGTTCGACCAGAACACACCACTCGGGCTGCACAACGAACGGCTGCCGAACGGTCGGCAGAACCTCAGTCAGAAATTCCAGCCCCTGCCGGTGGATCAGTTCGAACGAACTGACGGTCTCGCCCGCAAGGTCACGGGCAAGAGCCAGCAGGTCGATAGCCGCCTCAGCCGAGGCCACCTGAAACATCGCCGTCCCAACTGCCGCCGGGCGCGGGTACAGTTTCAGCGCGGCTGCGGTGATGATCCCCAACGTCCCTTCGGACCCGATCAGCAGATTGCGCAGATCGTAGCCCGTGTTGTCCTTTCGCAAACGGCTCAGCCCATGCCAGATTTTGCCATTCGGCAGCACCGCTTCGAGCCCCAGACACAAATCCCGCGTGTTGCCATAGCGCAAAACGTTGACCCCGCCGGCATTGGTCGCGAGGTTGCCGCCGATCCGGCAGGACCCCTGCGCCGCCAGCGACAGGGGGAACAGACGGTTCGACGCCTCAGCCGCAACCTGAACATCGGCCAGAATCGCGCCGGCCTCGGCCACCAGAACATTCTCGGTCGGGTAAACGGCGCGAATGGCCGTCATCCGCTCCAGCGAGATCAGCAGCGGTGCAGGGCCATTGGGCATCACCTGCCCGCCCACCAGACCCGTACCACCGCCGTAAGGCACAACCGGCACCCGCGCACCCAAAGCTAACCGGACAAGCGCCGCCACCTCCTCGGCCGTGCGGGGCAAGGCCAGCACGCCCGCATGGCCCGCAAACCGGTTGCGCGGCTCGACCAGGTATCGCTCAGCCACCGGGCGCAATACATCGCCCCCCAGCGTCGATCGGATCAATTCGGCAAAGCTGTCATCTGCGGGGTTCAGGCTCATACCCCTTCATGGCCCAAGGCGACGGGCGCCGACAAGCCCTATTCCAGATCAATCAGATAGCGCGGCTCCAGCACCACCACTGTGGGTCGGTCGGGCAACGTGCGCAACGAGACGGTGATTTCCGACACGCCCTCTCGTTCCACCGGAAAATCGTCGCGGATATCGACCAGAAACCGGTCCAGCGAAAAATCGGAAAACCAGTGCATCGGGATGATAACCGAGCTTTTCAGCCGCCTGAGGACCGAGATCATCTCGGGCAAAGGCATGGTCGTACCGCCATCCACCGCCGCCATCACCACATCCAGCCGCCCCAGCGCCGCGAATTGTTCGTCCGAGGGAACGTGATGCAGATGGCCCAGATGGCCGATGCACAGCCCCTCGACCTCGAACACGAAGATCGAATTCCCGCGCTCTTCGACCCCGCCATAGATCGAGCGGATATCGGTCGAGACATTGCGCACCAGCATCTCACCCAGATCGAGGTAATGGTCGATCCCCTGCCCGAACTCGCCCCAGCCCGGCAACACATGCGGGATGGCCGGATCGGGATGAGCCGTCCAATGGGTGGAATGGGCATGGTTCATGGTCACCACATCCGGGATCAGATCAGCGCTGCCTATGAACCCGGTGAAATCGGTGACGGCATTCAGCCCGCCCTGTGTCTGGATCATGAAAGAGGCATGCGCGATATAACTGATCCGCACCGAAAACTCGGGCACCGGATCCTGCCAGGCCGCCTTGTGCAGATACTCGATCCCCGGCGCGGCATCCGCGATGGCGATACAATGGCTCGACCGCCGCTCCTGCGCCGCAGCCCCGCCCGAGATCACCATCAATGCCGCAACCAACCAGCGCATGACCAGAGTGTAGCGCATCCCGCCGCCAAGTCATGCCCCTTGTTCATCAGGCCAAAAATATCCCGGGGGAGGCGCGGCCTGCCGCGACGGGGGCAGAGCCCCCTAACCCGCGTCGGTCTTGCCCCGCCTATCCGACCGCAGGCTGGCATACAGAACATGCGTCCGCCACCGCCCGTTGATCTGCAGATAAGACTGCGCCACGCCTTCGTACTTGAACCCCGAGCTTTCCAGCAACCCGCGCGACGCCGCGTTTTCCGGCAGGCAGGCGGCCTCGATCCGGCTCAGGTCCAGACGGGTAAAGGCGTGGTGAACCACGGCCCCGATGGCCTCGCGCATATACCCTTGACGGGCAAAGGCCTGACCGGTCCAGTACCCCAGCGTCCCTGCCTGCGCCGGTCCGCGCCGGATGTTGTCCAGCGTGATCGCACCCACCAGAACATCATCCGAGCGGCGGAACAGGAACAGCGGGATTGCCGTGCCCCCGGCGACCGAGCGTTGCGCCCAGTAGACCCGGTTGGTGAACGACTTCCGGCTCAGGTGATCCTTGGCCCAGATCGGCTCCCACGGGGTGAGGTAATCTTTGGACGCCCGCCGCAGCGCCGTCCATTCGTTGAAATCGGAATGGATGGGCGGGCGCAGGCTGAGGCGCTCGGTTTCGAGTTTCAGCTTGCGTCGGCCCAGAAGCATCACGCCGCGCGCCTCTCCTGCAGTTCCGCCAGCGACGGCGCGCTCGACACCGGACCGTAAAGCGCCAGCGCCGCCGGGGCCTGCACCGCCATGTTTTCGGCAAAGGCCAGAACATCACTGGTGCTGACCGCGTCGATCTTGGCGACAGTATCCTCAAGCGACGGCACCCGGCCCCAGATCTGCACCAGCCGCGCCAGACGCTCGGCCCGGTTCGACGGGCTTTCCAGCCCCATCAACATACCCGCTTTCATCTGCGCGCGGGCCCGGGCGACCTCTTCGGCGCTCATGTCCTCGGCGGCCCGCTTCATCTCGTCGATGGTGATCGTCGCCAGTTCACCCACCTGATCCGCCGAGGTTCCGGCATAAATGGTGGTCGTGCCGGTATCGGCATAGGCCCCGGTCTGCGCGAAAATCGTATAGCAAAGACCACGAGTCTCACGCACTTCCTGAAACAGGCGCGAGGACATGCCGCCGCCCAAGGCAGTGGAATAAATCTGCGCCGTATAGATCGCATCGTCGCGATAACCCGGGCTTTCCAGCGCCAGCGCGAAATGGGCCTGTTCCAGCTCTTTCTCCTGCCGCGCCTCACCGCCGGTAAACTGCGCCGCGTCGGGGATCAGACCTTTGCGCGGCTGCAGATGGCCGAACATCTCTTCGGCCATTTTCATCAGTGCATCGTGATCCACGGCCCCCGCCGCCGACAGGATCATCTGTTCGGGGCCATAGTGCTCGGCCACAAAACCCGACAGATCCTCGCGCGAGAACGCGCTGACCCGCTCGGACGGGCCAAGGATGGTGCGGCCCAGGGGCTGGTCGTGATAGCTCTGCTCCTGCAGCCAGTCGAAAATCACGTCGTCGGGCGTGTCATAAGCCTGCCCAATCTCTTGCAGGATCACGCCGCGCTCGACCTCAATCTCGCGCGGGTCGAAGACAGGGTTCAGAACGATGTCGCCGATCACATCCATCGCCAGCGCCACATCGTCTTTCAGAACACGCGCATAGTAGGCCGTGACCTCGCGCGAGGTATAGGCGTTGATATAGCCGCCCACATCCTCGATCGCCTCGGCGATTTGCAGGGCCGAACGCCGCTCGGTTCCCTTGAACGCCATATGTTCAAGAAAATGAGCAATGCCGTTCTGCTCGATCCGCTCATGCCGCCCGCCGGCGGTCACCCAGATGCCGATGGCCGCCGATTGCAGCCCCGGCATATGTTCACTGACGATCCGAAATCCGTTCTTCAGTTGGTCCTGTCTGACAGTCACTCAGCAATATGCCTTCTGATATGATCCTCAAGGGCGCCCAGGTCATTGGCAATGCGGGTCACCCGTTCCGGACGTTCATACAGATCAGACATGCGGGATGGAAGGGGGGCATGTTCACCGCTCGCCTTCTCGACCGCCGCCGGGAATTTCGCCGGATGCGCGGTGGCCAGCGTGATCATCGGCACCTCCGCCGCGCGGTGTTCTTCGGCGACCCGGATACCAACGGCGGTGTGCGGGCAGACCAGTTCGGCGCTGTTGGCCAGCGTGTGTTTGATCGTTTCCAGCGTCTCCTCTTCGGACACGCGGTCTGAGTCAAAGCTCTCCCGCAGCGCCTCCATCGCACCCTGACTGACATTGAAACCGCCGGTCTTCAGTTCATCCATCAACTGCGCGACTGCCGCACCATCCTCGCCATAGGCATAATACAGCGCCCGCTCAAAGTTCGAGCTGACCTGGATATCCATCGACGGGCTGATCGAGGGAATGGTGTCGCCCTTGAAATACCCCTCACCCGACAGGCAGCGGTGCAGGATGTCGTTCTGGTTGGTCGCCACAACCAAGCGGTCGATGGGCAGCCCCATGCGCTTGGCCAGATAGCCCGCGAAGATGTCGCCGAAATTGCCGGTCGGCACGGTGAAGCTGACCTTGCGGTGCGGCGCGCCAAGGCTGACGGCAGCCGAGAAATAATAGACGATCTGC
This sequence comes from Ruegeria sp. AK4, assembly GCF_056541025.1. NCBI lineage: Bacteria > Pseudomonadati > Pseudomonadota > Alphaproteobacteria > Rhodobacterales > Roseobacteraceae > Ruegeria > Ruegeria sp. AK4. The sequence goes on from NZ_JBQFXS010000014.1 coordinate 58,454, forward strand.
GCCAGCACCCGGGCAAAGTTGATCGAGTTCACGCCCGCCAGCTTCACCCCGTCGCGGAAGTCGAAATCGTTGAACATATCCTTGAGCGCGGCCTGACAATCGTCGAAATCGCCGTCGACGGCCAACGCGTGCACGTTGCTGTCCGCAGGCGTGGTCATCTGCCGGCGCTGCACCTCTGACACACGGCCCTGGGGGAACAGGATGAACACATCCACCGCGTCCAGTCCCCGGAACGCTTCAATCGCGGCCGAGCCGGTATCGCCACTGGTCGCCCCCACGATGGTGACCCGGTCATTGCGCCGTTTCAGGGCCACCTGAAACAGCTGGCCGATCAGTTGCATGGCGAAATCCTTGAAGGCCAGTGTCGGCCCGTGGAACAGCTCCAGCAGGAAGTGGTTCTCGTTCAGTTGCTTCAACGGCGCGCGGGCGTCGTGGCCGAACCCTTCATAGGCGCGTGCGATGATGTCTTTGAACTCATGCTCGGCAAAGGACCCGCTAACAAAAGGCCACATCACGCGGAACGCGATCTCCTCATAGGGAAGCCCCGCCAGCGCGGCAATCTCGTCGTGGCTCATCACCGGGATCTCGGCAGGCAGGTACAAACCGCCGTCGCGGGCCAGCCCGGTCAGCATCGCCTCTTCAAAGGTCAGTTCGGGCGCCTGCCCGCGGGTCGAGATGTATTTCATGTCGCTTCACTCTCAGAAGGGGCGCGGCTGCGCCACAGGAAATAACCGGTCATGGCCGCCCAGACGAGGGCCAGTCCAAACCATGTGATTGCGTATTGCAGGTGATCGTTCGGGATGCCCGCCGTGTCTACGGGCAAAGGTGTCACGCCCGGATCGGTTTCGGATCGGGCGATCAGCAATATGGGCTCGGCCCCCAGGGCCGCCGCCAGATTGGGCAGGTCGCGGGCGAACCAGATATTGGCGTCGATGTCCGGCTCGGGCGTGTAACTATCGATCTCATCCGGCCAGTGCAGGTTGCCTGTGACCTCCATCGGACCTGTCAGGCGCTCGGCTTTTTTCGCGGTGGTCGGGATAAAGCCGCGATCCACCAGAAAAGTCCGGTCCTTGGTGCTGAAGGATTGGATGATCCGATACCCTGCTCCGACCTGTTTGACCGAGACAAGCACGTGGATTTCCCCCGGCTCCATCTCGCCCGACACGGTCACGGGCAGATACTTGTCCGCTGCTTCGGACACCTGCGGCGGCAAGGCAATCGGGTCCGCAGAAATCCGGCCTTCGATCTCGGCCAGAACGCCTTGCTTCCAGGCCAGCCGCTGCACCTGCCAGATGCCCAGCGACAGCAGCACGCCCAAACCGGCGAGGCCAAATATCAGCAGGAACAGAGTGCGGCGCATTGCGGGGCGAAACCTTGTTGCAGAAACCGGCGTCTTGTTAAGGGGCAGGTTGCCGGGTTTGCAACCGTCCAATTGTATGGGGCGCAATTTTGCGCCCGAAACAGAGAAAAAGCCGCCCCAAAGGGCGGCTTTTGCAATTGGGTCACCTGAGCGGCCTCACATCAGCGGCGCTTGGCCCCAGATGTAAACAGCGAAGAACAGGAACAGCCAGACCACGTCAACGAAGTGCCAGTACCAGGCTGCGGCCTCGAAGCCCACGTGTTTCTCGGGCGTGAAATCCCCGCGCAGTGCCCGGATCAGGCAGACGCTCAGGAAGATGGTCCCGATGATCACGTGGAAGCCGTGGAAACCGGTTGCCATAAAGAAGTTCGAATAGAACTGGTCATCACCGAATTTCCAGCCTTCGTGGGCCAGCAGCTCGTAATATTCAAACGCCTGAAGCGCGGTAAAGGCGATGCCCAGAACGATACCGATGGCCAGACCGTTGATCAGCGCCTTGCGGTCATTGTCATGCACCAGCGCGTGGTGCGCCCAGGTGATCGCACAGCCCGACAGCAGCAGGACCAGCGTGTTGATCAGCGGCAGGTGGAACGGGTCAACCGCGTGGATATCCGGCTGGATGTATTCGGTGCCGGCATAGTCGTACATCGGGTACATGCGATGTTTGAAGAACGACCAGAACCAGGCGAAGAAGAACATCACCTCGGACATCACGAACAGGATGAAACCATAGCGCAGGCCGATGCGCACGACCGGCGTGTGATCGCCCTGACGGCTTTCGACTACCACCTCGGACCACCAGGCGAACATGGTGTACAGAACGGCAATCAGGCCTGCCCAGAACATCCACGGGGTGATGCCATGCATCCAGAGGACGGCTCCGAACAGCATCACGAAGCCGCCAATCGCGCCGATCAGCGGCCAGATCGAGGGGTTCAGAATGTGGTAGTCGTGATTTTTAGCGTGTGCCATCAAAGTCCCTCACCTAAAGGCGTTAGTTCGTGTTTGTATCTGCCTGCACGTCAAGGGCGGCATATCCCTCGGGCAGGTCAATTTCGTAGAATGTATACGACAGAGTGATCGTATGCACATACCTGGCTTCAAGATCGTCAACCATTTCAGGATCGACGAAGAATGTGACCGGCATCTGAACCCGCTCGCCGGGCTCCAGCACCTGTTCTTCAAAGCAGAAACAGGCAATTTTCTGGAAATACCCGCCCGCCGAATACGGCGCGACATTATAGGATGCCTGACCGGCGATTGGCCGGTCGGTAGGGTTGTAGGCCTCGTAGAAGGCCAGACCGGTCTCGCCGATGCGCACTTCCATCTCGCGCTCGACCGGCTTGAACTCCCACGCCATGTCCTTGGCTTTGGATGCGTCAAAGCGGACGGTAACGGTGCGGTCCAGAATATCTTCGGGCGCGGCTTCGGCCACCCCGGTGGTGCCGCCAAACCCGGTGACCCGGCAGAACCAGTCGTAAAACGGCACCGCCGCCCAGGCGAGGCTGCCCATCAGGACAACCACCCCTACGGTCTGTGCAACCGTTTTCTGCGGACCCGACAGCGCCATCAGTTCTGCACCTCTTGCGTCGCCATGTTGAAATCCGTGCCCGAGACCTTCACGACCGTCAGGCCAAAGATAATCACGATGAACGCCGCCAGCGTCAGGCCCACGCCCAGATTGCGGCTGAACCGGCGCTGATGCAATTCGTGGCTTTTGCGCAGGGTCATGACCAGCCTCCCAGGCCATAGGGTTTCAGCAGCGCCTCAACCAGAATCGCTCCGAAATGCAGGAAGAGATACAGCAGCGACAGTTTGAAGAAGCTGCGTTCCACCTTGAAATTGTCCGCTTCCGAGTCATCCTCGGTCCGGCGCGAGATTTGCCACGCGCCGCGCAGGAACAGGGCGTTCATCACAACGGCGACGGTCAGGTAGACCGGGCCGCCAATGCCCGAAAACGCCGTGCCCACGGCCAGCGTGGCCAGCAGCGCGGTATAGACCAGAATATGCCAGCGCGTCGCGCGGCGACCGTGTGTCACGGTCAGCATCGGCACGCCCGCGTCGTCATAATCCGAGCGCATGAACAGCGCCAGCGCCCAGAAATGCGGCGGTGTCCACATGAAGGTCAGGGCGAACATCAGCCACGGCTCGACAGACATGGACCCGGTCGCCGCCACCCAGCCGATCACCGGCGGGAAGGCCCCAGCCGCGCCACCGATCACTATGTTCTGCGGCGTCGAGCGTTTCAGCCACATCGTGTAGACGACAACGTAGAAAAAGATGGTGAAGGCCAGAAACGCCCCGGCGAACCAGTTGGTCGCCAGCCCCAGCATGATCACCGACAGGCCCGACAGAGCCAGACCCAGCGCCAGCGCCTCGCCCTCTTGGACCTTGCCCGAGGGGATCGGGCGGCCCTTGGTGCGTTTCATCACCCGGTCGATATCCGCATCCCACCACATGTTCAGCGCACCGGACGCGCCGCCACCAATGGCGATGAACAGAATCGCGCAGAAGCCTACGAAGGGATGCACCGGAACGGGGGCCGCCAGCAGCCCGACCAAGGCCGTAAACACGACCAGGGACATCACGCGCGGCTTCAGCAGGGCGAAATAATCGCCAAAGCTGGCCTCATCCGCGTGCGCCTTGGCGGTCACTTGGCTGGCATTGATGCTTGCGTCGCTCATGTTCGGTCCTTCTGGGGCAAAAGCTGCGCGATCCCCGCGCAGCCTGCAGTCTTACCTAGGCCGCAATCGGCTCAGTTCGAGGCAACCTGATAAGCAGCAGGCTGGCCCGCATACTCTTCCAGAGCACCCTGCAGCCATTCCTCGTACGCCTCTTCGCTGACCACTTTGACGGTGATCGGCATATATGCGTGGTCCTTGCCGCACAGTTCCGAGCACTGGCCGAAATAGACGCCTTCCTTGTCGGCCTGGAACCACAGTTCAGCCAGACGCCCCGGTACGCCGTCCTGCTTTACGCCAAAGGACGGGATGGTCCACGAATGGATCACGTCCGACGCTGTGACCTGCATGACGATGATCTTGCCAACCGGCACAACAACGGCGGTGTCGGTGGCCAGCAGCCACTCATCATCGCTGTAACCGGAATCCGCCAGCTTGGCGCGCATCGCGTCATCCAGAACAAACGGGGTTACGTCCGCGTCAGCGGGGCGAGCACCCTCGTCCAGTGTGGCCGGATGGCCCAGCAGATAGCTGTCAAAGGCAAAATCGTGATCGACATATTCGTAGGTCCAGTACCACTGGTTGCCCACAACCTTGATCACCACGTCGCCTTCGGGAATTTCCTGCTGCTTGAACAGAACCGGCAGCGAGAAGGCACCGATAAAGACCAGAATCAGGATCGGGCCCAGGGTCCAGGCGATTTCCACCGGAGTATAGTGCGAGAACCGCGCCGGGTTCGGGTTAACACGGCTGTTGTAGCGCAGGATGCAGTAGACCAGCAGCCCGGCAACCAGCAGGCAGATCGCGGTGATGATCACCAGAATCATGTTGTCCAGTCTGTGAATCCCATCCGCCAGTTCGGTGACTGCGGGCTGGAAGCCCAGGCCTCCAGCGACCGGTTTGCCAATAATCTCAAGCTCCTGAGCCATGGCGGGGAGGCTGGAGAGGGCTGTCATCAACCCCGAAAGCATCAAAGCATTCTTCATATTCTGTCCTGATCGTTTGATCTTTACGTCCCTGGCGAAAAGGTGTGAATCAGTCGCACCTCTCCCGTTGTCTTTGGACGCGTTAAAAACCATATTCCAGCGGGTAGATAAAGCAAAATGCTTGCGTCAAACAGACGCTATTTTTGATCTGGATCAAACCCGAAAGGTCGCAACCGATGACTCAGGCCCCGTTTCGCCCCTTTGACAGCGCTTTACCGCAGGATGAGGCTTTGGCCATTTTGCGTTCGGCCACTGCCGGTGCCGAGGATGGGGAGTTGTTTGTCGAACGGCGGAAATCCGAGTCGCTGGTCTTTGACGATGGGCGTCTGCGCACCGCATCATATGACGCATCCGAAGGGTTCGGCCTGCGCGCGGTTCAGGGCGAGGTCGCGGGATATGCCCATTCAACCGACGTGTCGATCCCGGCGCTGAAACGCGCCTCGGAAACCACGCGGCTGGCGGTTGGCGAAGGCGGCGGCACGCTGGCCGATGCGCCGCAAGCCACCAACAAGCGGCTTTATACCGACGAAGATCCGATCGAAACGGCCAGCTTCCCGGTCAAGGTCGAAACCCTGCGCGAGATCGACGCTTTCGCCCGCGATCTGGACCCGCGCGTCGTGCAGGTCAGCGCGATGATTGCAGCAGCGGTGCAAGAGGTCGAAATCCTGCGCCCCGACGGCGTGCTGGTCCGCGACGTACGCCCGATGACGCGCGTGAATGTCTCGGTCATTGTCGAACAGAACGGCCGCCGCGAAAGCGGCTCGGCCGGGGGTGGCGGACGCGTTGGTCTCAGCGGTCTGATCGACCCGGCAGACTGGCAGGCCAAAGCGCGCGAGGCGTTGCGGATCGCTCTGGTCAACCTCGACGCGGTCCCTGCCCCGGCGGGTGTCATGGAGGTCGCGCTTGGCCCCGGCTGGCCCGGAATTCTGCTGCACGAGGCCATTGGGCACGGGCTTGAGGGCGACTTCAACCGCAAAGGAAGCTCGGCCTTTGCCGGGCTGATGGGTCAGCAGATTGCGTCGAAAGGCGTGACGGTGGTGGATGACGGAACCATCGCGGATCGGCGCGGATCGATCACTGTGGATGACGAGGGCACGCCCAGTTCGCGGACCGTGCTGATCGAGGATGGCATCCTGACCGGCTATATGCAGGACCGGCAAAACGCCCGTCTGATGGGGGTTGCGCCAACCGGCAACGGGCGGCGGCAGAGTTATGCCCACAAACCCATGCCGCGCATGACGAATACGGTGATGCTGGGCGGTGACGCTGACCCGGCTGCCCTGGTGGCCGACATCAAAGACGGTATATGGGCCGTCGGCTTCGGCGGCGGACAGGTCGATATCACCAACGGCAAGTTCGTGTTTTCCTGCACCGAGGCGTATCGGGTCGAAAACGGCAAGATCGGGGCGCCGGTGAAAGGGGCAACTCTGATCGGCGACGGGCCGTCGGCGCTGAAACGCATCCGCGGTCTAGGCAACGACATGGCGCTGGATCCGGGCATGGGCACCTGCGGTAAGGATGGCCAATGGGTGCCTGTGGGTGTCGGCCAGCCGACGGTTCTGATGGATGGGCTGACGGTGGGCGGTTCGGCTGCCTGAGTCGGAATCACAGTAAAGAGAGGCGCTCGGTTAACGCTGCGCGCCTTTTACAGCGTTCCCACCCTTTCATGGCTGGGAAAACTCGCAAAAATTTTTACGCCTTTTCAACGGCATAAACAACAACCCAGAAACGCCTTCGGAAAAAACGCATCTAATTTTCTTCGATTCACAAGCTGTTAACCCCACCAGCCGTAAACCAGTTCTGCAATCAGGCGGAGCATCGGATGACCGAAGAGCAGCTTTCTTCCAATCACCCCACACTCCCACCCACCACGGAAGAGGATCGGTTTTCCTGGCTCCGTCTGTTGCGCTCGCGCAAGGTTGGTCCGGCGACGTTCCGGCGACTGCTGCGCGAACATGGCACGGCGCAGAACGCGCTGGCCGCGCTGCCTGAAATGGCACGCGCTGCCGGGATCGACGGATATAAAACCTGCCCCCTCGGCGTGATCGAGGCAGAACTCAAGGCCGCAAAAGCCGCCAAGGCGCGGCTTTTGTGCCTTGGGTCTGCCGATTTCCCTGCCGCTTTGAATGACATCGCCGATGCGCCCCCGCTTTTGTGGGCGGTTGGCGACACCTCGCTTTTGCAACCTCCGGCGATTGCCATGGTCGGGGCGCGGAATTGCTCATCCCTCGGGGCCCGGATGGCGCGGGGGCTGGCGAAAGAACTGGGACAGAAAGGGTTTGTCATCGTGTCGGGTCTGGCACGGGGGATCGACACCTCGGCCCATTTGACCGCGCTGGAGACCGGGACAATTGCTGTGATGGCCGGTGGGGTTGATGTGATCTACCCGGCAGAAAACACGGACCTCGCCCGGAACATCGCCGACAGGGGCCTGCGCTTGTCGGAACAACCGATGGGCGTGACGCCGCAGGCCCGGCACTTTCCGCGCCGCAACCGGATCATCTCGGGCCTGTCGCAGGCCGTGGTCGTTGTCGAAGCGGCAGGCAAATCCGGCAGTCTGATCACAGCCCGTGACGCGCTTGATCAGGGGCGAGAGGTTCTGGCCGTGCCCGGCCACCCATTCGACGCCCGCGCCGCCGGGTGCAACTTGCTGATCCGCGATGGCGCGACGCTGGTGCGCAGCGCCGAGGACGTGATCGATGCACTGCCGCCACAGCAATCGGACCTTTTTTCGTCTGGCGACACCGTCACAACCAGCCCCAAGGGCAGCCACGCGGCGACAGGCGAATCGTTGCACATGGAAATCCTGACGCGGCTTGGCCCCTCTCCGATTGCCGAGGATCAACTGATCCGTGACATCGCCGCCCCGGCGGGTGTAGTTGGCCCGGCGCTGGTGGATCTGGAACTTGGCGGGCGGATTCAGCGCCAACCGGGCGGTTTGCTGTCGCTGGCCAGCTAGCCCGGCGGTTCATAATGACGCCATATTTTCAGGGTCAAAAGGAACGCATTGACAATTCGATCTTGCCGCACACATTTTGCACGGCCATACAAAGCGCAAAGCCTGTCGAGCGAGGATTCCTCTTAAATGCCCGTAGTTGTTGTAGAATCTCCGGCCAAAGCAAAAACGATCAATAAGTATCTCGGCCCCGACTACACCGTTTTGGCCTCGTACGGCCATGTGCGGGACCTGCCGCCCAAGGACGGATCGGTGGATCCGGACCATGAATTTTCCATGAAATGGGAGGTCGGAAATGACAGCCGCAAGCATGTCAAAGCCATTGCCGACGCGCTGAAAGAGGACAACGCCCTGATCCTCGCCACCGACCCCGACCGCGAGGGTGAGGCGATCAGCTGGCACTTGCAGGAAGCGCTGACCAAACGCCGCTCGATCAAGAAGGACACGCCGGTCAGCCGCGTGACCTTCAACGCCATCACCAAGGACGCGGTGACCGAGGCGATGCAGAACCCGCGCCAGGTCGACATGCCGCTGGTCGAGGCCTATCTGGCCCGCCGCGCGCTGGACTATCTGGTGGGCTTCAACCTGTCGCCGGTGCTGTGGCGCAAACTGCCGGGCGCGAAATCGGCGGGCCGGGTGCAATCGGTCTGCCTGCGCCTGATCGTCGAGCGCGAGATGGAGATCGAAGCGTTCAAGCCCGTCGAATACTGGTCGGTGCGCGTGCTGTTCGAGACGCCGCGCGGTCAGACGTATGAGGCGCGTCTGGTCACTTTGGCCGGTAGAAAGCTGGACAAGCACGATCTGGCCAATGCCACGCAGGCCGAACTGGCGGTTCAGGCGATCACCAGCCGGGCACTGAGCGTAACCTCGGTCGAGGCCAAACCCGCCGCCCGCAACCCTAGCGCGCCCTTCATGACCTCGACCCTGCAGCAAGAGGCCAGCCGCAAGTTCGGCATGGGCGCACGCCACGCGATGCAGGTGGCGCAGCGGCTTTATGAGGCCGGGTACATTACTTATATGCGGACCGACGGCATCGACATGGCGCCCGAGGCGGTTACCGCCGCGCGCGATGCCATCGCCGACCGGTATGGCGCCGAATACGTGCCCGACAGCCCGCGCATGTACAAGAACAAGGCCAAGAACGCGCAGGAGGCACACGAGTGTATCCGCCCGACCGACATGTCGCGCGACGCCAAGGCGCTGAAGGTCACGGATGAGGATCAGCGCAAGCTCTATGACCTGATCTGGAAACGCACCATCGCCTGCCAGATGGCCGCCGCCCGGCTGGAGCGTACAACGGTCGAAATCACCAGCGATGACGGTCAGGTCGGCCTGCGCGCCACCGGTCAGGTGGTTCTGTTCGACGGGTTCATGCGGGTCTATGAAGAAGGCCGCGATGACGTGGCCGATGATGACGAAAAGCGCCTGCCTCAGATCATGCAGGGGGACCCGGCGCGGTTTGCCAAGACCTCGCTGCGTGATCAGTTCTCCAAGGCGACAAGCGACTCGGACAAGGCCGCGATCCTGTCCGACAACCAAGCCGTATTGGCCCTGCAGCACCACACCCAGCCGCCCCCGCGCTATACCGAGGCCACGCTGGTCAAGCGGATGGAAGAGCTGGGGATCGGGCGGCCATCCACCTATGCCTCGATCGTGACTACGATTCAGGACCGCGAATATGTGCGCAAGGACAAGAACCGGCTGATCCCCGAGGAAAAGGGCCGGATCGTCACGATCTTCCTGCTGAATTTCTTCCGGCAATATGTGGGTTATGAGTTCACTGCCAATCTGGAGGAAGAACTGGACGACGTCAGCGCCGGCGACCGCGACTATAAGGACCTGCTGGGCAAGTTCTGGCGCGATTTCTCGGCGGCGATTGGCGAGACCTCGGAACTGCGCATCTCGGAAGTGCTGGACAAGCTGGACGAAGCGCTAGCCCCACAGCTTTATCCGCCGCGCGAAGACGGATCCGACCCGCGTATCTGTCCGAAATGCGGGACGGGTCAGTTGCATCTGAAAACCTCACGCACCGGCGGGTTCGTGGGCTGCGGCAACTATCCCGAATGCACCTATACGCGCCCCATCGCCGGTGAAGGGGCCGAAGGGGATGAACGTCTGCTGGGCGAAGACGCAGGTGATCAGATCTGGCTGAAATCCGGCCGCTTTGGTCCTTATGTTCAGCGCGGCGAGCCGACGCCCGAGAACAAGAAGCCCCCGCGCGCATCCCTGCCCCGCGGGTGGAGCAAGGATGACATGGATCTGAACAAGGCCCTGACCCTGCTGTCCCTGCCCCGCAAGATCGGTGAGCATCCCGATGGTGGCATGATCACCTCGAATTTCGGGCGCTTTGGTCCCTATCTGATGCATCAGCTGGCTGATGAGGCCAAGCCGGTCTATGCCAACCTCAAGGACCCCAACGATGTCTTTGAGATCGGTATGAACCGCGCGGTCGAACTGCTGGCCGAAAAGCGCGCCAACCCGGGGCGCGGGCGTCGGGCGGCGGCCAAGCCGCTGAAAGAACTGGGTGAACACCCCGATGGCGGCGCGATCCAGATTCTGGACGGGCGTTATGGGCCCTATGTGAAGTGGGAAAAGGTCAACGCGACCCTGCCCAAGGATATCAAGCCCGAGGATGTGACGCTGGACATGGCGGTCGAACTGGCCAACGAGAAAGCCGCCAAGAAAGGCACCAAAAAGAAGGCCGCGCCGAAAAAAAAGTCAGCCCCCAAGAAAACCGCCAACAAGGCGGCGACTTCATGAAGCGCTAGGTAGAAATACTACCTGACCCCCGGTTTCATTGACTTCCCAATGACGTGGCGGCACAACCTGCCTGTCACCACGTCATTGGGAGAGTTTTCCATGAAGAAAATCTATGCCAATGCCACCGAAGCACTTGATGGAGTGCTGACGGATGGCATGCTGATTGCTGCCGGCGGGTTCGGCCTGTGCGGCATTCCCGAACTGCTGCTGGAAGCGATCAGAGAGTCTGGCGCGCAGGACCTTACATTCGCCTCGAACAACGCGGGCGTTGATGATTTCGGCATCGGTATCCTGTTGCAGACCAAGCAGGTCAAAAAGATGATCAGCTCGTATGTCGGCGAAAACGCCGAATTCATGCGCCAGTATCTGAGCGGCGAGTTGGAACTGGAATTCAACCCACAAGGAACTCTGGCCGAGCGGATGCGCGCCGGTGGCGCGGGCATCCCCGGCTTTTATACCAAAACCGGCGTGGGAACCGTGATCGCCGAAGGCAAAGAGCATAAGGACTTCAACGGCGAGACATACATCATGGAGGAAGGCATCTTTGCCGATCTCTCGATCGTCAAAGCCTGGAAGGCCGATGACACCGGCAACCTGATTTTCCGCAAGACCGCGCGCAACTTCAACGTGCCTGCGGCCACGTGCGGCAAGATCTGCATCGCCGAGGTCGAAGAGATCGTCCCACGCGGCTCGCTGGACCCGGACGCCATCCACCTGCCCGGCATTTATGTGCATCGCATCATTCAGGGCGACCACGAAAAGCGTATCGAACAGCGCACCACCCGCCAGAAGGAGACCGCATAATGCCCTGGGACCGCAATCAGATGGCCGCCCGCGCGGCGCAGGAGCTTGAAGACGGCATGTATGTGAACCTGGGCATCGGCATTCCGACGCTGGTGGCGAACTATGTGGGCGACAAGGACATCACCCTGCAGTCCGAGAACGGCATGCTGGGCATGGGACCCTTCCCTTTTGAGGGCGAAGAAGATCCCGACCTGATCAACGCCGGCAAGCAGACAATCACCGAGTTGTCGCGCACGTCTTACTTCGACAGTGCGACCTCGTTCGCCATGATCCGGGGCGGCAAGATCGCCGCCGCCGTGCTGGGCGCGATGGAAGTGGATGAAGAGGGCGATCTGGCCAACTGGATGATCCCCGGCGTGCTGGTCAAAGGCATGGGCGGCGCGATGGATCTGGTGGCCGGTGTTGGCCGCGTGATCGTGGTGATGGATCACACCAACAAGCATGGCAAGTCCAAGCTGCTGAAGAAATGCACCCTGCCGCTGACCGGCAAGAAGGTGGTGAACCGCATCATCACCAATCTGGGCGTACTGGACGTGGTCGAGGGCGGTCTGAAGATCATCGAACTGGCCGAAGGCGTGACCGAGGATGAAATCCGCAGCGCGACCGAGGCCAAAATCGTCAACTGATCCAACGAAAAGCCCGCCAGACCGGCGGGCTTTTTCAGTTCAGGGCGTGGAAGACACAGCCATCCGACACACGATCGGGTGGCGTGGTGCAAAGCGCACGCGCCACCTGAAAGGCCGCCAGCACTTTGGGAACATAGTCGCGGGTCTCGGCATAGGGCGGTACGCCGCTATGTTTGCGCACGGACCCCTCGCCCGCATTGTATCCGGCCAGAACCAGAATCGGGTCGTTACCAAACTCTTCCATCAGCCAGTCCAGGTATTTCACACCGCCCGCAATGTTCTGCGACGGTTTGAAACTGTCCTGAACCCCGAACCGGGCGGCCGTGGCGGGCATCAACTGCATCAATCCCTGCGCCCCAGCAGAACTGACCGCATCTGCGCGGCCGGCCGACTCCACGGAAATCACCGCCAGAACCAGCGCAGGCGACACATTGGTGCCGACCGTCGAGCGCAAAATCTCGACCCCCTGTTCCTGTGCGATATTCTGCAGCGTTTGCAGTCGCGGCGACCTTACGCTGGTTGCCGCCAGTGCTTTGATCGCATCATCCAACCGCCACGCCCCGGCTTGCGCAAGCTCGGGCGATACCTTTTCCCAAAAGGCTTTGTAGGCCCCTTTGGGCTTATGCTTGGCACCGGCATCAGGCGCGTCCGGCGGGGCAACTTTGGTGCGGGCGATGATTTCCGGCACAACAATCTTCGTACCGGTACTGGGCGCTGAGCGGCGCGCCGCGTGTTCTTCGGGCGTGATCCGAATGGTGACACGCGGGCGTTCACCCGGCTTGGGGGCTTTGATTCTTTTGGAAACGCCGCCTGGCTCTACCTCGGTGGCGACGGCGGGCGCGATGCCTGACGTCAGAAATGCCAACACACCGGCGCATTTAAGTGCGTCCCGGAGATTCATTTTTTGCCTGCCTCATGCTTTCGTTTTAGGTGATTTGAACCCCAAACCTTCCCGCAAAGCCAGAAAAACAAAGCGAAATGGGGCAATTTCGCCTCATTTGCCGCAATTTTACATCGCCCCGGATCAAAGCAAACACATTGATGGATTTTCTTTTTGTTTATTTTCCATGGGTTACGGAAAACGTCACCAAAAAGTTAAGCGATCCGGAAAAAAATCTGCGTTTGGCCCAATTCCTGCCACGCGTAACCGTCAAACATTAGGTCATACCGAGACGGTCGGGAGCGGACTGAGAGAGAAAGCTCTGGAAGACGCCAAGGTTTATTAGACTTTATTAGATCCTTTAGGAGGGACGTAACATGATCAAGTTCATCAAGAACTTCCGCAAAGACGAAGACGGCGCCGTAACAGTTGACTGGGTTGTTCTGACCGCAGCAGTCATCGGTCTGGGCACCGTAGCATACCAGCAAATCGCAGACGGCGCATCGGGCCTGGCGGCAGACGTGAACACCGCTCTGTCCTCGGCAACTCTGAGCACCGGCACCAGCGACGGTTCGGTTGCAGGTGGTATCACTGGCGCAGGCACCAACTAAGCCTTCTCGCCAAGCCAGAATTAAAGCCGCGCCATCTTGGCGCGGCTTTTTTTGCTGTCGCGGGATGATGCAACCAGATCGCCCATTGAACTGGGCCGGTCTTTTCCCAGGACCCGTTGCCGGCTCGATTGCCTGCCTGGTCGCGCTTTCCCATCAAGGATCTGAAGCGCCGCGGGGATGTAGAACCTTAATAAACGGCCAGAAATTAGCGAATTTGACGCGAAAACCCATGTTTGGCCCAAATTCCGCCACGCAATCAGGTCAAGTTTATTGCAACGGATATTAGGCGCGGAAACTCGGCAAACAAAATCGACCCGCCAAAAATTGTGTTCGAAGGGGTGACGAATGATCAGGTTCTTTAGGGACTTAAAACAAAGGGAAGACGGGGCGATCACCGTCGACTGGGTTGTCCTGGTCGCTTTGATCCTTGCCTTGGGCGCGGCTCTGGTGGCGGCCATTCAATCGGCAACCGACACCGTTGGCGGCAATGTCAATACGACGCTCAGCACTTCAACCGTAAGTACCGGGACAACAACCGGCTCGCCTGGCGGTATCGTAAGCGCCGGACAAGTGAACTGACTGCTGCCTCGGACGACCGGACTATCGGATACACAACGAGATTGCACTCGCCGCCGCCTTCGGGTCGCGGCGAGTTTGCGTTTCCGGACCCCGGTAATGTCTGTGCACAGGCGCAATAGACCCCAACAAATCTTTACAAAAAATCCATTTGTCCCACATTTCGACACAATTCCGATTTAGAAAATAGGCTGTTTCAGAGTGGTCGGTTGGCTGCGAAGCCATCGATCAAACCAAATAAGAGGTGCATGCATGCGAGCGGTATTCGGACTTGTCCTGATTGTCGGGGTGGCTCTGGCCGGGGGTGCCGTCTATATGGCGCGCAACTACATCTCGGCTTACCAGCAAGAGCTTGCCCGCCAAAAACAGGCGGCGGCGGAAGCCTTGGCAAATGCCAACAAACAGGTCGAGGTTGTGCCCACCGTGGGCGTGATCGTATCGAACCGGACGCTGAAATACGGTGAAAAGCTTGTCGCGGAAGATGTTCGCATCGTCGAATGGCCCGAGACAGCGATCCCCGAGGGGACCTTTACCGAGATGGCCGTTCTGTTCCCCGAAACCGGCAACCCGGACCGTTTCGTTCTGCGGGCGATGGAAAAAGACGAGGCGCTGATGGTCGTGAAGGTCACCGAACCGGGCGGGAAGGCCGGCCTGACCTCGCGCCTGGAAAAGGGGATGCGGGCCTTTGCAATCAGCGTCGATGTCGCTTCGGGCGTTTCGGGCTTTCTGCGGCCGGGTGACAATGTCGATATCTACTGGACAGGCACCAGCGGCATTGCCGAAGGCGCAAATGGCGGTATCACGCGCTTGATTCAGACAAGCATCGAACTGATTGCCGTCGATCAGACCACCGGTTCCGACGTGACCGGCGCGACTATCGCCCGGACCGTGACCGTTGCTGCAACCCCGGAACAGGTTGCCGCTTTGGCGCAGGCGCAAAACACCGGTCGGCTGTCGCTTGCATTGGTCGGCATCCAGCAAGACGAGGAAATTGCGACAGCAATCGAGGTTATCGAGGTGGACCAGCGAACCCTGCTGGGCATCGAAGAGGTCGCACCTGCGCCGCAGGCCGCGCCCAAGCAAATCTGCACCACTCGGATCAGACGGGGAGCCGATATCATCGAAGCCCCGATTCCGTGCACAAACTGACGGGAATTCAAACCGTTACACGCACAGGGCCGCGCGAACAGCGCGGCCCTTTTTGATGGGATTGTTGCCCATTGTCCACATAAGGAAAATTCCGGAAACCATTGATTATTGCAATAAATTTGGTTTTCGCGCAGTCTTTCTCACCATAGGGCAAAAGACCCAAAAAACGAGGCGTGATCGGAGAGGCAGGTCACATGACATTACGTTCCTGGATCAGCGCAACCCTGCTGGGGTTGTCGCTTGTTATGGGCCCGGTCGGCGATGCCGCCTGGGCTGAAACCCTTCGCGTGGTAAAGAAGGGCACGGTGGAAACACTGGACGTGCCCATGAATCGCGCGATCGTCGTGGAAAGCGAAGAACCGTTCGCGGAACTCAGCATCGCAAATGCCGGCATCGCCGACATTTCATCGCTGTCTGATCGCACCATCTACATTCTGGGTAAGGCCCCCGGCCTGACCACACTGACCCTGTTTGATGGCGTCGGCAACCTGATCGCCAACGTGCGCGTGCGCGTTGCACCGGATGTGACCGAATTCAAAGAGCGTCTGCGTCAGATCCTGCCCAACGAACCGGTCGAGGTTCGCACGGCAAATGACGGCATCGTTCTGTCGGGCACAATTTCAAGCGCGGCCAAGCTGGCCCGTGCGCTTGAACTGGCGGAACGCTACGCGCCCGAGCGTGTATCGAACCTGATGTCGGTTGGCGGCGTTCAGCAGGTGATGCTGAAAGTCCGCTTTGCCGAGATGAACCGGTCCGTGGCCAAAAGCCTATCCGCGTCCCTGGGCTTTGCGGGCAACGACCTGACCGCAGGTTTCAACACCCTGAACAACCAGGGCGCTCTGACCAACGCGCTGAACGGCGGCATTCCGTTTGTTCAGGAAAACAACGGCGCCATCCTGTTCGGGTTCGGCGCGGGTTCAACCCAGATTCGTCTGTTGCTGGAAGCCCTTGAAACAAAGGGGCTGGCGCGCAACCTGGCCGAGCCGAACCTGTCGGCCCTGTCCGGGCAGGAAGCAAGCTTCCTTGCAGGTGGCGAAGTTCCGATCCCGGTTCCGCAGGATGACGGCGTTGTGGCCATCGAATACAAGGCCTTCGGTGTCGAGATGCTCTTTGTTCCGCGTGTGGTAGACGGCGACCTGATCAACCTTGAAATGGGGACGGCGGTGTCGGCGATCGACTCCAGCTCGGACTTCACCATCAACGGTGACACGGTTCCCAGCTTCATCACCCGCCGCGCCAAGACAACTGTCGAACTTCGTGACGGGGAAAGCTTTGCCATCGCCGGATTGCTTCAGGACGATTTCGCGGACCTGAGCAGCCAAGTGCCCTGGCTGGGCGATGTGCCGGTTCTGGGCTCGCTCTTCCGTAGCGCGGAATATCAGCGCGAACAAAGCGAACTGATCATCATCGTCACGGCGCACCTAGTATCCCCTGTCCGCGGCGAAACTCTGGCCCTGCCGACCGATCGCGTCAAACCGCCCAGCGAATTTGATCTGTTCGTGAATGGCCGGGTCTCTCGCACGGTGCGTTCCGGCGCGGGTGGTGCATCGGAAGTCGCCAGACAGGACTTCGGCAACTCTTACGGCTACGTCCTAGATTGATCAGGAGGATCGGACCAATGCAGAAGTGGATCATTACACTGGGTCTGACGGTCGCTGTCGCCGCATGTACGCGCGAGGCAGGATACGAGATCGACCAGGGCACATTCGGAAATGCCGCCCTGAACAACACGCAGGTCATGACCGGAGAACTGACCTATGCGCAAATTCTGGGACGGCGGTTTGCTTCTGAGGTGCCGAGCCAGGTGAACTTCGCCTTCAACAGCTCTCAGCTGGACGCCTCCGCCCAGCGGATACTTTTGCAGCAGGCGGACTGGATCAAACAGTTCCCCGAAGCAAGGTTCCGCGTTTACGGGCATACGGATGCGGTCGGCTCGGACGGTTACAACCAAAGCCTGGGCCTGAGACGCGCACAAGCTGTCGTGAATTTCTTCTCGCAGCAGGGCATCTCGCGCTCGCGGCTCGAGGCGGTGGTCTCGTTTGGCAAAACACAGCCGCTGGTGGCGACCCCGAATCGGGACCGCCGGAACCGCCGCACCGTGACCGAGGTCGCAGGCTTTGTTGACAGCCGGTCGCAGACGCTGGACGGCAAGTATGCCCAGGTCATCTATCGCGAGTATATCGAAAGCGCGACGACCGAAAGCGCGATTCAAGAAGTCGAAGCCACCGATGGCGGCGACGGCGGTGGATAATACGCTTGGAATGGGCGACATCGTCGCCCATTTCCCTACAATTGGTTCTTTTGCGCCAAATTCTCGCCCAACTTCAAAGCGACATTGTGAACAATAGGGTGGCCTGCGGCTTGAATTGACCGCATCGGGGCGACAGCAAATCAACCTGAACGACCGACGTTCGCACGAGATGCTGGGCCCTCACGACGAGGATTGTGTTTATGACCAGCGCTACGCCGCAAGATGAAAATACCGCCATTCTGGCCTGCACGATCAGCAGGGACGTGCAGAATTTCGACCTGCTGATCGAAGATATGGAGGCGGCTCTGGGCGAGCGTTGGGGAGATCTTGGTTTTGCCGAGGCCCTCGCGTTCTTCACCCAGCCCGAAGCCGATTCGCTGCAATTCGTCGCGTTGGCCATCGATGGCGAAGACGAAGATAACCTGACGCTGATGGGTGAAATCATCGCTCAGGCCAAAGACAAGAAAATCAAAGTTGTGCTGATTGCCGAGGACGTGACCCCCGCCTCGTTGCATCAGTTGCTGCGCAAGGGCGCCGACGAATTTGTCCCCTACCCTCTTCCCGAAGGGGAATTGGCGGAAGCCATCGAGCGGATGAACCAGCCTGACCCGGTTGCCGTTGCCCCCACAGCAGCAGCCACCCTGACCGACGGCGCGTCCAAGGAAGGCGCGCTGTTCGTGACCCACGGGCTTGCCGGAGGCGTTGGATCGACCACGCTGGCCGTCAACCTTGCGTGGGAGCTTGCCAGCGTGTCGGACAAAGAGGCCCCCTCGGTCTGTCTGATCGATCTGGACCTGCAATATGGCACGGTTTCGACTTACCTCGACCTGCCGCGGCGCGAGACGGTGTTCGAAATGCTGTCGGACACCGATTCGATGGATGATGAGGTTTTCTCGCAAGCCCTTCAAACCTATGAAGAAAAGCTGCAGGTTCTGACCGCGCCGTCAGACATGGTGCCACTGGACCTGATCACGCCGGAAGACATCCAGCGGGTGATCGATCTAGCGCGGAAGCATTTCGACTATGTGATCGTGGACATGCCCAAAACGCTGGTTCTGTGGTCGGAAACGATTCTGCAGGCCGCGCATGTGTATTTCGCCGTGATCGAACTGGATATGCGGTCGGCGCAGAACGCGTTGCGCCTGAAACGCGCGCTGCAAGCCGAAGAACTGCCCTTCAACAAGCTGCGCTTTGCCCTGAACCGTGCGCCCAAGTTCACGGACCTGAACGGTAAAAGCCGCGTGAAACGCATGGGTGAAAGCCTTGGCATTTCGATTGACCTGCAACTGCCAGATGGCGGCAAACCCGTCATGCAAAGTGGCGATCATGGCCTGCCGCTTGCCAATTCGGCCGCGAAAAACCCGCTGCGCCGGGAAATCGCGAAGCTGGCGAAATCGCTGCACAGCCTGGGCAGCAACGACGCAGAAGCCGCGTAACATCATCCCAAGGGGGGATCCGCCGTGTTTTCAAGATACAAGAAACAACCTGCTGCGCAGCCGGTACAGACACCCGACAAAGCCCCCGAGGCCGCATCAGCCCCGGCGGCGACCTCTGCCGCAACCGCGATTGTGCGCAAGCCCATCCAGAAAAAAACGGCCGAAGTCGTCGGATCCGACCGAGAGCGCAAGCGCAAAGAGCGGTTGGGCGAGATCAAGATCGAACTGCACCGGGAACTGCTTGAAAACCTGAACCTTGCCGCGTTGGAAAACGCAGGCGAGGCAGAGTTGCGCTCGGAGATCAGTGCCATCGCCAGCGAGGTGCTTGAGGCCAAGAATATCGTTCTGAACCGGGACGACCGGTCACAGCTCAACAAGGAACTTTATGACGAAGTCACTGGCCTTGGCCCACTGGAAACCCTTCTGCAGGACGAATCAGTCAACGATATTCTGGTAAACGGCCCGCAGCAGATTTTCGTGGAACGCGCCGGTAAGCTGGAACTCAGCGACATCACGTTCAAGGACGAAAAGCACCTGATGCGGATCATCGACAAGATCGTGTCCGCCGTGGGCCGTCGTGTCGATGAATCAAACCCTTACGTTGACGCCCGTCTGGCCGATGGTTCGCGTTTCAACGCCATGGTACCGCCGATTGCGGTGGACGGATCGCTGGTTTCGATTCGTAAGTTCAAGAAAGACAAGCTGGGCATCGACGATTTGGTCAATTTCGGGGCCTTTACCGAAGAAATGGCCGCTTATCTGCAGGCCGCTGTGTCGACCCGACTGAACATCATCGTCTCGGGCGGTACCGGTTCCGGTAAAACGACCACGCTGAACGCCCTGTCCAGCTTCATCGACGACGCCGAGCGCATCCTGACCATTGAGGACACGGCGGAACTTCAGCTGCAGCAGACCCATGTGGGCCGGATGGAAAGCCGCCCCCCCAACGTGGAAGGAAAAGGTGAGGTCAGCCCGCGCGACTGTCTGAAAAACGCCCTGCGTATGCGCCCCGACCGCATCATCGTGGGGGAAACGCGTGGCGCCGAGGTGATCGACATGTTGCAGGCCATGAACACCGGCCACGATGGATCGATGACCACGATCCACGCCAACTCGGCCCGCGATGGTATCTCGCGTCTGGAAAACATGATCGCGATGGCCGGGATCGAGATGCCGATCAAGGCGGTCCGCAGCCAGATTTCATCTGCTGTGAACCTGCTGGTTCAGGCCAGCCGCTTGCAGGACGGCTCGCGCCGGATGACCTCGATCACCGAGATCACGGGGATGGAAGGCGATGTGATCTCGATGCAGGAAATCTTTCGTTTTCAACGTGTTGGTCTGACCCCCGACAACAAGATCATCGGTCACTTCACCGCAACGGGCGTGCGCAGCCACTATTCGGAACGCTTCCGCCTGTGGGGCTTTGACCTGCCCGCGTCGATCTACGACCCAACCACAATGTAGGAGATCAGGACATGCAACTGCCTATGGAGGCACTTATCTATGTCGCCATCTTCGTGGGGGTCCTGGCCCTGGTCGAAGGTATCTATCTGGTCGCATTCGGCAAATCCATCAGCCTGAACAGCCGGGTCAACCGCCGTCTGGACATGCTCGACAAGGGCGTTGGTCGCGAACAGGTGCTGGAGCAGCTGCGCAAGGAAATGCAGCAGCATATGAAAACGCAGAGCATCCCTCTGTATTCATTGTTGGCTGACAAGGCGCAGAAGGCGGCGATTGCGTTTACGCCGCGCCAGTTGATCATGATCATGGGTCTTGTGTCCGCAGTGGCCTTTATGGGGCTCAGCATCGGCACCCCGACCGACCTGCCGCTGCGGATTGCGATTTCGGTCGCGATTGGCGTGGGCGCTGTCTATGCTTGGGTCAATCACAAAGCCAAAAAGCGCATGTCGATGATTGAGGAACAACTGCCTGATGCGGTTGAACTGATGGTCCGGTCGCTGCGTGTGGGCAACCCGTTCGTGTCTTCGGTCCAGATTGTCGCGAATGAGGTTCAGGACCCGCTGGCAACCGAATTTGGCGTCATCGCAGACGAATGCGCCTATGGCCGCGACGTGGGCGAGGCGCTGAAAGACATGGCGGAACGGCTCGATATGCAGGATATGCGCTTTCTGGCCGTGGCCGTGGGTATCCAGCAGCAGTCCGGTGGTAACCTGGCCGAGATTCTGGCCGGTCTGGCGCAGGTCATCCGTGCCCGCTTCCGCCTGTTCCGCCGCGTGAAAGCGATTACCGCCGAAGCGCAGTGGTCCGGCAAGTTCCTGTCTGCCTTCCCGCTGGCCTGTCTTGCGTTCATTCTGGTGAAGGACCCCGGCTATTATGACGAGGTTCTGGACCACGCCTACTTCATTCCGATGTGCTTCTTTGTCGGCATCATGCTGACGCTGAACCTGATCGTCATGAAGATCATCACCAACATCAAGGTCTGAGGGCAGTACAATGGAATTCCTGACCAGCATCAACGACCTGTTGACCCAGCACCTGGGAGAGTTCGGCCCCCTGATCGTTGTCGGCGTTCTGGGGATGGTCATGGTCCTTGTGGCCGTCTCGCTGATGATGAATCAGCCCGAAGACCCCCTGAAGAAACTGCAACGCTCAAACTCGCAGCCAAAAAAGAGCAAGAAAAACAAGAAAGAACAGCTTCGCAACTCCAGCCGCAACGAGCAGCTTGAAAAGTTCGCGACCTTTCTTGAGCCGAAGAACGAAGAAGAGCTGTCGGCCATTCAGCTCAAGATGCGGCAGGCCGGATATCAGTCCAAGGACTCGGTCCGCTTTTACCATTTCGCCCAGTTTGCTCTGGGGATCATCGGCATCGTCATCGGCGTTCTGCTGGTCACGGTCTTTGCCGGGGATGAGGAATATACCGGCCAGCAAATCCTGATCCGCGTTCTGGTGCCCGGCGGTATCGGCTATATGCTTCCCAGATACTGGATCACCCGCCGCGTGGAAGAACGCAAAGAGGCGATCATCGCCGCTTTCCCAGACACGCTGGACCTGATGCTTGTCTGCGTTGAAGCCGGACAATCGCTGGATCAGGCCATCGTCCGCGTGGCGTCCGAGATGAAAAGCTCGTACCCCGAAATCGCGCAGGAATTCGAAGTCGTCGCGTATGAGATGAAGGCCGGTAAAGACAAAGACACCGTTCTGCGGGACTTTGGCACCAGATGCGGCGTTCAGGACGTCAACGCTTTTGTGACCGTCATGATCCAGTCGGCAACATTCGGTACATCTATTGCCGAAGCTCTGCGGGTTTACGCCTCGGAGATGCGGGACAAGCGGGTTATGCGCGCGGAAGAGGCCGCAAACAAGTTGCCCACAAAGATGACACTGGTAACAATGGGCCTGACCGTTCCGCCGCTTCTCGTTATTCTGGTCGGACCATCTTTCAACGTCATCTCGACCTTCGGACGCTGAGGTTGCTACCAAATGAGACCACTCCGCCGGTGTGACCTTTCAGGGTTTCGCCAAGTGCTCAAGGCCATCATGGTGTTTACCGTGATGGCCTCTTGCACTGAAAGCGGGCAGTCCAGCGATCTGGATGCGCCGGGGGTGGACCCCACGGGGCAGGCTGCGGACAGCATCACCGTCGGAAACCGCCTGATGGCAGCAGGGGAATATGAACTGGCGCTTGAAACATTTACGCGCGCCGCCTTGGAAGAAGGGCTGACACCCCAGATACTGACATCGATGGGCACCGCGAACCTAGGCCTTCGCCGGTTGGGACAGGCCGAAACCCTGCTGCGCCGCGCGGTCGAAGACGACACAGATTGGCCAGTAGCGTGGAACAATCTGGGCGTTCTGCTCATGGAGATTGAGGAATATCCCGAGGCCGCACAGGTCTTTCGCCGCGCCTATGCGTTGGACAATGGCGAAAGTGACGCAATCCGCGACAATCTGCGCTTAGCACTCGCAAAAATGGAAAATCCTGTTAATAATACTCCACAAGAACAAGAATATACGCTGGAACAGCTTGGCGACGGGCAATTTTCGCTGCGCAAAATCCAGTAACCGAGGCCAGAGCAGTAAAGGACGCAAAAATGCGCCAACAATTCTTGATTCCATCCATCATTCTTGGCGGGCTGGTTCTGGCTGGCTGCGCGAAAGAAACCGAAGAGGAAAAGGTCGAACGCACGTTTCAGGAAGTGAACGTCATCGACGAAACCAACCTGAACGACGTTCTTCTCAGCGCAGCGGACCCGAACGAGGCCGTGACCTATTTCCACGGCGCTGCCAGCAAGAATCCCGACCGGATCGATCTACAGCGCGGACTGGCCATATCGCTGGCCCGGGCCAAGCGCACCACCGAAGCCGCTGCCGCATGGAAACGGGTGACGACCATGAAAGGCACAAACAGTGCCGACAAGGTTGAATATGCCGATGCGCTGGTGCGCAACGGAGACTGGGACAAAGCCGAAACCGTTCTGGATTCGATCCCGCCCACATATGAAACGTTCAAGCGGTACCGACTTGAGGCGCTGGTGGCGGATTCCCAGAAAGACTGGAAGCGCGCGGATCATTTCTATGAAACCGCCGTCGGGCTGACGACCCGCCCCGGCAGTGTCATGAACAACTGGGGCTATTCCAAACTGACCCGAGGCCAGTATGACGAAGCCGAGCGCCTGTTTACCGATGCAATACGTCAGGACAATTCGCTGTTCACCGCCAAGAACAACCTGGTTCTGGCGCGTGCAGCGCAGGGCAACTACAGCATGCCGGTTGTTCCCATGTCTCAGGTCGAACGCGCCAGATTGCTGAACACAATGGGAATTTCGGCGGTAAAACAAGGGGATGTGAACACGGCCAAAAACCTGTTCCGCGAAGCGATTGCCACCCACCCGCAGCATTTTGACGAAGCGGTCCGCTCGCTTCGCGCGCTGGAGGCAAGCTGAGTCATGCAAATCCCGGCGGTTGCTGCGCTCTGGTTCCTGCCTTTCGTGCTGCCGATCTGCTTTTACGTCGCCTTCACCGATATGCGTGAGATGCGGATCAAGAACCACGCGGTTGTGACTCTGGCCGTGGTGTATGTGGTCGTCGGATTGATTGCCCTTCCGCCCTGGTCCACCGGGGCAGTCAGTGGCGATATCGGGCCGCTTTCCCTTACGCTGCCAATCTATTTCTGGCAGCTTCTGCACATCGTCATTGTCCTCATTATCGGTATTGTCCTGAATGCTGCCGGCACTATGGGCGCGGGGGACGCAAAATTCCTGGCCGCGGCCTCACCGTTCGTTTGGACCGGAGACATCCTCATCTTTCTGCCCGTCATGATCGCGTGCCTGCTTGCGGCGGTTACAACCCATCGCATTGCGAAACACAGCCGGTTGCGCACCATCGCGCCGCATTGGGACAGCTGGGACACCGGCAAGAAATTCCCGATGGGTCTGGCGCTTGCGGGCGGGCTTGCCATGTATTTGATATTGGGCACTGTTCTCGGATCGTGAACTATCATCAGCGCGCCTTTTCGCTGCCTTGGTCCCGCCACAAAGCTGGGCCAGATTTCACCAAAGTCGCCCGTTAAGGGCTTTTGCGTGACATTTGGATAAACGGGCAACGCTCATGAATATGCAGACCACATCCGTTATGGCCCCCCCTGCCCCCAAGGGGTTGGGTGAAATGCAGCTTCCGCTGGTGATGATGCGGGACATCATGCTGAAAACCGTTTTCCGCAAAAACGTCGACACGGTATCAGAAGTGGCCGCCGCCATCTGCCTGCCCGGATCGGTCACGCAGGAACTGATCGACATCGCGCGCGAGCAGAAACTGCTCGAGGCGACCGGGACGCTGAACGCCAACAGCGGAAACGAGATGGGATACCAGTTGACCGACGCCGGCAAGGCCCGCGCGTTGGACGCGCTGAGCCAGTCGGAATATTTCGGCGCGATGCCGGTGCCGCTGGATGTGTACCGCGAGCAGGTCAAACGGCAATCGATCCGCAACATTCAGGTCACGCGCGAACAATTGACGGGCGCCATGGGCCATCTGGTTCTGCCCGACATGCTGCTGGACCAGCTTGGCCCGGCGGTCAGCGCCGGTCGTTCGGTTCTGATGTATGGCCCTCCGGGTAACGGTAAATCCTCGATCTCGAACGGGATCAGGGATGCGCTGGGCGACAATGTCTATGTTCCGCGCGCCATCGAATATGCTGGTCAGGTGATCACCGTTTACGACCCGATCGTGCACACCGCGATTGAACAGGAAGAAGACGACCCCAACAGCCTGCGCCGCCGCAAGCGGTTCGACACGCGCTATGTGCAATGCGAACGCCCGACCGTTGTGACGGGGGGTGAACTGTCGCTGAGCATGCTGGATCTGGTCTATAATCCCACCGCGCGCACTTATCAGGCGCCGCTGCAATTGAAATCCACCGGCGGCATCTTCATCGTGGACGACCTTGGACGTCAGGCCGAACCCCCTCAGGCCCTGATCAACCGCTGGATCGTTCCGCTGGAGGAAAGCAAGGATATCCTTGGCCTACAATCGGGTGAGAAGTTCGAGGTGCCGTTTGACACGCTGGTCATCTTCTCGACCAACTTCCACCCGAACGAAATCTTCGACCAGGCCGCCCTGCGCCGGATCTTCTTCAAGATCAAGATCGACGGCCCAAATCAGGAAAACTTCCTGAAAATCTTCGCCATGGTCGCCCGCAAACGCGGCATGCCGCTGGATGAGGCCGCGCTGGTGCATCTGCTGAAGGTCAAATACCCGACCATCAACAATATCTATGCGAACTACCAGCCGATCTTCCTGATCGACCAGATGATCTCGATCTGCGAGTTCGAGGGCATCCCCTATCAGATGAGCCCCGACTTGATCGATCGCGCCTGGGCGAACATGTTTGTGAAAGACGAAACAATCGTCAAATAACGCCGTGCCATTACCACTCCGAGGCGGGTAGTCTGCGTCCATGACGCAGATTCCCGCACGGATTGAGGCCTGGTTCACAGCCAAGGGCTGGTCCATCCATCCCCATCAGCAACAGATGTTTGACCGGGCCAAGGAACCGGCCAACCTGCTGATTGCCCCGACCGGCGGCGGCAAGACGATGGCGGGGTTTCTGCCGTCGCTTGCCGAGCTTTCCGACGGCGCGCATGCGGGGTTGCACACAATCTATGTCTCACCGCTCAAGGCGCTGGCGGCGGATATCAAGCGCAACCTGCGCGCACCCGTGGATGAGATCGGCCTGCCAATTCGCATCGAGGACCGCACCGGCGACACCTCGGCCACGCAGAAGAAACGCCAGCGGGTGGACCCGCCGCATATCCTGCTGACCACACCGGAAAGTCTGGCTTTGCTGACCTCTTATGAGGACGCGCCGCATATGTTCCAGGGGGTGCAACGCGTTGTTGTGGATGAAATCCACGCTCTGGCCGAAAGCAAGCGTGGGGACCAGTTGATGCTGGCGCTGGCCCGTCTGCAGCGCCTTTGCCCCGACATGCGCCGCGTCGGCCTGTCGGCCACGGTGGAAGACCCTGATGCCATCGCCCGCTTTCTGGCCCGCCACCCGGACCCCTGCCGGATCATACAAGCCGACCCCGGCCCCGACCCGGATATCCGGATGCTGGAAACCCGGGAAATGCCCCCCTGGTCCGGCGGCGGCGCGGCCTATTCCATCCCGGCCGTGCTGGACCAGATCCGGCAGCACAAAACCACGCTGATCTTCCACAACACCCGCGCGCAGGCCGAGATTTTCTTTCACAATCTGTGGCTTGCTAATGACGAAGGCTTGCCCATCGGCATCCACCACGGTAGCCTCGATCGGCAACAACGCGAACGGGTCGAGGCCGCAATGGTGCGCGGGGATCTGCGCGCCATCGTCTGCACCGGCTCTCTGGATCTGGGCATCGACTGGGGGGATGTGGATCTGGTGATCCAGATCGGGGCGCCCAAGAATGTCAAACGTCTGGTCCAGCGGATCGGGCGTGCGAACCATCGCTACAACGCGCCGTCCAAAGCCCTGCTGGTGCCCGCAAACCGGTTCGAAGTGGTGGAATGCGTCGCCGCGCTCGAAGCCGCCAAGGCGCATGAGCTTGATGGCGAGCCACGCGGCCCCGGCCCGCGCGACGTGTTGTGCCAGCACATCCTGATCGCCGCCGCTGCCGGGGCTTTTGAGGCGGGTGCGTTGTATCACGAAATGACCTCGGCCGGGCCATATGCGCGGCTGACGCGGGCCGAATTCAATGCCTGTCTCGATTTCTGCGCGACCGGGGGCTACGCCCTGCGTGCCTATGATCGCTGGCAACGGCTGCAGCAGCGCCCCGACGGCCTGTGGCAGCTGCGCGACCCCCGCGCGGCGCAGCGTATCCGTATGAATCTGGGGACAATTCAGGACACAGACACGTTGAAAGTGCGGCTGAGGCGGAACCGGGGCGGCAAACCCCTGGGTGAGGTCGAGGAAGGCTTCGCAGCCTCGCTCACCTCCGGTGACACCTTCCTGATCGGCGGTCAGATCGTGCGCTACGAAGGCCTGCGCGAAATGGTGGTCGAGGTCAGCCGCCGCGCCGACAAAAAGCCCAAGGTCGCCGTGTTCTCGGGCACCAAATTCGCGACCTCAACACAGCTGAGCGACCGCATCCTGCGCATGTTTTCGCAGGACAACTGGCCGCAACTGCCGACCCACACCGCCGACTGGCTAGCCTTGCAGCGCGACATATCCCGCCTGCCCCAACGCGACCGCCTGCTGATCGAGAGCTTTCCCAATGACGGGCGGGAAAACCTGTGCGTTTACGGCTTCGCCGGACGCAATGCGCAGCAAACGCTGGGGTTGCTGCTGACCAAGAGGATGGAGGAAACCGGGCTGGCGCCGCTGGGGTTTGTCGCAACGGATTATGCAACTCTGATCTGGGGGCTGGACGCCGTAACCGACCCGCGCCCCCTGTTCCAACTGGATGCACTGCGAGAGGGGCTGGACACATGGCTGGCCGGAAACGCGGTGATGAAGCGCACCTTTCGCGCCTCGGCCACCATTGCCGGGCTGATCGAACGCAACACCGGCGGTCTGCGCAAAAGCGGGCGGCAGGCGACGTTTTCCTCGGACATCCTGTATGACACGCTGCTGAAATACGATCCCGATCACCTGCTGATGCAGATCACCCGCGAAGAGGCCATGCGCGGCCTGGTCGATTTCGGGCGGATCGAAGCCATGGTCGCCCGCATCGGCGACCGGATCGATCTGTTGCGGCTGGACCGCGTGTCACCCCTGGCCGCGCCGCTGTTTCTGGAGGTCGGCAAGGTTCCGGTCAAAGGCACTGCCGAGGAACGGCTGTTGGCCGAGGAAAGCGCGCGATTGTTGCAGAAGGCCGGGTTGGAGCCCTCGTGATTCACCTTGCGTTGCGGGGTGAAACCGGCAAAGAACGTATCATGAACGGAAAAGAGTTTTCATTTGCCGGTCAGCGCCTGACTGCCCTTGCCTCAGGCGCTCTGTGGTGGCCGGACCAGCGCTTGCTGTGCGTCTCCGATCTGCATCTGGGCAAGTCCGAGCGGCTGGCCCGGATCGGCGGCCCCGCGTTGCCGCCTTATGACAGCCGCGACACGCTGGATCGGCTGGCCGCGGATCTGGACAGGACCGGGGCCGAAACGGTCCTGTGCCTTGGCGACAGTTTCGACGATCTGCTCGCCTCGACGTCGCTGGCCGCGTCCGAGACGCTTCGGATTGCCGCGATGCAGGCGGGCCGGGACTGGATCTGGATCGAAGGCAACCATGACCTCGGCCCCATCGAGTTGGGCGGCACACACCGGGCCGACTGGGCCTGCCAATCGCTGCTCTTTCGCCATATTGCCGAACCCGGCGCGCAGGGTGAGGTATCCGGGCACTATCACCCCAAGGCAACGTTGCGGGCGCGGGGGCGGGCAATCACCCGCCCGGCCTTTTTGCTGGACAGCAATCGCCTGATCCTGCCCGCCTACGGGGCCTATACCGGCGGGTTGCGCAGCTCGGATCAGGCATTGTCGGGCCTTATGGGCGCGAATGCGCGGGCGATCCTGACCGGGCCCAACCCACAGATGATCCCGATGCCGCGATAGGTTCAGATCAGACCATCCTGCTCCAGCCCCGGTCGGTACTTCCGGCTGACCGGAACCAGATCGTCATTGACCAGCCGCAGCCAGATTTTTCCGTCCGCCTTCTCGATGCCGTTTATTGCGTCGTCCGCGACCCAATGGGACCGGTGCGCGCAATGCCCGGGCACGGGCTCCATCTCGGCGATGGCATCGGTCAGGCGGGACCGGATGGTATATGTGCCCTCAGAGGTGACAACGTCGACATAATGGT
The DNA here is from genome assembly GCF_056541025.1 of Ruegeria sp. AK4. NCBI lineage: Bacteria > Pseudomonadati > Pseudomonadota > Alphaproteobacteria > Rhodobacterales > Roseobacteraceae > Ruegeria > Ruegeria sp. AK4. Next base: position 87,809 of record NZ_JBQFXS010000014.1, read on the forward strand.
CGCGCACGGTGAGATGAAAAATCTGGCCCTTGAACGAGGGGGGAAGCCGCCGCATCAGGCGCGGCGCGACGGGCTGAGGCTCATCCCCTTCCCGTTCATTCCGGCGCACCAGAAACAATCCGGCGGAAAACAGAATCCCGTAATTTGCGACTGTCGTCAGCGCGGGGGTCATGTTCCGCCAAAGGTGAACAGAACCCAGGCCAAAAGCCACAGCGACGGGGTCAACAAGGCTAGCACCAATGCTGCATATGCCAGATCACGCAGATGAAGATTTGCCTTTGCCAGCTTGTCCTGCACCAGTTTCCGCGCCACCCAGGTCGCTGACAGGGCCAGCCCCATCACCCCGGTCCAGAACAGCAGGCGCAAAATGAACGGCAGATCGGCCACCAGGAATGGCGGGAAAGCATAGGCCAACACTGGAAGGAATATTGCCGCGGCAACCACCCGCTGAGGCGTGCACAGGTTGCGAACCAGAACCAACTTCGACGTCATACTTATTAAACGATCCACTTCCAATCCCGATACGCCAGCGCGGGGCCGGCATTCGCCGCTAGCCCGTAACTGTCTGGGAAAGCAGGAATATCACGATTTTGGGTGCATTCAAAGTTAATTCACTGGGAATTTTTCGGCGCGCGCGTCAGTTTGACCGCCGCAGGAAATACCGGTCGGACCGCAGCAAACGGTCCGACCGTTCGAGATCAGGCCGTCAGCCCTTCGGGCTCGGGCAGGTCATTGGCGCGGCAGCAGGCTGTCAGGGTGTTAGCCAGAAGGCAAGCGATGGTCATCGGACCCACGCCGCCCGGAACCGGGGTGATCGCGCCCGCGCGTTCGGCGGCGCTGGCATAATCGACATCGCCAACCAGCTTGTTCTTGCCGTCGCGCTCGATCCGGTTGATGCCTACGTCGATGACGGTCGCGCCTTCCTTGATCCAGTCACCCGGCACCATCTCGGGCCGTCCGACAGCGGCCACGACAATATCGGCGCGCCGCACCACATCCGGCAGGTCCCTGGTGCGCGAATGGGCGATGGTCACGGTGCAACTATCGCCCAGCAGCAATTGCGCCATCGGCTTGCCCACGATGTTCGACCGGCCAATCACCACCGCATCCATGCCCGAAAGCGAGCCATGGTGGTCGCGCAGCATCATCAGGCA
>NZ_JBQFXS010000015.1:0-88447 GCF_056541025.1 Ruegeria sp. AK4
CAAAGGATACTGAACAGGCATCTCCCAACCCGCAAAATCAACCAGCTTGCCACCCAACTCAACATGCAAAGCGTAGAGAGGCGTGCGTTTCAATTCGGTCATTTTCTCAACCTTTCATTCAGCGGGATCGGTCGCGAACGACCATGACGGTGCAATGCGCGTTGCGCACGACACGGGCCAGGTTCGGACCAATCTCATAATTCGGGAAATCGCCCTTGGTCGACGCCATGACGATCAGATCAAAGCCTTCCTTGTAGGCAAGCTTCAGGATTTCGCGGTAAACGCTGCCTTCTTCGACATGAACCGGCACGTCCGAGGCATTGGCATGGTCCAGAATGGCCTGAACCGCACCCCGCACGTGGTCTTTGGCGCCAGCGCCATAGTTGGCGGGCAGGTTCGGCAGTTGGATGATCTCGGGGATGACGGCAACCGCATGCAGTTCGGCACCATAGAATTTTGCCTGTTCCAATGCGACCGGCAGGGCCAGTTTCCACGAGCGGTCGTCGGTGTGATCGATGGGCAGCAGGATTTTCGTGGCCATCACGTCTCTCCTCGAAATATGGAATTCTGTTTCAAAGGCGGGGGGCCGGGTTGGCCCCCCGATTTTTTCAGGACCGAATTATTCGGCTGGTGAGCCACCCGGTTCCTCGGATTGGCCGCCCGAGGCAAAGAACTCTTTCGTCAGTTTGAAGACGATGGGGCTCAGCAGGGCCAGGGCAATCAGGTTCGGGATGGCCATCATGGCGTTCAGCGTATCCGCCAGCAGCCAGATGAAGCCCAGATCCGCCGTCGCGCCGAAGTAGATCGCAACGATCCACAGCACGCGGTAGGGCATCAGCGATTTGACACCCAGCAGGAACTCGACGCATTTCTCGCCATAGAACGACCAGCCCAGAATGGTGGTGAAGGCAAAGATCGACAGCGCGATTGCGATCAGGTGACCACCGCCCGGCAGCGAGTTTGCGAAGGCCAGCGAGGTCAGGGCCGCGCCCGATTCACCCGATGTCCAAGCACCCGAAGAGATGATCGCCAGACCGGTGATCGAGCAGACGATGATGGTGTCAATGAACGTACCCAGCATCGCGATCAGGCCCTGGTTGACCGGACCTTTGGTCTCGGCTGCGGCGTGTGCGATCGGGGCGGAGCCCAAACCGGCCTCGTTCGAGAACACACCGCGTGCCACACCAAAGCGGATGGCGGCCCAGACGGCTGCGCCCGCAAAACCACCTTCGGCGGCCGAGGGGGTGAACGCGTAGGTGAAGACCAGCGACAGTGCGTGGCCGATATTGCCGATGTTGATCAGCAGAACCAGCAGACCGGCGATGATGTAGGCAATCGCCATGAACGGAACCAGCTTACCGGCAACCGCGCCGATGCGGGTGATGCCGCCCAAAATAACGGCAGCGGTCAGGACCATCAGGACCACGCCGGTGACCGAGGTATTGACGCCGAAGTTCGATTCCAGAACCTGCGCCACACCGTTGGCCTGCACACCGTTGCCGATGCCGAAGGCCGCAATTGCGCCGAAAAGGGCGAAGGCCACGCCCAGCCATGCCCATTTCGCGCCGAGCCCGTTCTTGATGTAATACATCGGGCCGCCGACAAAGTTGCCCAGCTCGTCCTTTTCACGGTACTTCACCGCGCAGACAGCTTCGGCATATTTGGTGGCCATGCCCACCAGGGCGGTCATCCACATCCAGAACAATGCGCCCGGACCGCCCAGGAAGACAGCAGTGGCCACACCGGCGATGTTGCCCGTACCGATGGTCGCCGACAGCGAGGTCATCAGCGCGTTGAACGGGCTGATCTGCCCTTCGCCCTGACCCTCGCGGCCTTTGAACAGCAAGCTGAAGCCCGTGCCGATGCGCAGGATCGGCATGAATTTCAGCCCCACCTGCAAGAAGAAGCCGACGCCCAGAATGAGAACCAGCATCAGCGGCCCCCATACGACGCCATTGATGGCCCCTACGATTGAATTTAACGCTTCCATGGTATCCCTCCCATTTGCGTTTGGTTATGCCCCGGTCGCGAGCGCCCGCTGGCGGGCCTGCTTGAGGGCGGCAAAGTCTTCGTCCGCGTGGAACGACGAACGGGTCAGCGGGGTTGCCGACACGTGCAAAAAGCCCTTGGAGCGTGCGATCTGCTCCAGCTGGGCGAATTCTTCCGGTGTCCAGAACCGGTCGATCGGGTGATGTTTCGGGGTCGGTTGCAGGTATTGACCGACGGTCAGGAAATCGACCTGTGCCGCTCGCAGGTCGTCCATCACCTGCCGCACATCATTCAGGCTTTCCCCCAGCCCCACCATCATGCCGGATTTGGTGAAAACCTGTGGATTGGCGCGCTTGGCGTCGTCCAGCAGCCGCAGCGAGGTGAAATAGCGCGCGCCGGGCCGCACTGTCGGATAAAGATGCGGGACGGTTTCCAGATTGTGGTTGAATACGTCCGGGGCGGCGTCGAACACGATGTCCGCCGCGGCGCCCTTGCCCAGAAAATCGGGGGTCAGAACCTCGACCGTGGTGCCGGGGTTCTGGTGGCGCACGGCGCGGATAGTCCGGGCGATATGGTCTGCGCCGCCATCGGCCAGATCGTCCCGGTCCACGGATGTGATCACCACGTGACGCAGGCCCAGTTTCCTGACCGCCGCCGCGACGCGGCCCGGTTCGAACACATCCAGCGCGTCCGGACGGCCCGTCGAGACGTTGCAGAAGGAACAGCCGCGGGTGCAGACCTCGCCCATGATCATCATGGTGGCGTGGCGCATGGACCAGCATTCGCCGATATTGGGGCAGGCGGCCTCTTCGCAAACCGTCGCCAGATTGTGGTCGCGCATCAAGCGGCGGGTCTCGTAATACTCGGCGCTTTCGATCTTTTTGCGACGAATCCACTTCGGCTTGCGCGGTATGGCGCTGTCGGCCTTTTTGGCCTTTTCCGGGTGGCGGGGGCGCAGCTGGAGGGTCATCTGGCTGGTCCTTTACGCGTGGATGGCACGGCCCATGGCATCAAGGCAGGCTTCCTTGACCGCCTCGCCCATGGCCGGGTGTGCATGACAGGTGGCGGCCACATCAGCGACGGTTGCGCCTTTGGTCATGGCCAGAACCAGTTCGGCGATCAGGTCGCCGCCATGGGCACCGCAGATATGGGCGCCCAGAATCGTGCCGTTCGGATCGGCCAGAACCTTGACCGCGCCATCGGTTTCGCCAGTTGAACGCGCGCGCGAGTTCGCCATGAAAGCGAATTTGCCGACCGCGTATTCGGTGCCAGCCTCTTTCAGAGCCTCTTCAGTCAGGCCGACCGAGGCAACTTCGGGGTCGGTATACACAACCCCCGGCACAGTGTTGTAATCGACATGGCCACCCTGCCCCGCCAGCATCTCAACGCAGGCGACACCATCTTCTTCGGCCTTATGCGCTAGCATCGGGCCGGGGATGCAGTCCCCGATTGCATAGATGCCGGGAACCGATGTGCGGAACCTGTTGTCCACCTGAACAAAACCGCGCGGGTCCAGGGCTATCCCCAATTCCTCCAGCCTCAGCCCGCGCGATACGGGTCGGCGACCGACAGCGATCAGGACCTTGTCAGCCTCGATCACCTCTTCCTTGTCTTTGCCAACCCGATCCAGAGCAAGCGTCAATCCGGCCTCGGTCTTTTCGATAGCCTTCAGCGCGCGGCCCAACTGGAATTTCAGCCCGCGTTTCGCCAGCGCCCGTTGCGCCAGCTTTGCAATCTCACCATCGATGCCGGGCAGGACGCGATCCAGATATTCGACGACAGTGACCCTGGCCCCTAGACGCGCCCAGACCTGACCAAGCTCGAGCCCGATGACCCCTGCCCCGACGACGACCAGATGCTCGGGCACCGTCTCAAGCTCAAGCGCGCCGGTGGAACTAAGGATGTCACGCTCGTCAATCTCGATCCCGTTCAGCGGTGTCGGTTCGGACCCGGTGGCGATCAAGATGTTCTTGGCCTCATAGATGTCGTCACCGACCTTGACCTGCCCATCCGCCGGGATGCTGGCCCAGCCTTCGATCAACTCGACCCCATTTTTTTTGAACAGGAATCCGATCCCCTTGGTCAGATCGCCGACGATCTTGTCCTTGCGCCCCATCATTGCGGGCACGTCGATGCTGGCCCCTTCGACCGCAATGCCATGGGAGGAGAGATATGCAAGTTCGGCATATTTGGCCGAAGAGGTCAGCAACGCTTTCGAGGGGATACACCCCACATTCAGACAGGTTCCGCCAAGCGCCCCGCGCCCTTCGACACATGCTACTTTCATGCCCAGCTGGGCCGCGCGAATGGCCGCGACATAGCCGCCCGGACCACCGCCGATGACGATCAGGTCATAGATGTTCATGACTTTTCTCTCAGTAGATGGGGTGTGCCGCACACAGGGCGCGAACCTTGTCGCGGGTCTGCGCTTCGATGGTTTCATCACCCTCGGGCGTTCGGGCCAGCGCATCCAGCACATCGCCGATCATATGACCGATCTGGCGGAACTCATCGGGGCCGAACCCGCGGCTGCACCCGGCGGCGGTGCCCAGACGAATACCGCTGGTGACGGTCGGCTTCTCGGGGTCGCCCGGAACACTGTTCTTGTTGCAGGTAAACCCTGCCCGTTCCAGCGCCGCTTCAGCATCCTTACCGGTGACGCCAAGCGGCCTCAGATCCACCAGCATCAGATGGTTCTGGGTTCCACCCGATACGATGTCGCATCCGCGCGCGATCATCACCCCGGCCAGTGCCGAGGCGCTGTCCACCACGCGCTGCATATAGGTTTTGAACTCGGGCTGCAGCGCCTCGCCAAACGCCACGGCCTTGCCTGCGATCACATGCATCAGCGGGCCGCCCTGCAGGCCTGGAAACACCGCCGAGTTGATCTTTTTCGCCAGCGCCTCGTCATTGGTCAGGATGATCCCGCCGCGCGGGCCGCGCAGGGTCTTGTGGGTGGTTGACGTCACCACATGCGCGTGACCGACCGGCGACGGATGCAGGCCCGTGGCGACCAGACCTGCGATATGGGCCATGTCAGCCAGCAGCCAGGCCCCGACCTCATCCGCGATTGCGCGGAAGCAGGCAAAGTCAATCTGCTGCGAATAGGCCGATGCGCCTGCGATGATCATCTTGGGCTTTTCCGCCCTCGCCAGCGCTTCGACCTGATCATAGTCAATCAGCCCGGCATCGGTCAGACCGTATTGAACCGGGTGAAACCATTTGCCCGACTGCGCCGGTTTGGCACCATGTGTCAGGTGCCCGCCCGCATCCAGCGACATGCCAAGGATCGTGTCACCGGGGCTGAGCAAAGCAAGCTTCACTGCCCCGTTGGCTTGCGCGCCGGAATGCGGCTGTACATTGGCGAAGGCGCAGCCGAACAGCTTTTTCAGACGCTCAATCGCCTCGGCCTCGACTTCGTCCACAAATTCGCACCCGCCGTAGTAGCGGCGACCGGGATAGCCTTCGGCATATTTGTTCGTCAGCACGGATCCCTGTGCATCGATCACGGCCTGCGAGACGATGTTCTCGGACGCGATGAGTTCGATTTGTTCCGCCTGGCGCTTGCCTTCACGCGCAATCGACGCAGCAATGATCGGATCAGTCTTCGTGAGTGACGTTGTGAACATGATTTCCTCTCGCGGCATATGTTACGTACAAGGGATTTTGTTTCCTATAGTGGAATTATGTCCATTATGGCAACACAATTCTCGGAAATGTGAAGTTGTGCACGACAGGGGAATTAGCTAACCTACAGCAAAGAATGGAGATTTTAATGCCAGACGAAGCTCCGAACGATGTTTCCGGGCCGGCAGATCACGACGATGGGGCGGCTTTGGGCCGGTCGATCCGCGACGCGCGCCGCGCAAAAGGCTGGACTTTGGAGGAAGCCGGACGTGCTGCGGGAATCGGGCGGTCCACCCTTTCGAAGATCGAAAACAACCAGACGCGGCCCAGTTTCGACATCGTTCGGCGGCTGACACAGGCCCTTGATCTGAGCACTCCGCAACTGTTCCTGCAGTCGGGCCAGACGGGCATTTCGGGACGCCGCGATTACACTCCGGCGGGTGCAGGCGAGATACGGGATACATCCACTTACCTGCACGAACTGCTTTGCCCCGAGTTGACCAGCAAACGGATGCTGCCATACATCGCCACGATCAAAGCGCGCGACGTGTCCGAATTTGAAACCTGGATCCGCCACAGCGGCGAAGAGTTCTTGTATGTGATCAGCGGAGAGTTGATCTTTGTTTCCGAACACTACCGACCCTTGCCGATGAAAGCGGGTGACTCGCTGTATTACGACAGCAGCATGGGGCACGGTTGCATCTCGACCAGCAAGGATGACGCCAAGGTTCTGTGGGTTTCACTGGAATAGTCCAAGGACGGCTTCCGCTCGGAAGGGTCTGAGAGACGAGCGCTTTGTCACAACAGACGTCGTGTTTCTTTCAACAAACATGTCCGCGATGCGGCCCCGGTTGGAACAATATCACTACCGGGACGGAGGTTTGAACAAGTCCTTGCGCAGGGTCGTCAGAGCACCCGGATCGATCTTGGCCTGAATCACCGTGGTCTGATTTGCAACGATGGCCGCGTTCAGCGCCGGACCCAGTTCGCCGGGACAGCCGACCCAGATACCTTTGCCGCCGCACAGCGCGGCGAATTTGTCATAGCGGGGCGATGTGATCTCGGCCCCCAACAACCGCCCACCATAAAACTCTGCCTGATAGGCTTTTTCGGCCCCCCATGCTTCGTTATCCAGAACCACGATGACAATGGGCAATCCGTGCTGAATGGCTGTCTGAATCTCGATCATGGTATACCCCACCGCGCCATCGCCCATCACGGCAACGACAGGCCGATCCGGGGCAGCCGCTTTTGCACCGATCGCGGCGGCCAGACCAAATCCCACCAGGCCGAAGTCCAGCGGTGTGATCAGCGACAGGGGGTCGTAATGCGCCAGCCGGTCCGCGGCTTGCAGGCATGTGTTGCCTGTGTCCAGCGTGACGATGGCGTTTTCCGGCAGCGCCGCCCGAATCTCGGCCAAGGCGCGGCGCGGGTGCATCGGTAGGGTGGCGATCTGTGCCTCTTCCGCGCGCTCGGCGGCAAGGCTGGCCATGTCTGCCCTGAATGCGCTGCGCCATCCCTCGGCATCGGGCTTCGTAGCGGCTTTGGTCAAAGCCTCTGCCGTCAGGCGGGCATCGGCCTGCACCGCGATCTCGGCCGGGAAGTAGCGACCCACCGCGGACCCATCAATGTCGACATGGGCTATCCGGGTTTCCGCCCCGACATAATCATTGCTGTGGAAGGTCGAATTGAAGCCAAGCCGCGCGCCCAGCGCCACCATCACGTCGGCCTCTCTGGTCAGACGGCTCGCAACACGATTGCCACGGGGTCCCGCCTGACCGGCAAACCACGGATGACCATGGCGCATCACATCCGCATGACCGGTTGAGGCCACAACCGGCACCTCTAGTGCCTCGGCCAAAGCGGTCAGGGCATCACGCCCCTTGCCCCATTTGAAACCGCCACCGGCAAAGATCACCGGACGCTTCGCCCCGCTCAGAAGCGCGGCAATCGCCGCTACGTCTTCCGGCGCGGGCGGACCGGGCCGGGCTATGTTGACCGAAGCCGGGTCAATCGCCGGCAATTCGGCCGCAAAGAGGTCACGTGGAACATGCAATACCACCGGCCCGCGACGGCCCGAATTTGCAAGCCGGATCGCATCTTCCAGCATCGGCACCAGCCGTGACGGGTCGGAGACCATGACCGAGCGTTTGCAGATCGGCGCAAACAGCGCCACCTGATCGACCTCCTGAAACGTGTCCTTGCACTGATCAGCCCGCGTGATTGCGCCCGCGATGACCACCATCGGAGAATAGGCCAGATGCGCCTCGGCCACGGCGGTGACGATATTGACCACGCCCGGCCCGGCCTGCGCGCCCAGCACAACGCCCGGTTTGCCGGTCATCCGGGCCCATGCATCGGCCATATGCCCCGCCGCACGTTCATCGCGCGCACCGACATAGGCGACCTCGCCACCCTGATACATGGCGTCGTAGAGCTCGAGCATCGAGCCCCCGAGCAGACCGAACACGGTGTCGATCCCGTTGGCCTTGAGCACGCGATAGACGGCCTCGCCGCCGGTGATGTTGGTCATGGGTCTAGTCCTCGGATCGGGGTCTCAGGTTCTGCGGGTCAAACGTGGCGGCGTCGTGAACGGTCACGGGAATGGCACGGTTCAGGATCTGCACGCTTAGACCCTGGCGCGGGGTGTCTTTGCGCACGAACAGCCACCCCAACGATTTGCCCACCGTGTAGCCGTACCCGCCCGAGGTGGTCAGACCGACGGGCGTGCCATCCAGCAACACAGGCTCGCGGCCGTGAATGTCGACGTCATCTGCATGGAGTTCCGCATAGAATAGCTGCCAGGCCGGGTCGCGGCCCAAAAGCGCGTCCTTGCCGATGAAATACCGCCCTTCGGCGCGTACGAACCGATCGAGCCCAACGTCGAACGGACCGACATCCGTGGTCAGTTCACCGCTTGCGCGATAGGCCTTTTCCATCCGCATCCCGTTGAACGCGTAAGAGCCCAGATCGACCAGCCCATGCTTGCTGCCCGCTTCGAACAGAGCATCATAGAGCGCGCCGATCCGGCCCAGCGGCGCGTGCAATTCCCAGCCAAGCTCGCCGACGAAAGACACGCGCAGCGCATAACAGGGTATGCCCGCCACGGTGATCTCTTGCCCGGACAGCCAGGGGAAGGCAGCGTTGCCAAGATCAGCCCGCGTCAGTTCCGCCATGATCCGGCGCGAGGCCGGGCCGGACAAGGCCAGCATCCCCCAATCCGCGCTGCGGTTGATCATCCGCACGTCTTCACCGGGCCGGATATGGGACCTGATCCAATCAAAATCCGGGTTCGCCCGTGCGATGGCGGAGCCTGTAAAGTATCGATCCTGAGCGATGCGCCAGATTGTGATCTCGGTCTCGAACCGTCCTTTTGGCGTCAGCAAGTGGTTGAGGCTGATCCGCCCGTCCCGCGCCGGGATCGTGTTGGCCGACAGCCGGTCGAGCAAAGCCCCTGCGTCCTTTCCCGTAATCTCGAACTGCGCAAAGGCGCAGAGATCGATCACACCGGCAGTGGCGCGTGTGGCCCTGGCCTCGGCCATGGCGTTTTTGTGCCAAGTCTGACGGCCCCAGCCGATCTGTTCAACTTCGCCCACCTCACCGAAATAGCGCGGGCGTTCCCAGCCCGCCACCTCGCCAAACACCGCGCCCTTGGCGGCCAGACGGTCATAAAGCGGGTGGCGCCTCAGGGGGCGCAGGCTATCGAATTGTTTGCCGGGGCATGGCGTATCATGGCGGCGCATGAATTCGTCCTTAGTACGCTCGACAATGAACTGGTCGGTGCTGAAATCGCCGTAACGGCGTGGGTCCATGCCGCGCGTGTTGATCGGGGTTTCGCCATGCACCATCCAATCGGCCAGCACTTTGCCGGCCCCACCGCCCCACGCCAGCCCTATCGAAGACCCGCAAGACAGCCAGACATTCGGCGCGCCCGACGGCCCCACCAACATACCCCCGTCCGGCGTATGGGTGATCGCGCCGCGCACCACACGCTTGATCCCCAACTCGGCCAGAACGGGCATCTTGTCGAACGCCACCATCAGGAAGTCGCCAATCGAGTCGTAATCGGCCTCGAACAACTCATTTTCGGCTGCCCAGGGCGCGCCTTGCGGCATTTCCCAGATGGTGGGGCAGACATGGCCCTCGTATATCCCGATCAGACCCGATTTCTGCTCCTGCCGGATATAGCCGCCAAAGGCATTGTCGCGCATGACAGGTAACTCGGGGCGGTCCAGGAACTCGGGTACCGTATCGGTGACCAGATAATGATGCAGGCACGAAACGCTGGGGATTTTCAGCCCGAACCATTCGCCCACCTGATTGGCATAGGAACCTGTAGCGATCACCACATGTTCGGCCATCACATCGCCCTTTTCCGTCGCCAGACGCCACATGTCGCCCCGGCGCGCCGCCCCCGTGACGCGGTTGTGCCGCTCGATCCTGGCCCCGCGTGCGCGCGAGGCAGCGGCCAGCGCCATGGTGACACCGGATGGATCGATATGCCCGTCTTCAAAGGTCTGAACAGCCGTCTTGATGTCCGAGGTTCGGTAGAACGGATTGCCCTTGGCCACGTCATCCGGCCCGACCAGTTCCATCGGCAGGTCGAGCAGTTTACCGACGCCCATGATCGACTTCATCCAGTCGACCTCATCATCCGTCGTCGCGATCCGGAATCCGCCAACCTCGTGCCAGCCGATGCTTTGCCCGGTCTCCGCCTCAACGCGCTTGTAGGTTTCAATCGAGGTCTTGTTGATCCAACCCGCGATCCGGCTGCCCACCGCATGCGCGATCTGCCCGGCCGCGTGCCATGTCGACCCGCTGGTCAGTTCCGCTTTTTCGAACAGGATCGTATCGGTCCAGCCGTTTTCAGCCAGTTGGAACTGGGCTGCAACGCCCATGATCCCGCCTCCGATGATGGCGACCTGAGTGGTGCGGGTTGTGTCGCTCATCGGAACGCCTCTTTGGCGGGTTTAAGCGCCGCGCGGGCGGTGTAACGGGTGCAGGCGATTTCCACCTCAACCGGCCATGTGCCATCAGCGGTGGAAGATTTTTCGTCGAAAAATCCCGGCGTGCCCGAGATCATCGCCAGCGCGACAGAGCGGCCAAATCGATAGCTCCATGCGGCGGACGTGATTTGGCCCACAACCTGACCCTCGTCGTAGATTGGCTCATCATGGATCGGGATGGCGTCGGGGTCGTCAAACAGCAGCGAAACGATCCGGCGCGCGGGTGTGTGATCCTGCAGCGCCCTTTCGCCCACAAACCCGGAGCCCATGGCGCAGAACGCAGCCAAACCGGCCTCATGCGGTGTGGTGCCGGGGGTCAGTTCATGCCCGAAAGCGCGGAACCCGCTTTCGATCCGCAGGCTGCCGCTGGCGTATAGCCCTGCATGGCTGGCCCCTGCGGCCAGCAAAGCCTCATACGCGGCCATGGCCATATCGGCGGGAATGTAAAGCTCATAGCCTTCTTCGCCGGTGAAACTCAGCCGCCCGGCCCAACCGCGTGCCAGACCGATTTCGACCGGCGCAAAATGAAAGCGTTTCAGGTCGTGAAAAGGGGTGTTGGAAGTCGCTTGCAAAACCAGACGGGCCTGTGCCCCGGCCAGCCCCAGAATGGCATAGCCGCTGGTCACGTCAGTGAATTCAACCCGGAAATCGCCTCGGGTTTCGCGCATGCGCTTTAGGTCACGCACAACCTCTCCCGCGCCGACGATGAGCAAATAAGTCTCGGGCCCGTGACGCTGCACCGTCAGGTCGCTTTCCACGCCACCGCCTGCGTTCAGGATCTGGCTATAGGCAATGCGTCCCACGGCGATATCCATCTCGGCCGCGCAAAGACGGTTGAGAAATGCGCATGCGTCCGGTCCTTGCACCATGATTTTGCCAAAAGCCGATTGATCCAGAATGGCTGCACCCTCGCGGCAGGCCTGAACCTCCTGCCCCACTTGCGCGCGCCACGCGGGCACACCAAAGGTCAAAGGCAGATGCGCCGTGTTGCCGCCGAAATGCACCGCCCGTTCCCAGCCTCCGCGCGGTTCAAACCGCGCCCCCGCCGCAACCAGCCCGGCATGAATGGGGGATCGGCGCTGGCCGCGGGCGCTGGCCATCGCCCGTCCCGGATAGGGGTTGTCGTAATGGCGACCCAGAACCTCGGGGATGCGGGCCTCCAACGCGCCCAATACGTTCATCTCGGGGCTGAAGCGGCGAATGTCGGCCTCGTTCAGCTCCATGGTCGGTTCGCCCGCGATGATCCATTCGGCCATCGCCTTGCCCGCGCCGCCAGCCAGCGCAATACCTGTCGAGTTCATGCCGCCCATCAGGAACAGGCCCGGGACCTCGGGGCTTTCGCCCAGCATGAACTGGCTGTCGAGGGTGAAGCTTTCCGGCCCGTTGAGCAGCATCCGCACCTCGGCCCGTTCCAAGGCGGGTATCCGGCGCAGGGCGTTTTCCATCATCGGCATGAAGTGGTCCCAATCCTCATCCAGCAGATCAAAGCTGAAATCCTTGGGCAGACGGTCCAGCGGCAGGCCCTTGGCATTGGGCTCGAAGCAGCCCACCAGCAACCCCTCGACATCGTCGCGGGCATAGAGGAACGCGTCCTGATCGTTCAGCGTCGGCAGATGAGTGCCTTTGCCAAGCGCCTGCACCTCGGCCAGCGGTTTGGTCAGGATGTAGAAATGTTCGCAGGCATAAAGCGGCATATGCGCGCCCGCCATCGCAGCCACATCGCGGGACCAGAGGCCACAGGCGATCACCACCTCGTCGGTATCGATCACATGGTCCCCAACCGCGACGCCCGAGATGCGCCCGGCCTTCTTTTGCAAGCCCGTCACGACGGTGTCTTCAAAGAACCGCACCCCGCGCGCCCGCGCGCCCTTCGACAGCGCCAGCGCCACGTCCGACGGGTTCACCCGGCCATCCGCCGGGGACCAGACCGCGCCGATCACTTCATCTGTTTCGATCAGCGGCCACAGCTCTTTCGCGCGGGCCGCATCGACGACTTCGGCCTCAAGCCCAAAGGCGCGGCCCAGACTGACCTGCCGTTTGATATTGGTCAGCCGATCCGCATTGGTGGCCAGCGTCAGAGATCCGGTCTGGGTCCAGCCGGTGGCCTGGCCGGTCTCGCGCTCCAATTCCCCATAGAGGTCAATCGAATAGGTGATCAGCTTGGTCAGCGTCGCCGAGGGCCGCAGGCGGCGCACCAGACCGGCGGCGTGCCATGTCGTTCCGCTGGTCAGTTTTGAGCGTTCCAGTACCACGATGTCCGTCCGCCCCTCGCGGGCCAGATGATACGCGATCGAACAGCCGATGACGCCGCCACCGATGACAACCGTGCGGGCGTGCTTTGGCAGAGACCTCATGCGGCGATCACCCCGGTCTGGATCAGATCGCCCAGAACGGCGTCGAAAATCCCGACCGCTTCGTCGATCAGGTCAGGGGTATGGGTGCTCGAAGTCACGCATGAAGTGAAGGACATGAAGTCCACACCCCGGTCCAGCAACCCGCTGCGCAGGCCCTGAACCAGTGCAGGTGGGACGGTGCGGATTTGCGCGGCGCTCAGCCCGTCTATCGACGTGCCTCCGAAATTCAGATGGCAGGTCGAACTGTCGCCATAGGCCAGCGCCGGCACGCCGCGCCGCGCAAACACCGCGTTGAACCCGTCGCGCAAGCGCGCGGCCATGGCGTCGGCGCGGGCCTGCACTTCTCCGGTCGACAGCAGTTTCATCGCAGCAATCGCACCTGCGGCCACCACAGGTGCCGCGTTGAACGTGCCCTTGTGGCTGACCGCCGGGGCAAGCCCGTCAACCGGTTGGCCGGGGTCCAGCAGGTCCATGATATCCGCGCGACCCGCGATGGCCCCGCCAGGCAGACCGCCGGTGACAACCTTGGCCATGGCGGTCAGGTCCGGCACAACGCCATCGCGCGCCTGTCGCCCGCCGGGGGACCAGCGAAAGCCGGTGATCACCTCATCAAATATCAGCACCTTGCCCAGCTCTTCCGCCAGCGCGCGGATACCGGGCAGGAACCCGTCCGGCAGAGGGACCGAGCCATAATTTGCCCCCGACGCCTCGACAAAGATTGTGCCGATGCCGTCATCGGCCTCCAACGCGGCGCGGATCGCATCCAGCGCGGGCGGGACGACCACGGTCAGATCGGCAATCGCCTGCGGCACACCCAGCGAGGGCGGCGTATCGGACCCGGGTTTTGAGCCTTTCAGAAGCAGGTCATGCCAGCCGTGGAAATGCCCGTCGATCCGCAGCACCTTGTCCTTGCGGGAATAAGCGCGGGCAACCCGCAAGGCCAGCATCGTGGATTCCGTTCCCGAACCGGTAAACCGCACCTTATCGGCCGAGGGCACCAGACGGTGAATCCAATCGGCCCATTCGATTTCCAGCGGGTGGCAATCGCCGGTATAGGGCGTTTTGGTCAGTTGCCGCGCGACGGCTTCCATCACTTCGGGGCAGGAATTGCCCAACAGCTGACTGGCTGAACCCAGTTTGAAATCAATGTAGCGTTTGCCCTCAACATCCCATTTCTCGGCCCCTTTGGCGCGGTCGATGTATATCGCATGCGGGGCCTTGTAGCGCAGTTCGTGACTGACGCCGCCGGGCATGATCCGGCGGGCACGCGCCGACAGTGAAGCATTGGTCCTCATGGGGCCCGTCCGATCTGATCCCGGCTGATCCTTATGTTGAAACGTTGGCGAATGGCGCGGTCCATCGCGTCGAGAATATGCGCCGGGAAATGTCCCGCCAGCAGTTCGCGCGTCTTGCTTCGCGCGACATCGCCTATCGGGCGTGCGCCATCCTCCTCCCACTCGCGCGGGGTGCGGCGGTCGCCCAGATGAGGATAGAAGTAATCAGACTTCATCCGCCCGAATGTATGGCGGTGCCCAAGATAATGCCCCTCGCCCCGGCACACTTCGGCAATCACATCGGCGCCGATGTTTTCGGGCGTGACCTCGACCCCGCGCACCGTCCGCAGGATATTGCCCAGCATGTCATTGTCGGTGACATACGCTTCTAGCGCGACGCCCAACAGGCTGGCCTGCATGCCGCAGGATTGCGTGATCAGGTTCGATCCGGCATGCGCCGCCGAGGCGACGGCCAGATTTTTCTCACTGCCATATTGCGCGTCCAGCGTCTTGGAATCGGTGATCCCGGCAATCGAAGTGGTCGGCAGGTCGTAATACCGCCCCATCTGCGCGGCTGAGGCCATCAGGATCGCCTGTTCGCCACCGCCAGCGCACATCGAGCCGGTGCGCAGATCGGCCACAAGCGGCTTGGGACCAAAGAGGGCCGCCACATCCGGATCGACAAGCCGCGCGAACACCAGACCTGCAAGAGTTTCGGCAATCGCCTGCACCAATGACCCCGCAATTGTTGCCGGGCTGGTCGCCCCCGCTTGCCCGGCACTGATCAGTTGCACCGGGAATCCCGCCAGAATGGCGGCCTCCAACGTGTCCAACGCCTCTTCCGCGAAGCGCATGGGCGGGACGACATGGCAGACCATCACGGTCAGGAAGGGCCGGGCTCGGAACGCATCTTCACCGCCGGCGATCATGTAACAAAGCTCGGCCAGTTGCGCGACGTTCTGCGGCTGAGACACCGAAACCGATACGTGTTTCGAAGTGCCCATGAGGCAGGCATAGGCGGTATTGAGGTCCATCTCGGCCACGTCTTCAATATCCGTGGCCACGATGGAGCGGCTGAAATGATGGATGTTCTCCATCGCATCCACAATCCGCGCGGCATCGTAAAGATCCCTGGCGGTGCCATTGCGATAGCGCCCGTCCTCGATATCGAAAACCCCCGGCGCGGCCCCGCCCGAACTCATGTGCACGCGCGACCCCGAGATATCCAGATCGTGCCCGGGGTCCTGACCGTATAGCACTACATCGCGCCGCGCCTCGGCCACTGTGCGCAACACCAGATCCCTTGGAAACAAAAGCCGTTGATCTTCGGTCCAAATCCCGCCCTGCGCGCAGACCTTTTCGATCATGGAAGCCGAAGCCTGGCTAAGCCCCAATGTCTCGAGCAAATGCAAGACCGCTTCGTTTACATCAGCCAGCGCCCGATCATTAAGCGGCCGAAACGCACCCCCGGACAGGCCCGGCCAAACCGGGGGCGAGGCGTCCTCTTCCGGTACGGATTGATCGAGCCTTGAGGCGCGACCGCGGCGGCGGGCTCTGGCGGACATAAGCGATCCTGACGCAAGTTCTTCACCCCCCATGCTAAAGCCTTTGCAGCAAGCGCAACAAAAACAAGATTCTCTTGCATCAGATGAGTAAAACTCATTTATTTCCCATATGGCCGCCCTTCCCTCTCTTTCCGCCCTGCGCGCCTTTGATGCCGCGGCGCGCCTGGGCAGTTTCCGCGCCGCTTCGGAAGAGCTTCACGTATCCCCCACCGCCATCAGCCATCACATTCGCGGGCTTGAGGCGCATCTGAAACTGACCTTGTTCGCCCGGTCCGGTCGACAAGTTGCGTTGACCGACGAGGGCGTACGCCTGGCCGAAGAGGTCACCAAAGCGTTTCGCATCCTGGAACGCGCCATTCTGGATATCTCGGAACAATCCGATCACACCAAGGTTCGCATCGCCATGGGCCCCAGCTTTGCCACCCGCTGGATGCTGCCGCGTCTGACAGAGTTCAATGCGCATTTCCCCCAGATTGATCTTGAACTCGTACAGACCCCGCTGCTGGTGTCGCCACAGAACGTGGACGCCGACATTTTCATCACCTGGGGTGACGGTTTCTGGCCCAACATGGTTGCGGATCGCCTTGTGGGCGTCATGACCGCGCCAGTGGCCAGCCCCGATCTTTTGGATCGCCTAGGCCATCCGGCGGAACCATCGGAACTACTTGGTTTTCCCCTGATCCATCAACGCGACGCTGTCGGCTGGCAATCGTGGTTTGCCTACAACGGAGTTTCGTTCGACGACGCCCTGCCCGGTCCGATGATCGAGGACACGAATGTCTTGCTACAGGCCGCGATCTCAGGCCAGGGCGTGGTGATGGGATGGCGCCCGCTGATTGACAGTGAGCTGGCCAACGGCACGTTGGTCCAGCTTTTCGAGCCCGTCTATAGTGAAATTCGGGCCTATTACCTTGTTCGACACAAACCCGACGCGAGGCAGGACGTCATCGACGCAATATGCCGATGGTTGTTGGGGCAATGTGAACCAGAACGAGGTCTATACTTGGGCGGTTGAGCAATCGGGCACTTTGTCGTAAACGTCAGCTTTCACCAAGAGTATCGTCAAACCTGGCATTATAGCGAATGGCTGCTTCCATCCCCGATTGCCATATGCAACGGCCAACTCTTAGCTACCATTAAAAACAGGATGCGCGCTGCCGTGGCGCGTCTGAACACGCCCAGTTTCGTCAAGTCGCGACGTGAGATACCTCTTTGTCCGGCGAGTATATGTCCAAGATGTTCCAATGCCCGGTCGTTGGTGTCGGGTTGTTGATCATTGGCACATCGAGCACGGTTGGCTTGCCACTGGCGATTGCCGCTTCCAATGCAGGCAACAACTCGTCAGCAGCGCTGAGTCTGTGCCCTTCCGCGCCATAGGCTCGCGCTATGTCTGCATAGCCCGGTCCGTTTGTGGGTGCGGCGGCTGATCCGGGGAACGTGGTTCCATAGGTCAAACCGTAATGCGCTTTTTGAAGGCCGGCGATGGTGCCAAAAGCGTTGTTGTTCATAACCAGCCAGATGATGCCCAGATCAAGTTCGACTGCTGTTGCCAGCATCGACGGGTTTTGACCGAAGCCACCATCGCCGACCAGGCTGAGGACAACGCGATCAGGTGCTGCCAGTTTCGCGCCGACCGCGCCCGGGGGGCCAAAACCCATCGTGGCGAACCCACCCGGGGTCAGGATCGAACCCGGCGTCAAAATATCGAACTGCTGTCCGACGCCGTTCTTGTTCCAGCCTACATCGGTCGTGATGATGGCATCCTCGGGCAGCGCCTTGCGGGTGTCGGCCAGAATACGCTCGGGCATCATTGGAAAGGCCGATGAGGTCGCCATTTCCACGTTGCGCGCTTTGAAGTCGGTCCGGAAGTCAGCGATCTTCTGTTCCAGCGCGGGGCGGTTGAAGCCGTCCGGATAAATTTCGCGGGCGACCCGATTGAGAAAGCGCAAAGCGGCCTTGGCGTCCGCAACGACGCCGATCTCGGTGGGATAGTTCCGGCCGATCTCCTGCGGTTCGATGTCGATATGAATGACCTTGGAGCCGGGAATGTTGAACGTGTAGCCGGGATACCAGCTGGAGCAATCGGCCTCTTTGAACCGGGTTCCCACGGCAAAGATGTAGTCCGCATTCAGGCAGGATTGATTGACCAGTTCAGTGCCCCAAAACCCTGTCATTCCCAGCACCAGCGGATGGTCGTCGCGGAGCGCGCCTTTGCCCATCAGGGAATGCGCGACCGGCAGGCCCATGTGTTCAACGAACGCGCGCAACTCCTCGCTGGCTTGCGCCAGAAGGATGCCGCCCCCGACATAAGCGACCGGGTTTTCGGCTTTAGCCAACGCTTCGACAATCTCTCGCGCGGTTTCATCGTCAATCGACGGTTTCTTGAGCGCGCGGGTGTTGTCGCGGATGCGGTCGAAGCTGTCCGATGGGATCACCTCGGAAAAGATATCCATGGGCACGTTGACCAGTACCGGCCCGGGCTGACCGCTTTCGGCCAGATGGAACGCCTTTTCCAGAATTTCGGCCATCAGGTCTGCCCGATCCACCCGCCAAGCGCGTTTCACGAAGGGGCGGTAAATCTCCCATTGTGCAGCATCCGCGTGCAGGTTCACTTCCTGATGCGGGTGTTTGCCGTAGTAATGCGTGGGAATGTCACCCGCGATCACCACCATCGGGATACAGTCCAGCGCCGCATTGGCGACCCCGGTGGCACAATTGGTCAACCCCGGAGAGAGATGAGACAAAACCACCGAGGCCTTGCCCGTCACGCGAGCATACGCATCCGCCGCGTGGCTGGCGATTTGTTCGTGTCGTACTGTGACAAAATCGATAGGACTTTCCGCCAGCGCAGCCAGAACCGCGATGTTCGTGTGCCCGCACAGGCCAAATACATGCTTGACCTCGCGACGTTCGAGAAAGTCTACGACGTGTTCAGCGACTGTTTTGCCTTCCAGTTTTGCCCCGTCCATCACGCGACCTCCTGCCCGTAGAATTCACCGAACAGGTCCGGCTCCGAGGGGCGATCCTCGGGGATCGGACGGCTGACCCAGGTGTAGTTCATCATGTGTTTCATGGTGACGTTTTCATTGGTGATGTTGCCGCCCCAGATGCCGCAGCCCAGGCTGCTGGTCATGGGCATGCCATTGGTCCAGGCGCCTGCATTGGCCTTGGACTGAGGCTGCCGCACCATCATGCGACTGACCGGAGCCAGACGCGCCAACCGGTCGATGTGATCGTCATTATGGCTATAAATCCCGCAGGAATGGCCCTTGCCCCCGGTGTTGTAGATCTGGCGGACAGTGTCCAGCGCGTCATCGAACGTTTCGAAGTTATAAAGCGCCATCAGCGTGGTCAGCTTTTCCTTCGAGAACTTGTGCTGCGGCCCGATTTGCCCCTGATTTTCAACCATCAGGAATTTGCGATCTTCGGGAATGCTAAAACCGGCGACTTCAGCTGTTTGCTGAGGCGGACAGGCGATGGTCGGGAAGGTGCGGTTGCCCTTCTCATCCCACATAGCAGCTTCGAGCATGGCCTTCTCTTCATCCGAACACAGGTAACCGCCTTCGGCCTCAAGCGCCTTGATCATATCGTCGTAGACCGAACGCTGGATAACGATGTTACCGTCGGCCGAGCAGCCGGACCCAAAGTCAGAGGTCTTGGAAATGCGCGTGTTCTGCGCCGCAATGTCCAGATCAGCCGTTTCATCTATGACGATGGACGAATTGCCCGCGCCGACGCCATAGGCCGGACGCCCTGAACTGTAGGCCGCTTTGACCATCGGCTTACCGCCCGTTGCCAGCGTCAGGTCACAAATCTCCATCAGATGTTGCGTCAATGGGATCGACGGTTTGCGGATCGATTGAAACAGATCCTCGGGCGCGCCTGCTGCTCGACAGGCTGCGCGCATGACCTCGACCATTTCATAGGTGGTATGGGCAGTGCGCGGATGTGGGCTGAAGATGACCGCATTCCGGGCGTTCGCGGCGGAAACGCCGGTCACCGGTGGGGTCATCGCCGGATTGGTCATCGGGATCAGGGACGCGATCACGCCGGCAGGTTTGGCATATTTCACCAGACCTTTTTCCTCATCAACCTCTACAATTCCGGTCGATGGGGTACGCAGGACATCGCGCAAAACCATATGGATTTTGAACCGCTTCGCAGGCCGCCCTTCGCGATCTCCGATGCCGCTTTCGTCCACGCCTTGCTGGGCCAGCCGCGTGAAGGTTTTCTCGTTCCCCGCATACCATGCGATGGCCTGGGACAGGCGGTCCAGCCTGTCCTGATCCCAATCCTCGATCTCGGCCATGGCAGCGCGGGCGCGTGCCAGCATATCACCCGCGAGTTGTCGGTCGTTTTCAGTGAGCTCTTTGCCCATGGTGAACCTCTTGGTGTTTTAGAATGGCTGCATCAGGCATACGGCGCTGTGACCGCGCCGCGCCGAATGTTCGCTTGGCGTGGCTGAGACAGCGACGCGCGTGTTCTTCATATCCCAACTCGGCAACGCGGCTTTGGTTGGGCAGTTCGATGGAATAGTCGACGGGTGGCATCCGTTCGATGATGCCGGTGAAATCAATCCATCCCTCACCGGGATATAGCCGCGCATCACGGGCCAGCTGGATCATGCCCTCGCGCGTATCGGCAATGCCGGGCAGGCAATCAGAGATATGCAGGAAGTGAAACAGGTCCGAGGGGACGTGCAAGAGCTCTCCGAGATCCACACGGCTGAGGTGCAGATAAAGCGTATCGACCAGAATACCGCCATTCGGCTGATCAGAGGCGCGGACAATGTCCAGTGCCTCATCCAGCGTGCGCAGGCGGGAGAAGCTTGGGAACTCCAGGTCCACTGTTAGCCCGTAGGGCGCGGCCAGTTCGCAGGTTTCAGAATAGACGTCGATCAGGAAGTCACGATCATCGCGGGTATTGGTCCACGCGCTCATGATCATGCGCTTGGCACCCAGTTCCCCGCCGATCTCCAGCGAGCGCTCAAAACCGCGCGGGTCCACGTCTTCGGTAATGCGTGCGATCTCGATATCCAGAACCTTCAGGCCGGTGGTCGCAAGCGCCGTTTTGGTGGCCTGCACCTGTGCCATGTCGATCGGGGACTGAGTGAATTCGCCGGGGACATGCATCGGAATGAACCGGGGGCTGACGGCATCGTACCCCGCCCGGGCGGCGATATAGACGAGCTCGGGTGGCGTGCAGCCGATCAGCGTCAGATGCGCCAAGGAATAGAGAGAGGGGCGTGTGCCAACCTCTTCGGGGTTCACCATGAACGGCAGCTCCATGCGTCTGCGAATCTCAATTTCATCACATGTAGTACAAAATATCTGATATTTTTAAAAATATCAACTCTGAATACTGCTCAGCAAACGAAAACGCCCGGGCACTGGCCCGGGCGCGTATAACCTTTGTGTCTGCAAAGCCTTAGATCGCGGCCCAGTCGCCTCCGGCCTGGTGAGAACGCACAGAGGCATCAATAAAACGGACGCCGTCTGCGCCTTGACTGACACCGGGATAGGCAAGCCAATCGGCCGGAACAGCGACACCATCCCGGCGTGCAGCCACTGCCATGGCAAATTCGGTATAGAGATTGGCCCAGGCTTCGATGATCCCTTCGGGGAAGCCGCGCGCGGTACGGATCAGACGTTCCGCGCCGGGGCCGATGCCATGCCCGTGACCTCGGCTTATGATGCGGTCCGGCTCACCGAACCGGTTGAACTTCAGCTGTTCCGAATGCTCTAAATCCCACTCGAGACCTCCTTCGCTCCCGAAAATCCGCAACCGCAACCCACCCCGATTTCCCGGGGCAAGACGTGTCGCAATCAGGGTTCCCGGAACCTCGTTATGATAGCGGGTGAACATGTACACCGTGTCTTCCAACGGCTTAGGCGCACCGCAGACATGAAACTCGGCCCGCAGGTTGGTCATCGGCAGGCCCGAGACAAAACTGGCGAGATGCGCAGCATGGGTGCCGATATCGCCGACACAGCTGGTCGGACCAGAAATCTTGGGGTCCAGCCGCCATTTGACATGAGGCGCATCAGCCACATCTTCGGGCGTCATCCAGTCTTGCATAAACTCAACATGGATCTGGTTGATCTTGCCGATGCCGCCTTCGGCCACGATGTGTTTGGCTTGCCGGATCACTGGAAAACACGACATCGCATATCCGACGGCAAAGACCTGTCCCGTGCGCGCGGCAATCTCTTCAAGCCCCTCGGCTTCGGCGACTTCGTTGGTCAGGGGCTTGTCGCACAGCACGTCAATGCCTGCTTCCAGAAACGCCTTGGCCGCGTCGAAATGAACGTGGTTCGGGGTAGTGATCATAGCGGCATCCACCCCATCCGCGCGCGCTGCCTCGGCCTTTGCCATCTCGTCGAACGACGCATAGCACCGGTCTGCCGGCAGGTACCACTCAGCCCCGCGCGCTTTGCTGCGCGCGGCGTCAGAACTGAGCGCGCCTGCGGCGACCTCCCACCGGTCGGTCATCCGGGCAGCCGTTGCTTGCGTGACCGAGATACGTCCACCACCAACAACGCCCAGCCGCAAACGGCGAGACAGGCGGGGGAAAGGGCCGTCAAAGTTCAGGTCTTCGGGTAAAAGTCTCTCAACCATTCTGAACCTCCATTTCCGGAATCCGTACGCCCTCGGGCAGTATTTCGACTGCCATGAATATGCCGGGGGTGATTGTCTCGTATTGATGCCAGGGATAGATGCCTTCGGCGTCATACATCGGCCTGTGCGTCGTGCCGGGGGCCATGAATTCTTCGAGGTAAAGGGTCTCGACGTCCCGTTCGCGGCATTGCTGCATTTTGCCAAAGCCAACAATTTGCGTATGCACTTCGCGAAACCCCGGTACCGGGCAGAACGGATGATCCTTATGCAATCCGACATTCAGCGGCACCGAGCCGGAATGGTACATGGTCAGCCCAACGTTACCCACGAAGACCTTTGGCGACATGTAGTGGCTGACACCGCGCAGACGCTGCTCTTGGCGAACATCGAAGGCCGACGGCCACGTATCTTTCACCCGCGCGAATAGCTCGCTGTCATCACCATGGGCGTCGAAACCGTGGACAATGACTGCGCGCTCCACGCCGTTAAGCGTGCTGTCTTGCACGATAACGGAGGAGAGCGGTGCAATGTTCTGATCCTCGACAGAGAGATCCAGCCGCCCAAGGTTCAGAACAATTGCGCGACCCTCGACAGATACTCTGTCTTCATCGGTGATGTGCTGGACGCGGAAAAATGGCTGGGCAAAGTCGAGTGTCTCAATCGGCATGAACCAATTCCTTCCTCTCATCGTTAAGGAAATCGACCGGCAGAGGCGCAGGTGCCGCGAAACGGCTTTCTATCGTCTGGTAGGCGCCGAATTTCGGCGCCCGTTCAATCGCGTCCATGACCTCAAACACGTGGTAGGCAAGCGCTCCACTTGCACGGGGTTGGCGTCCTTCTTGCACCGCCAGAGCCAGGTCCAAAAGGCCGAGCCCGCGGCTGTCTTCATTGAACCCGTGTTTGTTTTCGACCACCTTCCAGTCTTCGCGACTGGTTGGACGAGGCTGATGAGACCAGCGCGAGGTGTCCCGCGTTTTCAGCCAGACATCCCCTTGAAAGATATTGGCACCATGAACCGGGTCAGAGTCAGGGATGCAGATGGTGCCGTTTTCGCCGTAAATCTCGAACCGCGGCGTTTCGCTATCCCAAACGTCAAAGCTCATGGTCATCGACCCGATGGCACCGGACGAGAACTGCAACAGGCTTAGCGAATGCGTGTCGACCTTGACATCCATCCATTCGCCGTTGCGTGGGCCGTTTTCGATCATCCGCTGGTCAAATGTCCGCCGCGCCATTCCTGCAACGCGGTCGACGGGACCAAGGCAACAGATCATGGCGGTCAGGTAGTATGGGCCAAGGTCCAGCAAGGGCCCTCCACCGGCCTGATAGTAGAAATCCGGGTTGGGATGATGGCGCTCAGTCCCGTGGGTACCGACATGGGCAAAAACCCCTGTTGGTTTGCCAATGGCACCCTCGTCGATCAAGCGCCGAACGGTCTGCCAGCGACCGCCCAGAAAAGTGTCGGGCGCGCAACCGACCAGTAGCCCCTTTTCAGAGGCCATGTGCACGATCGCCTTGCCATCCGTTCGATTCATAACCAGCGGCTTCTCGGAATAGACGTGCTTGCCAGCCTCCAGCGCACGCAGGCTGATTTCGGCATGGGCCGCCGGAATTGTGAGATTCAGAACGCAGTCAATTGTCGGATCGGCGAACACCTCATCGGGTGTGCAGGCTTTGGCTATTCCAAATTGATCCGCTTTGGCGCGGCTTTCCGAAGGATCAAGGCTTGCACAAGCCACGACCTCGACGCTCGAAAATTTTAATAGTGTTTTTAGATAGATATCGCTGATACGACCACAGCCGATGAGGCCGACCCGGAAGGATTTCGATGTCTCACCTGTCATCATTCCTGTCTTCGTAGAGGGGTAAGTAATTCGGGGGCATGGGACCTTTATTGCGACCGCCCTGGTTCATCTGCTCCCACGCATGGGCGAGAATTCCGACCGAGCGGGACAGGCAGAATAGCCCCCGCGACAAGGGCGCGGGAAAGCCAAGCTCGCAGAAGATCACAGCGGTCGCGCCATCGATATTCATCGCAATCGGCCAACCGCCGCGTTGACGGCCGAGTTCGGCCTGAACCTCTACGCCGATATCGGCAAACCGGCCAGAAACCGTGCCTTCTGCCGCCGCATCTCGAACAAGTTGCATTAATCGTGGTGCGCGTGGATCGACGGGTTTGTGAAACCGGTGCCCAAAGCCCGAGACGATCTTGCCGTAGGTCTCGCGCCAACTGTCCAAGCCATCCCGAACAGCGTCATTCAGCGAAGCTCCCGCATCCATGCGGACTGCGATATCATAGTACAGCTCTGCGCACTGCTCTCCTGCCCCGCCATGCACGTCGCCCAGCATGTTCACCGCAGTCGCCATCGCATTATTTAGACCAACCCCACAGGTGGCGGCCATACGCGCAGCCGCAATCGAGGGGGCCTGCGGACCGTGATCCACGCCTGCGACCAATGCGGCTTCGAACAGGCGCGCTTGCGCGTCGCTGGGCAGATCGCCCCGCACCATCAGCCAGATCATCTGCGGGAAGGATACGTTCCCAATCAGGTCTTCTATGGCGTTTCCGCGAAAAGCGATCTGACCAGGCTTCATGTCGATGATGGAGGTACGCCACCATTGGCGAACGGCGCGCTCATCGCTTGTCATCTGCGCGGTCATTGCGTTTGCACCTCTTTCACCGTCTGGGATTTGCTTTGCGCTGCGAGACGAATGGGCGCGTTGCGCGCGCCGTAACCGGCATAGCCCATGCGGCGCTCAACGATTTCAAAGAAGAAGCCGTTAAAGATGGGGCAACTGTAGATCTGAAAATACTCGGCACCCGCCGCCCGGTCATAAAGGATATTTCCCCCACGCAGTTGAGCGATCAGATCGTCTTCCAATCCGAAAGTCGCTTGCAGATCAGCGTAGTAGTTTTCCGGGATAGGCAGGCTGGGAAAGCCGGACTTGAGTAACTGGGCTGAGGTTTCAAATATATCGCCCGACTGAAAGGCGATGTGCTGAACGCCGGCCCCTAAGCCATCTTCAAGGAATGATGCCGCCAGTGTTCGGCGCCCTATTGCCCCGTTCAGGTTCAGGCGCACTTCGCCTTCGGGACTCTCGATAGCCTGGCTTTGCACGCCGCCGGACGGGTCTGCAACGTTTACGATTGGCGACTTCGCCATCTCAAAAGTAGAAATGTAGTAGAGCAGCCAGCTTTGCATCTCATCGTGACGCATTGTCTGTGCCAGATGGTCGATGCGGCGCAGACCGGCGGGCTGGGTCGCTTTGGTTTTG
Source organism: Ruegeria sp. AK4 (assembly GCF_056541025.1). Lineage (NCBI taxonomy): Bacteria > Pseudomonadati > Pseudomonadota > Alphaproteobacteria > Rhodobacterales > Roseobacteraceae > Ruegeria > Ruegeria sp. AK4. The sequence goes on from NZ_JBQFXS010000015.1 coordinate 25,710, forward strand.
GCAACCGGCTCGAACTCGATATCCCACACCCGATGCAGATCGGATTTCTCATCGATGAAATGGACAACATTGCCACCAACGCCCCGAATGGCCGGGATATCCAGTTCCCCTGTTCCCACCGGTTGTGAGAAATTCGGCGCGCCCAACGCGGTCGCTCGCTGAACCGTCTGATCCGCATCTTTGACACGCAACCCCATGTCACAAACCGAGGGGCCATGACCCAGAAACGCCGAATGGGCAAAACCTTCCTTTTCGGTATTCACAACGATGTTTATCGCGCCCTGCCGCCACAGCTCGACGGACTTGGTGACGTGCTTGCGCTCCATCCGAAAACACATGGCCGAGAGCATATCGGCCAGCTGCGCGCCGCTTAACTCATCAGCTGTAAATTCGACGAACTCAAAGCCTGAAGCATAGATGCGCTCCGGCAGGTCCGGGATGCCCAAATCGGTTCCCGGCTCGGTCCGCGAAACCTCATACAGAAGGTTCACCAGCGACCTGTAGCTGTCTCGGGCCAGTGTTCGGCCACCGGGCTGCGGTGCCGTTTCGTTGACGCGCGCAATGGACCAGGGCCCCTCGTACCCGGCGCGGGCCAGCACCCGCACGAAGCCCGCAAGGTTCAGCGACCCGAGCCCCGGCAGAAGCCCGAAATGCCGTTTGAGCCTACGAATATCCATCTCAAGCCGGGGTGCATCGGACAGCTGCACATGGAACAACCGCTCTCCGGGAATGTCCCGAAGTCGGGCGGGTTTGGACCCGTCGGCAAGCGAGAAGAAGGAATTCAAGGCCAACCCCAAACGGGGGCTGTCGATGGCTTCAACCACGCGTAACGCTTGCTCATCCGAGTGAACAAGGCCCGACCATGGCAAGCCCATATAGGCCAGACGCAAACCCATCTCTTTCGCGATCTGGGTCGCCTCGCCAAGGTCTGCGACTGCCTGTTCTTCGGTGGCAGCGGCATCGACCTCGAACGCGGACCCGATTAGTAGCAGATCGGTACCAAGCTCGCTCATCAGATCGAGTTTGCGCTTCAGCCGATCAAAGGCGCGCTCTCGCCCACCGTCGGACTGGCCTTCGAGGTTATGAAAGGGTTGCAGCAGGCAAATCTTCAGGCCGAGGTCTGATGCAATGTTCCGGATCTGCGATGGCGGCCCGTCAAAAGCGGTCAAATCCGGTTCGTGTAATTCGACACCCCCGAACCCCGCTTCAGCGATGGCACTCAGTTTTTCAGCCAGATCACCGGGGATCGACGTTGTCGAAACCGAGAGGCACATTATCCCTGATATCCAAACATACGCGGCAACCACAGGACCAGATCCGGCATCAGCATCATGATCACCAAGGCGAAGATGAGAACCGCGAGGAAAGCCCAGATTTCCGAGATAATCTCGCGCAACGGAATGTCCGTCACAGCGTTGATCACAAAGAGTAGAATGCCATAGGGCGGAGTGATCAGACCGATCATCGAGTTCACGACGACCAGCACTCCGAAATGCACCAGATCGATCCCGAGCGCCTCGCAGGTTGGAATGAACAGGGGCACGATCACCAGAATGATCGTTGTCGCGTCCAACACGCAACCCAGCGCGAGGATCAGCAGGTTGACGAGGATCAGGAAAACAATCGGGCTAACATCCGAACCCTCCAGAAGCGCCGAGATAGACTGCGGGATTTGCTCCTGAATGACGATGAAGTTCAGAATGAACGCGCCACCAATGACCACCCCGACGGCAGCGGAAGAGCGCGCACTGTCGACGAACACCTGATAAAGGCCACGGAAGGTCAGCGCGCGGTAGAACAACGCTGCCAGCAGCAGGGCGTAGAATGCAGCAACGGCGGCGGCCTCGGTCGGCGTGGTGACGCCGCCATAAATACCGTACAGCAGGATTGCGGGCATCAGCAGCGCCGGGAACGCGTTGGCGGTTTTAGCCGGCAATTCGCGCAGCGGAACAGGTTCTTCCAATGCAAAGTTCCGCTTTCCGGCCAGATAATAGTTCATCGCCATCAGGACGACGCCCATGATCAGGCCCGGCAGAATACCGGCCAGGAACAGAGACCCGATAGAGGCCTTGGAAACGAGCGCATACAAAACCATCGGGATCGAGGGCGGAATGATCGGGCCAATCGTCGCCGACGCCGCGGTAATCGCAGCAGCATAACCTCGGCTGTAACGACCATCCTTGGTCATCATCTCGATGATGATCTTGCCGATCCCCGCGGCATCCGCGACAGCCGAGCCGGACATGCCCGAAAAGATCAGAGACGCCACCACGTTTACGTGCCCAAGGCCGCCCTTGAAACGCCCGACAGCAGCGACGCAGAAGTTCAACAAACGGTCGGTGATCGACCCAGCGTTCATGATATTCGCGGCGACGATGAACAACGGCACCGCAAGCAGGATCGTGCTTTTGTAAAAACCTTGCAGGATCTTCTCGCCCGCAAGGGCGACGTCCAATCCGGCCGTGCCCAGATAAACCAATGAGGCCAAAAGGATGGAATAACCGATAGGTGTCCCGATGCCTGCCAGAAGAAAGAGAGCGAGCAGGCAGGAAAGAAGTTCAAAACTCATTTGCTTGCGTCCTCGTCGTCTTCGCCGTCAACGCGGGGATGATCGTCGACCACGTTAAATCCCACGACCATTTCAAGTTCGGTTTTAGGTGGGCCGTTGCGCATGATGTCGAAGAACAGCCAGCCATAGCGCGCGGCCACGACCAGCATGAACACGGCATAGATCGAAAACACGGTGCGCAGCGGTATCTTCTCACCCGAGAACGGATTGCGCACAGTCGAGGTTTTGCGGATTTTCATCCAGTCGATGTAGTCCCATGTGGGCAGGAAACTGTAGAGCATCCCGACCACAATCGCCGCGGCCGCCAGCATCGCAAAGACCTGACGAACGCGCATCGGCACCGAAAGGTAAATGATGTCAAACTTCACGTGATCTCTCTCGCGCACGATGAACGCGCAGCTAAAAAAGATCACCCAGACCCAGAGGATGCCGATCAGTTCAAGCGTCCAACCGGCTGGGGTAAAGAAGTACCGCAGAAGAATTTGCAGAAGGAAAATCAGGAAGATTGCCGCCAGCATCCCGCCGGCAATCGCTTCGGTCAGTCGGGAGAACCCCATTATGAAGCCTTTCATCGTGGTTCTCCCTCCCTTGTGTAGATGAGCTTAGTTGCCCAGAGCGTTGATCTGCTCGAGAACGCCGTCCGGCCATGTTCCGGCGAATTCGCTTTCCAGATACATCGACTGTACCTGATCGCGGAACGCCGCCAGGTCGGGCTCGTAGACCTCCATGCCCTGCTCCTTGAGGAAGCTGACAAGGTCTTCTTCCTTCTGAAGCTGCTTCTGGCGACCGGATTCCGCCGCTGCATCCGCAGCTTCCTGAACCTTGGCCTGCTGTTCCGGTGTCAGCCCGTCCCAAACCTCTTTGCCGATGGCGATATAGTTCAGGTCAACCAGGTGCGATGTCAGGATGATCTGATTGGTCACTTCGTAGAATTTGGCATCAACCACGGTCGGCAATGGGTTGTCCTGACCGTCGACGGCACCGGTCGACAGAGCTGTGTAAACCTCTGAGAACGCCATTGGTGTCGGGGCGGCACCCAGCGCTTTGCCAAGGAACTGCCACGCATCTGTGCCTGGCATCCGCAGGTTCACACCCTCCAGATCAGCCGGAGTGCTGACGGTCAGTTCATCCTTGGGCTGGCGCAGGTTCACCTGACGGCGGCCCAGATACATGACCGACAGCAGTTTGACGCCCAGTTCTTCCTCGGCTTTTTGCTTGAAGGCATCCATCAGAGGATCGTTGAAGACAGCCACCTGATGCGCGGCGTCCTGGTGAACATAGCCAGCGGTAAAGATCGAAAACTCGGGGAAGAACTGTGCCAGTTCCTGCGCCGAGGTGATCGACATTTCCAGATTGCCCCGGCTGATAGCGTCCAACTCGGTGCCTTGCGCGAAGATGGTGCCATTATAGCTGGGCTCGTAGCTTGCGAAATCAGCGACCATGGGCGCGAACACCTCGGCCATGGCGACCGAACGCTGATCGGTCTCCGATCCTGATGTTGCGAGGCGAAGTTGCACTTTGTCTTCCGCCAACGCACCACTTGTTGCGCTAAACAGAACACCGGTTGCAACCAGGGCTGATACAGCAGCCCGGCGGGTAAGTTTGGTAATCACTTTGCTCCTCCCTGAGACATCATGATGCATTTTTCCGATTCTGAGTTTTGACCTATTTTGGACATTTTGCAAGATTTTTTACAAAATATCTGATATTTTAAATTGCCGTTACACTTGGCATTGGTGTCTGTGGAAAGCTGCTAACCCTGATCGTTTCGCCAGTCCTGCAGGAATTCTGAATGGCTTCAATGACTTGAAGCGTTCTGAAGCCTTCCCAGCCGGACACGATCGGATCTGCTTCGCGCCGAGCAACATCAACAAAGTGCCTGAGTTGATTGACCAGCGGGTCGGATGCACCCTTCTTCAGCGCGGTTGACGAAATTGGGGTCCACCAGTCCCTTTGTTCGCTCCGGTAGCTCCAAAGCCGAAGATCGGGGACGGACAATGACCCATGAGAGCCACCGATCATGTAGCTGCTTTCAGTGGTCGACGGATAGATCGGATATTCCTGAGACGTCATTTCCCAGCTCCACGGGGCGACGATGCTGTCGGACACACTGATTGTCCCGATCGCCCCGCTTTCGAACGTCAACAGCGCGCCGGCGACATCCTCGTTGTCATAGCCGCGTTGCGATGCAGCCGACTGCGCCTGTACGGTCACGACCTCTCCGGCCAGATACCGCAGAAGATCGACATCATGGACCAGATTGACCGAGATCGGCCCCGCACCGGGCTTCTTGCGCCAGGGCGCGGCATCAAAATATTCGTCGGGCTTGTAGAACCAGCAATTCGCATGAATTGCGCGGACATCCCCTATCTTCCCATCAACAATGGCTTCCTTGGCTGACTTGATCAGGGGATTGTGGCGACGATGATGTCCGACCATCAGCGGCACATTGGCGTTCTCCGCTTCCTGCACAAGCTCCAATGCTTCGGCGGCCTCCACGGCAATCGGTTTTTCGACAAGAACGGGACAACCATGTCGAACACAGGCTAAGCCTTGTTCGACATGAAGCGTGGTCGGAGTCGCAAGCACAGCACCATCCGGCGTCTGATTTGCAAACATATCCTCGAGGGTCTCGTAACATGCGATCTCGTGCTCAACGGCGTAAGCACGGCCTTCGTCGCTGGGATCGACAACTGCAACAAGATCGACATGACGCAACGCTCTGATCGCGTCTGCGTGGCGGCGTCCAACAAGGCCAATGCCGACAATAGCAATGCGAAAGTTCTTAGACACTTTGCTTCCTTCCGGAGGGTTCGGAATATCCCGAAACCTGAATCTGCGATTGAGCGGCAGCGCCCAACTTTGCCACGACCGTATTGGGGTTCTTGCGATTCCGCAATAATGTATGGTATTTTTATTTTTACCATACATCAGTTTGGATTGCTGATACCTCCGAAAAATGCTAATTGAACGAAGAAACCAGGAATATCGGGTGAAACGCATGGCGAAACAGCCGTCTACGATAGGGGCAAGCACCTATCAGCGCATCAAGCGGGATATCATCTTCGGCGAGTTGAAGCCCGGCTCCAAACTGAAGCTGGACGCCTTGAAGGAACGCTATTCGGCAAGCCTTTCGACACTTCGTGAGACCCTGAACAGGCTGGCCAGCGACGGATTTGTCGAAGCGCCGGAGCAGCGCGGTTTCCTTGTAACACCGGTTTCCCGCGAAGACCTGACCGAGATTTCAGAGCTGCGGGTCCTGTTGGAATGCCACGCGCTGGAGCTTTCCATTGCGAACGGCGACACGGATTGGGAAGGCAACCTGGTTGCCGCACACCACAAGCTGCACCTGATGGAACAGCAACTTCTCAAGGGCGACGAGTCCGAGAAAGAGACCTGGAAACGATATGATTGGGAGTTTCACCAGGCGATGATCGCGGCCTGCAACTCCAGGAACCTGCTGTCTCTGCACGCGATCATCTACGACAAATACCTGCGCTATCAGATGCTCGTGCTGACCTATCGCGGCGAAGAGGCCGTCAAGGAGCACAAGGGCATGTTCGATGCCGCGCTGGCCAGAGACGCGGACACGGCGAAACGGCTGTTGGAAGATCACATTCGAAATGGTCTCGAGCATACCTTGGAGGCTATGTAGGATATTCTCCCTTACGGTAGTTCCGGCGCGTTCAACCTAGGGCAACGCACTGAAACCCCTGTCTCGATAGATCGAATTCGCCGGGCAGCGTGCCGCTACGAGTACCAGCCTTTCAGTTTACCCCGCAAAGGTCGCGGGACACCTATATTTCAGAGAGTTACTGTGTGGGGTTTTGTGTCCCAGGCGGACCACCAATACCAGATTCCCCCAGATCGGCTTTCACCTTCATATTGTTATCTGCAACAATCCTCCTGAGAATGTGGGATTGTATCCCCCTCACTAAACAGCTGGGCGTTTCGATTGTTGAAGCCTGAAGAGCACGTTAGAGATTTACCTAAAGTTATCGTTCAAGGCATTGGAAAATAGTAAGGTATCGGGCGAATGCGAATTGCGACACTGACTTTGCCCGTGTGGGTGAAGTCCCTGCTCAAGCCGGTGCCGGTCGTTTTGGGGGTGCTGGCAAGTATCGCCGGGATCGTTGGAGCCAACTACGATTTCGACCACGCGACCATTTACGTTTCGGTTTCCGAATATCCGTCGGAAGAACAAAAGGAGCAAATCGTCAGGTCCGTCTTTTTGCAGTCACGCCTCCAAAACGGGACAGAAGCAGAGAAACTGAGTTGGGCGCAGGAAATGCTACTGCCCAAGAACTATCCGCAGGACATGCTGTCTTATCATGTCGTGGTCAAAAACACCTCTGATTACGATGCCAATGAACTGACGCTGAAACTGGCGCTTTACGATGATGATGAACTGTTGCTGGAAGACGTGTTTGCCGGTGAGCATGACTTGAAAGCAAAAGATGGAGAGATCGAAGGCGCAATTCCCATCACGGACGAGATCGCCAACGCGGACGAGTTCGCCTTTTGCCTGGCTTTCAGGGGCAGGTTCTACATCAACTTTGTCGAACAGAGGATCAGGCTGGCGACCACTGCACTCAAAAATGACGACTCTGATTGGCGCTTCTGGGCGTCATATGTGCAGCGCGAGAAAAACCTCTTTGTGTTCAGCGAACCCTGTCAGGACTGGCCGCGATAGGCTTCGCAAAACCTGAAAAGGACAGCCATTGCGAAGCCGTGTGCACGAAACACGAATGAAAATCTCTCAAATAGGCTCCCAACTGGTCTAACCTGGCCCGAGGGACAACACTGTAAGTGATTGATTTTAAATGGCAGGGGCAGCAGGGTTCGAACCCGCGACCTACGGTTTTGGAGACCGTCGCTCTACCAACTGAGCTATACCCCTGTGGTGAGCCCCCAGATATGCCAGCGGCGCGGCGGACTCAAGAGGCTTTTTTAAATTCCTGTGCGGCGGCTCCGGGGACAAACAAGTTGCGCATGGCGCGCAGTCGGTTAAGACAAGTTTCTGTCATCACAAGGAACCTCGGGTGAGCATACGCAAAAAGATTGCAGACAGCGAAGCCGTCCTGAACTGGACCGCGCGGCGGATTGCCAGCTACATCCGGATGGTCAACCGCAATACCCGCTGGCAACGCATCGGGTATGAGGAACTGGATCGGCTGGTCGAACAAGGTGAGCCGGTGATTGTCGTTCTGTGGCACCAAAGGTTGGCGCAATCCCCGTATTTCTTCCCGCTGGACAGGGGGCGTATCTGTTCGATCACCTCCTCGGCACGGGCGGGCAGCATGGTGGGGCGCGTGCAGAAGCTGTTCGGCATGGATACCATCGCCATGGCCAGCAAAACCCGCCACGTGGCCCTGTCGCGGCAGGTGCTGGGGAAGATGAAACAGGGTATTTCCATCGGCATCGCCGCCGACGGGCCGCGCGGGCCGGAACGGGTGCTGTCGACCGTGCCTTTGGTCTGGGCGCGAACCTCGGGCAAGCGGGTGTTCGGGATCACCTTTTCGGCCAGGCATGGGCGCGAAGCGGGCACCTGGGACCGCCTGCTGATGCCGCGACCCTGGCGGAATGAGGGTGTGTTCCTGTGCTGCGAGTGGACCGAAACCGTACCGCGCAAGGCCAGTGAAGAGGAAATCGAGGCGCTGCGCCAAAGCCTTGAGCACCACATGAACGATATCACGGCCGAGGCCGACCGTATGGTCGGGCGCGCGCCGTGGTCGCCCCGTTAACCGCCCCGCAAGCGCTGCATCAGATAGACTTCACTGCCTTCGGGGATCGGTTCGGTCAAGCCCGTGGCGATGACGCGCCCGTCGATAGCGACGGACACGCCCGCATCAATCGGCCCTTGCAATTGCGGATGCGCACGCACGAGGGCGCGCAGCAGTTCGCCGGTGGTCTTGGCCTCAACCTCCACCACCTGCTGGCCCCCGGTCAAAGACCGGAGACCGGACCAGAGGTGGACCTCAACCATTATCCTTGAGCGCCGCCAGAATGCGCGGCGGCGACATTGGCAGTTCCTTCATCCGCACGCCCGCCGCATGCGAGACCGCGTTGGCGATGGCGGCAAGCGGCGGCACGATGCCCGTTTCGCCCACGCCGCGCACACCAAACGGGTGGCCGGGGTTGGGAACTTCGACGATCACTGTGTCGATCATCGGCAAGTCGCTGGCCACCGGGATGCGGTAGTCGAGAAAGATCGAGTTCTGCAGACGGCCATCCTCGCCATAGATATATTCCTCGTTCAGCGCCCAGCCGATGCCCTGCGCGGCGCCGCCCTGATACTGGCCTTCCACATAGGTCGGGTGGATCGCCTTGCCGGCGTCCTGAATGACCGTATAGCGGGTGATGCTGGTCTTGCCGGTTTCCGGGTCGACCTCGGCATCGACGATATGGGTGCCAAAGGATACGCCCGCGCCTTCCGGAGTGGCTTCGAAATGGCCCGAGATCGGGCCGCCGGTCGCGCCCATATGGGCGGTGATATCGGCCAGCGGACGGGGATCAAAGTCGCCCGCATTCGGCCCCGAGGGCACCGCGCAGCCGTTTTCCCATTTCACCGCATCGACCGGGATGCCCCAACTGGCCGCCGCCCGTTCGCACAGCTTCTCAACCGCGTGACGCGCCGCCTTGATGGTGGCAAGACCGCTGGCATAGGTCACGCGCGAGCCGTGGCTGACATCGTTATAACCCAGCGAGGCGGTGTCGGCGATGGTCACGCGGATGTTCTCGTAGGGAATGCCCAGCACCTCGGCCGCCATCAGCGCCATTGACGCGCGTGAGCCGCCAATGTCGGGCGTGCCGACCATCACCTGCGCCGAGCCATCCTCGGACAGCGCCAGCGTCACCGAGGTTTCGCCGCCGTGGTTGAACCAGAACCCGCAGGCGATCCCGCGCCCCTGCCCCGGTTTCAGCGGGGCCGAGTAATGCGGGTGCGCCTTGGCAGCTTCCAACGTTTCGACCAGACCGATGCGTTCGTAGCGCGGGCCGTAACTGGCCCTGGTGCCTTCGTGCGCCGCGTTTTTTAGGCGCACGTCAATGGGATCAAGCCCCAGCTTCTTGCACATCTCGTCAATCACCGACTCGACCGCAAAGGCCCCCATCGGCGCGCCCGGCGCGCGATAGGCGGCTTGCTTGGGACGGTTGGCCATGACGTCATAGCCGATCTGCTTGACGTTGGTCAGGTTGTACGCCGCAAAAGCGCACATCGCCGTCATGTCGCCCGGAGCCCCGGGGAACGCCCCGCCCTGCAGGCGGAATTCGCCCCGCGCGGCGGTGATCGTGCCGTCCTTTTTCATGCCGATCTTGATGTCCATCGAGGCCGAGGCGGTTGGGCCCGTGGCCCGGAACACCTCGGACCGCGACATCACCAGCTTGACCGGACGATTGGCCTTGCGGCTCAGCGCCAGTGCGACGGGTTCGATGAAAACGGTCGTCTTGCCCCCGAAACCGCCACCAATCTCGGATGCGGTGACGCGCAGCTGCGAGGTTTCGATGCCCAGCAGGGCCGCACAGGTTTTCTGCGCAATCCAATGGCCCTGGGTGGTGCACCAGAGCTCTCCCTTGCCGTCATTTCCCAGCATCGCCAGACAGGCATGCGGTTCGATGTAACCCTGATGGGTCGCCTCAGTGACAAAGCTGTCTTCCATGACCAGATCGGCCTCGGCAAACCCGGCCTCGACATCGCCGTGGCCGCTTTCGTGGTAGCGCACGACGTTTGGGTGCATTCCTTCGGGCACGGAATAGTCCGCAGCGCCTTCGCGGATCACGGGGGCATCCGGAGCCATCGCCTTGTCCACGTCGGTGACATGGGGCAGGACCTCGTATTCCACTTCGATCAGCTTGAGCGCATCGCGCGCTGCCAGCGCCGACGTGGCCGCCACAGCCGCCACCGCGTGGCCATCATAGAGGGCCTTTTCGCCCGCCATGACGTTTTCCAGAACGTTGTAAAACTCGCCCTCCAGACCGGGCTTGAACGGGACATCGGCGAAATCCGCGCGTGTCACCACGGCTTTGACGTCCTTCATCGCCTCGGCCCGGGACGCGTCGATCCTGACGATCCGGGCGTGGGCATGGGGCGAGCGCAGAATTGCGCCGTGCAGCATGCCGGGGGCTGACATATCAGCGCCGAACTTGGCGCGGCCTGTGACCTTGTCCAAACCGTCAGGGCGGTTCGGGCGGGTGCCGACAAAAGTGAATTCCGATTTACGGTCGTCCAGTGCCATTACGAAGCCTCCCGCAGGTCTTCCGCCGTTTCCATCACGGCGCGAATGATCTTGTCATAACCGGTGCAGCGGCACAGATTGCCTGCCAGCCAGTACCGGGTTTCTTCCTCGGTCGGGTTGGGGTTCTTCTCCAGCAGCGACTTTGCGGCCACCAGAATGCCCGGCGTGCAGATGCCGCATTGAAGGGCGGCATGTTCGATGAACTTTTTCTGCAGCGGATGCAGAATGTCACCGTCCGCGATTCCCTCGACGGTCTCGATGGTCTTGCCATCCGCCTCGACCCCCAGCATCAGGCAGGAGCAGACCAGACGGCCATCAACGGTGACCGAGCACGCGCCGCAATCGCCGGTGCCGCAGCCCTCTTTCGCGCCGGTCAGGTTCAGCTTGTCGCGCAGACAGTCCAGCAGGGTTTCGCGCGGGTCGCACAGGTATTCGACCGCGTCCCCGTTGACGGTGGTGGATACGTGGAACTTGCTCATACGTGTTCTCCCTTCGCGCGGGCATAGGCGATTTTGGCGGCGCGCTTGACCAGAACGCCAGCGACCTCGGTGCGGAACGCGATGGTGCCGCGCTTGTCGTCGATCGGGTTACAGGCGGCCGAGGCCGCTGTCGCCAGCGCCTCCAGCGCGGCATCGTCCAGCGTGCTGCCGATGATGGCTTTGGCGCAGTCTTCGACCAGCAGCACGGTCGGGGCGACGGCCCCCAACGAGACGCGCGCCTCGGTGACCGTATCCCCGTCCAGCCGCAGGCTGACGCCGACGCCGACCACGGCGATGTCCATCTCGGTACGCGGAATGAAGCGCAGATAGGCGTCGCCCGCATTGTCGCCGCGCGCAGGGATGTTGACCGCCGAAATCACTTCGCCCTTGGCCAGCGAGGTCTTGCCCGGCCCGGTTGGAATATCTTCGACGGCCACCTCGCGGTCGCCATCCGGGCCGGTCACGGTGACGGTCACACCAGCTGCAACCATCGCAGGCACCGAATCCGCCGCCGGAGAGCCGTTGCACAGGTTGCCGGTCAACGTCGCGCGACCCTGTACCTGAGTCGAACCGATCAGGTCCATCGCCTCGACCACACCGGGCCACTCGCGGCCCAATTCAGCGTGTTCGCTCATCTCGGCACCGGTGGCGGCAACGCCCAGCGTCCAGCTGCCATCGGCATTGCGGGTGATGTCGCTGACGCCGTCGATCTTCTTGATGTCGATCAGCGTATCGGGCGTCACCAGATCCGAGCGCAACTGCACCAGCACATCCGTTCCACCGGCCAGAAACCGGGTGATGCCCGTTGCGTTTGCAGCCAGTGCCGACGCCTCGGCAAAGCTGGCGGGGCTGTGATACTCCATGAAAATACCTCGCACCTGTTGATCAGGGTTTATTGGGGTTCGCAGGGGACGTTAGTGCAGCATGCAGGCGGCGTCCATGGCTGGAACGACCAATTTTTGCGATTCAAAATGTCGTTTCCAGACTTTGCATCACAGATCGATCTCGACCACACCGCCCGGTTGCGCGGCCCGGCTTTGGCACAGGATGATAGCGCTCTCGCGTTGTTTGTTGGACAGCACGAAATCGCGGTGCTCGATCTCGCCCGAGATCACGCCGCATTTGCACACGCCGCAGATCCCGTCCGAGCATTTCACATCCACGTGAATGCCTGCTTCGTTCAGCACCTGCGCGGCGTCCTTGTCGGCGGGGACGGTCAGGTCGCGGCCCGATTTCGCCAGTCTCAGGGTAAAGGGATGGTTTACGTAGTCGGGCTGTTCGGGGACCGAGAAATACTCCAGATGCCGCGCCTCTTCCGGGAATCCCTGCTGTTCCGCCGCCTGTATGACGCCGTCCATATAGCGGTCGGGTCCGCAGGTGTAGACGTGCCAGCCATCCTGATAGCCCGAAAGGATCGCATCCAGATCGGCCCGCGTGCCTTCGTCCGAGAAATGATAATGCACATGGTCCGCCCACGGCATCGCGGCGAGATCATCCAGATACCCGGCCCCTGCGCGGGAGCTGGCGGAGTAGTGCAGTGCAAACGGTTTGCCCAAAGCGTGCAACCGGTGCGCAAAAGCGATCATCGGCGTGATCCCGATGCCGCCGCCCATCAGGAAGGTCTTGGTCGCGGTCTCATCCAGTTCGAAAAGATTGATCGGTTTCGAGATGAACACCTTGCGCCCTTCGCTGAAGATGCGATGCAGCAGGGCCGAGCCTCCGCGCCCTTCATCCTCGCGCAGCACGCCAATTTGATAGGTGGCGCGGTCGGACGGGTCGCCAGACATCGAATATTGCCGCAGGAACTCAGGCGCGACCAGCACGTCCAGATGCGCGCCCGCAGTCCATTCCGGCAGCGGCGCGCCATCCAGCGTCGAGAATTCGTACTTGCTGACATCCGCGGTCATCTTGTCGACGCTGGTCAGTTCCACCCGCATCACCGGCGCGTCTCCCGCGATCTGGTAGCGGTGAATGACGGACATGTCGCCCGCCGCCTTGCGGGCCTTGTAGTCATCCGCCGTTACCATCGCCTCATAGGCGGCGATCCCGGCTTCGCGGTCCATCGCAAAGGGATAAGGCCAGGGGTGCGGCGCAAGCGGGGCGGGATAGACGGCCAGCGTCTGATCCTCGTATTTCAGGTCCAGATCGGTTTGCAGGTCGCGCCGGTTCAGCGCGTGTTCCGAAGGGCGATAGGCCCCGTCCGCCTGCAACTCGATATCCCACCACCATTTCTTGGTGTCGTTCAGCCCGCCATTGCCCACCGCATCGTCCAGCTTGGCCAGTGCAGGGGCCGCCGAGGGTATGTTCATCGCGGCCCAGCGGAAGGGGCGTTCCTTGAAGATCCCCTCCAGATTCCACGGGCAGGTTTTCATGCACCGCCCGCACATCGCGCCGCCGGGCGTGGTCACCCGGTAGGTGGCGCATTTCTGGCTGTCGGATTTCCAGATTTCATAGCCGTTGAACATCAGCTTCGGCCCGGCGGTGATCGCGCCCGAGGGGCATTCGCGGGCGCATTTGTTACAGGCCTCGCAAAAGCGCTGCAGGCCGAAATCGATGGGCTTGTCATGCGCCATCGGCATATCGGTTGTCACCACGCCCGACTTCAGGCGCGGGCCCAGATAGGGGTTCAGGATGACCTCGCCGATCCGGCTGACCTCGCCCAGCCCCGACAGCAGCAACAGCGGCGGCTGCAGCACCTCGCCATCCATCACCGTGTGCGCCTTGGCCTTGTAGCCGAGGTTGCGGATCTGCTGCGCGATCACACCGCCCAGCAGGGAAAACCGCAGATAGGCGCGCATCGACTGGGCGACGCTGATCCAGTCGTCGCCGCTGGCACCCTCCATCGTCTCGTAGCCCTGATCAATGATCATGCTGACGGCCTGATCGTGGGGCGGAATGATCTCCTCGCCCGTCGCATCATGGGAATACCACGCCCAGTCTGGACAGCGGCTCAGGCCCACCGCATCGACCCCAAGAAAATACGTCGCTGCCTTGATATTGGCGGCGTTGCGGGCTGCATCGGTGGGTTTGGCGACATCCGCGATTTCCCCATCCTGCAGCAGCACAAACGCCCCCAACGCGCGCCGTTGCGCGAAACTCGGGGCGGATTTGCGGACGTAATGCCCGCCCTTCGCCGCATCCTGCAGGTTCTTGCCCATATCGCCAAACTGCGCCCGCGCGAACATGTCGGCCCGTTTGGGCACCCGGGCGACATTTTCTTCGTCGATATAGGTGGTCGGATCCTCCACGCGATTGAGGGTTTCAAACGGATGCGCCCCGTCCACATAGCGCCGTTTCGCATAAGGATCGCGGTTCAGCGCGTTCTTGGCGAACCCCGCCCCAAGCCACCACGCCGGGCCTTGTGTCCGAAACCACGGCTGCTGCGCCAGTGGCTGCAGCGGCCCGTCATGGGCAATCGGCATCTCAGTGGTGACGGCCGCCAGCCCAAACCGCGATCCCAGCCACGGCGCGACAAGCTGGCCTATTTCGACCGAGGCCAACCCCGCCGCCACGGCGAGTTTGCCCAGATCAACATCCGAGGACATGGCCGTATGCGCCCGCGCATCAAAGCCCAGCAGGCGGATGTAATTGGCAATCACCACAGCGTTTTCCGAGGCCAGCAGACAGGCCCGGTGGTCCTGCGCATCCAAAATCCACTCCGCGCCGGGTTCATCCGGATCGGGATCGCGGTTGTGTTCATAGAGGAAGACAATGGCATGGCGATGCGCATCCAGCGGTCCGGGTGTCGCCTCCATACTATCCTTCAGATCGGCCATGATCAGGTCGATGCCCGAGGCCAGCGTTTTGGTCTGCCGCGTACGCAGGGCATGGGCCAGCCGGTCGATATCGGGGTTGCGGCGCGGCTGATCCAGCAGAGCCTCGGGCGGCAGGGGGCCGCAGCCCATCATCGAGGCGTCGTTGAAATAGCCGAACGCTTTCAGATGGTTGGCGCGCTCTTGCGGGTCAGACGGAATCTCGGACGCCACAGGGTTCACGAGCCCGTCCCGGATCGTGTCCAGCATGGCCTGAAACTCTCCCATCGCGTTCACGATGCTTTCGGGTCGGTCGGGCCTGTGAAAGCTGAGCACCGGCATCGCGGGCACGCCGGACAGATCAGGCAGATGATCCTGCCGCGCCAAACGTTCCAACGGGTATGGCCCCATATGAACCGGGCGGTTCTTGTCCGAGAAAAAGCGGATCCCCATCCTGCGCCTCCTGTCCTTCCTAATCCCCTAACCTGCCGTGCTGAGCAAATCCATTCACAAAAAACGCGACGGGACCGTCGTGCAGTGATTTCAGTTAATTACTGATTTTGTGCCGCCTTCAGGCCTGGGATAGCAGCCAGTCCCGCATCTTCCCGACAAGTTCGGGATGGCGCGGTTTCCTAGGCGCGACCACGTAAAAGCCCAGATCATCGACCAGAACCTGATCGAACGGCCTGACCAACCGCCCGCTCTCCAGTTCCGACGCCACGAGGGCAGCATTGGCCAGCGCAAAGCCTTGCCCCGAAACAGCGGCATCAATCGCCAGTCCGGTCTGGTTGAACGTCATCATGCGCGGCTTGCCCGTCACCCCTGCATGTTCAAGAAACAAAGGCCAAAGCCCATGAGAGTCGCTGAGCAACACATGCGGCATCAGGTCAGCAGGGCCCGAGACCTGCGCCGCCAGATCAGGCGCGCAAACCACCATGAACTCGGTCGAGAGCAGCGGCTGGGCCTGCAAACCTGCCGCAATAGGCCTGCGGCTTTGACGTACGGCGATGTCGACCCCGTCCCGGTTGAAATCCGCCAGCGCTTCGCGCGCGTCCACACGCACTTCAATATCGGGGTGCCGGGTGGTGAATTCGTGCAAGCGCGGGACCAGCCATTTCGAGGCAAAGCTCGGGGTGACGGAAATCACTATCTGGCGCAGGCCCGAGAACTCTCCGACAGCCCCTTCGATCAGGCGAAAGGCGCGGCGCAGCGGGGCATGAAAGCGCCGCCCTGCCTCGGTCAGGCGCAACCCGCGCGGCAGGCGGTCGAACAGCGGTGCGCCCAATCGCGCCTCAAGCCCGCGCACCTGCTGGGCGACGGCGCCTTGGGTTACACCCAGCTCCTCGGCAGCAAGGCGGAAATTCAGGTGCCGGGCGGACGCCTCGAAAGCGCGCAGGGCGTTGAGCGGGGGAAGGGCGGGCATGGCGCTACTCAGTAGATTTTCTACAGCATAAGGGCAGAAGAACTGATTGGTCAAATTCCGGCTCTGGCGCCATGTTGTCCGCAGACTGGAAACGGAGATTGGAAAGATGGCAGACAAGGTGGCGCTGATAACGGCGGGTGGCAGCGGGATGGGCGCGGATGCGGCCCGGCGGCTGGCGGCAGACGGGTTCAAGGTGGGGATATTGTCCTCATCCGGAAAGGGTGAGGCACTGGCCCGCGAACTGGGCGGCGTTGGCATCACCGGATCGAACCAGTCGAACGGTGATCTGCAAAGGCTGGTGGATGCGGCAATGGCCCATTGGGGGCGGATCGATGTGCTGGTCAATTCCGCTGGGCACGGCCCCCGCGCCCCGGTTCTGGAACTGAGCGACGACGACTGGCACACCGGCATGGATGTCTATTTCCTGAACGCCGTCTGCCCGACCCGGCTGGTCACGCCGATCATGCAGGCGCAAGGTGGCGGGGCCATCATCAACATCTCGACCTTCGCCGCCTTCGAACCGGACCCGGTTTTCCCCACATCCGGTGTGTTCCGCGCAGGACTGGCCGCCTTTACCAAGCTGTTCTCGGACAAATACGCGGGCGACAACATCCGCATGAACAACGTGCTGCCCGGCTTCATCGACAGCCTGCCCGAGAAAGAGGAATTCCGGTTGCGCATCCCGATGGGTCGCTATGGAAGAAGTTATGACGAGATCGCCTCGGTCATTTCCCTGCTGGCCTCAGACGGCGGCGGCTACATCACCGGGCAGAACATTCGGGTGGACGGCGGCATCACCCGCGCGGTCTGACCGGCTATCCGGTCACAAGCGCCCTTTGGTCGTCGCGGCCCATGGCGACCAGCAGGGGCGCGGTCTCCTGCTGCGCTGCAAACGCGGCCTTGTCCGTCATGCCGCGCCACTGGGCCAGAACCAGCGACTGCGCAACTGCCCCGCCAAGGGTCGCGCCCGGACCGGTCACGATGAAAAGGTCCGGCGCAAACTCGCGCGCCGCCGTTTGCACGGCGCGGGTGAAATCATAGGGCTCCGTCACCTGATGGCCCAGCGTGTAATCCCACAGCGCATCCGTGTCGGTTGCGTCCGGCCACCAGATTTTGCCCCGCCCGTCGATCATCGGATGGCGGGGCTGTCCGAACAGACCCGCCGCCAGTTGCGCCCGGCCTTCCGCCGCCACGGGGGCCTGCAGCCGGGTGTGGAACGCGGCGTGGTTGGGCAGGCGCATGGGAAAACGGTCCTGAACCACGGGCTGAGACGCCTCGAACGCGGCCAGCCCGGCATCGTTTCCGGCCAGAACCAGCATGCCGCCCAAATCGATCGACAGTGCCAGATCCTGCCCCTCGGTCGCGTCGATGCGCGCAACGTCCTGTATCAGTGCCTGTTTCCGACCGGGATCGTTGACCCAGGTGTCGTCGGTAAAGGGATAGACCAGTTGGCCGCCGATCAGATGCTGCTGCATCAGGGTTCCCATCGTATTCACAACCCGGAACCCGTTTTCCGCACTCAACGCCCCGGCCACGGCCAGCGCGATGTACCAGCCCATCGAGTTCCCGGTGACGGCGACCACCTCGATATCCTCGGCCAGCGCCTGCGCATCGGCCAGCGATGCGGCATAAATCAGGGGTGAGGCGACATCGCCGCGCGAGTATTTCCCGACCGTAAGGCGATCTGCGGCATCCAGCGCCGTCACGGGTTCTTGCCCGGTTTCTTCCCGAATGGCGTCGAAGGCGCGGAACATCGGCAATTGGTCCGCGTGGTGCCAATGCAGATAGCCCAGTTCGGGCTTGTTATAGGTGCCCCGACCGGGGCAAATCACGACGGCGGTACGGGTCATGTGCTGGCTCCGGTTAGTTGCAATGCGGCAGCGACGATACCGTCTTTCGAGGGCAAAGGCGCGGCATAGGCAGGCCCGGTTGGGATGAAACAGTCCTCAGCCACCACGCGGGCAGTCGGGGTGGCGGGACTTTCTTCGTCGAAGAAAGTCATCAGCGCTTCGGACTGGCTGCCGGTGCGGCGGCATTCGTCGACGATCAGCACATGTTTGCAGCCGTGCGTCGCCTCAAGCAGCGCTTCGGCCGGCAGCGGTGCCAGCCAGCGCAAATCGATGATGCGGGTCTTGATGCCTGCCGCCTGCAGCTCGGGCAGTGCCTGGTGCGACAGATAATGGCCGTTGCCATAGGTCACGACGGCCAGATCGTCGCCATCGCCATGCACCCCGACCTCACCCAACGCGATCCGCTGGTCCGGAGAGGGATAGGTCGTCATCCACCCCCCATCCTGCGCCTGATGCAGATCGCGCATGGGATAGAGCGCGATGGGCTCCAGAAACACCACCACCCGCTGTTCTTCCCGCGCCAGCCGCACGCATTCGCGCAGCATCTGCGCCGCATCCGCACCGGTCGAGGGGCAGGCAATGATCACCCCCGGAATGTCGCGCAGAACTGCCAGCGAGTTGTCATTGTGAAAATGCCCGCCAAAGCCTTTTTGATACCCAAGGCCCGCGATCCGCAGCACCATCGGATTGGTGAATTGGCCGTTCGAGAAAAACGGCAGCGTCACCGCCTCACCCCTGATCTGATCTTCGGCATTGTGCAGATAGGCGAGGAACTGGATTTCCGGGATCGGCACAAATCCATTATGGCCCATGCCGATGGCCAACCCCAGAATGGACTGTTCATCCAGCAAAGTGTCGATCACCCGGTCCGGGCCAAAACGCTGCTGCAGTTTCTGGGTCACGCCATAGACGCCCCCTTTGCGGCCCACGTCTTCGCCCATACAGACGATTTCACCATGCTCTAACATCAGATCGGTCAGCGCCCAGTTGATCAGGCGGCTCAGGGGCTGCGGGTCCTGCATGGCCCGCATGTCACCACCGAAAGCGGTGGCGCGGGCGTCGGCGGTCGGCCCGTTTGTCGGCTTGCAGGCGCGCCTGGGCGGGATCAGGCTGGCCATCACCTCTGCCGCGTTTGCCAGATGCGGGCGGGTCGCGGCCTCGGCAGCGATGCGGTCGGTGCGGGCGCAGGTGTCCTGATAGATCCTCAGCGCCGCATCCGGGGGCAACGCCCCGGCGTGATCCAGCAAACGGACCGAATGCAGCAGCGGATCGTTGGCCTCATCGGCTTCGACTTCGGCCTTGCTCAGATAGGTTGTGGGCACATCCGCCCCGGCATGCCCATAAAGACGCACGGTTTTCAGATGCAGAAAGGCCGGTTTGCGGCGCGTGCGGACATAATCGGCCGCCTCTTGCGCCACAGCGTATGTCTCATAGATATCCAGCCCGTTGGCCTGAAAATACTTGATCCCCGGACGATGCTCCATCGAGGCCTGAATCCAACCCGTGGGCGTTTTGACCGAAATGCCGATGCCGTTATCCTCGCACACGAACAACAGCGGCAAAGGCGTGGACTGCACGCTGGTCCAACCCGCCGTGTTGATCGCCCCCTGCGCGGTCGAGTGGTTGGCCGAGGCATCCCCGAACGAGCACATGGCGATCCCGTCCAAGGGCAGTTCCCGATGTTCGGGATCATGCCTGCGCGCAGCCCCCAGCGAATAAGCGGCCCCGACGGCCTTGGGCAGATGGCTGGCGATGGTCGAGGTTTGCGGCGGAATATTCAGCGCTTTCGACCCCAGCACCTTATGCCGCCCGCCCGAAGTCGGGTCCTCGCTGGAACAGGCGAAGCTCAGCAGCATATCCCAGGCGATCTGCTGGCCCGGCACCTGCTCGGCCCGCGCGATCTGAAACGCGGCGTCGCGGTAATGCAGAAAGGCGATATCGGTCGGGCGCAGGGCATGGGCGACGGCGGCCATGCCTTCGTGCCCCGACGATCCGATGGTGTAGAACCCCTGCCCCGCCTTTTGCATCGCCCGGCTTGTGCGGTCCAGCGCCCGGCTCAGAACCTGCGACCGGAACAGGGACACGGCATCCGTATCCCTCAGGCCCTCACATGGCGGCCGCCCGTCCGGAAAGTCGCGGTTTGCCACACGAGACAGGAAGTTTTCATGAACGATCTGGGCGCGGTCCATAGTCTGGCCTTTTTCAAACGGGGTGGGGCATGCCCGATATGTGGGCGCATCCCTGCACCAAACACCCCCTGTATCCCGCTGGCGCAGGGAAAAAGCCAGTGATAATCAGAAGCAAAGGTATGAGGAAATGTCATATGATCGCGCCCCGCCGTTTTCTGCCATCCATATCGTCCCTGCTGGCGCTCGAAGCGGTGGACAGGCTCGGCAGCGCCTCGGCCGCCGCCGAGGAACTGTCGCTGACGCAAAGCGCGATCAGCCGTCAGTTGAAGGCGATGGAGGAACAGCTGGGCGTCGATCTTATCCAGCGCACGCAGATGCGGCTGCAGCTGACCCCTGCGGCCAAGGATTATGTCCAGACGGCGCGCGCGGCACTGCAGCAACTGGCGCAGGCCTCGCTGAAGCTGAAGGCGAACCCCACCGGCGGGTCCCTGCATCTGTCGATCCTACCGGCCTTCGGGATGCATTGGCTGGCGCCGAGGCTGCAGGATTTCGCTCGCCGCCACCCGGAAGTGACCGTCATTCTGAACACGCGCCTGAAGCCGTTCGACTTTGACACCGAGCCCTTCGACGCCGCGATCCATTTCGGCCAGAAGAACTGGAGCGGCGTGAACTACATGAAGATCATGCAGGAAGAGGTGCTTCCGGTCTGCGCGCCGGAACTTTTGCCGGACCAGCCCTCAGGCATCGAGTGGCTGACACAGGCCCCTCTGCTGCATCTCGAAACGCGCCCGGATGGCTGGGACCGGTGGTTCGCCGCCCAAGGACACCCGGCCAGCGGGCAGCGCGGCATGATGTTCGACCAGTTCTCGACCATGATCCAGGCCACCATTCATGGGCTGGGTGTGGGGTTGCTGCCCGGGTATCTGGTGGCCGAAGACCTGCAGAACGGTCGGCTTGTGCCGGCCTGCGATGGGCCAGAGGTCAGTCTGGGCGACTATTACCTCGTCTGGCCGACCGGGCGGGCAGAGACGGAACCGCTGAAATCGTTTCGGGTCTGGCTGGAAGAACAGCTGTCCTCATAGTGCGAAAACTGCGCGGCCTTCGGCCTTGCGTCTTGCGGACGGCTGGGGGCCGGGCAGGTGCGGGAGCGCCCGTTTCAGACGTCAATCGACCGCGCGATCAGTTCCTTCATCACCTCGTTGGTGCCGCCATAGATCATTTGCACCCGCGCATCCGCGTAAAGGCGGGCAATCGGGTATTCCATCATGAAGCCATAGCCGCCAAACAATTGCAGGCATTCATGCACAATCTCGTTCTGCACGTCCGAGCCCCAGTATTTGACCATCGACGCGGTGGCTGCGTCCAGTTCGCCCGCCTCAAGCTTGCCGATGCAATCGTTGACGAAGCTGCGCAGAACCTCGGCCTTGGTCTTGCATTCCGCCAGCTTGAACCGGGTGTTCTGAAAATCCATGACCCGTTGCCCGAAGGCCTTGCGCTCCTGCACGTATTTGACCGTCTCGGCGATGGCGAAATCGATGGCGCCCAGCGCCATCAATCCGATGGTCAGACGCTCCCACGGCAGTTGTTTCATCAACTGGTAGAACCCCTGCCCTTCCTCGGGGCCCAGCAGGTTGGTCATCGGCACTTTGACGTCCTCGAAGAACAGCTCGGCCGTGTCGTTGCCCTTCATCCCCAGCTTCTTGAGGTTCCGCCCCCGGCGAAACCCGTCCGCGCCTTCGGTCTCCACAGCGATCAGGGATACGCCTTTCGCGCCCAGTGACTTATCCGTTTTCGCGGCCACGATGATCAGATCCGCCGTCTGGCCATTGGTGATGAAAATCTTAGACCCGTTCAGCCGGTAGGAATTGCCATCACGGTCCGCCGTCGTGCGCACCGCCTGCACGTCCGATCCGGTGCCGGGTTCGGTCATGGCCAGCGCCCCGACCATCTGACCCGAGGCCAGTTTCGGCAGCCAGCTCCGCTTTTGATCCTCGCTGCCATAGGCAGTGATGTAATGGGTCACGATGGACTGGATGCCATAGCCCCACCCGGCATCCCCCCGCGCGGCCTGTTCGTAGATCGTGACCGAGTCGAACCCCATGCCGCCGCCGACCCCGCCATATTCTTCGGGGATCGCCCCGGCCATAAGCCCGGTTTCCCCTGCCTTGGTCCAGAAATCGCGATCCACGACGCCATTGTCGACCCAGCGCTCGATATTGGGGGTCAGCTCATCATCCATGAACCGGCCTGCCATTTCGGCAAACATCCGGTGTTCGTCTGTGACCCAGGCGGCGGTAGAGGTAAAAAGCGACATGAAGGGCTCTCCGAAACTGTTGTTACGGAAAAGCTATCTTCGGATTTGATCCCTGCCAATCCGGGTGACGCGGCGTTCCCGCCCTGCGCTACGCAACGTTTCTTGTCATCAATGCGTTAGCCGCTGCCGATCAGTCGAGCGCCGCCGTGATCAGCGCCCTTGCCGCCTCTTTCCCGTCAGTGGCGGACTCGCAATTCTTCAGCATCACCGCGGACACGATGGCCCCTTCCTGCAGCAACTGCACCTGTCGGGCCAGCTTTTCAGGCTCGCGCGCGCCGGCTTTGCAGGCCAGGGTCGTGAAATAATCCAGCACCAGGCGCTTATTCTCGGCCGCCTGAATGTGGATGGGATGATCGGGGTTCTGATATTCCGCGCCTGCCTTGACAAAGATGCAGCCGCGAAACCCGTCTTCTTCGAACCATTCGCGGATGACGTCGAATCCGGCGATCAACTGGTCTGTCGGGCTGTCGGCAATCTCTTCGACGCGCTGCAGGAACCAGTCGCGAAAGCTTTCATCCCGCAGGCGCAACACTGCAAGGATCAGGTCCTCTTTGGTGCGGAAATGCTTGTACATTGAGGTTTTGGACACACCCGTTTCCACAACAAGCTTGTCCATGCCGGTGGCGTGAAACCCGTCCCGGTAGAACACGTCCAGAGCCTTCCGAACCAGCTGATCCCGTTTGTTTGGACGCATTAACCCCTCCGAGGTGTACTGATTGGTACATAATTCCTGCGGTGCATGAATGCAATCTGACTGCCACAATTGCATGCCGCGCTTCGGAACAATTCTCACCTTCCCGTGTGTTGGGCAGTTCCGCTGCACATTTTCATTGATTGGGCGGACAGATCGGTACACCCTGAGATAAGTTTACCGATCAGTCCACTAAAGGAGCCGAGAAATGCAACGCCGCGCCAGCCCGTTTTCGCCCCAATACGTGCCTTTCCTGCTGACACTCGCCCTTCTGGCCGCAGCGCTGATCTGAGCGCGGCAGGGTGATCGCCCAGCCCTGCTTTGTCAGGGCGACAGGCGATGCCCAGCGCCGGGCCTCTGAAAGGACCACTCATGCCGCGTGCTTTTGCTGAAGTAACCTTCACCCCGAAAGTGCGCGCATCAGGAACGGATGGGGTCGGCGCAAACCTACGCCAAATTCATCAAAGGCGGGTCGCAGCAGGGTCAACTGATCGGCGACCCCATCTGAACGCCTTGGCCAGCAACCGGCGACCTGAGCCCGTGCGGAAATTTTGACGCACCCCTCTTGACCTTCCCGTCACTGGAACCCCCATCTGAGGGGCAACGAAATTGCCCGGACCGAGTCGGATGGCGGACCCTCAGACATATCACCTTAGAATCGAAGGCATGCACTGCGCCTCATGCGTCGCCCGCGTCGAAACCGCATTGCGGGTCGTTCCGGGCGTGGAAAGCGCGGCGGTCAACTTTGCCACCGAAACCGCGCAGGTCGCGTTTGACGGGCCTGTAACTGCGCTGACCGACGCGCTAAAGGCCGCAGGCCATCCGGCAGCCGCGCGACACGCCGTTCTGGCGGTCGAAGGCATGAACTGCGCCTCATGCGTCGCGAAAATCGAACGGGTGCTGAAAGCGAACCCAGGCGTGGTCGAGGCCACTGCGAACCTTGCCAATAAAACGGCAGCGGTGACGTATATCGACGGTGCGACCGATCCCGCAGCGCTGGCGCAGGTTGTGACCCGGTCCGGCTATCCCACGCAGCCGGCTGGGGCGACAGGTGCAGACCCCGATACCAAGGCGGATGAAATCGGCCACCTGACCCGCTTGACGCTATTGGCCGCGGCGCTGGCGCTGCCGGTTTTCATTCTGGAAATGGGCGGGCACCTGATCCCGGCGTTTCATCACTGGGTGCATGCCACCATCGGCGCGCAGACCAGCCAGGTGATCCAGTTCGCGCTGACCTCGGCCTTGCTGATCGGGCCGGGGCGGGTGTTTTACGCCAAGGGCATTCCGGCGCTGCTGCGCGCTGCGCCCGATATGAATGCACTGGTCGCCTTGGGCACCGGGGCGGCCTATTTCTATTCGGTCACGGCGACCTTCGCCCCTGATCTGCTGCCCGCAGGCACGGCGAATGTGTATTTCGAAGCCGCCGCCGTCATCGTCGTTCTGATCCTTCTGGGACGGCTGATGGAGGCGCGCGCCAAGGGCAAAACCGGCGCTGCGATCCGCAAGCTGGTCGGGCTGCAGCCCAAGACGGCGCGCGTCGAACAGGATGGCGCAACCGTGGACCGCGCAATCGCCGAAATCGCGGTGGGCGACATTCTGCAGATCCGTCCGGGTGAGCGGGTGCCGGTGGACGGAGCGGTTCTGGACGGAACCTCTTACGTCGACGAAAGCATGATCACGGGTGAACCCGTGCCGGTCGGCAAATCCACAGGCGATCAGGTCGTCGGTGGCACCGTGAACGGCACAGGGGCCTTGCGGGTACAAGCCAGCCGCGTTGGCGCGGATACCGTGCTGGCGCAGGTCATCCAGATGGTCGAGCAGGCGCAGGGCGCGAAGCTGCCCATTCAGGGACTGGTCGACAAGATCACCTACCGATTTGTGCCGGCTGTGATGGCGGTGGCCGGTCTGACCGTTCTTGTCTGGCTGATCTTTGGGCCCGCCCCTGCCCTGCCGCTGGCGCTGGTCGCCGGGGTCTCGGTCCTGATCATCGCCTGCCCCTGCGCCATGGGGCTGGCCACTCCGACCTCGATCATGGTGGGCACGGGCCGCGCGGCAGAGCTGGGTGTGCTGTTCCGCAAGGGCGACGCACTGCAGCAATTGCAGCAAGCGCAGGTCATCGCGCTGGACAAGACCGGCACGCTGACACAGGGCCGCCCGGAACTGGACAATGTGACCCGGGCAAACGGTTTTGACCGGGCCGAAGTTCTGCGGCTGGCCGCCGCGCTTGAGGCGCGGTCCGAACACCCCATCGCCACCGCAATCACCCGCGCCGGTCCCCCGGACCTGCCTGTGGTGTCGCAGGTTCAGTCGCTGACCGGCCTCGGCCTGCAAGGGCGGGTCGAAGGCAAGGACATCCTCATCGGCTCGCACAAGCTGATGCAACAGCAAGGGATCGATATCGCCGGTCTGCAAGCTGACGCAGACGCCCGCGCCGCTGCAGGGGCGACCCCTCTGTTCATGGCCATAGACGGCCAGGCGGCGGCGAGTCTTGCCGTCTCGGACCCGGTCAAGCCCGGCACGCGTGCGGCCTTGGCGGCGTTGCACCAGATGGGGGTGAAGCTTGCGATGATCACCGGCGACAATGCCCGCACCGCCCGCGCTTTGGCCGACGCTCTGGGGATCGATCATGTCACTGTCGAGGTGCTGCCGGACGGCAAGCTGGAGGCTATTCAGGCCCTGCGCGCCCAATACGGAACGGTGGCCTTTGTCGGCGACGGGATCAATGACGCGCCTGCCCTGGCGGCGGCGGATATTGGCGTTGCCATTGGCACCGGCACGGATGTCGCCATCGAAACGGCGGATGTGGTTCTGATGTCGGGCGATCTGCGCGGCGTGGTAAATGCGGTCGAAATCAGCCGCCGGACCATGCGCAACATCCGCCAGAACCTCGGCTGGGCTTTTGGCTACAACACACTGCTGATCCCTGTGGCGGCGGGGGTTCTGTATCCGTTTGGCGGTCATCTGCTGTCGCCCGCTCTGGCCGCCGGTGCGATGGCCTTGTCCAGCGTCTTTGTCGTCACCAACGCCCTGCGCCTGCGCCGCGTCCGCGCCAGCGCGGCCGAGACCACCCTGCCCGCAACCGAGGAGGCCCCCGCATGAATATCGGAGATGTCGCCACCCGCACCGGCCTGCCCGCCAAAACGATCCGCTACTACGAGGATATCGACCTGATCAAACCCCTGCGCGACGACAACGGCTATCGCTGGTTTCGCGAGCAGGACGTGCACAAGCTGACCTTTCTGGGCCGCGCCCGCGCGCTTGGGTTCACCATCGAGGACTGCCGCACCCTGCTGGCGCTTTATTAGGATGAAACCCGGGCCAGTTCGGATGTGAAACAGGTGGCAAAGGATCATCTGGCGCAGATCGAGGCCAAAATCGCCGACCTCAACGCCATGCGCGATACGCTGGGCCATCTGATCGACGCCTGTGCAGGGGATGACAGGCCGGATTGCCCCATCCTGCAGGATCTGGGCGGTAAGGCATAGGGGTTGCCCTTTAAGCCCAGCTTTGCTTTCTCTGCACTGAACAGCGGAGAGAAACCCCGAATGGTACATTCCCCTATTGCTGGCTTTGGCGGACGGTGGAACATATCGTTCCGGATCGCGTTAGGGTGACGGCAAAGGGGGGCTGTCTGCCCCCCATCGCGCCTGACGGCGCGATTCCCCCCGAGGATATTTTTGGCCAGATGAAGGGGATCCATTTGGCATCTGGACAGGGAAACATATGAGCGATTTGACTGCATTCTGGGCCGGGGCCGTGCGCGGGCACTGGGGGTTCGACGTCAAGCTGACGCGGCTGGACGGGGAATATGACCTTAACTTTCTGGCGCAGGCTACCAACGGGCAGGACTATGTTCTGAAGGTCATGCGTGCAGGCTGCGAGACAGAGCTGGTCGATCTACAGATTCGGGCGCTGGAACATATCGCGTCCGAGGCTCCGGGCCTGCCCTTTCCCAAGGTCATTCCCGATCTGGACGGTGCGCTGTTGCCAGAGATTGCGGATGCGGCAGGTGAAGCCCGGTTGGTCTGGCTGCTCGAACGGTTGCCGGGAACCTGCTACGCCAAGGCCGCGCCGAAAAGTGAGGAACTGATCCTGAAGCTGGGCCGCGTTCTGGGCGCAACCGACCGGGCGCTGCAGGGGTTTTCGCATGATGGTCTTCACCGGCCGGAGTTCAAATGGGACATGATGCAGGCCGGGTGGATCGGCGAGCAGTTGGACGCGATTTCAGACCCGGGTCGGCGCGATCTGCTGGCGGGCATTGTGGCGGGCTATGACCGCATCTCAGATGTGTTGGAGGCGTTGCCGAAGCAAGCCATTCACAACGATGCCAATGACTACAATATTCTGGTCGAGGGCGAGTTGGGTCGGCAATCGGTGTCCGGGCTGATCGATCTGGGGGACATGTGCGCCGCCCCGCGCATCTGTGATCTGGCCATTGCAGGGGCCTATATCGTGCTGGACAATCCCAAGCCCGAACGTGCGCTGGCGGCCTTGGTCCGTGGTTATCACGCGGCCAATCGCCTGCGGGCGGAAGAGGTGGATCTGATCTGGCCCCTGCTGCGCATGCGGCTGGCGGTGTCGGTGGTGAACTCGACCCTGATGGCAGTCGACAATCCGGACGACCCGTACGTCACCATTTCGCAGGCGCCCGCATGGCGGTTTCTCGAAAACGCTTCCGTCAATGGCGGGCTGATGTCGGCGCGGTTGCGGGCGGCTTGCGGGTTTCCGGTGACCAAGGGAGCCGAGCGGGTACAGGCCTATCTGCAGGATCATCGCGGCCACTTCGCGCAGATGTTCGGGCAGGATCTGAGCGATGTACAGATGGGCTCTCTGTCAGTGGAAAACTCGCTCTGGCCGCAGAACCCGTTTCACATGCCCCTGGAGGAAGCCGCACGCGTGGGTGAGGAATTCGGCAAAGGCCTCTGGCTGGGGTATTACAACGAACCGCGCCTGATCTATGCCGAGCCGGGGTTTCGCAAGGGGCCATGGAAAGCCTCGGATCGGCGCACGGTGCATCTGGCGGTGGATGTCTTTGCCCCTGCCGGAACCGTGCTGCATGCCCCGATGAGCGGCCGGGTCGAGGCGGTTGAAAACCGGGATGCGCATCTGGATTATGGCGGCGTGGTGATCCTGCACCACGAAACGCCCGGGGGCGACCCGTTCTACACCCTCTATGGCCATCTGGACCCTGAAGTCAGTGACCGCCTGAAACCCGGCGACCCGGTGGCGCAGGGCGCGGCCTTTGCGCGGCTGGGGGATGCCACGCAGAACGGCGGCTGGGCCCCGCATGTTCATTTCCAGCTGGCGCTGACCACGGACGGGATGCAGGCCGACTGGCCCGGCGTGGCCGACCCCGATGAGTTGGAGCTGTGGAACGCGGTCTGCCCCAACCCGGCGGCGCTGCTGAACCTGGCCGACGACAAGGTGGCCTATCGGCCGACCGACAAGCGGGCGATCCTGCAAGGCCGGCGCGATCATTTCGGCGGCAATCTCAGCCTGACCTATGACGATCCGGTGATGCTGGTGCGGGGGTGGAAACATCACCTGTTCGACGAATGGGGCCGCCCCTATCTGGACGCCTACAACAACGTGCCCCATGTGGGCCACGCACATCCACGCATTCAGGCTGTGGCGGCGGATCAGTTGAAGCGGATGAACTCGAACACCCGCTATCTGCACCCGGCACAGACCGCCTTTGCGGATAAAATCCTGTCAAAACTACCGGATCACCTGCAAGTGTGCTTCTTCGTCAACTCAGGGACCGAGGCCAACGAACTGGCCCTGCGGCTGGCCCGCGCGCATACCGGGGCGAAGGGTATCGTGACGCCGGATCACGGCTATCACGGCAATACCAATGCCGCCGTTGCGATCTCGGCCTACAAGTTCAACAAGTCGGGCGGGGTCGGTCAGGCGGATTGGGTCGAACTGGTCGAGGTGGCGGATGACTATCGCGGATCGTTCCGGCGCGACGACCCCGAGCGAGCCAAAAAGTTCGCGAATTTTGTCGACCCCGCGATTGCAGCGCTACAGGGCAAAGGCCACGGGGTTGCGGGGTTTATCGCCGAGACCTTCCCCTCGGTCGGCGGTCAGATCATTCCGCCCAAGGGCTATCTGCCTGCGGTCTACGAAAAAATCCGCGCCGCTGGTGGCGTTTGTATCGCGGACGAGGTGCAGACCGGGCTGGGGCGACTGGGCGACTGCTATTTCGGTTTCGAACATCAGGGCGCGCTGCCGGATATCGTGGTCATGGGCAAGCCCATCGGCAACGGGCATCCGCTGGGTGTGTTGGTGACGACCAAGGAGATCGCGCAGAGCTTTGACAACGGGATCGAGTTCTTCTCGACCTTCGGCGGCTCGACCCTGTCCTGCCGCATCGGGAAAGAGGTTCTGGACATCGTCGATGACGAAGGGCTGCAGCACAACGCCCGCGTGATGGGCGCGCGACTGATGGGTGGGCTGCGCGGGATCGAGGCCGATTTCGGCTGTGTCGGCGATGTGCGCGGCATGGGGCTGTTTGTCGGGGTCGAACTGGTCAATCCCGACGGCTCGGAAGGCACCGAAATCTGCAAATACGTCAAGAACCGGATGCGCGATCACCGCATTCTGATCGGCAGCGAAGGGCCCAGGGACA
Source organism: Ruegeria sp. AK4 (assembly GCF_056541025.1). Lineage (NCBI taxonomy): Bacteria > Pseudomonadati > Pseudomonadota > Alphaproteobacteria > Rhodobacterales > Roseobacteraceae > Ruegeria > Ruegeria sp. AK4. Next base: position 55,782 of record NZ_JBQFXS010000015.1, read on the forward strand.
ACATCCTGAAAATCCGCCCGCCCCTGACCATTGAGGCCGAAGACGTGGATATGATCCTGTGGGCGCTGCGCGAGGTTCTGGCCGAAATTGGCGATTACGCCCCGGAACCGGCCTGCGACCACAATCACCACCATCACGGCTGCGGCTGTTGCTAGCAAATGACCCCGGCTGCGCGGGCCGGGGTCCTGCTTTGCCAATCAGTGAAATACGGTCGCGGGGGTCATGTGACCGGTTGTTGGCAAAGGGATGGCTTCCGTCATTCTGCGCAGGGCCAGGCCCAGTTCTTCGGACAATGAGGCCAGCGCGGGGGCAAAATCCGGGCGTACGATGAGCGAGGCCATCATCATCGCATCCTCGCGCGCACCTTCCGAGGCCGCCGCGATCATCTGGGCAAAGCAGTTCTCATCCGCGCCCAGACACGAACATCCCAAACCATGCCGTATCAGCGGGCGACGCCCGTGATGGGCGCAAAGCGAGCACAGGCGGTCCAGCGCCAGCATCGCGGTGCGCCCTTGATCCTTGCCCAGCGCGATATCGAAATCGCTGGCGGCATCGGCACGCCCGCCCGGTCCATCCGCCCAAAGCCGCAGATACATCACCGCGCCCGCTTCGATAGGGTCGAGGTCGGACAGGCGACCCACCGCTGCACCGCCCCGCGAAGACGGCGCGCTCATTTCGTCAGGATCAGCTTGCCGGCGCGGGTGATGCGCAGCGTGTAAAGCTGGTCGCCCAGTTCGATATGGGCCAGATTGCCGCCCTTGGTCAGGTCTTCGGCCTTGTGTGCGGGCAACATGGAAACGGCATAGGATTGGGTGGCGGTCGGGGTCTGCGCGTTCATCGGACAACTCCAGAGGTTTTCAGGCAAATGGCCTGTTCTGTTCGCTTTTCTATCGATCTGGCTGACCCAAAGCTGGGTTGGCTGATGACTTCTGCCCTTAATCTGATTATTTTAGTAAGGTATGTCAAGCCCGGCTTTCCGGACGCGCGGTATTGGCGCAATTGCGCCACAGGGAAACCCGCGTTAGGTCTTGGGAAACAAGGCAGGAAGGCAGGAAATATGACCGCGGCGATTGTGTTTGATCTGGACGGAACTCTGGTGGACAGCATCGGTGATCTGGCCGGGGCGGCGAACCGGATGCTGGCCGATGTCGGGCACGGCCCGTTGCCGTCCGAGGTGATCCGGGGATTCGTGGGGAACGGCCTGCCCAAGCTTGTCGAACGGGTCATGCGCCATTGCGATCTGCCCATGGACCGCCATGCCGATCTGACCCGAACCACGCTGGATCACTACAATGCCGCCGCCTGCGACACGACCCGGCCCTATCCCGGCATTCCCGAAGCTCTGACCAAATTGCAGGACATGGGCTGCGTTCTTGGCGTCTGCACCAACAAACCCGAAGCCCCGGCCCGCCATGTGCTGGAAGCGCTCGGTCTGGACCGGCACTTCAAGGCCGTTCTTGGCGGAGACACCCTGCCCGTCCGAAAACCCGATCCGACCCATTTGGCAGAGAGCTTTCGCGCACTATCCGCTCAGGGGCCTTGCCTGTTTGTCGGCGACAGCGAGGTTGACGCCGAAACGGCGGCGCGCGCGCAGATCCCGTTTCTGCTGTTCACCGAAGGGTATCGGAAATCACCCGTGACCGACATTCCGCATCATTTCAGCTATAGCAGCGCCGGGGATTTACCGGCGCTTGTCACCCGCATCGCGGGGCAGCCTGCCTGAGGTCCGATCCATTGCTGTCCCCAAAAAATTAGTGAGGGGCCGGCCGAGGGGGTATGGACCAGCCCCTCATGGGGGAAAATGTTCGGCCATCGAAGGCCGGGTGGTTGTACTCTTTCTACCGAATCCCCTTGGGCGGCGAAATTGGGGGTTTCCCGTAGAAAGACAAAATCCGCAATAAGCTCATGCATAAAGGATCAATTTGATCCAAAAATTAGCAAGCATTTTTCTGCACTTACGATGGTGGCCCGAACACCGCCCAAACGATAAAAAAGATACGATCGGACCAAAAAAGACCGCGCACCGAAGGGACAAGGACGGAAATGGGAACGAATCGCACCAGCGCAAAGCCGGTTTCCTACCCTGTTCTGCAGGGCATTCTGCCCATCGACCGGGCGCATCTTCCCACCGAAATCCTGGCTGGAATCACCTTTGCCTGCCTCGCGATCCCCGAGGTCATGGGCTACACCAAAATCGCCGGAACGCCGGTGATCACCGGGCTTTACACGATCCTGATCCCGATGGCGCTGTTTGCGCTGTTCGGATCGTCGCGGCATCTGGTCGTCGGCGCGGATTCCGCCACCGCCGCGATCACCGCATCGGCACTGGCCGGGATGGCCGTGTCCGGGTCGTCGGACTATCTGGCGCTGGCCTCTCTTCTGGCCCTGATGGCTGCGGTGCTTCTGATCGCCGCCCGGCTGATCGGGCTGGGGTTTCTGGCGGACTTCCTGTCCAGAACCGTGCTGGTGGGGTTCCTGACCGGCGTGGGTATTCAGGTGGCCGTCGGCGAAATCCCCGGCATGCTGGGCTTTGAGGTCGCAGGCCATGGCACCCTGACCAAGCTGCAGGGCGTGTTTCAGAACATAGGTCAGATCAACGGACCGACCCTAGCAGTCGCTATGGCCGTTTTGGCAACGGTCGTGGGCTTCACGCGCCTGTCGCGTAAAATACCGGGGCCGCTGATCGCCGTGGTCGCTGTGATCCTGTGCAGTTGGGGGTTCCAGTTGGACCGGCTCGGCGTCGCGCTGCTAGGCGCGGTGCCCAGCGGTTTGCCCTCACTCTCGCTGCCGGATGTGCAGTGGAGCTGGACGCTGTTAAAACAACTGCTGCCCACCGCACTTTCGATCTTTGTCGTCATTCTGGCCCAAAGCGCCGCGACCTCGCGCGCCTATGCGGCCCGGTATGACGAACGGTTCAGCGAGAATACCGATCTGGTCGGGCTGGGCCTTGCCAATCTGGGGGCCGCTTTCACAGGAACATTCGTGGTGAACGGCAGCCCCACAAAGACCGAGATGGTCGCAAGCGCCGGCGGGCGCAGCCAGATCGCGCAGCTGACAACCGTGGTGATTGTTCTGGTGGTCATCCTGTTTCTGACCGGCCCTCTGGCCTTTATGCCCACAGCCGCGCTGTCGGCCATCGTGTTCCTGATCGGGGTGAAGCTGATCGACCTGCGCGGGCTGGCCGCCATTTACCGACAGGCGCGATCCGAGTTCTGGATCGCGGTTGCGACAGCCGCCGTTGTCGTTGTGGTCGGCGTGGAACAGGGGATCATCTTTGCGATGGGGCTGTCGCTGGTCGATCACACGCGCCGGGGGTATCGGCCAAAGAATTCGGTGATCGTTCAGACCGAAGATGGCGGCTGGCACTCCAAGGCGCTGTCACCCCCCAACCAGTTCGAACCGGGCCTTGTGATCTATCGGTTTTCCCACGGGATGTACTACGCGAACATGCAGCGCTTCTCGGACGACGTGACCGGGATTGTCAGGGGCGCGGGCCCAGAGATTGACTGGTTCTGCATCGATGCCTCGGCCATCGACACGGTCGATTTTACTGCGGGATATACCCTGCGCAGCATTCACAAAGAGCTTACGGCACGGGGTATCCGGCTGGTCTTTGCCATGGTTGAACCGGATGTGCGGGCCGAACTGACGCGATACGGGCTGGTCAAATGGGTCGGAGAGGACGCCTTTTTCGACACCGGCCAGGAATTGGTGAAAGCCTTTCGGGACCGCCACACAGACGGCGCCTGACACGGGCAGAAGCTCAGGCGGCTGGCGTCCGGGTCTGATCGCCGCCTTCGGCCCCGTCACCGTAATTGCGGGCTTTCGACATTTTGCCGATGCCGGGATTGAAGGAATTGGTTGGGTCGCAGCATTTGTAGTGCGCCGCCAGATCGGGCTTGGCCTTGTACAGATGGCCGACATTGTGCTCGGCCGGGTATTCCGCGCCGCGTTCGTCGAACAGGGCCAGCATCGCGGCCTTCAGCGCCTTGGGGTCCGCGCCCTTTTTGACCACGTAATCCTGATGCATCACGTGGCACATGAAGTGACCGTAATAGAGCTTGTGAACCAGTTGGTCGTCGATCTCGGGCGGCAGCTTTTCCAGCCAGTCGTGATCGTTCCGGCGCAGCGCGACGTCGAGGGCGATGATGTCTTCGACCTCGCTGGCGTGGATCGCCATGTAGCGTACTGCGGCACCGGCTGCTGCGAAACGGTGCAGCCCGGCAATCTTGGCCTCGCGCGCGGTGCAGTCAAAGAAATCGGCGTCGCGGTCGGCGAGGAAACCGGGAAGCCAACTGGCGGCCTCATCAATCCCGCCGTCTTTCATTTTCAGGATCAGGTGGTGTTCGTAACGGTCCCGGAAATCCGTCATCCGCTTGGGCAAAACCCGGGGCCATAGCGACACCGCCATCTGCATGAAGCGGTCGGTGAAATTGCGCAGAAACGGGATACGGCGCAGCCGTGCATCCACCGCGCCTTTCAGGGCAAAGAACATCGGCAGCCGGTCAGTGCCCAGCTTGTCGATCATGACAACCGTGTCCTTGCCGTAGCGCGCGGTGATGTCGAACACCTCGCGTTGCATGTATTCGGCTGAAACGGGCAGAGAGGTGAATTCGGACAGGATATGCCGCCGCAGCGCGGCCAGATCGCCCGGGTCGTTGGTGCCGATATAGAAAACCTTCTCGGCCTCATTCTTGGGGAAGGTATCCAACCGCACCGCAAAGACCGCCAGCTTTCCGGCAGAGCCTGCGGATTCGAACAGCTTCGCCTTGTCCGCATTGAACCGCGCCGGCGTTTGGGCATCCACGTCCCGCACGATCTGAGCGTAATCGCTGGCCGAGGCGCGTTTGTTTGTGGCTCCGGGATTGCGGTCGAACGTGCCCGCATCCAGACTGGCAAGAATGTCCTCGGGCGTGTCCCCCAGATCGATCCCCAGATGGTTGACCAGTTCCAGCTCACCGGCCTCGGTGATCTGCGCGTAGACCGAGAGTTCGGTATAGACCGGCCCACGCTCGACCAGAGAGCCGCCGGAATTGTTGCAGACACCCCCGATGATCGAGGCTCCTATGCACGAAGACCCGATCACCGAATGCGGCTCGCGCCCCAGCGGGGCCAGCAGTTTTTCCAGCGCAAACAGGGTGGCGCCGGGAAAGCTGACGATCTGCTCACCGCTGTTCAGCGGCACCAGCGTGTCCATCCGGCGGGTATTGATCAGAACCACATCGCGGTCATAGCTGCCCGACGGGGTCGAGCCTTCGGTCAACCCGGTATTGGCGGCTTGCATGATCACGATCTTGTCGGCGGCCACGCAGGCCTGAAGCACTTTCCACTGTTCCAGCAAGGTGCCGGGGCGAAGGACACACAGCGCTTCGCCCTCACCCGAGCGGAAACCGCGGCGGAATCGTTCGGTCGCCCGTTCGCCGGTCAGGACATGGCGCGAACCAACGATTGAACGGAAATATGTGATCAGTTCATCATTGGTCATGGCGGCCTCCGTTACGGTCTATGCGGCGCGAAAGCGGATGTTCTCGCGGCTCAGTTGGTCAATGCTGGTGACGCCCATCAGCTTCATGTCGCGCTCGATTTCGGCGCGCAACAGACCCAGCGCGCGTTCGACGCCGGCCTGTCCGGCAGCCGCCAGCGGGTACAGGTAATGCCGTCCGACGCCGACCGCCTTGGCCCCCAACGACAGCGCTTTCAGCACATGGGTGCCGCGCTGAATGCCGCTGTCCATCATCACATCGAGTTTGTCACCGACCGCATCCACGATTTCGGACAATTGGTCAAAGGGCGTGCGCGAGCCGTCCAACTGGCGCCCGCCATGGTTCGACAGGATGATACCGGTGCAGCCGATTTCAGCCGCGCGTTTGGCATCCTCGACAGTCATGATGCCCTTGAGGCAGAACTGGCCGTCCCAGTCGCGCACCATTTCCGCCACATCGTTCCAATTCATCGACGGGTCGAGCATGTCGGTGAAATAGCCGCCGATCGAGCTGGCACCGCCGCTCATATCCACATGCTCTTCCAGCTGCGGCAGGCGGAATTTCTCATGCGTGACATAATTGATGCCCCACATGGGCTTGATCGCGAACTGGATCATGCCGCCCAGCGTCAGCCGGAACGGGATCGAGAACCCGGTGCGCAGGTCGCGTTCACGATTGCCGCCGGTGATGCTGTCGACGGTCAGCATCATCACCTCGACACCGGCCTCCTTGGCGCGCTGCATCATGGCCGTGTTCAGCCCGCGATCCTTGTGGAAGTAGAACTGATAGACCTGCGGGTTCTTGTGTTTCTGGCGCAGCTCCTCCAGCGATACGGTACCCAGCGAAGAGACACCGAACATGGTGCCATATTTCTCAGCCGCCGCCGCCACGGCGCGTTCCCCCTGATGGTGGAACAGGCGCTGCAAGGCGGTGGGCGAGCAGTAGACCGGCATATCCAGCTTCTGCCCCATCACGGTGACGGACATGTCCACATCCGACACCCCGCGCAGAACCGAGGGCAACAGGTCGCAGCGCTCGAATGCGCTGGTGTTTTCCCGATATGTCACCTCATCATCCGCGCCACCATCGATATAATTGAAGATGGGGCCCGGCAGCCGCTTTTGGGCCAACCGCCGGAAGTCGTGGAAGTTATGACATTGGTTCAGACGCATGACGCTGCTCCTTAATAGGCGACCGAGGGCAGCCAGGTGGCAAGGGTCGGCCACAGGAAGACCAGCGCCAGACCGGTCAGCTGCAGCAGCACAAACGGGATGATGCCCTTGTAGATGTGCATCAGCTTGATCTCGGGTGGGCAGACGCCTTTCAGGTAGAACAGCGCGAAGCCAACCGGTGGCGTCAGGAAGCTGGTTTGCAGCGTTACTGCCACCAGGATCACGAACCAGACCAGCGCAGGCTCATCCAGAACGCCGAAGCCCGGAATGTCGATGCCAAGGCCGTTCACGATGGGGCGCATCAGAGGCAGCACGATCAGCGTGATCTCGATCCAGTCCAGAACGAAGCCCAGCAGGAAGACGATGAACAGGATGAACAGAACCGTGCCGTTGGCCCCGAACCCGGTGGATTGCACCACATGTTCGATCAGCTCATCCCCGCCCAGTTCGCGCAGCACATAAGAGAACACGGTCGCGCCCAGGAAAATCGCGAAGATATAGGCGGTGGTGTTGAAGGTCGACACCAGCACGTTCCACAGTTTTGCGAAGGTCAGCTTGCGATAACCCAGCGCCAGCAGCGTGGCCCCCAGCGCGCCGATGCCCGAGGCCTCGGTCGGCGTGGTCAGACCCGCAAAGATCGAGCCAAGCACGGCGAAGATCAGCAGCAGCGTCGGGATGACGGCGATCAGCACGTCCTTGACGGCGTCCCAGTCGGGGGCCTTGGCACCTTCGGGCACCGGGGCCGCATCACGCTTCACCAGCGCAAGGATGAAGATATAGGTCAGGTAGAGGCCACCGATGATGACACCGGGGAAGACCGCAGCCATGAACAGGTCTCCGACCGACAGGGCCATCTGGTCGGCCATGATCACAAGCATGATCGACGGCGGGATCAGAATGCCCAGCGTGCCCGAGGCCGAAACCACACCCGCCGCCAGCGTCGGCTGATATTTCTGCTGCATCATCGAGGGCAGCGACAGCACGCCCAGCAGCACAACGGATGCACCGATGATCCCGGTCGAGGCCGCAAGGATGATCCCGATCAGCGTCACCGTGATCGCCAGACCACCCCGCACGGTGCCGAACAGGCGCTGCATCGACGACATCAGACGCTCGGCCACGCCGCTCTCGTCCAGCATCAGGCCCATGAAGATGAACATCGGCAGGGCCACCAGAACCGCGTTTGACATGGTCGCATAGACCCGGTTCACCACCGCGCCAAGCGTCAGGTAATCCAGCCCGGTAAAGGTGCTTTCCAGCCCTGTCCACAGCATAAGGTCGTTGTCGAAGAGATAGGCCAGACCGCAATAGGCGACGCCGACACCGGCCAGCACCCAGGCCACCGGGTAGCCGGTGAACAAGAGCGCGATGAAGGTCAGGAACATTGCGATGACCAGCTTTTCCTCGGTCGTTTCGACCAGGAAAGTCAGGGCCACACAGACGGCGGCAAACACGGCAAGCACCAGCAGGATACGGCGCAGCGGCGCGCCCTCGCGTTCCGAGGCCGGCCCGTAGAGCAGCGCGTGCCCATCGTGGATCAGCCGCGCCAGCGCCGCCAGCGCCAGCAGCACGAAGCTGACCGGAATAACCGCCTTGAACGCCCAGCGCGCAGGCAGACCGGTCGGGCTGTCGGACCGTTCGTTGACGCGGAAGCTCTCGTAGAAATAGTCATAGCCCTGATCGATCATCAGGTAGATGAACGGGGTCAGCAGGGTCAGGATGCCGATCACCTCGATCACCCGCTGGGCGCGGCGGGAAAGCTGCATGTGCAGCACGTCCACCCGCACGTGGCTGTCGGTGATCAGCGCGTAGGATATGCCGATCATCGTGACGATGCCGTAGAAATGCCACTGGATCTCGTCCAGTTTGGGATAGTTCTGGCTGAGCAGATAGCGCAGCGAAACCTGCGTGAAGATCGCGGCGATCAGCAGGACATTGGCCCACATGACCACGTGGCCCACGGCCTTGACCCCAGTGTCGATCGCCACGGCGATTTTCTGGCGGTCGGTTTCGGGATGTTCCAGGAGGCCTTCATAGGCTTCGACCGGATCGTTGATGTTCTTTTGGGGGGCCATGGTCATTCCTCGCTCAGCAGCCCGGCGCGCGGGCAGTGAAAGGTTAGAAAGTCCGGGTTCAGAAAGAAATGACCGGAGCAGCGGTTACCGCCGCTCCGGTTCCGTCAGTTCACACGGTTACTGACGCGGGAGGAAGGCGTTTGTCTTCCACAGGTCATAGCCTTCGCGGAACTCGTTCATGTCGGCCAGAACCTGAGCAAAGAAGGCGTCATTGGCGGCCTCTTCGGCGGCAACTTCTTCCCAGGTGGCGCGGAACGTGTCCAGCATCTCGGGCGACCACTGCTTGATGGTGACACCGTTGTTTTCGACGTTGTCGATCAGGGCCGCGTGCTGGATGGCTTCACCTTCGGCAAAGCTGTCCGCCATCGAAGCCTTGCAGGCGTTTTCGATGATCGCCTTGTGCTGGTCGCTGGTCTCGTTCCAGACATCCTTGTTGATCATCAGTTCAAACACGGTCGCCTGCTGGTGCCAGCCGGGGAAATAGTTGAACTTCACCAGCTTGTGGAAGCCCAGACGCTGGTCGATGGCAGGCATCGAGAACTCGGTCGCGTCGATGGCACCTTTTTCCAGCGCCGGGAAGATCTCACCACCCGGCAGCAACGAGGTCGCAACGCCCAGCTTCTGCATCACCTTGCCACCCAGACCGAAGAACCGCATCTTCAGGCCTTCCAGGTCCTGGGGCGAGTTGATCTCGGTCGCGAACCAGCCCGAGGTTTCGGGCGCGATGATCGCGCAGGGCAGAACGTGCACGTTATAGCCTGCCTGATCGTACATTTCCTGATACAGTTTCAGGCCGTTGCCGTAATACAGCCACGCCATGTATTCGCCCGCCTCGGGGCCGAAGGGAACCGCCGAGAACAGCGGAGCGGCAGGGATTTTACCCGCCCAATACCCGGCGGTGGTGTAGCCCGAGTTGATCTTGCCGGTGGATACCGCGTCCAGAATTTCGAACGGCGGAACCAGTTTGCCCGGCTCATACACTTTCATTTTCAGCGTGCCGCCCGACATCAGGTCAAGCTGTTCGGCAACGCGCGGAATCGGCGAGCCCAGGCCCGGCAGTTCGGTCGAGAATGCAATCGGGGTTTTCAGCAACAGCTTGTCAGCGGCAACCGCAGGTGCGGCGAGCAGGCTGGCGGCCACGGCGAGGCTCGTCAGGGTCTTCTTCATGAAATCTCCTCCAGGGTTGGTCGGGGTGTTTTCCCGATCAGCGGCGCAGGCTCTTCCAGCGCCCCTCCGGTGGTAAACTAACTTTACCATTATCATTCAGTCAATAATTTAATTTACCACTGGGATTTGTTGGGACAGCTTTAAGAGACGTAACACCTGATGAAGGTACGGTGCTGCGCTATGCAGTTCCGCACCAATAAGTGTTTATAATCAGGTTATTGCGTCCATTGCAATCCATTAATTCAGTCGCTTGAATTTTTTGCAGATATGGTTATATTAGTTTACCACTGGCGCAATGCCCCGGATCAGACAGAGGCGGAACAACATGAGCAGAACGGCGATTTTCGAACCGGTCGGACACGAATCGCTGGCTGATGCCGTTATATCGCAAATTGAAGATCTGATCGCCTCGGGCATTCTGAAACAGGGCCGCAAGCTGCCGTCCGAGCGTGATCTGGCCGAGATGCTGCGCGTGTCGCGCCCTAAGCTGCGCGAAGCCTTGGCCGTGTTAGAAGAGCGCGGGCTTGTCACCACGCAGCATGGTGAAGGCACGTTTGTCGCCGCCCTGACCGGACAAGCCATGATGCCGGCCCTGCTGGCCCTGTACCAACGGCACGAGCCGGCCTTTTTCGACTATCTGGAATATCGTCGCGAGCAGGAAGGGTTCGCCGCCCGTCTTGCCGCGCGCCGCGCGACAAAAGCCGACAAGGAACGGATTGCCGAGATTCTGGACGAGAACGAGCGCGCCTGGCAGGAAAACGACGCGCAAGCCTCGCAAGAGGCCGACTTTGCGCTGCATTCGGCGATTGTGGATGCCAGCCAGAATGCCACGCTGATCCACATGATGGCGTCGATCTACGACCTGACCCGCAGGGGCGTGTTCTACAACCGCGACTTTCTGCGCAGCATAGACGGCACCGGCGAGAAACTGTTGCAGCAGCATCTGGAACTGGGTCGCGCGGTCATCGACGGCGACGAGGCGCGCGCCGAAAAGGCGGCGACCGATCATATCGACTTTGTCGAGGAATCCTTCAAGCAAGGGATCGAGCAGAACCGCCGGGAAGCAATGGCCGAAAAGCGCCGCATGCTGTCCCGGTGATCTGCTGAAACCCCGCGCTGTGGCCCGGTTTGGGCTTCGACAGCACTACAGGCTTGCGCGCTGCGCCAGCCCCTTTTGTTCAGCAAGACATGCGGCGACCGAGGCGACGGCAAGATCCTGCAAGCCGACACCGGTTCCGTCGAACAGAGTGATTTCGTCAGCGCCGGCCCGTCCCGGATGATCGCCATTGATCACCGCGCCGATTGGGGTGACCCGCTCTGCCGTCAACGACCCGTCTGCAATCGCGTGCTGCGCCTCGCCAATGATAGTGGATTGAGCAACCTCATCGGTGAACACCGTGGCAGCCGCGACCAACGCGGCGTCAACCTCTTGCTTGCCCTTGGTATCCGTGCCCATGCAGGCCAGATGGGTGCCGGGTTTGATCCAGTCCCGCATCAGCAAAGGTTCGAAGGCCGAGGTGATGGTGATAATCACATCCGCCTGCGCGCCCAGTTCCTGTTGCGACACGGCTTCGAATTCCAGACCGATCTCCTCTGCCACTGCCTGAAGACGCGGCAGCATATCGGGATGCGGGTTCCAGGCGACCACCTTTTCGAAATCGCGCTGCTCGGCAGCCGCGCGCAGTTGGAAGGCCGATTGGTGGCCCGCGCCCACCATCCCAAGGGTTTTGGCATCTTCCCGCGCCAGATGCGCAATCGAGACCGCCGACGATGCGGCCGTCCGCACGGCCGTCAGATAGTTGCCGCCAACCAGTGCGGCCAATTGGCCGGTGTCCGGGTCGAACAGGAACACGGTGGACTGGTGATTGGTCAGCCCCTTTTCCATATTCCCGGGCCAGTAGCCGCCGGATTTCACACCCAGCACCTGCCCGGCCCGGTCGAAGCCAGACTTGAAGCCGTACAGCGCATCGGCATATCCGATGGCCTCGCGAACGACCGGGAAGTTATAGGCATCACCCCGCGCCATCGCGGCGAATACGGCCTCGACCGCTGCGAATGCTTCATCGCGCCCGACCAATTGCTGGCACAGGTCTTCTCCGACGATCAGCAGGCCTTTTCCAGACATATCCTTCATGCTCCTCGCCCTCGTCTCAAAACGCCTTGCCGCGCGCCGATACCGGCCACAGGGTTTCGACCTTGCCGTCCCGCACGCCCACGTACCAGTCATGCACATTGGCCGTCGGGTCGCAGTGCCCCGGCACCAGACGCAGCTTGTCGTTGATGTTCAGAACCCCGTCCGGATCGGCAACAACGCCATGCTCATCCGAGCATTTGGCGTATTCCACATCCGTTCGCCCGAAGATCACCGGCAGGCCACTATCCACCGACTGCGCCTTGAGGCCCGCATCCACGATGGCCTTGTCCGCCTTGGCGTGGCTCATGACGCTGGTGAGGATGAAGAACGCATTCTCCCACTCGCCCCGGTCGATGCGGTTGCCGTCCTTGTCCAGAATGCGGCCGTAGTCAGCATCCATGAACGCATATGACCCGCACTGCAGCTCATTATAAACGCCCGATGTACTTTCGAAGTAATAGGAACCGGTTCCGCCGCCGCCGACAATGTCACAGTCCAGACCTTCGGCCTTCAGACCCTCCACGGCGTCTTTCACCATGGCAACGGCAACGTCGATCTTGGCTTTGCGATCTTCGTAGAGATCCATGTGCTGCATTGCACCTTGATAGGCCTGAATGCCCGCAAATTTCAGCCCCGGCGCGGCGTCGACGGCTTTGGCAATGGCGATCACATCAGGCGTGGTCGTCACGCCGCACCGGCCCGCGCCGCAGTCGATTTCCACCAGACACTCGATTTCCGTACCGTGACGCTGCGCGGCATCGGACAGGTCCGCCACGTTGCCGATATCGTCGACGCAACAGATCGTCCGCGCGCCCAGCTTGGGCATGCGAGCGAGCCGGTCGATCTTGGCCAGGTCACGCACCTGATTGGAGACCAAAACATCCTTGATCCCGCCACGGGCAAACACCTCGGCCTCGGACACTTTCTGGCAACAGATCCCGCAGGCCCCGCCCAGATCGATCTGCAACTGCGCGATGTCCACGGATTTGTGCATCTTGCCATGCACCCTGTGGCGCATCCCGTGGGCCTTGGCATAGTCGCCCATCTTCTTGATGTTGCGCTCGAGCGCGTCCAGGTCCAGCACCAGAGCGGGGGTTTGAATCTCGGCCTCATCCATGCCGACGGCGGCGGGGATGTCGAAGCCGACCTCAAGCTGGTCGATGTTTACGGGCTTGTTCATGACTTCCTCCTCAGCCCCTGATCCAGGGCAGTTTGTCCAGGTCCACATTGCCGCCAGTGATGATCACGCCGACGCGCTGCCCCCGGAACACGTCCGGGTTCTTCAGAATGGTGGCCAGCGGCACGGCGCTGCTCGGCTCCATCACGATGCGCAGGTGTTTCCAGGTGATTTTCATGGCGTCGATGATCTCTTGCTCGCTGGCCGTGTGAATATCGCTCAGGAAATTCGAGACGAAATGCCAGGTGTTGTCCTTCAGCGGCACCTTCAGCCCATCGGCGATGGTTTCGGGCGCGTCATCGGCAATGATGTGCCCGGCTTTGAAACTGCGATACGCATCATCGGCCTGTTCAGGCTCGGCCGCATAGATTTTCACCTCGGGCGCAAGGTTGGAAAGCGTCAGGCAGGTGCCCGAGATCATGCCGCCGCCGCCAATCGGCGCGACCACCGCATCCAGCCCATCGGTCTGTTCCAGCAGTTCCGCCGAACAGGTCGCCTGCCCGGCAATCACGCGCGGGTCATTGTAGGGATGCACGAACTCACCGCCAGTGCGGGCCTGCACCTCGGCGAACACCGCCTCGCGTGAGGTGGTCGAAGGCTCGCATTCGGTGATGATCCCACCGTAGCGGCGCACCGCGTCCTTCTTGGCCTGCGGCGCCGTGCGCGGCATCACCACATTGCACGGAATATCCCGCCGCCCCGCCGCATACGACAGGCTGAGCGCGTGGTTGCCCGAGGAATGCGTGCAGACGCCGCGCGCGGCAGCCTCGTCATTCAGGCCAAAGACCGCGTTGCAGGCCCCGCGCACTTTGAAAGCACCGGCTTCCTGCAGGTTCTCGCATTTGAAGAACAGCTGCGCGCCGGTCATGTCGTCCAGAAAGGCCGACCGCAGCACCGGAGTGCGATTGATATGCGGCCTGATCCGGTCATGCGCCTCGCGCATATCACCAAGGGTCAGGCAATCGGCTGTTGTCATGTCGTCAAGCATCTGAATATTCCTCAGGCTGCGGATTTCAACGGGTTCGCGCTGCCCGAGCGAAAGAACTCCTGCGCCGCTGCAACGCCACTGCCCAGCGCGATGGGATAGTTCAGATCGGCCATCGCCATCTCGATCGTCGCGAGGCCAGACAGAACCATCACATCGGTCAGGCTGCCCAGATGGCCGATGCGGAAAGCCTTGCCGTTCATCTCGCCCAGACCGATGCCGAAGCTGACACCATAAGCGTTGAAGGCATGGTCCGTCAGGGCATTGCTGTCGAACCCCTCGGGCACATAGATCGCGCTGACCGTGTCGGAATACAGGTCCGGCGACTGCGCGACCAGGTCCAGCCCCCAGGCGGCGGTGGCTTTGCGCACGCCCTCGGCCAGACGGAAATGGCGGGCATAGACGTTGTCGAGGCCTTCTTCGAACAGCATCTTCAGGCTTTCGCCCATGCCATAGATCAGTTGCAGCGGCGGCGTATATGGAAACCCGCCCGACGCATTCGCCGCCATCATGTCGCGGAAATCGAAATAGGTGCGCGGCAGCTTTGCCTGCCCCATCGCGTCGATTGCCTTGGGGCTGACGCAAAGAATGGCCATCCCCGCCGCCAGCATGAACCCTTTCTGCGAGCCCGAGACGGCGATATCGACGCCCCATGCATCAAACTCGAACGGCATCGAGGCCAGTGAGCTGACGCAATCCACAAACAGCATTGCCGGGTGGTCGCTGGCATCCATCGCCTTGCGCACCGCGCCGATATCCGACCGGACGCCGGTGGCCGTCTCGTTATGGGTGACCAGCACCGCCTTGATCTGATGGCCGGTATCGTCGGCGAGAATCTCGGCGAACTTGTCTGCCGGCGCACCGCTGCCCCAGGTGCATTCGATGATCCGCACGTCCAGCCCGTGACGCTGGCACAGATCGATCCAGCGGTGGCTGAACATGCCGTAGCGTGCGACCAGTACAGTGTCGC
Organism: Ruegeria sp. AK4; assembly: GCF_056541025.1. Classification (NCBI taxonomy): domain Bacteria; kingdom Pseudomonadati; phylum Pseudomonadota; class Alphaproteobacteria; order Rhodobacterales; family Roseobacteraceae; genus Ruegeria; species Ruegeria sp. AK4. The sequence continues at coordinate 70,945 of NZ_JBQFXS010000015.1, forward strand.
CGGGGCTGAGCGTGTTGGTGATCGACGCCTCCCACCCGCCGGTTCCACTGGCCGGGAAGGTAACGATCTGGCCCGAGATCGTGCCAAAGACCGTTTTGGTATCCTCCAGCACCGGCGCAAAGGTTTCGACGAAATCGGGCGCCCGGTGGTCCTGCGTCTGCACCTGCATGGCCAAACGCACACGATCCGGGATGTTGGTCGGGCCGGGTATGAACACCGGGTTCTGGTTGGACATCGCATCTTCCTCCGCTTTGGTAAAAGCATCCAACCGGGCGCGGGATTTTGCAATTTTCTCGAAAATGTTTTTTAGCATGTGAAAAATTACCCCAAAGCCTTGAAATAGAAGGATCAGCTATTTTTTCATTTTTGGGGCCACATTTTCCATTAATGAAAAAATATGCGACAACACCTGTAAGCAATGGCGAAAACAGAAGGAATCAGTGGTGAAAACACAGCAACGCGCGCGGGGGCGTCCGAAATCTCAGTTCAAGGAAAGTTCGGCCGGAACGATGCAATCGCTGGACCGCGCGCTGGGAACGCTCAGCGCGGTGGCGCAGCTTGAACGTTGCACACTCAGCGATCTGAGCCGTGAAACCGGTGTGCCCACCGCGACGACGCACAGGATACTGACCACATTGTCCAACCGGGGGTTCGTGAGCTTCGATGAAACCCGGCAGGAATGGATGGTCGGGATCGAGGCTTACCGGACCGGTGCCTCCTTTCTAAAACGCAACAATGTGGTTGAAACCGGCCGCCCCATCATGCGCAAGCTGATGCAGGAGACAGGCGAGACCGCGAATATGGCGATGCCGGATGGCGGTGATGTGGTTTTTGTCAGCCAGATCGAAACCGGCAACCCGATCCGCGCGTTTTTTCCAGCTGGGTCGCGCACGCCGATGTACGCTTCAGGCACCGGCAAAGCGTTGCTGGCCGCCATGCCGCGCGCGGCGCTGGACAAAATCCTGTCCGGGACCCGGTTCGAAAGTTTCACGCCGCGCACCCTCGCAGATGCTGGGGCCTTGTTGGCCGATCTCGACCGCATTCGCGAACGAGGCTGGTCCTTTGATGAAGAGGAACGACATTCCGGCATGTCCTGCATCGGGGCCGCGATTTACAATGAACAAGGCGAACCCTTCGCGGGTGTCTCGGTATCCGGCCCTACCGCGCGGTTTCGCGATGCATCCGTAGCGCGGTTCGGTGCGTTGGTCGCTGCAGCGGCCCGCGATATCACCGCAGCGGTTGGTGGCAATCCGAAATGACCCGAGGCGGCAGGCGGCTAGGTTTGGTCAACCGAAGTCAGGCCGATCTGCGCCATCGCGATGCTCATTTCATCGCTCAGAACGGACCAGAGCTGGTCCAGCCCGCTTTCGCCTTCGGCAGCGATTGCGAACTGCAGAATGCGGCCAAAGAACACGAAATCGGCACCGTTCAACAGCGCCTTTAGCGCATCCTCACCCGACCGCAGGCCGCTGTCATAGAACAGGGGAAAACCCTGCCCAACCGCCTCACGGATCTGGGGAAGCATCAGGAACGGCGCGGGGGCGCTGTCCAATTGCCGCGCGCCGTGGCTGGAGACCTGGATCGCATCCACCCCGGCTTGTTTCAGCGCAACCGCGTCTTCCGGGTCCAGAACACCCTTGACCACCAGCTTGCCCTGCCACTGATCCCGCAGGCGGGATAGCGTGTCCCAATCTGCTTTGGCGCGGCTTTCGGTGCGGTCGAACTCATACCCCTGCATCAGGAAATTGGCCATCTGCGGTCTGCCTTTGAACAGAGTCGTCAGCGACCAGCGGGGATGCAGCGCAAAGTCGACAAACTGGCGCGGGCCGATCCTGAAGGGCATTCGAAACCCATGGCGCAGTTCGCGCGGTCGTCGCCCGACCTCGGGCACGTCCACCGTCAGAACAAGGGTTTCGTAGCCAGCCGTCTTTGCGCGTTCGACCAGTTTGAACGTGCCGGACCCGTCACCGCTGAAATATAGCTGGAACCACGCGTTCCCCTCGGCGGTTTCGATCAACTGCTCCATCGGGGTCGAGGCGACGGTAGAGACGCCCAGCGGCACCGAAAAGCGCGCGGCCAACCGTGCCAGCATCAGATCCGCCCCCGGACCCGACAGGTTGCACATGCCCATCGGGGCGATGCCGAATGGACGTTGGGCGGATTTGCCAAAGACCGCGCTGCGCAGCGACCTTTGGCTGACATCGCGCAGGATACGCGGGCGCAAGGTCATCGCATCCAGCGCCGCGCGATTGCGGGCTGCGCCGGTTTCTGCCCCTGCGGACCCGTCGATGTAGTCGAACACCATCCACGGCAAACGCCGCCGCGCAAGGCGGCGGGCGTCTTCGGCGCTGTGAATGTCGCTTGATGGCATCAGGCCTCGACGGCCTTCATGAACCGGTCGCGGATCACCACCGGGTCCATCGTGATCGGAGGCATCTTGGCATTGCCGCTTTCACATTTGCTGACGACGATGGTCATCTGCTTTGCGTCCAGCGCCTCTTGCAGCACGCGGCCAGTGTCTTCGGCCTGACACTCGATCACGCGCTCGCATCCGGCGGCCTCGGCCATTTTGGCAAGCGACGTCTTCTGCCCGGCATATGTGGGCTGATCCCCGGTCGAGCCGTAAGAGCCATTGTCCACAATCAGCAGGATGTAATTGTCGGCCACATTGTTGGCGATGGTCGGCAGTGTCCCGAGATTGGTCAGGATCGAACCATCGCCGTCGATCACGATCACCGGTTTCGGTTGCGCCAGCGCCAGACCCAGACCGATGGACGAGGCAAGCCCCATCGTGCCCAGCATGTAGAAATTGGTGGGCTGATCGTCGATGGCGTGCAACTCCTGGCTGGGGATGCCGATGTTGCAGACCACAAGCTGATCCCGCAGGATCGGCGCGATTTCTTTCAGGATTTCAGAACGGATCATTGGTCGCCATAGCCTCCCCAGAAGTTGGCGTCGGTCAGGATGGCGACCGGCTTGTTGCACATGAAGGTGTATTTCAGGATCGCGTCCAGTTCCTCGACATCCGCTTGATGGTGGAAGTGGTAGGTCGGGATATTCAGCTGCGCCAGCAGGGCCTTGGTATGCACCGCCATCTCGACCTGACAGGCGATGGGTTCGCGCAGTTCGCCCCGGTATGAGATCAGCATGGGCAGCGGCATCCGGTAATACTGGATCAGCGTGGCCAGCGTGTTGATCGTCACCCCGATGGCAGTGTTCTGCATGATGATCGCCGGGCGCTTGCCGCCCATCCAGGCCCCCGCGCACAGGCCCATCCCTTCGTCTTCCTTGTTCGAGGGGATGTGGTAAATCCCGTCGCGGGCGTCGATTTCCTCGATCACACCGGCCAGTTGCTTACAGGGAACGGTGGTCACGAACGAGATATCGTTCGCCACCAGATCGTCGGTGATCTTTTTGTCGATATTCATTTCAAGCAGTCAGTCCTGTTTGGGGCGCACGTGGCGCGATTGAGGAGGGTCAGACCCCGCGATGCACGTGAACGGCGCAGGGGGCATGGCGAACGACCCGCGAGGCGGTCGATCCCAGAAAATAGTCGCTGAGGTCGGGCTTGTGCGACCCGATGACAATGCAATCCGCTGCATGTTCGGCGGCATAGTCGATGATGGTGCGGGCCGTGTGGCCCTTGACGATGTCGGCGGTCACGCCCTCGAGTCCCTCGACCTTGGCCAGCAATTGATTTCGCGCGCGCTCATAGGCTTCGGCGACGACGGATTTGTCCAGATAGGCACTGACCGATCCCTGCGGCATCTCATAGACATGCAGCGCGATGATCTCGGCACCGTCTGCGGACAGCGCCCGCGCGACTTCCAGCGTATGGTTCGATATGCCGTGGTCCAACGCCATCGGAACAAGGATTTTTTTGTACATGACTGCCTCCTTTGCTGCAGGGCCTATCCCCACGGGTTCAGGATAATCTTGGGGGACGCGACAGCGCCAGTGCGCAGTTCGCGAAAGGCCTGACCACCGTCGGACAAGGCCCGTTCCTCGGGCCAGTCCAGCGGGCCGAGCCGACCGTCGAAAATGGCCTGCGCGGTGTGGCGGAAATCGTCTGCGGTATAGGTGTAGGTGCCGATGAACGTAATCTCCTGCAGGGTCATGCGCCGTATGTCCAGGCCGCCTGTGTCCTCGCCCAGACCGACATGCGCGATCACGCCGCCGGGTGCCGCGATGGCCGACGCCGCGGCACGGGTCGCCGCATATCCGACGGCATCGATCACCAGCGGGAATTCGGGCTCGGGCGCGGTCACAAGATTGAACGGGCAGTGGTTGCCCAGAAATTCACGCCGCAGATCGTTCGGCTCGGCAATGGTCACGTCCTCAATCCCCATCGCGTGCAGCGCCAGAGCCGCCGCCAGGCCAATCGCACCGCCGCCAATGACCAGCGCTTGCCTGTCCATCGCCGGATGCAAGGCTTCGACCGCCAGACGGACCGTGTGCCAGCTGACCGCCAGAGGTTCCGCCAGTGCGGCTTTGGACAAGGGCACATGGTCGGGCACATCGATCAGGTTGGCCCCGGGCATCGCGACGAACTGCGCAAATGCGCCCTCGCGTGGCGGCATCGAGATGATCTGGCGGTTCGCACAGATATTCTCGCGCCCCGCCGCGCAAGACGGGCAGGCACCGCAGGTGATCAGAGGGTTGATGGTGACGCGTTTGCCATCCCACGACCCGCCCACGATCACACCTGCAGCTTCATGCCCCAGTATCAGCGGCGCAGGCCGCCGCGCGTCGTGCCCGAGATAGGCGTGCATGTCCGATCCGCAAATGCCGACCGTTTCAACCCGCACCAGATGCTCGCCCGGGCCGGGGACCGGGTCGGGAACCTCCTGAAACGCCAATTGTTCGACGCCTTCATAGACCAGAGCTTTCATTTCGCCGTGAACCCCCCGTCAACCATCAGGATTTGACCTGTCACATAGTCCGAGGCTTTCGAACACAGGAACAGGATCGGGCCGTCGATATCCTCTAACCGGCCATTGCGGTGCATGCAGGTCTGCGCGGCGTTTCGGGCAGCTCGCTCGGGGTCGTCGAACACGGCCTGCGTCAGCTCGGTCGGAAAAAACCCCGGCCCGATGGCGTTGGCGGTGATGCCGTGGGGCGACCAGGCCTCGGCCATGGCGCGGGTCAGTTGCCCGACCCCGGCTTTGGTCGCGCCATAGGCTATACCGCCGGGAAAGGCGCGGGTTGTCTGTAGCGAGGCGAAGTTCACGATCCGGCCCCAGCCCCGCGCTTTCATCGCGGGCACCATGGCCTGGCTCAGGAAAAACGGCGCGCTGAGGTTCAGCGCCAGCGTCGTGTCCCAGCCTTGCGCGGTGACATCATCCGCCGCCTCACGCGTGTTGATACCGGCGGCGTGCACGATGATGTCGGGCGGTCCGAATTTCGAGGATACGCTTTCGACCAACCCACCCGTTTTCGCCCGGTCTGCCACATCACCGGTAACCGCTGCGCACCGCTCTCCGATCTCATCGCAGAGCTGGTTCAGAGCGTCCGCACGGCGCGCCACGCCGACGACCCTGGCCCCGGCGGCGGCTAGGGCCTGAGCCACGCGCCGCCCCAGACCCGAGCTTGCGCCGGTGACGCAGGCGACCCGGTCGGACAGATCGAATAACGCGCGGGGGTCATCCATCGGCGGTCAGGTCGAACTGTTCATCCGGGAAATACTTGGCCAGCCGCACATCCGCCGCCCGCGCATGTCCTTCCATCCCCTCAAGGCGCGAGATACGGGCGGTTGCCACCGCGATCGGCTTTGATCCTTCGCGCGTGGCCCGCTGCCAGGTGACGATCTTCATGTATTTGTGCACACTCAGCCCGCCGGTATAGCTGGCCGCGCCAGAGGTCGGCAGGACATGGTTGGTGCCGGTGGCCTTGTCGCCATAGGACACGGTGGTTTCCTCACCCAGAAACAGCGAGCCATAGCAGGTGAGCCGGCCCAGCCACCAATCCAGATCTTCCGCCTGAACCGTCAAGTGCTCGGGGGCGTATTCGTCGGAACAGGCGGCCATTTCTTCCCGGTCCGAACAGACGATCACCTCGGCATAGTCGCGCCACGCGGCGGATGCGTTTTCGCGGTTCAGCTCGGGCAGGTCTTCGATCAGGGTGGGCACCAGCTCCATGACCTTCTGCGCCAGCGCCCGGTCATCCGTCACCAGCCAGACGGGCGAGTTGTAGCCATGTTCGGCCTGGCTGACCAAATCCGTCGCCACCACATGCGCATCCGAGGTACTGTCGGCCAGGATCAGACTGTCGGTTGGGCCTGCAATCATGTCGATGCCGACCTTGCCATAGAGAATGCGCTTGGCCTCGGCCACGAACTGATTGCCCGGACCAACAAGGATATTCGCGCGCGGCAGGCCGAACAGGCCATAGGTCATCGCCGCAACACCCTGCACACCGCCCATGGCCAGAATGCTGTCTGCCCCGCAAATATGCGCGGCATAGACAATCGCGGGCGCAACGCCTTCGCCCGGACGGGGCGGAGAGCAGGCGGTGATATGGCGGCACCCGGCCACCTTGGCCGTGGTCACGGTCATGATCGCACTGGCGATGTGGCTGTAGCGGCCACCGGGCACGTAGCACCCCGCCGCGTCCACCGGGATCGCCTTTTGCCCGGCGATAAAGCCCGGCACGATCTCCATCTCGACATCCGAGACAGTCGCCTTCTGCGTCTCGGCAAAGCGGCGCACGTTGTCATGGGCGAAGCGGATATCGGCCTTCAGCTTTTCCGGCACCAGCGCAATCGCCGCGTCGATCTCGGCCTGCGTCATCAGCACATTGCCGTCGTATTTGTCGAACTTGGCCGCATATTCCATCGCCTTGGCGTCACCGCCCGCCTCGATATCGGCAAGGATGGTCTTGACCGTATCATGCACCTCGGTGGCATGAGATTGCGCCGTCAAAGTCGCCTTTTTCAAATAGTCACGCGGCATATTCAACAGATCCTATTGGTAGATTTCAGGAAGCAGGGTGGTCGACACCGCTGGCACATAGGCAATCAGAATGACAACGATCAGCATTGTCAAAACAAAGGGCACCGCGCGGGCCGCGATCTTGAGGATCGACTCGCCGGTAATCCCCGACACCACGAACAGGTTCAGACCCAGCGGCGGGGTGATGAACCCCACGCCCAGCGCGGTGATCATCATGATGCAGAACTGAATCTCATTCATTCCGATATTGTCCGCCAGCGGTTTCAGGATGGGCGCAAGGATCACGATGTTCGGTGTCGTCTCCATGACGCAGCCTGCGGCGATCAGGATGCCGATCATCAGCAGGATCAGCAGGTACGGGTCATCGGTCAGGTTGGTGACCGAGGTGACAAACCCCTGCGGCACGCCCATGATCGCCAGCGCCTCGGCCAGCGGGGCGGAAAAGGCGATGATTGGCAGGATCACCCCATTCACCTTGGCGGAACTGACCAGCATCGAGGGGAAATCGGCCAGTGTCAGCGTGCGCAGGATGAAGCCCATGATGATGGTGACAACAACCGCGGTCGCCCCGGCTTCGGTGGGCGTCAGGCGGCCCGAGAAGATGCCGTAGAAGATGATGCCGGGCACGATGAACGCGTACCAGCCGGATTTCAGCGCTTTGCCCAGATTGGCCAGCCACTCGCCCATGCTCATCATCCCGCCGCCCTCATAGGCGTAGAGGCGGTTCATGATGATGTTGGTGATCAGGATCGAGACCAAAATGGCCAGACCCGGGATAAGCGCCGCCAAAAAGAGCGTCGAGGCGGAAATGCCCAGAACAAGGCCGATGATGATATAGGCAATCGAAGGCGGGATCAGGATGCCGGTACAGGCGCCCGCCGCGACCAGCGCACAGGCATAGGGACGCGGATAGCCGCTTTCAACCAGCCGGTTGATGGTCATCCGGCCCACGGCGGCAGCACCCGCCGCGTCGGAACCCGAGATCGCGGCGAACATGCCACAGACCAGAACGGTGGCTGAGCCGAAGCCGCCCTTGGCGAAACAGGTCAATGCCTCGGCCACGTCCAGGAATTTTCGCGACAACCCGGTGCGCACCAGTACGTCGCCGGTCAGGATGAACAGCGGCACGGCGGTCAGGGCAAAGGCGTCGATGCCGGTGAACAGGCTTTCGCCCACAAGGCTCAGCGGCAGGTCGCCGGACATGACCAGCATGACGATGGCAGCCGTCCCGATGGCGGCCCAGACCGGCACGGCCAGCGCGATCAGGCCAACGAACAGGATCACGGGCAGGTAAAAATCCCAGCCCAGTTCAACGGTTTGATTGAGGGAATTCCAGAGCATCGTGTTTCCCCTTAGTCAAACAGCTTGTCGCCTTCGAAGACGGGCGTTCCGTCACGAAGGGATTTCAGGTCGCGCAAAAGGGACTGGATCAGCCGCCAGATCATCAGCGCAAATCCGGTGGGCACGGCCATCAGGAACCAGACCTTGGACACCCGCAGCCCGTCTGTCACCGAGCCGAACTTGGCCGAGACATGCACGGCCTCGTACGACCAGTACAAGGCAATCACCGCCACGACGAACATCACCAGATCGCCGAAGATATAGAGCAGCGCCTTGGGCCGTTGCGGCAGATAGTGCATGATCACGTCGATGCGGATATGGGCGCGTTCCTTGACTGCCGCCGCCGCCCCGATCCACGCGAGGTAGATGAAGGAGTAGCGGACGATTTCCTCGCCCCAGATCGAGGAAAATGCGAAAATCTCTCGCCGAAGGACCTCGATGGCCATGGTTATGACCAGCATCACGTAGAACACCAGCAGCAGCCAGCGTTCGGCGTTTCGGTCTATGTTCTGAAGAATGGTCATCCGGGTCCCTCGGCGATGGAACAGCCAGGCGCAGGCCTTCTGTCGCGGGCCTTTTTCAGGCCTGACTGTCAGTGCAAAAATCGGGCACCCGGGGCTGGGTGCCCAAGGTGGCATCAGGCGTCGTGGACGTAGTATTTGCCCTGCGTTCCGGCGGCCTCGACCAGTTTGTCGAAGGCATCCATCGATCCCGCCAGTTCCGTCTTGAACGGGTCCCATTCCGAGCGCTGGTAGCCGCCGACATCCTGCCACTCGGCCAGTTGATCGCTGGTCAGGGACTGGAACTGCACACCCGCCTTGTTCAGTTCGGCCATGGCATAGGCGCGGGCCGAAGGCACCTTGGACAGGTTCTGGTGGCTGGTCATTTCCGAGCCCCACATGATGCCTTCCTGCACATCCGCAGGCATCGAGTTGAACCATTCGAGGTTACAGGAATAGACCTGGCTGTCCGGCACCGCCTGCGTGAAGGTCACGTGGCTGAGGATATCCTTGAAGCCAAAGACGAACAGCGCGCCCACGGACGGATCAAGCGCATCCGCGACACCCTGTTTGATCGCCGAGGGCGTCTCGCCCCAGGCTACAGGGGTCGGATTCGCGCCGACCATGCGGTAATATTGCTGCAGCATCTTCGATCCCGGCACGCGGAACTTCACGCCGCTCATGTCGGCAGGCGTGACAATGGCGTTGCCGCCCTGACGCACCGCAACGACACGCGGGTCGATCACCACGTAGAACAGGGCCTTGAAGCCCGCAGCCTCGACCTTGGGATGCACTTCTTGCTGCCATGTGTCGGAATGCACCAGATTGGTGAAGCGCTGGTTCGAGCCGCACAGATACGGCATGTTGATCAGGTCGACGGTTGATGCAAAGGGCGCGAAGTTCGACAGCGAATGCTGCGCAGCCTGAATCGTGCCGCCCTGAACCTTTTGCACCAGCGACCCGCCAGCGCCCAACTGGCCGCCGGGGGCCAGTTTGACATAAACCTTGCCGTTGGTGGCGTTCTGGATGTTCTCTTTCAGGTCCAGCTGCATGATCGGATAGCTGCGGGACGCGCCCAGAACATAGGCGGTCGCGATGGTCATCACGTGATCCGCCGCCTTTTCGCGCTCGCTTTCTTCCTTGGCGGTCTGCGCCGCAGCCTCGGACGACCACAGCACGCCCCCTGCCCCGGCAACCAAGGCCGCCGTAAACGCGCCTGTGGCGCTGAGCTTCAGGAAATTGCGGCGTTCTGCTGACGCCAGTTCGGTCTTGTCGTTGTTCATGAATTGCCCTCCCAAGCAAAAAATTCAGCTGCCGCTCTTTTCGTCGCGGTCCGCTTCCTTTTTCAGAATTGCGACAACGAACAGGATCGACGCCGCGAACAGAACCAACATTTCTCCGACATCCCCAAGAAAGGCGCTGCCCGCATACGCCCCCAGCGCCACGTTCGCAAAATAGATGACAAACACGAGGACTGAGGCTGCAAGAAACACTTTTGGGAACTCCTTCTGGATTCGGCCCTGACTCCTTTGTAAGCGCTTACATCAGAAATGCAAGCGCTTACATTATTGCTTTTCACCGCCCATCGAAGCATTTAGTCTTAGGAAAATGTGAAACTCAGGTTCAGGAATGCCAAATCTTCGGTCAGCCCCAACGTTGAATGATGTGGCCCGGCAAGCGGGTGTTTCGACAGCAACCGTGTCGCGATGCCTGAACGATCCGCAGCGGGTGGTCGAAGCAACGCGCAAGCGGGTCATGTCGGCGGTGGATGCGCTGGGGTATACCCCCAATTTCGCCGCGCGGGTCATGGCGGCCAAGCGGTCCTTCACCATCGGCGCGATCATTCCGACCATGGACAACGCCATTTTTGCGCGCGGCCTGCAGGCGTTTCAGGAAGAGATCCACCAGCGCGGCTATACATTACTGGTCGCAAGTTCCGCCTACAAACCCGAAACCGAGGAAGAGCAAATCCGAAACCTGGTCGCCCGGGGCGCAGATGGGCTGCTGCTGATCGGGCATGACCGGGGCGGCGAGATTTATGACTATCTGGATCGCCAGAAAGTCCCCGCGCTGGTCGCCTGGTCCTTCAGCCCCGGTGCGCGCGCGCCGGCTGTCGGCTTTGACAACCGGCAGGCCATGCGGGACCTGACTGACAAGGTCATGGCGCTGGGGCACACCCGCATCGCGGTGATTTCTGGCATTCGCCGTGGCAACGACCGCGCGCGGTTGCGGGTCGAAGGCATCAGGGATGCTGTTGCTGCCCACGGGTTGTCGCCCGACCACCTGCCGATCATCGAAACGCCCTATGGTATAGACAACGGTGCCCGCGCGTTTCACGACCTGATGTCCCGCGCTGACCGGCCGACGGCGGTGCTCTGCGGCAACGATGTTCTGGCGGTCGGCGCGGTCCGGCAGGCGCGTGAGATGGGCCTTCGGGTTCCCGAAGACGTCTCGATCACCGGGTTCGACGACATCGAACTGGCCGGAATAACCCAGCCCGGCCTGACCACGGTTCACGTTCCGCACCGGGAAATGGGCCGCAAGGCCGCCGCCGGGCTGATCGAGATGATCGAGCAGAACGTGCCGGGCCGCTCGGTTCAATTAGGCACAAAGATCGTGACCCGAAGCTCGCTCGGCGCGGCCTGATCCGGCTAATCGAGCCATCGGGATCTCTGGCCTTACGCACACTGGTGCAAAAGGCGGCAGGCCCTCGGGGTGCGTCCTTAACAAACTGCAGCCTCCAGGCCCACGGGCGTGGATTTGACAGAATCCGCTCGCGGTGATTACCTGACACCGTCGCGGTGGCAGGGGCCTGAATCCTCGTGGTTTTTCAGCGCACTGAGACACCGTAGCCGGCACCGGTCAGACCAGTGCAGATGCCCGGAGATTTGATGATGGAACTGATCACTGAACAGCTACGCGCTTTCCCGATCATGGCGCTTTTTCTGTGTCTGGGTCTGGGATACGGCGTCGGAAAATTCCGGGTTGGCAAGTTTGAACTGGGCGGCATCGCCGGAACCTTGCTGGTAGCAGTGTTCGTCGGGCAGATCGGCGGCATCAACCTGAGCACCGATGTGCAGAACGTCTTTTTCTCGCTGTTTATCTTCATGGTCGGCTACAATGGCGGCCCGCAGTTCTTCGCGGCACTGAACCGAACCGCGCTGACCAAGCTTCTGGCCGCTTTCATGATGACCCTGTGGGGCCTGTTCTTCGTGATCGTCGTGGCCAGGCTGGCGGGATTGGACAAGGGGTTGGCGGCAGGTCTGGCCGCTGGCGGGTTGACGCAATCGGCCATTATCGGCACCGCAGGAAACGCCATTGATCTGCTGGGGCTGGCCTCGGACGAGGCGGAAAAGCTCAAGACCAACATCGCCGTGGGGTATTCGGTCACATACATCTTCGGCTCGATCGGCCCCATTCTGGCGGTAAGCGTCATCCCGATCATCCTGCGTTGCGATCTGCGGCAGGAGGCCATCAAGCTGGCCCAAAAGCTGAGCGGCGGTGGCCGCAAGCTTGAGGAAGGAGAGTTCCTTCCCATGAACCGCTTTGAGGCGCGCGCCTATCAGGTCAACACCGACGCCAAAATCATCGGCCAAACAGTGAAAGCCATCGAGGGCGCGTATGACGGCGACCTGATCGTGGAACGGCTGCTGCAGGACGGCGCGCCGGCCGATCCGACCCCGGATACGGTTATCGGCGCCGGCGACGTGGTCGTGGTGTCCGGCCTTGTCGCACAACTGGCGCAGTTCGAGGGCACCGCAGGCGGTGAGGTGGGCGAGTACCCGCCGGAACTGACCATCGTGGAAGAGCGGCGCAATGTGGTGATCACCAACCGCAAACTGACCGGTAAAACCCTTGCAGAACTGCGCGAAGCCCTGACGGCCGAGCAGCGCCGTGGCGTCCATATCTCGAAGATCACGCGCATGGGTCATGATGTGCCGGTCCTGCAAAACACCCAGATCCATGCGGGTGACGAGGTCAGTATCGTCGGCCACAAGGACGATCTGAACCGGGTGGCCAAGCAGGCCGGATACGTGCCGCCCTCGGCCTCGGTCACCAATTTCATCGCGTTGGGAATCGGTGTCGCCATCGGTTATCTGATCGGTGAGATCAGCTTTGTCATCGCGGGCACCAAAGTAGCGCTCGGCTCGGGGCTCGGCTGCCTCGTCACCGGTCTGATCATCGGCTATGCGCGGATCAGACGCCCCAAAATCGGCGGGATCAACCGGGGGGCCGCGAATTTCCTGCAAAGCTTTGGTCTGGCGGTTTTTGTCGGCGTTGTCGGCCTGAATGCCGGGCAACCCGCGCTGCAGGCCATTCAGGAATACGGAATTACCCTGTTGCTGCTGGGCATACTGGTCACGCTGATGCCGATGATCGTGCAATTCCCGATCAACTATTTCGTCCTGCGCATCAAAAACCCGGTCGAGGCCTGTGCCGTCGTCACCGGTTCACGCTCGGGCAATCCCGGCTTTGCGACACTGTTGGAAAAGGCGGGCAACTCGACACCCACGCCCGCCTTCACCATGACCTATGCGGTGGCCAATATTTTCCTGACCCTCTGGGGTCCGCTGGTCGTGGCCTTCGTGCCCTGACTGTTCAGCCGTGCAGCGGCAGGCCTTTCGAAGCGCGATAGGCCTGCACATAGCCAACAGCCACGGCCCGCACCGCGCGCCCGATCTGACGATAGGCGCTGTCATCCAGATTGGCGAAGGACACACGCGCCGACCAGTCCGGAGCGTCAAAGCCCGACCCGTTCAGCAGCACGATCCCGTGGTCCTGCGCCAGTTTGAACGAGATATCCAGCGGGTGAACGTTTTCCTTGATCCACGCGACCACCTCTTCGCCGACATATTTGCGCAGCCAGAACTCGAAATCCAAAATGCCGTAATACCGGTCGAACAGCGGGTTGTCGGGGATATCGATGCCCATGCCCTCGACCAGTTCGTCAAATCGGTGTTTCAGAATGCCCCAGCAGAATTTCTGATAGGCTTTGTCCTCGTCCATCAACTCGACCAGCGAAAACAGCGTCATCATCACCTGCTGCGGCAGCGACAGACCCGCCGTATGGTTCAGCGCCACATCCCGGCTGTCGGCCACGATCCGGTCGATGAACTTAAACGAGTCCGGGTCAGGGGTCAGCGTCTCGTACCGCGCATTGACAAGGGCTTTGGTTTCGTCGGGGGCGTCGGCGATCATCTTGTCGAAGATGTTGTTCTCGGCCACCAGTATGGCCCCCAGACGCCATCCGGTGCAGCCGAAATACTTGGAATAGGAATAGACCCCGATCGTGTTCTCGGGCAGATGCCCCATGACCGACTGGAAATTCGGAATGAACGTGCCGTAAACATCGTCGGTCAGAATGATCAGATCGGGGCGGCGGGTTTTGACGAACTCGACCAGCCGGGTCATGACCTCGGGGCTGATCGCAACCGATGACGGGTTGCCCGGATTGACCAGGAACAGGGCTTTGACCTTCGGGTCCGCCAGTTGTTCAAGATCGTCTTCGGTCAGCTGAAAATGGTCTTCCTCTGCCGAGGATACGTCCACCACGTTCAGTCCGTAATCTTCCAGCACGGGCATTTCCAGATAGGGGGTGAAAATCGGCGTGCCCAACGCGATGGTATCGCCCGCATTCAGCAAACGCTGGTTCTTGAGCGCTTTGAAAATATAGCACATGGCGGCGGTTCCGCCCTCAACCGCGTAAATGTCGAATTTCGCATCAGGCCGATGCCCCGCGCACATTGCCCACATCACGTATTCATGGACGATCGCCTCATTATGTTCCATGCAACGGTCGGGCATCGGATAGTGATCACCAACGATGCCATCGGTCAGTTCCAGCACGAAATCGTCAGGCGTGAAGCCGAACTTCTCAATCGCGAAATCCACCATGTCGGCCAAAGTGTCCGCACCCGGCGGGCCGTTCCTTTCGACCGAGTCCGCGCAATAGGCCGTGAGCCGGTCATAACAGCCCGGTCCCTGCGGCATCCCCGCCAGACCGACCTGCGGTTCATTGCGATGCCGCTGCGCCTCGGTCATCGCGAACTGGCCCAGCAGAAAAAACGCCTCGCGCGCCTTCGAGGCTATCCAGTTGGGATTGCCGCGCCCTGCGTTCAGATAAGGCAGCGCCATCTGCCGCGCCTCTTTTTCGGCCAGCTTGATGAGCTCATCTTTGATCTGGAAAGGACTTAGGTTTTCGTACTTATGCAGGTCCAGCGTTTCTGACATGGTATCAAACCCTTGGTTCATGAAATCCGAGAAATTCTACCGGATCGTACGCAGGGAAATGTGTCTGTGTAAACAATACCGTGGGTGGAAGGTCTGTGTCAGACGAACCGATTGCTTGCACACATTCGGCCCATCTTGCCGATCCCACGAAGCGTGGAACCGCATTTTGAAGAAAATCGGAATTGAAGAGCTATGCCGGTGCTACTTGGGCATCCCGGCAAACGCCATGTCTTGCATCCATCTTTCGACCGAGGGCGGGTTGGGCCAGGTTTTTCGGGACTTCTCGGCCTCTATAGCAAGGGTCGCCTCGGGATTAGCCTCAAGATACACACTCAGCGCCGCGACTGCTTCGTTCTTTTGGCCAAGGCAGGCGTGGGTCGCGGCTAGCATTCTATGGGCTCCGCCATAAATTTTGGACATACGTTCGAATGCCGCCAGGGCTTCCTCGCACCGGCCAAGTTCCCATAAGGCCCAGGCGCGTTGCCAGTGGAACCAGCCCGTGTGCTTCGGATCAAGATCAAGCGCACGGTCGATCACCGCAAGGCCTTCTTCAAAACGGCCCATGTACAGCAGTGGACTGGAACTGGCGACCATCAGGTAAGAGGCAGAGGGGTTCAGCGAAATGGCGTGGCGATAGGTTTCCATCGCGCTCTCATGGTCGCCGCGTTCGGTCTGAACCCGGGCCCGCATCCAGTAGCCGAAGTAGTTTGTAGGCGCGATCTCGATGGCTTTATTGGCAAACGCATTGGATTTTTCCAGGTGGAACGCTTTTTCTTCGGGTGTGGAAAAGAACACCGCCATATGGCGATGCGTCCAGCCATGGATCAGATATCCCCATTCGGAATCGGGATCGACGGAAAGCGCCATGTCGCCCAGTGCAAAGCGGCGGTCCATCTGTTCGCGGCTGTCGGGGCTGCCGACAGACTCGAGAAAGTACTTCAGGGCGGTGACCTGATTCAGATCGCTTTCGGGCAGAGGGCGAAACTCGACAATTCCAACGATATTCGCAATGACGCCGCGCACGATTTCTTCCTGCACGGTGAACAGATCGCCGATCTGCCGGTTATACGTTTCGGCCCAGATATGGGCGCCAGTGCGCGTGTCGATCAACTGCGCCGTGATTTTCAAACCATCCCCAGCCTTTTGCTGGCTGCCTTCCAGCACGTAGTGCACCCGCAACTCCTCGCGGATGGTTTCTATGTCAGCCTCGTTGTCGCGATAGGAAAATGAAGACGTGCGCGCGATGACACCAATCGTCGGGAAGCGGGCCAGTTCGGTGATCAACCCCTCTGCGATTGCATCCGAAAGGTAGCCCTTGTCGTCGCCGGTAGAGAAATCGTCAAAGGCCAGCACCGCTATCCGTGGTTGATCCGCCAGCGCCTTTGGCGTCTTGAGCGGCCAAACTGCAACGTAGAACAGTGCGATCACGGCAAGGATCGCGGCCACAACCGGCAGCGACCCCATGCGACGCAGCCGGGACCGCGCGCGCGCATCCCCGGCAAGGTTCAGCCGGTACCCGACTTTCGGCACCGTCTGAACTCTGGACCGGTCCGTATCGCCCAACGCCTTGCGGATGTCGGCGATGCATTTCACCAGGCTGTCTTCGGTCACATAGGTATCGGGCCAGATGCGCGAAACTATTTTCTCTCTGGGAACAATCTGCCCGTCAGCTTCGACAAGCAATGCAAGAACGTCCGCCGACTGCGCACGCAACGGCACGGGCGTGCCATCCGGTTGTTGCAAACTATGAGTGGCGATGTCGAATTGCAGACCAAACAGCCCGACAGAATCGCCAGATTTCAGGTTTTTTTCTCCGGAATTTCCGGACTTTTCCGCTGTGGTTTCCGACACTTGCACCATGCCTCCCGATGAAACGAGTGAGCGAAAGCAAATGCTGTATTCAAAACCCAATTTTAAATCGAATTCATTTCTTCGCAAGTTTTTGTGGAAACGCCCGGTGCACGCCATCAATTTGGCCCTGCTAAGCGGTTTGTCCTTTGCGGCCGAAACTGCGGCACAGGACTGGATCCCGCCTAGCTGCTGCCCACACACCGATTGCCAGTCGGTGACGCCGTCATCGGTCGTCGAGGTGCGCGGCGGCTATATTGTCGATGGCGTGACAGGTGTGATACCGCATTCCGATCCCCGCATCCAACCCTCTCGCGACGGGCTGTTCTACGCCTGCATCCAAAGCCGCGCCCGTCCCTTCATGAAAGAAACAAACGCCCGGATCGCGGATCGGGATACGGAACTTAAATGTTTGTTTGTGCCTTTGATGGGATAAGCGAGAATTCGTTGCGGCAGCCCCAATGTCCGTTTCGATTGCATCAGCAATGATCGCCAGTGAAAACTGGCCCCTTCATATCAGACTGAAAGCCCTTGGGATTCCCTAGGGTCAGGACCCATTGATTTCTGTATGTCGGCGTGATTCACCGGTCGAAAATCGAGCGGTGATATGAGCGATCTATATTGGTTGGATGA